>JAGZDZ010000008.1:0-67872 GCA_018368535.1 Collinsella sp. | reverse complement strand
GCCGGCCGGTCCGGCCCTCAGGGTATCGGGTTCCCACATTCATCCGTACATGTGCGGATGAATGTGGGAGGTGTTCGGATAAAGTCGATAATCAAGGGACTGTGTATCTGCGCGTTGGAGAACCCGTCTCGCGCGCACGTCATGTTGTCAATGGGTTACAGTATGAACGGCGGCTATGTTTCCGCCAACGCACGAGAGAGTCGTCAACAAGGAGGATGCACGACGATGCAGCGTGCCAAACAGATATCGGAGTCTATTGAGCTGGGCATCATCTTGGCGCTCGCCGGTGGCTTTATGGACGTGTATTCGTACATTGGGCGCGACCATGTTTTCGCCAACGCGCAGACAGGCAACATCCTGCTCGTGGGCGTGAGCATCTCGGAGGGCAACTGGGCACTTGCGGGGCGCTACTTCTTCCCAGTGGTGTCGTTTGCCGTGGGTATTATGCTTGCCGATCTGGTACACGAGCGGTTTGGCAGCGTGATCCACTGGCGTCAGGTGACGGTGTTCTTTGAAGCCGTCATCTTGCTGGGCGTGAGCTTTATCCCGGGCGGCAATTTCAACCTGCTCGCCAACTGCCTCACCTCGTTTGCCTGCGGCATGCAGGTCGAGAGCTTCCGCAAGATCCACGGTCACGGCATCGCTACGACCATGTGCATCGGCAATTTGCGCAACGCGCTGCAAAACGTGGACGATTACATCATCACCCACAGGCGCGGCTTTTTGGAAAACGGCCTGCTGTACTTTGGCGTGATCTTTACCTTTGTGTTTGGCGCCGTGCTGGGCAACTGGTGTATTGAGCGCATGGGGCTGCACGCCATCGTCGTGGCGAGTTTGCTGCTGTTTGTCGCGTTTGCCATCATGTTCATCGACCGCGAGCGCGACTTGCGCTTACGCTGGAAGGTTGCGGCCGAGGCTTGGAAAGAGGGCTGCCAAAAATAACGGCAGGATACGGCAAGGGGCTGGCCCCTTTGTCGCACTGATCATTATTGGGGAGGGGACGGCCATCTCGGCCGCCCCCTTTTTTGAGTCTTAAGCGCTAAGGTGCATGTTTGTAATGACAAGATTTGACGTCAGCAAAGCGTGTTGCTTGAGGCTATAGAATAAAAATGTCATCTTTCCAGCTATGATTATTAGTTGAGGGGATGGACATATGCCAGAGCTTTTTATTCAAAATAAGACGACAGTAATCAAGTTGATGGCGCTCTGCATTTTATCTGCCCTGGTGGAGCTGTCTGTTGTTAAAGCTGAATCGTTGATAATAGACTATGGCCTGCTTCGCTCTAATTATCGTAACGTTTTATGCATTGGGTTAGGCCTGCTAGTATTGCTCTCAGTTGAGCTGGTGACAAACCTGTTCAGATCAAAATATGCGGAGCAATTGGCTTCCGATGGCGCTAACTGCTTCTATAGATTGCTTGCCCGCCATGCTTTAGAGCGGCCCTTAGTTTTAGCAAAAGACAGTGACTACCTGTTATCGCGCATTGAAGAGGCTGGGAACCTACAGCCGATGATTGGAATATTTACAACTGCGTTTCTTCCGTGCCTAGTGACGGGTTTGGTATCGTTTGTGGCGCTATCTAATATCTCTTTGTTGCTTTTGATTCCTGTTTGTGTTTCGGCATTGTTTATCTCGCTTCTATATCCGTTCGCTCTTAGTAAGCTATCGACTAAGAGCGAAAAGGCATTGGAGGCCCAGGCGAGGGGTTCTGCTTATTTAGCCCAACTAATAAATTGTCGACTTTACATTCGTATTTCTCGTTCAATTAACTTGGAATTACTTCGCTATAAAAAGATGCTTAAAGCCTGCAGGAACTCTCGAGTTGAGGAGAGTGTCTTTGCGAGATTGGCAACTGAAATAGTTGACGCTGGCAACATCATTACTGGCTTGCTTTCAGTTCTGCTGCTTATTTTCCTTGTGTCAAAGCGCGGACTGACGGTCGGGATTGCGGTGCAGAGCTATCAACTTGTACTTCTATGCTATTCTCCTTTTCCTCTTGTTCTGAATTGTTGGGCTCAGCTTCAGCCGTCGTTTAGATCGTTGCACCGTGTCTTGGAATTACGTCGTCTTTTGGAAGCTGAAAAACCTAATTTGATATGTTTCGATCACGCTGATCGAATTAGTTGGAAAGGAATCATTCTCTCGTTTTCGTCGAACGAAACTAATGAGAGGATAACAATTCCAGATTGCACGATACAGGCACCTTGTCTGGTTTTAGTAAGCGGCCCTAATGCATGTGGTAAATCTTCATTTCTGGAAGTATTGAACGGATTATTGTCGCCAGTTGCTGGCAGACTGTGTGTTAATGAGTCTACTGTCATTTTCGATGGTTCGACTTTAATCCAGCTACCCTGCGCAACTATGCCGCAAAGACATTTGATAATGGGGGGAACTTTCAGGAAGGCTCTTTACTATGGTCTTGTAGATATTGACTCTGAAAAACTCATCTATCTTTTGAAGGGTTTTAGCCTCGATAAATTATTTGAAGTAAATCCCATCATTGGAGCTAGGGGACACAATTTGTCTGGCGGAGAACTGGCTTCTCTATTACTTTGTAGGGCCTTTCTGAGCAGTTATTCTATTATTATTTTGGATGAGCCTTGCAACAATTTAGATAATGCTTCGATATCCTTTTTGAAGATGGTGGTTGCGCAGGAGATGAAAGAGCGAATCGTCATCATTGCGGATCATGGACATGGTTTCGAACAATTTGCAGACTATGTAATGCAGTTTCAGGAGCCAGAAAAAACTATCTAGCTCCTGAACGTTGCTACGAACTGCTTTTTGCGATTTATTCGAGATGCTCTTCAATCCGAGCCCTCAGAAGGGCAATGGCTGTGGGTATTCCAATTGCGGCGGCCAATTCGGCTTTATCCAAAAACTGTATGCTAAAGCACGATTGTTTATCACATTGAAGGACGATAACTGAAGATAGCTTCACTTCCCGTTGGCTGAATATGTCGTAATCTCCAAATAGGAAGTTACCTTTTATTGTGTAATTCGGTATGTTCGTTACGCACTTCATCTCAAGTCTGTTTAGGCCATAATCGAACACCGCAACTTCCTTGTGTTCGATGATGAGCGCAACCCTGGGCATGTTACTAAAACCACCGTCGACGACAGTAAAGAGTTTTTCATTTGCATCGTCATAAACGGTATATTTTAGACTCAATAGCTGTCCTAGTGGACCCGTGAACCCATGTCTTTTGATATTGAGGTTGTCTCCGGCTGGGTTGATGAGAGCTAGAGCATGCGGATAAGGGTTACCTTCAATTGAGATTCGATATTCGTTTGTAACCGTCTTGCTCGATTTAGGACCAGTAGCCACCACGCGTCATCGCCTCGATCGAATTGGAACCGACTTCTGCTTCGTGCGGAGAATTGCGCAGTATGTTGCAGTACATGCAGCTGCAATAACCGCATGGGCAATTTCTAACAAAATGAATGACGCTATTTACTGCATGCATGTTAAATGGACGAATACTTCTCATGATCTGCCTCCCATTGTTCGATTGTTTCTGACTGTTCTATTACCTTCTTCACCTCCTCAACACTGTTGAACCCTAGGTTTTCAATCGACGAGTACTCAACGTAAACAGAAAACCTGCTTTCAAGATAAATAAGCAGTCGAACTAAATCTGATGAGGACAAGTTGAATGGCGGGTCGGTCAATTGCTGATTTCTTAGATTTTGGTCAAATTGAGTCAAATCCAAATCTCTAATATTGCTTATCGCTTTTTCGATTTCTGCGTAGATGGTTTCATCTTTACGATATGCTGTCATTTCAGCACCCCAATATCGAAATCAAACAACTCGTTCTCGATTGTTTTGCAGCATAGTAATGATTCTTCTGGATCTAAGCTGGCTGAGAAACAGGGCATTCCTCTTAGTCGAAGTTCTCTTGCTGCTTGAATTGCTTTATCGCTAGATGAATAGCTTATTTGAAACCTATGCGTCTCCAACCCTTCAGTGGCGTCAAGTACTTCGTTTGTAATTTCAAATTGAACTTTCTCTGCTTGCGTTAGCGTTTCAATTATGGGCATGAGTCCAAGCATTATGTCGTAGTCGGCTATCGTGTATGGGATATTGATAATGGCCAAGTCAGGGCAGAAAGCTCGACATGCAGCAATCGATCCTAATCCGTAATCTCCGTAAATGTGGTCGTCGTATTTCATAAGCACATTGGGCGTTTCTAATAGAGCTAGGTCGGATTTATCATTCTCAATGATGATGTTGATCTGCTCATTCATTTTGATGACGGCGGATTGGCCACCATCAAAACTAAGGGTGTTGCAGCCCCAGATTTCATTTAAAGGATTGAAGCTCAAAGCGCATAGATTGGGATGGTGCTTTCTCATCTCGCTAACGATGCTACTAAACGTAATTGTTGAATCGGCGGGTGTATATAGATTCCCGACAACAATTTTTGGTATCAGGGCTAATTCCTGCATGTCGCTTTTGCTAGACTCAATTTGTTCAGTGGCGAGTTGACTGACAACCTTCTTATTTACAGAATGTGCATAGGTTTCAGCGTGTTTACTAAATTCTATGAGTCCTGTGGCGCTTTCTTTCGTCGATAAAACGACAACCAGGTCTGATTCATCGATTGTCGTTACATAGTTAATTCGATTTCTTATGCCAATTTCTTTGCAATTAACAAGGTTGGCAACATCTACGCCGTCCGGTAGAATGCCGCATGGTGTTGATACCCGAATATTGTAGCCAACTCCTAGCAATCCAATTAGAAGAGGATAGTCAGCTCTCGTGAAAGATATAAGTCCAATTGTCTTCATGATTATTATCGCTTGTTCCTTTTAAGAGCCGTTGTAATGGACACTTCGTGTCTATGAAGCTCAAAGCGAAGTATTTTCTGATTAAGTCGATCAAAGGCAATTCGTTTTGAGTTGTCGCATGCTGTTCGTTTGTAATCAGGGCTAATTACTCCTTTGCAATCTGCGCTTTTAATGCATTGAGTGCACAGCTGAAATGCCCAACATTTTTTACATGAATCGCTGGTCAGCTTTGAAACATTGATCATCTTTTCAATTTGACCTAAATCAAATCCTGAATCCAATGTACCGATATACATGTCCTTGGTTGTTTCGCTGACCCTTTCGCAAGGAAGAAGCGCTCCTGCTGTTGTCACAAATAGACGCGTAACTCCTGGCTCGCATGGACCACCGGGTATAGCTTTTGTTGGGATGTTCGAAGGTGCAAATCGCTTAATGTTTTGGTTGATGCTTGCAAGCGTATATGAAGCGAGCCTATCGCTGCAGTTTCCTTTTTCGATCTTGCGCTCGTCCATAATTCTTGCTTTAAATAAGGCGTAATTCAGTTGACTTGAGAACTTGTCATTGTAGGGGGCGATACGTCCGTTGCGTTCCAAGTAGTTGAATTGAACATCGCAAGCCTCGATATCCTTATCATTTATAAAGGAAGAGACTGTTTTATAGATGTTGTTCGTGTCGACTACGGCATTAAAATGAATATATTTGTTGCGTTCAGGATGGTTGTCTAAAATCATATGAACATTGTCTATAACTGCTTGGTATGAGGACTCACCATTAGCGTAATGCCTAGACTTATCATGGATTTGCTGCGGCCCGTCAAGACTGATTAGCAAATAGAATTCATGTCCAGAATCGAAGAAGAATTAAACCATATCTTCAGATAAAAGAGAGCAATTGGTTGTAATTCGAAATGAGATGTGTTTTCCTTCAAATACCTGTTCTGCATATTGAGTAATTAGCTTAATTTCACTAAATCGAAGGAGAGGTTCTCCTCCATAAAATGCTACGACCGGGTTTGGGTTGTCAATCGAGTGCATCTTAAAGAATTCGATTGCATGTTTGGCCGTCGAAACAGACATAGAGTTATGACTGTGGGTTCTGTTGTATAAGGAGTTTTCGGAATAGATACAGTAATCACATCGGAAGTTGCAAGATTGAGTCAGCTGAAGGGTTATCATCCGTAAATTTCTTTCCAGCTTAACTTTCAAAAGGTCAATTGATGGATAAGCGACATCCTGCAATGGCGAATCGCAGCAGTAGCCACATGATTGTAGTAACTGGAATTCTTGGTCTGTTTTATAGGAGTCGGGGCAAACTTCGCCTGCTTGGACTTCTGAGATGTAATTGAAGAGATCTTTGCTTACTGCAAGTATCTCGTTTCGATTGGCATCATAAATGTAGTGGCCCAAGAGGGTCTTTATGGGTAGAACTAACATCTCTACCGCCTCTTTCATTTCACTAATGTTATTTTAGTGAACTAAGATGTTTACTATAAGGTAACCATTTATAAACGTATTGTCAAACATATATTGCTAAAACAGAAACAATTTATAGACTGAGTGGTCGTATCCTTTGGGCGATTGCTTCTATAATCTAGCCTTCGCTGCTGTCGGGAGGGAAGGTCTAGGACTCCGTTATCATGTTGAAACGCTTTAACTAATTTGACGTTCTCACGTGTTTTTCGTTTCAAAAGCGTTAGGATGGGACTCATAGCGTGGGGCGTAATGGATGCCCCGCACACGATGGGAGGCTATCAATGGCTAATCGTTTCGTTCTCAATACCATCTCTTATCATGGTTCCGGCGCCATCAAGGAGATCCCCGGCGAGCTTCAGCGTCGCGGCTACAAGAAGATCTTCGTCTGCTCCGACCCCGATCTGGTCAAGTTTGGCGTTACCGCTAAGGTGACCGACGAGCTCGACGCCGCCGGCATCGCTTGGAGCCTCTACTCCGAGATCAAGCCCAACCCCACCATCCAGAACGTCAAGGACGGCGTCGAGGCCTTCAAGGCCGCCGAGGCTGACGCTATTGTGACCATCGGTGGCGGCTCCTCCATGGACACCGCTAAGGCCATCGGCATTATTATCAACAACCCCGAGTTCGCCGATGTCCGCAGCCTCGAGGGCGTTGCTCCGACTAAGAACCACGCCGTGTTCACCATCGCCGTACCGACGACCGCCGGTACCGCCGCCGAGGTGACCATCAACTACGTCATCACCGACCCCGAGAAGGTCCGCAAGTTCGTGTGCGTCGACACCAACGATGCCCCCGAGGTCGCCGTCGTCGACCCCGACATGATGGCCTCCATGCCCGCCGGTCTGACCGCCTCCACCGGCATGGACGCTCTGACCCACGCCATCGAGGGCTACACCACCAAGGGCGCTTGGGAGCTTTCCGACATGTTCCACTTTGAGGCTATTAAGCTGATCAGCGAGAACCTGCGCGACTCCGTCGCCGAGGCCAAGTCCGGTCAGCCCGGCTCCGGCCGCGAGGGCATGGCTCTTGGTCAGTATGTCGCCGGCATGGGCTTCTCTAACGTCGGCCTGGGCATCGATCACGCCATGGCTCACACCCTGTCCGCTCACTACGACACCCCGCACGGCGTCGCCTGCGCCATGCTGCTGCCGATCGCCATGGAGTTCAACAAGCCGGTTTGCGCCGAGCGCCTGGCCAAGGTTGCCGTCGCCATGGGCGTTGACACCACGGGCATGAGCACCGACGAGGCCGCCGATGCTGCCATTGCCGCCGTCAAGCAGCTTTCCGCCGACGTGAACATCCCGCACGTCTGCGAAGCCATGAAGGCTGACGAGATCGAGGTCCTGGCCAAGGACGCCATGGCCGACGCCTGCTTCCCGGGCAACCCGCGCGAGGCGACGCTCGACGACGTCATCGAGCTCTTCAAGAAGATCTGCCCGGCTGCCTAACTTGGTTCGGCGGGCCTCTGCCCGTTAGCCCCACAATCGTCCTCGGACATGTCGGAAGCCCCCGCTGCGCACTTCGTGCGGCGGGGGCTTCCTCCGTCCTGCGGAAAGATTGTGGGGCTAACGGGCAGGGGCCCGCCGGCTCGTTGTCGTGGCGGGCACTGTTCGGAAGAGCTCGATGGGTCATCTCGTTGGGTAAATATTTGTGCGTGATGGTATCGTTGTTGGGGCTTTTACTGATTACGGGATGTTGACTTTGGAGTTGTGGATGGTGTCCCAAATGGATTCTACGCTTGGTTTTATTACTGACCAGCTTAAGACGCTGACTTCTATTGCTTCGCCTACGGGGTTTACTCGTGCGGCGACTGATTATCTGATGGAGACCCTGCGCGATATGGGGTTTGGGCCTGAGCGTTCTAATAAGGGTAACGTGCTCGTTGAGCTTGGTGGCGAGGGTGAGCCGCTCGTGTTGGCGAGCCATGTCGATACCCTGGGCGCCATGGTGCGCTCCATTAAGGACAATGGTCGCCTGCGCCCCACGACCCTCGGCGGGCACCAGTGGTCCACGGCCGATGGCGAGAACTGCACCGTCTACACGCGTGACGGCAATGTCTACACGGGCGTGGTCCTTAACACCGAGCCTTCGGCGCATGTGGCCGATGAGCCGGTCAAGACCATCGAGAAGAACATGGAGATCCTGCTCGATGAGAATGTCGACAGCAAGGACGATGTGCTCGAGCTGGGTATTCAGACCGGCGACATCATCGCTATGGACCCGCGCACCACAGTGACGGAGAGCGGCTACATTAAGAGCCGCTTCTTGGACGACAAGCTGTCGGCCGCCATTTTGCTGGGCTTGGCGCGTGCCGTCGCCGCTGGTGAGGTGACGCTTTCGCGTAAGGTTTCGCTGCTCTTTACCGTGTATGAGGAGGTCGGCCACGGCGGTGCCTTTGTGCCGGCCGATACGCGCGAGATGATCAGCGTGGACATGGGCTGCGTGGGCGACGACCTGGGCTGCACCGAGCGCATGGTGTCGATTTGCGCCAAGGATTCGGGCGGTCCGTACAACTACGACCTGGTGACGGCGCTGTCCAATATCGCGCGCGAGCTTGAGCTCGACTACGCGATCGATGTGTACCCACATTACGGCTCGGACGTCGAGGCCACGCTTTCGGCTGGCTACGACATTCGCCATGGCCTGATCGGCCCCGGCGTGTACGCGAGCCACAACTACGAGCGCAGCCACATGGACGGCGTGCGCAACACCTACGAGCTGGTTCGCGCCTACGTCCAGCGCTAACGATGTAGCGGCCTCGGCTGACACAGCAGTGCCGACCGAGGCCGTCCTCTCTAAGTTGCGGTGAAATAGGGACTGTTTAGCGGCCTGTAACGCTTAAACAGTCCCTATTTCACCGCAACTTATGAAGGGGATGGGACTACTTGATGGCGGCAGTCACGGTACCGCCGCCCAGGACGATGTCGCCGCGGTAGACTACAACGGCTTGGCCGGGGGCGATGGCTCGCTGCGGGTCGTCAAAAGTTAGCAGCATTTGCCCGTCTTCGCCGCGCGCAAGGGTCGCTGCCTGGTCTTTCTGACGATAGCGGTACTTGGCACCTACGCGAATGCCACCGGACGTGAGCTCTGCCTTCATGCGGTCGGCAGGGGCACTCCAGATCCAGTCGTTGGCCGTGAGCGCTGTGGCCGTTAGGTCCTCGGCCTCGCCCAGATGCACGGTGCTGCTGTCGGCGTCGACGCCCGTTACGTACACGGGATGCGCCATCGCGACGCCCAGGCCCTTGCGCTGACCGATGGTGTAGCGCAGCGCACCGTTGTGGCGCCCGACCACGCTGCCGTCGCGCCACACAATGTCGCCCGGTGCAGCGGGATGTCCGCAGCGGCGCTCGATATAGCCCGCGTAGTCACCGTCTGGAATAAAGCAGATGTCCTCGCTTTCGGCCTTCTTGGCGTTGGTAAAGCCCTGCTCGGCGGCAATGCGGCGCACGTCGCGCTCTTTGTCCAGCCCAGCCAGCGGAAAGATCGTGTGCGCCAGGCGTTCCTGCGTAAGCGAATACAAAAAGTAACTCTGGTCCTTTTTGGGGTCCTCGCCGCGGTACAGCTGCCAGGTTCCGTCGGACGCCTGGCTCGTTTTGGCGTAGTGGCCCGTGGCGATGTAGTCGCAGCCCATATCCAGCGCCGCATCCAGCAATGCGCCAAACTTAATGTGGCGGTTGCAGATGATGCATGGGTTGGGCGTCAGCCCCTCCTGATAGGCGGTCACGAAGCGCTCGATAACGTTGCGGTCGAAGGCCTGCTGCAGGTCGAGCACATGGTGGGGCATCCCCAGGCGCTCGGCGACAGCCTTTGCATCGGCGATGTCGCGGTCGACCTTACTCATGCCCGTGACGGGATCGGGCGCGGGGCAGGTGAGGCGCATGGTGGCGCCGACGCATTCGTAGCCCTGGCTTTTGAGCAGGTACGCGGTCACGCTGGAATCGACGCCGCCGCTCATGGCGACGAGCACGCGCTTGTTGTGCATGGGGAGGTTCTCCTTGGTGGCATGTGGCCAAAAAAGAAAAGCGGCGCGGGAGGCTGGTTCCGCGCCGCAGACATTGTAGCAAGTTCGGACGTCTCGTGGGACACCCTGATTGGATGGGCTCAGGCTGCCGGGAGAGAGGAGACCGGCTCGTCCGTGGGCTCAACCTATGGGCGACAGGCCCTTAGTCCTGGAACAGTGCCGTGGACAGGTAACGCTCGCCGGTGTCGGCAAGCAGGGCCACGATGGTCTTCCCCTCGTTCTCGGGGCGCTTGGCCAGCTGCAGTGCGGCCCACACGGCGGCACCGGACGAAATGCCCACGAGCACGCCCTCCTTGTGGCCCACGGCACGGCCGGTGGCAAAGGCGTCGTCGTTCTCGACGGGGATGATCTCGTCATAGACCTGGGTGTCGAGGACGTCGGGCACAAAGCCGGCGCCGATGCCCTGGATCTTGTGCGGGCCGGCCTGGCCCTTGGAGAGCACCGGGGAGGTGGCGGGCTCGACGGCGACGACCTTAATCTCGGGGTTCTGCTCCTTGAGGAACTCGCCCACGCCGGTCACGGTGCCGCCGGTTCCAACGCCGGCGACGAAGATGTCGACCTCGCCGTCGGTGTCATCCCAGATCTCGGGGCCGGTCGTGGCCTTGTGGATGGCGGGGTTGGCGGGGTTCACAAACTGGCCGGCGATAATGCTGTTGGGGGTCTCCTTCTGCAGCTCCTCGGCCTTGGCGATGGCGCCCTTCATGCCCTTGGAGCCGTCGGTGAGCACGAGCTGTGCGCCGTATGCCTGCATAAGCTTGCGGCGCTCGACGGACATGGTCTCGGGCATGGTGATGATCACCTTGTAGCCGCGGGCAGCCGCCACCGAGGCGATGCCGACGCCGGTGTTGCCGCTCGTGGGCTCGATGATGGTGTAGTCGCCGCCGCGCACGAGCTTGCCGGCCTTCTCGGCCTCGTCGATCATGTTTTTGGCGACGCGGTCTTTGACGGAGCCGGCGGGGTTGAAGTATTCCAGCTTGACGAGCACGCGGGCCTTGAGGTCCTCATCGGCCTCAAAGTGAGTGAGCTCCAGAAGCGGGGTGTGGCCGATAAGCTGATCGATGGACGTATAAACATTGCTCATGGTGAACCTCCAAAGTGTTCAAATGACTGGATGCCGTGTGGTTTTACGGTGTGTGTGTAGCAGCGAAACCCACAAACCTTATAGGTTGTTCGTTTTGCTGTTGGCAAGCATAGTAGACGCTAAAGCCTAGTAACGCAATAGGAAATAGAAGATTATGACGAGTCGATTAACCATCTTGACGGGAATGGGTATTTTCAAAACCAATTTTTCGGCTAGAATTTCTACGGACTAAATGACCGAAAGGCAGCACTATACATGTTGGTTTCTACTAAGGGCAGATATGCCCTGCGCGTTATGGTCGATCTGGCCGAGCACCAGGCAGCCGGTCGCATCCCGCTCAAAGAGATCGCGGCGCGACAGGGGATTTCCGAGAAATATCTCGAGAACATTTTGGCTACGCTCGTGCGCGCCAACATGCTCTCGGGCATGCGCGGCAAGGGCGGCGGCTATGTGCTCACGCGCCCGCCCGAGCAATACACGGTGGGCGAGATCTTGCGCCTGACCGAGGGCAGTCTGGCGCCGGTCGCCTGCCTGGATGGCGACTGCAAAGGCTGCTCGCGTTCGGATGAGTGCCCCACGCTTGACGTGTGGAAGAACCTTGACAAGCTCATCAACGACTACCTCGACGGTGTGACGCTCGATCAACTTGTTGCTCCCAACCATGGCTACGACTACGTCATCTAACCCACACCTGCGTTTGGGGACGGGGTGGAAATGGTAGACTCTCTCGTCCTTTGAGACTTGACAAATAAGAAGGCCGCCCATTTTTGCGATGGGCGGCCTTCGTTTTGGGTCGATATGACGGTTCGTATTGAACAGTTCTAGCCCTCGGCGATGCTGTCGAGAATGCTGCGCATGATGGATACCAGGATGCTGCCCATAAAGGCCGATCCAAAGCCGGCAATGGAGATACCCGCGCCCAGCAGATTGACCGACAGGTAGCTGGCCAGCTCGAGCATAAAGCTGTTGACTACGAGCTGAAAAATACCAAGCGTAATAATAGTGAGCGGCAGTGAGATGACCGTCAGGAACGGCTTGACGAGCGAATCGACGATGTTGAGGAACAGTCCCACAAAGGCGAAACAGACCCAGGCCTCGGCAAAACCGAAGGGTTGGATGCCGGGGACGAGGAACGTGGCGATCGCGATGGCGATCGAAGTAAAGAGCCAGTTAAGCATAAAGCGCATGGTAGGGGGTCCTTTCTTGCGCGGGGAGAGTTAGTGACGCGTGAAGCAGCTTGCCGTGGCGACTTGGACGGCTGCGCGAACGCGGGGCCTTGCCTGGATGCCCATTGTCGCAAATATTCGTGGAGCTTACGTGCGCATTCGATTTCAAAACGGCGTTCGTCCTGAAAAACGCGCCGCTGACAGAGAGTCTTGTCGCTTTAGTTTGGTGGTGTGCTACACTGCTACGGGCAAAAGCCACAGGCGTTGCCCTATTGCATAGAACGGGCGAACGATGCCCGATGTCAGTATCAACTTCGATGCCTTTTGGCGGGTTTGGCGGTGATCGATGAATATCGAGAACATGTTTGACAAGCCTGATGTCAAGCAGCTGGTCCACGCATTTAGCCTTTTGGACGACGAGAAGGATATCCAAGCGTTTTTGACCGATATCTGCACGCCGCGCGAGATTTGCGACCTTTCTCAGCGTTTGCAGGTTGCGCGCTATTTGGACGAGGGCGAGCCTTATGTTGAGGTTCAGGCCCGTACCGGCGCTTCGTCCACCACGGTGAGCCGCGTTTCAAAGGCGCTGAACGGCGAGTACGGTGGCTACCGCAAGATCCTCATTAAGTTGGAGGATGGCGAGTAGGCCGGCGACAACATTGAATTACGAAGAACCGTCCCTCCGGGGGCGGTTTTTTGATCCCTTGGGGACGGAGGAAAACGGATCACCGGGTTAGACTGACCCCCTCTGTGATCCATTTTCCTCCGTCCTCAAGGGATCAAATCTGTTGGCGTGGGGCAAATCTGTCCGCGTGGGCGGGTAGGATGGATGCATTGATTATTGCGAACAGTTTGAGCGGAGGACCATGCCTGTTCGAATCTATACCACCAATGCCGGCACGGATTTGAGCGATGCCGAGTCGGCGCTGCTTGCCGACCTTATTGTCCGCCACGGGCGTGCCGTGTTGCTGGCACCTACGTTTGCCGAGCTCGACCTGTGCCGTCATGATGCGGCGGAAGCCGGCGTTTCGCTGGGTATCGACTACAAGACGTCTACATCGTGGCTTCGCTCGCTTTGGGAGCTTTTGGGCGACGGGCGCGGTTTCGTCGACAACCTGCAGCGCCAGATGCTGTTCTCGGACATGGTCACGCGTCTCGACGATGCCGACCTGCAGCCGCTTTCGCGCAGCCAGGGCACAGTGCGCATGCTCGCGCGCATGGCCCGCGACGTGTTGCCGGGCGTTGCGGGGACGGGTGCCGAACGATGCCGTGGCGACAACTGCCAGCCTGAGCCAAAAAGCGATGCCGAGGCTCGTGTGTTCGAGCTTTTGCGCGCCTACGCGGGCGGTTTGGACCGTCGAGATATGGTTGAGCCCTGCGAGGCAGCTGACATTATGACCAGTGTCCTGGCCGATAGCCTGCCGGCGTGCACTCGCGCCGTATGCGTGCGCGGTATCACGTCGTTTACGCACGGTCTGCTCGAGCTGCTGTCTGCCGTGGCGAACAATGGGGGAGAGGTCGTCGTGCTGCTTGCCCGCGAGCAGGCGGCGATGCGCGAGGAGCTTGCCACGGCATTTGATGCCCGCGATGTGTTGTTTGAGATCGCGCCGCTAGGGGAGGGTGTCGGCGCGTCTGATGCCGCTTACGGGACCGCCGCTCAGCCTGCCTTTATTGAGGTCGCTGGCCCCCATGCCCGTGCTCATGCTTATGCGGACGCAATTGATGATCTGGTAAAAACGTGCCGGGGTTCCGAGGTCGACGGCGCTTCTGCCGACCCCGTGCGCGTGCTCGTTGTTTCTGCCCGGGCACCCCAGCTGTTCGGCGAACTCGCCTCTCGTCTGGCGGCGCGTCACATTGCGGCCGAGACGACTGAGTTCACGGCGTTTTCTCAATCCATTGCGGGCAGGCAGTTTGCGGCGCTTGCCGGCCTGATCGAGTGCATGAAGGCCGCCGATGAGGGCATGGCGTCAAAGACCGAGTGGTGGCCCGCGCCGGAGCTTACCGACTGGATCTACAGTCCGCTTTCGGGTGCCGACGCCGCGAGCGCCCGCGGCTTCGACAAGAACATACGCCTGTCGCGCAACAAGACCACTGCGGGCGTTAAGAGCCTGCTGCAGAGCGTCCAGGGTCAGGTGAGGGGCGCGCGCAAGGCGGCGAGCGACGAAAACTGGTTTAAGAACGTGCCGTGTGTGGTCTCGGACGTGTTCCAGGCGCTGTGGCGCGACAAACCCGTGACGGCGCTCAAGGCCATGCTCGCCGTTGCCGAGGCGCTGCCCGATCGCGCTCTAGGCGGCCTTGACGGCCAGGCCCGTCGCCAGGCAGAGACGGCTTTGCTGCGCCATGCCATCGACATCCTTATGAACGATGCTCGCGCACTCGACGTGTCGCAGGCCGCGACCGTGCCGGTTCTCGACGGCGTTCGAACCAAGGTGGACAAGCGCAGTACCGCTTACGATTACGCGACCTACGAGGTCGATCGCACGCCACGGGCACAAGTGCGCTTCGTGTCGCTTGCCGATGCGTCGGTTTTGCGTCCTGGCGGCTACGATGCCGTGCTGTTTGCCGATGTCGACCTGGACAGCTATCCGCTTTCGCACGAAGAGGGCCCGCTTGCCACGTTGATGGCCGAGCTGCGCCGCGACGGCGTGTCTTTGGAGCCCGCCGCCCTGCTGTGCGTGCGCTTTGGCCGTGCAATGCAGGCGACGAGCGGTCCGGTCGCGCTTGCCCGCGTGACACACGATCGCCAGGCGCGAGAGTGCTACCCGGCAGCCGTATGGACCGAGCTGCGGGCACATGCCGAGGCCGCTGGCGCTGCCAAGCCCACGTGCGTGGGCGAGGGCGATATCATCGCCGACTTTGATCCCGCGGCAGGTGAAGGCCTCAAGCGCGAGCGCGTGACCTGCGAAGCCCCTCAGCACCTGAGCGATGAAGCCATTCCGTATCTGGTTCTGCGCCGTCGCGATGGCGAGGGCGAGAACGCGCCGCTCGTGCCGCGTCTGACGTCCGCCTCGCAGATCGAGGCCTATTCTACCTGTCCACTGTGCTGGTTCGTGTCGTATCGCGTCAAGCCCCAGTCTATCGACGCGGGCTTTGACAACATGGAGAAGGGCAACTTTGTCCACGACGTGCTGGAGCATCTGCATGCCCGTCTGCCCCAAGAAGGCATGGAGCGCGTGACGCCCGAGAATCTGCCGCGTGCACAGGAGCTGCTGCACGAGGTCTTTGACGAGACGTTGGCCGAGCACGCTGGCAAGCGCGGCACGGAGGGCCCGCTGGTGCCGCTCTCCCCGGTGGAGGAGCGCCAGGTGGCCGAGATCTTGCCGCAGCTGGAGGGTGTGCTTGCCTACGAGTCCGAGGCACTTGCCCCCTTTGCCCCGCGCTACCTGGAGTTCGCCTTCAACGAGCTCAAGGTCGAGTATGCCGGTTGGCCGCTTGGCGGGCGCATCGACCGCGTGGACGTGGACGCCGAGAATCGTGCCGTGGTGATCGACTACAAGCATCGCACGGGCGTTGAGGAGTTTAAGCTCGCCGACCCTACGGTGCGCGACGAGGAATCGGGCACGGCACCCATCGACGATCCGCGCTGGTTGCCACCACATACCCAAACGCTTATCTACGCCCAGGCCATGCGCCGGGCGCTGGATTTGGACACCCGCGCGGCGCTCTACTTTTCGACCAAGGGCGGCAAGCCGGCGTTGCGCGGTGCCGCGAGCGCCGAGCTGCTCGAGGAAGAGCGCGGCGACGGCCGCATCCCGGGCCTTAAGAAAGGTTTCCCCGGCGAGGGTGGCAGCATGGACTTCGACGCCCTGCTCGATCGCGTGGAGGCCGGCATCGCCGAGCGCTTGCGCGAACTCGAGGCGGGCAACGTCGCTGCTGTCGACCCGGCGTCGACGCAGGCCGCGCATGCCCGCTGCTCGTATAACCACGAAGGAACGTTTGTAAGGAGGGACGTGTAGACCATGGATCTTTCGACTTTGATGCCGCAACAGCTGCAGATTGTCAAAACGCTCGACCGCCCGCTGTTTGTCTCGGCGGGCGCCGGTTCGGGTAAGACCTTTACCCTCACGCGCCGCATCGTCTATGCGCTCTCGCCCGAATCCGGTCCGTTCGTCGAGCATCTGGACCAGGTACTCGCCATCACCTTTACCAAGGATGCCGCGGCCGAGATCCGCGACCGCGTGCGCCGTGCGCTTATCGACGAGGGTATGGACGAGGAAGCACTGACCGTCGACGACGCGTGGATTTCGACCATTCACGGCATGTGCTCGCGTATCCTGCGCGCGCACGCGCTGGAGCTGGGCATCGACCCCGAGTTCACGGTGCTCACCGATACCGACGAGCTCATGGATCAGGCTGTTGAGCATGTGCTGGGTCGCGCGACGGCACCCGATGCCGCCCCCGAGCTCGCGGCATCGCTCAAGGCCCTCTATGCCTGGTATCCCATGGCGGGCGAGGGCGGTTCCTTTGGCGGCGGTACGACCATCAAGGGTCTGGTGCGCGACCTGCTGGAGCTGTCGAGCCAGTTGCCGGGCGGTATGGACGACGTGCGCGTGGCGCGCGGCCAGGCCGATACCTCGGCACTCGCCGATGCCTATCGCGCGGCGCTGGGTGCGAGCAAGGCCTCGACCGAGAAGGCGCAGGCGGCGCTCGATGCCATCGACGCGTTCGAGGCGAGCGGCAAGACCATGGCCGATGCGGCGCGACTCATGATGTCGTGCACCATGCCGCGCGCGAGCAAGGCATTCCCTAAGGAGCAAGCCGAGCTGCTCAAGGCCGAGGCCGCCGATGCGTTTATCAATATCGTGCTTGCCTGCGGTGGCCCGGCGCTCGATGCGCTGGTGGGCCTGGCCCGTTCCGTGGAGGCGGAGTACCGTGCGCTCAAGGCCGACCAGTCCGCGCTCGACAATAACGATCTGCTGCGCATGGCATATGAGGCGCTGCGCGATTATCCCGCCATCCGAGCCGCCTACGAGGGCCGCTTTAAGATGGTCATGATCGACGAGTTCCAGGATACCGACCAGATGCAGGTCGACCTGATCCGTTACCTGACCGGCGCGGGGGAGCGTGCGCTTTGTACCGTGGGCGATGCGCAGCAGTCGATCTACCGCTTCCGCGGCGCCGAGGTCGAGGTCTTCCGTCGCCAGGAGCGCAAGGTGGGCTCGTCTACCGCGCCCGAGGCGACTGCCGCGGCCGACGCCCCTGCTGGCGAGCTCGTTAAGCTCGTGCGCAACTTCCGCAGCCATGACGAGGTGCTGCGTTACGTGGCGCGCGTCTTTGATGGCGACGATGGCGGCCTGATGCAGGGCTTTTTGGATCTTGAGGCGAGCGACGGCCGCAAGGACACGCTGGTGGCGGACGCCTCGCGTCGCCAGGCCCTCTTTGTTGCCGGCGGCAGTACGCAGGAGCGCACGCAGGCCAAGGCCCGTGCGATCGCCGAACGCTTCCGCGCACTTGCCGATGCCGGCCAGCCCCAGGGCGGCATGGTGCTGCTGCTGGGCCGCATGACCAACGCAGATGTCTACGCGCAGGCTTTCCGCGATCAGGGGCTCGACTGCGTCATCGCGGGCGGCTCGGTCTTTGCCCAGGCTGCCGAGGTGCAGACGGTGCGTGCCCTGGTCTGCGCGCTCGCCAATCCGGCCGATACGGCGCAGGGCCTTATGCCGCTGCTCGCCTCGCCGATGTTTGCGCTCGGCGCCCAGGAGTTCCTGGCGCTGGCGACCAAACTCGACGAGCAGACAGGCGAGACGTCGCGCCGCAACATCGATGCGGGCATCATGAGTGATTTCGACGTGCCGGGTTTGCAAGACTTGCCGCTGGTGACGCGCGCCCGCGAGGTGCTGCGGTATGCGCTTCGTCGCGTGGGCCGCGATTCGTTCGCCGCCATCGCGCGCGACGTGGTCAACGCCTCCGGCTGGTTTGTGCGTCTGGCACAGCGCGGTCCCGAAGGCAAGGCCATTGCCGCCAACGTGCTCAAGGCGCTCGACGCCGTGGCCGAGGCGGAGGCCGAGTTCGGTAACTCGCCGCGTTCCATCGCGCTGGCCTTCGACCGCTTCTTGGCGGGCAAGGAAGCCCCGGGTGCCCTCAACGAGGAGGGCGACGGCGCGGTGCGCATCATGACGGTTCACGCCTCTAAGGGTCTGGAATATCCGGTCGTGGCGGTCGCCGAGTGCTTTGGCGTGCGTAAGCCCTCGGGTGCGGCACAGATGGGTCGCGTCGAGGGAGGAGCGCAGGTCGTGGCGCTGCCGGCACGCTTCGACGGCGTTAAGCTCACCGACGGAACCTTTGTGAAGGGCGACGACGTCAAAAAGCAGTTTGAGCACGCGTTTAAGGGCAAGGGCACGTCGCTGTGGCTACCGCCGGAGCTCATGGAGGATGTCTGCGCGACGGGTTCTCCCGCCGAGGCATTCGTTCGCCTGCGCAACGACGACCTGCAGCTTTCGCTCGAGGAGCGGGCTCGTCTGCTCTATGTCGCCATGACGCGTGCGCGCGAGCTGGTGATCTTGGCGATGGATGCCGGCGTGAGCCGCGGCAAGGTGGCGGCGCCGACCTTCGATGTCGAGACGGATCTGACCTACGATGTCCTGCGCCGCATTCTGCCGACGGACGCTCTGGACATGCCGCAGCTCGATAGCGACCGTTTGGTGTTCGACAACTCCAAGCCGGGCGACTACGAGCTCATCTCGCTCGCGGGCTTTACCTTTGGCGAGCAGGCGTTTGAGGCCAACGCTTCGCTGGATGTCGAGGGCAGGCTTGTCCGCGGCGATGCCGATGCAGATGCTGCCGACGATTCGGCCAGTACAATCGTCCCTGGTCCTGCCGACCCCAAGCCCGATTCGTTTGAGCTTGTGTATTCCCAGGCAGTGGGCGTGCGCATGGGCATCTGTCCATTTCCGGTGCGTGACTCGTATAGCTACTCGTCAATCGCCGCGGCGCTCCATGCCGAGACAGAGGACCGTGCCGCCGAGGCGCGTGTGCCCATGGACGAGGCTGGCGATGATGCGGAGTCGGATGGTTCCGAGATGACGGATGCGGACGTGGCCGCTGTCGAGCCCGCCGGCAACCCCATGGCGCTGGGCTCGGCGTTCCATGCCGCCTGCCAGTGGCTGATCGAGATGGGTTCCGATGCGCTGCCCGCTGAGCGTGCCGATGCTCTGGCGCGCCTGTGGCGCCTGACGCCGGAGCAGCGCGAACGCTTCGACGTTGCCCTGAACCGCTGGCTCAAGTCGGCTGTTCGTGCCGATCTGCTCGCGTGGCCGTGCGTTCGCGCCGAGGTGCCGTTCTTTTCGCTGGGCTGCGAGGACGAGGACATCGCTCGCTACGGTGCCTATGCCGAGGGCGCCATCGATGCACTGGCCACCGACCCGGCCGATCCGCCGCGCGCCCTGGTCATTGATTACAAGACGGGCGGCACGCCGGACGAGACGCCGGACCAGCTGCTCGAGAAGCACGCCCTGCAGGCGCGCGTTTACGCCGACGTGTTGCACAAGGCGGGCTTTGAGGCCGTGACCGTCAAGTTCGTCCGCGTGGAGCAGCCGGATCCGACCCTCTTCGTCGAACCCGCCGAACCTCAAGTGGTCACCTACAACTTCTAGCCCTCAGATAACTTGCGGTGGAATACGGACTGTTTTGGCCAAAAAGCCGCCAAACAGTCCGCATTTCACCGCAACTGCAAGAGGAGCCGTGTTGGTTTGGCTAGGTTCGGGTGCTGTCCGTGCCGTGCGGTAAAATCGTTCAGTCAGAACACGAACCCGCATCGGAGCTCATCACATGGCATTCGTCCATCTGCACAATCACACTGTTTTCTCCATGCTCGACGGCGCAACCCGTATCCAGGATATGGTCAATCGTGCCGTTGAACTTGGCATGCCCGCCGTGGCCATTACCGACCACGGCTACATGTATGGCGTGCCCGACCTGGCGCTGGCCTGCGACGCCGTCAATCACAACACGCCCGAGTACAAAACCTGGAGCCACGACAAGGCCTTCTTGGAAAAGGACCGCCGCGACGAGCTGGTGGAGCCCGATCCCGAGGAAAACCCGCGCGAGCATGCCCAGTACGTCAAAGACATGGCCATGTGGGACGAGAAGGGCAACATCGACGAGCTCAAACCGCCCCTGGTCATCAAGCCCATCTTTGGCTGCGAGGTCTACTTTACGCCGGACGAGACCCTTGCCCGCGACCACAAGCCCGAGCTCTACCACATGATCCTTCTGGCCAAGGATCAGGAGGGCTACGTCAACCTAATGCAGACGGTCTCCGAGGCCGCCGTGCAGGGCTTTTACTACAAGCCGCGCGTGACGCTCGACAACCTGCGCCGCCATGCCAAGGGCATGATCTGCACGAGCGCCTGTATCGCGGGCATCATCCCCAAATACATCGACCGCGGCGACATGGAAGGCGCCATCAAGTGGGCCGAGACCTTCCGTGATACCTTCGAGCCCGGTGACTTCTACATCGAGATCCAGGAACACGGCATCACCACCGACAACGGCCTGACTGACGAGCAGATGGACCGCACGCTCATCGACATCGCCAAGCAGGTGGGCGTCAAGGTCATCGCCACCAACGACTTCCACTACCTGCGCCGCGAGGATGCGCCCGTGCAGGACGTCATCATGTGCATTGGTATGAATGCCAAGGTCGACGACCCCAACCGCATGCGCATGACCGGCTCGGAGTTTTACATGAAGACCGAGGAGGAGATGCGGGCGATGTTCCCGTATTGCCCCGAGGCCTGCGACAACACGCTCGAGATTGCTGACAAGTGCTACGTTGAGCTGGACTGGGACTCCATCATATTGCCGCGATTCCCGTTGCTCGATCCCGGCGAGACGCACGAGAGCCAGTTCCGCCGCGAGTGCGAGAAAGGCCTGCGCCAGCACTACGGTGACGACTGGGCCACGCGCGAGATCGGCGGCGTCAACATCAAAGAGCGCTTTGAGTACGAATACAAGGTCATCTGCGACAAGGGCTTTGCCGCCTACTTTTTGATCGTCGCCGAGTACGTGCAATGGGCTAAGGACAACGGCATCGGCGTCGGCCCCGGCCGTGGTTCTGCCGCCGGCGCTATCGTCGCCTACGCCATGAACATCACCGCGTTCGACCCGCTCGAGAACGGCCTGATGTTCGAGAGGTTCCTGTCCCCGCAGCGTACCGAGATGCCCGATATCGATATGGACTTCGACGATGAGCGGCGCCTCGAGGTCGTGGAGCACGTTCGCCAGCTCTACGGTCCCGAGAAGGTCACCCACGTCATCACCTACTCGACCATCAAGGCCAAGCAGGCCATCAACGACGCCGCGCGCGTCCTGGACTACCCGGTCTACATGGGCCAGCGTCTGTCCAAGATGGTCTCGAGCGACCCCAAGGTCAAGCTCAAGCAGGTACTCGAAAAACAACCCGGCAAAGAGGATCTGTTTAACCCCGACTTTGCCGAGGCCTATAAAAAGGACGACGACGCCCGCCGCATCATCGACACGGCGCTCTCGATCGAGGGCCTTACCCGTGGCGAGGGCGTGCACGCGTGCGCCGTTCTGATTTGCCGCGACCCCGTCAACGAGCACGTGCCCACCAAGCTCGATACCAAGGGCGGCGTCGAGATTACCCAGTACGAGGGCCATACCGTTGCCGACATGGGCCTGCTCAAGATGGACTTCCTGGGCCTGCGTACGCTGACGGTTATCTCCAAGGCCAAGGCCAACATCAAAAAGAACTTCGGCATCGACATCAAAGAGGAAGAGATTCCCTTTGACGACCCCGAGATCTTTAAGCTCATGGGCTCCGGCCACACCGCCGGCGTCTTCCAGGTCGAGTCCGCCGGCATGACGGCCACGATCAAGAACATGAAGCCCACCGAGTACAAGCACGTCGTGGCATTGATTGCCCTGTACCGCCCGGGCCCTCTGGGCGCCGGCATGGTTTCGTCCTATATCAACCGTATGAACGGCAAAGAGCCGGCCGCCTCCTATGACGACCGTCTGGACGACATCCTGGGCGAAACCTACGGCACCATGGTCTACCAGGAGCAGGTTATGCTCATCTCCGTCGAGATGTGCGGCTTCTCCAAGGGCGAATCGGACTCGCGTATCCGTAAGCCCGTGGCTAAGAAAAAGATCAAGCTGCTCACCTCGACGGTGCTCCACTGGGAGGATGGCTCGGACGAGACCACCTACGACCACTGGATGAACGGCGCTATCAAGAACAACTACACGCGCGAGGTCGCCCAGAAGATTTGGGACGATGTTCTCGAGTTCGCATCTTACGCCTTTAACAAGTCGCACTCCGCCGGCTACGCCATCCTGGTTATGCAGACGGCATGGCTTAAGGCGCACTATCCGCACGAGTACATGGCGGCCGTTCTGACGTCCTACACGGGCAAGACCGACAAGATCGTTCACTACGTCTCGGCGTGCCGTCACGACGGCATCCCCGTGCTGTCGCCAGATGTTAACGAGTCCGGTACCGAGTTCACGGCTACCAAGGAAGGCGTGCGCTTTGGTTTGGCCGGCATTCGCGGCGTGGGCACCGGCGTAGCGCAGGCGATTATCGCCGAGCGCGAGGCGGGCGGCCCGTTTAAGACACTGCACGACTTTGTCGAGCGCGTGGACTCGAGCCAGGCCAACCGTCGCGTGATCGAATCGCTCATCAAGGCAGGTGCTTTCGACTCCACGGGGTATCCGCGTCGCCAGATGATGCACTTCGTGGACAAGAACAACCCCGAGAACATCATCGATGCCGCCGTGAAGCGCCAAAAGGATCGCGCGAGCGGCCAGACGTCGTTCTTCGATATGTTTGGCGACGTTGAGGGCTCGGGCTTTGAGGTGAGCGTGCCCGATCCGGATGGCCAGGAGTGGGACCGCCACCTTAAGTTGAGCCAGGAGAAGGAGGTTCTGGGCATCTATGTCTCGGACCACCCGCTGCGCCCGTTTGAGTATGCACTAGCCAAGGCACGCGACTTCTCGTTCTCGCAGATCGATACCGGCTACGAGGTGCAAAACCCCACGGGCGGTACCATCAACCAGGAGATTCCCGAGGGCAAGGCGCTGTGGTGGGCCGGCATGGTCTCGAGCGTGTCCAAGCGCGTGACCAAAAACGGCGACCCCATGGGTATTGTGCAGCTCGAGGACATGGAAGGCGAGGTCACGGTCGTGGTGTTCCCCAAGACCTACAAAGAGGCCGAGGGATACCTGTACGGCGAGGTCGATCCCGAGACCGGTGCGCAGCTGTCTGATGCGTTTGTTCGCATTAAGGGCAAGCTCGAGCGTTCGGACCGCGGCGACCAGATCATCGCGCAGGAGATCGTGCCGCTTGAGCTTAACGAGGAGAACAACAAGCCCAAGGTGTTTGAGGTCATGGTGCCCAACAGCCGCTTTAGCCAGGGCAATATGGCGCGTCTTGCCACGGTGCTTACCGCAAACCCGGGCGGCGACCGCGTGGAGATCTTTATCGAGCAGGTGGACGGGCGCGTACTGCGTGCCGAGGTGCCGGCCAAGGTCAACGCACGCTCGATTCCGCTGCTGGCAGAGGCAAAGGCGATTGTGGGTAACCAAGGCAGAGTGACGGTAATTTAAGGACGGCGTTTGCGGGGTAGCTAATTTGGGACGGGGCTATTTTAGCTACCCTTTGACTGACGGCGAATGAGTCGGGGTCGGAATGCATCTCAACCGACATATGGGGGTAGCTAAAATAGCCCCGTCCCAAATTAGCTACCCCGGGTGAGATTGGAGGAAGTGATGGCGCAGGGGACGTTTGTGCAGGCGCTTCGTAAGGAGGCGGCGCTTAGCAGCACCTTTATGAAGGGGCGCTCGCTCATGCTCAACGGTGCCGTGCTGTCGTTTGAGGACTCCGGCTCGCGCTTCTCCAAAAACGTGAACATCGAGGGCACGGTGCGTGGCTCGCGCGGCGACCTGTACAAGACGCACGTGGCGCTCGATATGGACGAGCACGAGGTTATTGACTACGACTGCGATTGCCCCGCTGCCTTCCGCTATTCCGGCATGTGCAAGCACGCCATCGCCACGGCGTTGGCGTATCTGGATGCCAGTGGCGCCGAGCCTGTCGAGGGCCTGCGTACGCCGGTCCGCACGTTTACGGCACCGCCCGCACAATCCAAACAGTCCGCACGCCCCGCGCCTAGCGCATCTTCGGTCAACCCCAACTTTCCCTTCCCTGCGCCCGTCCCCACGAGCCCGAGCCTTGTGGCGGCGCTTTCCGATCTTTCGGACGCGCGCGTGGACGAGCTCGCGGCCATGCGTCGCAAGCTCGCCGGCACCATTGACCCCGATGCGCCCAAAGCGGTGCTGGAGCCCTCGCTGGTGCCGTACTACAATCCGCTGTTTGCCGATCGCTTTAACTGGGCGCTCGAGTTTCGCATTCGCTGCGGTTCGGTGTCCTACGTGGTTAAGGATATCGACGGCATGGCCGATGCCTATGTGCGTGGTGGTACGTTCTCCTATGGCAAGAAGCTTACGTTTGCCCATGTACCCGAGGCTTTCGATGACGTGTCGACAAAGCTGCTCGACTTTGTCGCAATGACGGTCGCCTACCTGAGCGACATCACGAGTTCGCGCTCGGCATCGTATGACTTTGCTCGCAGCGGCTTTGTTGCCGAGCGTCAGTTGCCGGTATCCGAGTATTCCATCGTGTCCGTGCTGGACCTGCTGCGCGGCAGGACCATGTCCTTTGAGCCTGCTTGGTCGCGGGGGACGACGACGCATCGCTCCTACGAGGTGGCGGTCGAGCCGTCGCCGCAGGGGGAGGGCGAAGTCCCGGCTAAGCGCCCGCCGCTCCTTGCCGCCAAGATTGCACCGGCGGCGGGAGGCAGCTACGACTTGCGCCTGCCGGCCGATACGTACTGCTTTGTCGCAGGTGACGCAGCCTATCTGGTCGATACGCGCCGCGCGCGCCGTACTGACGCGGCGTTTGCCCAACATGCGGCGCCGTTCCTATCGCACTTGTTGCCCTGCCGCACGCCGGTCCATATCGCTGCCGACCAGGTGGGTGAGTTCTGCCGCATGGCGCTGCCCATCTTGCGCGACTACACCGACCTGACCGCTCCCGCCGTACTTGACGCCGTGGCGCCCGAGCCGAGTTTTGCCATGGCGATTGGCGTCGACGATGGTCTTGTGACCTGCAAGATTACGGTGGCCTACGGCGATTGGTCGGCAGATCTCTTTAGTCTTGGTGCTCCGGGCAGTCCTTTCGAAGAGCAACGCCCCGGCGTTCCGCCCCGCGATACGGTGGCGGAGTTTCGCGTTATGGACACGGCTGCCCTGTATTTCGACTTTTACGAGGGCGGCCTGGCATTTGAGGAGCGCGATGACGAGAGCCTGTTCCACTTGTTGACCGAGGGCCTGTCTGCTCTGTCCGAGCTGGGCGAGGTCATGCTCAGCGACCGCCTGCGCCAGATCTCGGTGCGCCCTGCGCCTAAGCTCTCGGTGCGCGCCACCGTCAAGAGCAACTTGCTCGACGTCGAGCTGGGTGCGAGCGGGCTTTCGGCGGCCGACCTTGCCATCTATCTCGATTCGTATAAGCGCCACCAGACGTTCGCGCGCCTTACGTCCGGCGACATCGTTCGCCTGGACGAGGGAGCGCGCGCCGCGTTTGGACTTGCCGAGGACCTGGGCGTCGATGCCGTCGACCTGCTCGACGGCATGTCGCTTCCCGCGTCGAGCACCCTGTTTGTCGATAGCATGCTCGCGCGCACGCCAGCGCTTGAGGCCGATCGCGACGCTGCGTTCCTCCGTACCGTCGAGCGCCTGGACACGCTCGGCAAGATGGACTTTACGGTGCCCGCCTCGCTCAAGGCCACACTGCGTGGCTACCAGGTCGACGGCTACCAGTGGCTCGGCTCGCTTGAGCACCTGGGCCTAGGCGGCATCTTGGCCGACGATATGGGCCTGGGTAAAACGCTCCAGATGATCGCGCATATCCTGGCGCGCGTGGAGGCGGGGGACACTAAACCCACGCTTGTGGTGTGTCCCGCGTCGCTTGTGTACAACTGGACCGCCGAGCTGGAGCGCTTTGCCCCGTCGCTCGATGTGTGCGCCATCGTGGGCGCCAAGGCGCAGCGTCGCGTGCAGATTGCCGGCGTTGCCGAGCATAACGTGGTCGTGACGTCGTATGACCTTATGCGGCGCGATATCGACGAGTACGTCGAGCAGGACTTTGCCCGTGTGGTGCTCGATGAGGCCCAGTACATTAAAAACCCGCTCACCCAGGTGGCGCGTGCCACCAAGCGCCTGCCGGCCGGCGTGCGCTTTGCCCTGACGGGCACGCCCATCGAAAACCGCTTGTCCGAGCTCTGGAGCATCTTCGACTTTTTGATGCCGGGCCTGCTGGGCACGCGCGAGTCGTTTGCCAAGCGCTTCGAAAGGCCGGTCGAGCACGCCGAGGGCGACAGCGCCGCTCGTCTGCAGGCACTCGTGTCGCCGTTTGTACTGCGCCGTGTCAAGGAGGACGTGGTGGCCGATCTGCCCGAAAAGATCGAGGACACGGTCATGGCGCAGCTCACCGGCGAGCAGCGCAAGCTCTACCTGGCCAACCAGGACCGCATCGCCCAGCAGGTGCAGCACCGCGAGGCATCCGAGTTTAAGAAAGACAAGCTCAAGGTGCTTGCCGAGCTCACCAAGCTGCGTCAGATCTGCTGCGACCCGCATCTGCACTATGCGGACTACAAGGCGGGAAGCGCCAAGCTCGATACGTGCATGGAGCTCGTGCACGGCGCGCTCGACGGCGGGCATCGCATCCTGTTGTTCAGCCAGTTTACGGGCATGCTCGATATCATCGGCAAGCGCCTGGCAAAGGAGGATATCGCCTTCCTTAAGCTTACGGGCGCATCGTCTAAGGAGAGCCGCGCCAAGATGGTTGCGCAGTTCCAGGCGGGCGAGGTGCCGGTGTTCTTGATTTCGCTCAAGGCGGGCGGCGTGGGTCTCAATTTGACGGCCGCCGACGTGGTCATCCACTACGACCCGTGGTGGAACGTGGCGGCACAGGACCAGGCGACCGACCGCGCCCACCGCATTGGCCAGCAGCACACCGTGACCGTGTACAAACTCATCGCCAAGGATACGATCGAGGAGCGCATTATGCAGATGCAGGAGTCCAAGCGCGATCTGGTCAACAGCGTGCTCGGCGGCGATGGTATCTCGTCGGCACTGTTTACGCGCGAGGATGTTCTGGCGCTGCTCGGTGGCGACGGTCGCTAGCCGCGCGCGGGGTGGGACTGCTGGAGCGGACAGGACGGTCGACGCATTTTGGCCCGACCGCTTGCCTGATCCGTTATGTGTTCATCTGCAATGCCGTGGATGGTTTGTCTGCCTTTGGGCATAAGAACCATCAAGAACATTGGCACATCAGCAAAGGAGAACATCATGGCGAAATTCTTTAAGGACCCCGACGGTAAGCTCATCGCTGCCCTTGGCGACGGCGTTGCGACCCCTGCCGGTTGCACGGAGCTGACCGCAAATACTGAGGACGCGGCGCACGAGAAGCACGTGCCCGTCGTCGAGACCGAGCGCGACGGTCACGTGATTCGCGCACGCGTTGGCTCGGTCGAGCACCCCAGCCTGCCCGAGCACTACATTGAGTGGATCGCCCTTGAGGCCGAGGGCCGTCTGGAGGTCCATTACCTCCAGCCCGGCATGAAGCCCGCGACGTTTTTCGCGGGCGGCTCCAAGACCGGTACCGTCTATGCCTACTGCAACCTGCACGGGCTGTGGTCCGCGACATTCTAGGAGCGCGTCCCCGCTCGGGGTATCATAGCTAGCATATGCACATGCAAGCGCCGACTGCATTATGCGGCCGGCGCTTTTACTACGATTTCGATGGTTTACGACGGAAAGGGTTGAGCCATGAAGCTCGCGCTTGCACAGATCGATATGCGCCTTGGGGATGTTGAGGGCATTTGCGGCCGCATCGAGGACCAGGCTCGTCTGGCCCACGAGCGCGGGGCGCGCGTGCTGTGCGTTCCGGCTCCGCTCTTTATGGGCGCCATGCCCGGTGGCCTGGTGGGCGCTGCCGACTTTGAGCACGACGTGCTTGCCGGTTTGACTGGTGTCGCCGAGCGTATCCAGGAGCTTGACATGATCTGCATCGTGCCCGCGGCGGTTTCGTTTGAGGGCCAACCGCTGCTCGACTACATGATGCTCAAGGACGGTCATGTGGTGCCGGCGCGTTCGAGCATTGCCCTGCAGCGTGGCGAGAACAACGACACGCGTTGGGCGCCGCCGGTGTTCGACGTGGACGGCGTGCGCATCGCCGTGATTTTTGACTTGGACCGCGAGCTCGAGATGTTGCCGACCGGCGTCGACCTCATCGCGTATTTCCAATTCAACGCGTTTGACATGACCGACCGCGAGACTGCCGCCATTGCCGCCGTTCGCAGCGGCGCCTACCGCAAGATCGCATCCAAGCGCAGCGTGTGGTTTGCCTGCATGGCGCCGGTCGGTGCCTATGACGAGTCGGTGTATACCGGCGGTTCGTTTGTGCTCGACGACTGCGGTCGCGTGGTGGCCCAGGCGCCGTGTTTTGAGGAGAGCCTGCTGGTTCAGGAGATTCAGCGCGGCGTGATGCTCGATGCCCTGGAAGATCACGAACTGCCCGAGTTCCGTTCCGAGGAGTGGTTGTGGCAGGCGCTGGTGCTCGCCGTGCGCGACAACGCTCGGGCCCACGGTGCGTCGCGTGCTGTGGTGGCACTCGAGGGTGACCTGCCGTCATCCCTGCTGGCGGCGCTGGCCGTTGACGCTCTGGGTCCGCGTAACGTAATTGGCTTGGTGCTGGGGCGCAACCGTATCTTTACGCCGGCGCAGGAGGAGGCCGAGGCTGCCCGCTGTGCCGCCGTCCGCGCCATTGCCGAGCGTCTGCACATTCGCACTGTCGAGCGCGATGCACCGGATGCGGCGCGTGTGCTCGATCGCGACGTGTCGGCGGGCGATGCCGAGCGTCTGCGCTCGCGCACGCTGGGCCTCATGCTGGAGGACACGGCGCTCGAGCTGGGTGCGATGGCGCTGAGCCCGCTGTCCAAAACCGAGTATGCGCTGGCGGCGCCGGCGCTTTGCGGCGGTTACCAGGGCGACTTTGCGCCCTTTGGCGATGTGTACCTGTCGACGCTTGAGTTTGTGGCGCGTGTGCGCAACCGCACGTCTGCCGTGGTGCCCCAAGAGCTCGTGACGCTCAACGCGGTGGAAGATTGTATGGAGCGCGTGCTGGCGCAGGCGCTCTCGACGCTCGACGGTCCGGTCGATATGTTCGACCGCGCGGCACAGCTGCTCGGCGGGCTTGAGCCGGGTGAGGTCGATGGCGCGCTCGAGGCGCACGTGGACCGCAATCGAGCTTTCGACGACATCCCGATGGCCGCCGGCAAGCCCGAGGCTTGCTCGCTGCTGCTGATGCTCGTGCGTCAGGGCGAGGCCGCCCGCCGCATGCTGCCGACGGCGCCGATCGTCTCGGCCCGTTCGTTTGTTGAGCGCGCCTGGCCGTACATGCTCGCGTGGTCCGACCTGGGGCTGAGCGGCAAGGAACGCATGACGGTCGATGCGCTGGCGCGCGCCGAGGTGAACCGCTTTGCCGACGAGGATACAAGCGAGCGCATGCGTGGCGAGATGATGGGCATATTGGGTGACCTGTTGGGCATTTCGCCCGAGCAGATGGAGGAGCTGCGCTCTGAGGACGGTCAGCGTCGTTTACACGAGGGAATGAAAAAGTTCGAGGGCGAGGTTCAGGACGCCATCGATAAGATGATGGGCGGTCAGGGCGGCTCGCAAGGTAGTCCCCAGGGTGGCCCGATGCCGCACCCGCCAGTAGATCCGAGGCAGTTCCCCTTTTTCTCGCAGAACTAACTATGGGATAGGATTCGCTTCCAACCCCGATACTTCAACTAAGCATCTTGGCCCCGTTGTGTTAGTCTAGAACAGACGTTCGTGAATGATGCGCGGGGCCCTGTCTTGCGCTGTGCTTGTGGCGAGGGGAGGTCGGCTTGGTTATCTTGGGCATTGACCCCGGTTTGGCTCATACGGGTTGGGGGATTATCGAGGAGCGGCGTGGCGAGGTTCGCTGCCGTGCCTACGGTTGCATCGAGACCAGCGCGGGCAGCCCGCTTGCGGTGCGCCTGTCGCATATCGCCCGTGACCTTAAGGATGTCGTCGAGCGTTATCGACCCGACACAGCTGCTGTCGAGAGCATCTACTTTGGCGCCAACGTTCGTTCGGCCATCCCCACGGCGCATGCCCGCGGTGCTGCACTCGTAGCGCTTTCGGAATGCGCGCTCGAGATTGGCGAGTACACGCCCATGCAGATCAAACAGGCTGTGGTGGGCACCGGCGCCGCGGACAAGCGGCAGGTCGCCTATATGGTACGCACGCTAACACAGCTCGACCACGACCCGCATCCCGACCATGCCGCCGATGCCCTGGCCTGCGCCATCTGCCACGTAAACCTCAGCCGCACCCGCGCCCTCACCGGTGGCGAGTTCTATCAACAGAGAGGAACCGGATACTGATGATTTCCCAGCTCCACGGAACGCTTGTCGAGTCCACGATGAGCTCTGCTGTCGTCGATGTGTCGGGCGTTGGCTTTGAACTCGGCATCTCGGGCAGCACTGCGGCCACGTTGCCGACGCCCGGCGGCGAGGTCCGTCTCTACACGCGTATGCAGGTGCGCGAGGACGCCATGACACTTTTCGGTTTTTCCTCAAAGGATGAGCGCACGATGTTCGACCGGCTCGTGTCCGTTTCGGGCGTTGGCCCGCGCCTGGCGCTTGCCGTGCTTTCCACCTATACCGTGGGGCAGCTGTATTCGCTGGTGATGGCCGAGGACGACAAGGGCATGGCCAAGGTACCCGGTGTGGGCAAAAAGACAGCTCAGCGCCTGATCCTGGAACTCAAGAGCACCTTTGCCAAGGATAAGGGCTTTGTGCCGGTCGACGTGATTCCCGGACAGGTTGCGATGCCCGTGCCCGCTGCCGCTCCCTCGGCGATCGACGATGCCCGTGCGGCACTCCTTTCCATGGGCTTTAGCCCGCAGGAGACCGATGTTGCCCTGAGCGGGTATGATGGGCAGAATATGCGTGTCGAGGATCTGCTCGGCGCGGCGCTTAAGCGACTCGGAATGGATGCGTGATGTGGGAAGCCGATGACTCTCAGGACTTGTGGGCGACGCCCGGTAACTCGCCGGCGGCATCCATGGCGCACGGCGAGCGCATGGTGGGCTCGGAGCTGACGGCCGAGGATCTCGATGTCGACCGCACTTTGCGCCCTCAGCGCCTGGACGATTACTGCGGCCAGGAGCACATCAAGCAGAGCCTGCGCGTGTTGATCGAAGCGGCGCAGAGCCGTGGCGAGACGCTCGACCACGTGATCTTCTCGGGTCCTCCGGGCCTGGGCAAGACCACGCTGGCCACCGTTATCGCCAACGAGCTGGGCGCTCAGATCAAGACCACGAGTGGCCCTGCCATCGCGCGCACGGGCGACCTGGCGGCCATCCTTACTAACTTGCAGCCGGGCGATGTGCTGTTTATCGACGAGATCCACCGCCTCAACCGTTCGGTCGAGGAGGTCCTGTACCCCGCGATGGAGGACTTTGCCCTCGATATCGTGATTGGCAAGGGTCCGGCGGCGCGCTCGATTCGCTTGGATATCCCCAAGTTTACGCTGGTGGCGGCAACGACCCGTTCAGGCATGTTGACCGGCCCGTTGCGCGACCGCTTTGGCATTTCATATCGCCTGGATTACTACACGGTCGAGGAGCTCGCGCAGATTGTGACGCGCTCGGCGACTATCCTGGGCGTGACGATCGACCATCCCAGTGCACTCGAGATCGGCTCGCGTTCGCGCGGCACGCCACGTCTTGCCAACCGTCTGCTCAAGCGCGTGCGCGATTACGCACAGGTGCGCGGCAACGGCCCCATCGAGCTCGATATCTGTCGCCAGGCGCTCGAGTTCTTCGAGATCGACGAGCTCGGTCTGGACTGGATGGATATTCGCATTTTGGAGACGCTCGCCAAGACGTTCTCCGGTCGCGCCGTGGGACTTACGACCCTTGCCAGCGCGGTGGGCGAGGACCCGGGCACGCTCGAGGATGTCTATGAGCCCTATTTGCTGCAGTGCGGATTGATGATTCGTACGCCGCAGGGCCGTCAGGCAACCCTCCGCACCTTTGAGCACCTGGGGATTGAACCTACCGTTTAGGGCGTTTTGTTTTGGCGGGCTGTTGGACTATCGCTGGGCATCGGGTAAACATATCGCCGTTCATCGGTTATGGGCGTTTTACTATTGCGCGCCCGTGCTATGCTGAATTGGTCTTTTTCTCATTCGGTAACGAAAGGACCGCCCATGCCTACTGACATCGAAATCGCACGTTCTGTCACGCCGCTGCCTATTACCGAGGTGGCCAAGAACGCCGGCGTCGACGTTAAGCACCTTATTCCGTACGGCTTCGACAAGGCTAAGGTCGACTATTCACTGCTCAACGAGCCGACTGATCACCAGGCCAAGCTCGTCCTCGTGACCGCTATCAACCCAACGCCCGCGGGCGAGGGCAAGACCACCACGACCATCGGTCTGGCCGATGGCCTGCGTCGTCGCGGTATCAAGAGCGCCGTGGCCCTGCGTGAGCCTTCGCTCGGTCCCGTCTTTGGCGTCAAGGGCGGTGCCGCTGGCGGCGGTTGGGCCCAGGTCATTCCCATGGAGGACATCAACCTGCACTTTACCGGCGACTTCCATGCCATCGGTGCTGCCAACAACCTGCTGGCCGCCATGCTCGATAACCATATCCAGCAGGGCAATCAGCTCGGTATTGACGTTAAGCGCATCACCTGGAAGCGCGTTGTCGACATGAACGACCGTCAGCTGCGCCATGTTATCGATGGCATTGGCGGTAAGGCCCAAGGTGTGCCGCGCGAGGACGGCTTCGACATCACCGTTGCCTCCGAGGTCATGGCAATTCTGTGCCTGTCTACGAGCATCAGCGACCTCAAGGAACGCTTGGGCGAGATTGTCGTCGGCTATAGCTTTGCCGGCGAGCCCGTCCGTGCCCGCGACCTTAAGGCCCAGGGTGCCATGGCCGCGTTGCTTAAGGACGCGCTCAAGCCCAACCTGGTGCAAACGCTCGAGGGCACGCCCGCGTTTGTCCACGGCGGTCCCTTCGCCAACATTGCCCACGGCTGCAACTCTATCATGGCCACGCGTATGGCGATGCGCTTTGGCGATGTTGCCATTACCGAGGCCGGCTTTGGTGCCGATCTGGGTGCCGAGAAGTTCCTCGACATCAAGTGCCGCATGACGGGCGTTCGCCCCAGCGCCGTCGTGGTCGTCGCGACCGCTCGTGCGCTTAAGTACAACGGTGGCGTCGCCAAGGCCGACCTCAACGAGGAGAACCTCGAGGCACTCAAGGCCGGCATGCCCAACCTGCTGCGTCACGTCGACAACATCCAGAACGTTTATGGTCTGCCCTGCGTAGTCGCCATCAACCGCTTCCCGACGGACACCGAGGCCGAGCTTGCGCTCATCGAGTCCGAGTGTCAGAAGCTCGGCGTCAACGTTAAGCTTTCCGAGGTCTGGGCCAAGGGCGGCGAGGGCGCGCTCGAGCTTGCCGATGAGGTCATGCGTCTGATTGAGCAGCCGAGCGAGCTCAAGTTTGCCTATGAGGACGGCGCCGATGTGGCCGACGCTCTTGAGGCCATTGCCACCAAGGTCTACCGCGCCGACGGCGTCGACTTTACGCCGGCCGCCAAGCGCCAGCTCGCCGAGCTGCGCGAGAACGGCTTTGGCAACCTGCCGGTGTGCGTGGCCAAGACGCAGTACAGCTTTAGCGACAACGCCAAGGCCCTGGGCGCTCCCGAGAACTTCCGCATCACGGTGCGCGAGCTCAAGGTTTCCGCCGGTGCCCACTTTGTGGTCGCATTGACTGGCAGTGTTCTGACCATGCCGGGCTTGCCCAAGGTCCCCGCGGCTGAGAACATCGACGTCGACAGCGACGGCAACATCACCGGCCTGTTCTAAGCCTGTTGCCCCTAGCTGCCTGCCCGCCCCGCCGTGCCCCCAAGGCCCGGCGGGGCTTTTTTATCCTTAGGCCCGCGCATGTCTTGTAGATACCGACGGGCTCTGCCCATCATAGGCTTTTGCGCGGGTAGAATGCATGGATAACTTGATGCTCACGCGCGACGGAAAGGAATCGTTGCATGGATCAGGACAAGACAACCGTGATGGGCGGCTACGGTTCCGCGCAGGCTGGCGATAGCGCCGATGCGACCCGCGTTGTTCCCAACCCCGGTTATACCGACCCCGCCGCGACGCAGCCTTCTGCCGAGCCCACCCGGGTTATGGGCTATGGCGACACGGCGCAGGATTCTTACGCTGCATCTTCGCAAGGCCCCTATGGCAATGCAGCTCCGGACCCGTTTGATTACGCGCCGCAGGATTCTTATGCCGCCTCGACGCCGAATCCCTATGATGACCTGCCACAAAATCCCATTCCGCAGCCTCAGCAGACGACGTATATGCCTCGCACGGAGCAGTCTCGCCACGAGTCGCGCGAGCCGTATCGCGAGTACCCCAAGTCGATTCCGCAATATGGCGAGGACGAGGAGAAGAAGCCGTCGCGTTCGTCGAGCGTGATCAAGAAGATCCTCATCGTGCTGGCGATCTTCTTTGCGCTGTCGGTTGTGTTTGCCATTGTGTCGGGCATGCTCAACAAACGAGGGAGTTCAACGGCCGATACCGCTGCCGAGCAAACCGAGTCCGCCTCGTCTAGCACCGTCGATCTGAGCGATATCCCGGGGCAGTACTGGTCCAACGCCAAGAAACTTCTCAAGTCGCGCGGCGCCAATCTTTCGAATGCCGTGGTCCTGACTGATGATGGCTCAACGCCCGTCATCGATGCCAACTGGGTCGTTACTTCTGCTTACTATAACGACAGCGGCAACCTCGAAATTCAACTCACGCACAAGAATAGCTCGGGCAACTCGCCCGACGGCCAAAGCGGTACCGACAGCTCGAGTTCCAATACGCTGGAGGACTTGAGCAACAAGGCACAGGAGCTTGGGGATAAGGCCCAAGAGCTGGGCGACACGGCCCAGAACCTGGGCGACACCGCTCAGAACTTGGGCGGCATGGCGACGGATGCCTGGAACGCTCTGCAAAACGGCATCTCGGGCGCTCAGGGAAACTAGCTGTTAAGCGGGCTACAGCTGCTCGGCCGGACGGTCGGGCGAGCTAAAGCCCGAGTCAAACGTAACGACGCATGAGGCATTGGGTCGGCGCTCGTGCACGATGCGCGTGACGAGCTCCAGCAGCTCCTCGTCGGATATGTCAAAGCCGTCGGGACGCACAAGGTCAAACGAAACGAACCCGTCGTGCTCGTGCAGGTCGTGGATGGAGAGCGCGGGGTCGATCTGCATGATGCCGCGCTTGACCCAGCCGCGCAGGTCGTCGCCGGTGGTGGCGATGGGGTCACAGTGCAACGTGATGCCGATGCCCATCTGGCGCTTGATGTCGTGCTCGATGGTGTCCAAAATCTCGTGGTGCTCAAATGCGTCGCCCTCGCCGGGCATCTCCACGTGGGCGCTGGCAAACTGACGACCGGGGCCGTAGTCGTGCACCATGAGGTCGTGTGTGCCCAAGACCTGGGGGTACGACATAATCCTGTCGCGGATTTCCTGGACGAGCTTGGGGTCGGGCGCTTGTCCTAACAGCGGGCTGATGGCGTCGCGCACCAGGCCCAGGCCGCTGATGCAGATGAAGATGCCCACACCCAGGCCTGCCCAGCCATCGAGGTCAAAGCCGGTCGTCTGCGAAATAAGCGCCGCCACCAGGACCGAGCCCGAGGTGATGACGTCGTTTTTGGAGTCCTGTGCTGTGGCGATGAGCGTCTCCGAGTCGATGCGGTCGCCCAACGTGCGGTTGAACGCGGCCATCCAGAGCTTAACGAGCATGGACAAGACGAGGGCGGCTAAGGAGAGCACCGAATATGCAGTGGGGGAAGGCTTGATGATCTTAGTGACCGACTCGAGGATCAGGTTGATGCCGACGGCGCAAACCAGGACGGCGACGAACAGACCGGCTAGGTACTCGTAGCGGCCGTGGCCATAGGGGTGGCCTTCGTCTGCCGGGCGGCTGGCAAGGCGGAACCCGAGCAGGCTTACGATGTTGCTCGAGGCATCGGAGAGGTTGTTGAAAGCGTCGGCGATGAGGGAGACGGAGCCGGCGAGCAGGCCCGCGATGCCCTTGGCCAGGCACAGGGTGATGTTGAGGCCAATGCAGATGAGGCTTGCGGCGAAGCCCGCGTTGGTGCGGCAGGAGGTATCGACCGGCTCGCCCTCGCTGCCGGGAACAAGCGTATGTACCAGCCGATTTACAAATAGCATAGCGGTCGTCCTCACAATCATGTTTAAGGGGATAGTGTAGCTCGCGCGGAGGCGCTGTGCACCGATGCTCAGAAAATGCAGTAATGGTCTGCCGGTGCTAACGAGCGAGCCTTCTCGTCTGCCTGGGTGGTCCATTTTGGGCCACATGGGTATGGGCATGTGCCTGTTTGCTCGACATACTTAACGTCGATAGCCCCTGTGCAAAGGAGGACGTTTCCATGGACGAGATGTTTGCCATTAAATGTCAAAACTGCGGCGGCCCTATGTACTCGCACCAGGCTAAGCGCAGCTTTGAGTGCGCCTATTGCGGCGCGGTCATTCCGTGGCAGGCGGACGCCGGAGAGCCCAAGAGCGCTTTGGGCATTCGCCATACGCCGTTGACGGTGGTGGATGGACTGCTCAAGCTCACGCATGTGTCGCAACTCGAGCGCCCGGAGGACCCGGACTGGTATTTCTTCAATTCGCACTGGCGCAATCAGTCGGTCCTGGAACATCTGCTGTGGGAGGATCGCGGCACGGCGCAGGAGTTCCAAGAGGCCACGCATGTGAGCATTCCTTGCCCCTTCTGCGGAGCGTCCTTTGAGGGCGAGTCAACGCAGCGTGTGTTTGAGTGCCCGTCCTGCGGCAACAAGATCGGCATTGCCGACCTGCTCAAGCCCGGTACGTTTAGCAAACGTCTGACCATGGGCGTGGGTGCGGAGTATGTGCCGGAGCAGGGTATTCCCTGCGAAATCTCACCGCAGCAGGCACGTGCCAACGCACTGCAGCTGGTGCGCCAGTACCCGGATGCCTTTGCCGGGCACGAGGTGGAAGACGCAATCCAAAACGACATGATGCTCTTCTATTTCCCCATGGCGCTGGCGGACCTGCGTATGATGGCGAGCTTCCCGGGCAAGGGCCTGAGCAAGGAAACCCTGGTGTACTACGAGGTGCTCGACTGGGCGTATCCGCGGGCAAACTATCTGGATGTTCGCCTTATGGGCATTTTGGAGCCGTGGGACTTTGCCAAGGTTGGGCCGTTTGACCCGGCCATGCAGGAAGGTGACTTTCGCGTTGTCTCCGTCGATGCGTCTACCAAGGACCAAGTGGTCATTGATAAGTTGGCGCTCGACATTGTCGGCAACGATGCCGAGGCAGTGCTTGGGCTCAATAAAAAGAGCATCCGAACCTGGGCGCGCAAGGCCCGCAAGCATAAGGACGGTCTGGTGATGGTGCCGGTCTACTTTGTCGATCGTCCGGCGACGGACAGCCGCGACGGCGAGCAAGTGCGCATCGCTGTGAACGGCCAGACGGGCCGCGCGGCCGCGGTGGTGTTTAGCGACAAGCGCGAGACGCATGTGGTGGCGTCGCTCAATCCGAGTCTGCATCTGTCCGGCGAAAGTACCGTGCATGCCACGCCCATCGAGGTCAAATACGTTAAATCGCCCTTCCTATACCAGATCGTGCGCCGTGGAGGCGGCGAGCAACCGCGCCAGGTTGCAGCCGCCGTCGAGGGTTCCTACCGAGAGGAGAAGCCCAAACGCCGCGGTCTGCTGGGTGCGCTATTTGGGAAGTAGGGGAGTAGCACCGGTTGTTGCCGTAAGGTGATGGCCGGGGGTGCGGGGCAGCTCTCAGGAGTGCGGGCTGCCGTCTGATTGTTTGAGGGTGCCAGATGTAAATAAACAGTGGAGCGGCTGCAAAAGAGCCTCCTCACTGGGTAAAATCAGGTTGTGCCGCGGAACCCGCTCCTCAGCTAGTCACACTTCGGAAGCGCGGGCAACGCAGGTATTATCGTCTAAAGGGCCGGCTGCAACCGGCCCTTTTCTGTGGCAGCCAATGGACCCACATCAGACGAAGGCCGCGTCTTTGCCTGTCAGGTCACGCTCGCCAGCCACGGCTAGAATGTCGTTGCCGGCGTCCATGACCGGTATTGTTTCGTAGCGTGCGTCGCAACCGCGAGTGCGCCTGCGACGGCTGCGGTGGCTTCGGTCGCAACGTGCTGCTACCCTTGCGTTTCGCCATTGGTCGCTTCGTTGATGGCGCGGTACTCGGCGCTTAGTTCGCGCGCCAGCTCTTCCTTGCTTGGAAGATACGGCAGGTATTTGGCGGCAAACACTTGGTCGTTGTCTTCGGGCAGCGTGTACTCGACAATCGAATCGCTTTTGTCCGCGCAGAGCACGATGCCTATGGGCGGATTGTCGCCTTCGTTCATGAGCTCGCGCGTGTAGTAGTTCACATACATTTGCATCTGGCCCAGGTCCTGATGCGTAAGGTCGTCCGTCTTAAGGTCGATGAGCACGAAGCAGCGCATCAGATAGTTGTAAAAAACAAGGTCAATATAGAAATGGCGCCCATCAAAGGTGATGCGCTTTTGGCGCGCCTCGAAAGCGAAACCACGGCCAAGCTCCAGCAGGAACTTCTGAAGATGCGTGATGAGCGCCTGCTCTAGATCGCTCTCGCGAAACGCAGTATCGTCCGAGAAACCTAAAAACTCCAGTACATATGGGTCGCGGATGATATCCTCGGGGCGACGAGCCGGGGCGCTCTTTTGGATTTCCTGGGTGACGGCCTCCTTGTCCTTGCTGGCAAGTAGGCGCTCGCGGAACATGGTGTTGATCTGGCGTTCGAGCTGACGCGTGCTCCAACGAGAATCGGCGCATTCGTTCATGTACCATGTTCGAGCATCAGGGTCGGTTATACGCGATAACCTGCGGTAATGTGTCCAATTCAATTCGGAACGCAGCGCGTTCCGGATTGGGAACGCAAGATAAAACTGACGCATGTATCTTAAGCTTCTGGCGTTGAAGCCTCTGCCAAAATCCTTAGTCAATCTAACGGCAAGTTCGTCGATCAGTGCATCGCCATACTTGGCGCGCTCCTCTCCGCCCTGTTCATCAACAATACTCTTGCCGATCTCCCAATATGCCTCAACCATCGCAAAGTTAACGGCGGTATAGGCCTTGTCGCGAGCGGCGTTGAGAATCGAGGAGACCTGCTTGAAAAACCTTCGGGCACGATTGCCGATTCTCCACGGTTTACTAGTTCACCCATCACTGTCGCCCCACTTTCCTCTTGTGGAATGCATCTTTAACGCATTTAGTTTAAAGCCTCGCGCGGACACGAATTGCTATGTTGTCTGGCACCTTCGCATGGGAGCCTTGCGGTGGTTAAAATGTGACCATAGAGGCAGTTTTAGCGAACCCCGCGGGAGTGACGCGTATGGACAGCAACACGCTGCTGTTCCAGGACAAAGGTTCGGGTAGGTTTAAAGACGTTAAGATCTACCCCAACCGTATTGAGGTGCTCAAGAAGGACACTTTCGGCGGCAAGCACACCGAGATTGTCTATCTTAAGGACATTACGGGCGTCAATAGAATCAAGGGCCGCGATGTTTTTCTGCGCAATCGACTGTTGACTGCTTGCGTCTTTAGCCTGAGCAGCCGTGCGAAGGCCCAGGAGTTTGTTAACGCGCTGAACATGGTGATGTAGCCTATGGCGACGTTTGGGCCAAGGTGAAAATCGGGGCGCAGAACGGTATCCTGCGCCCCCGATTGAGTCGATGTGTCTAAAAGGGCCGGCTTGCCTATTCGCTATCGTCCCCAGCGTTTTCGCGGTCATTTGCAAGCATCGCTGCGCCGGCGACCGTCGTCGCCACGGCGGCAGCGGCGAGCCCGGCGGCAATGCCGGAGCCATCGCCCGTGTCGGCGAGTTTTCCGCCCGAGCCCTTGCCCTTGTTGTCCTTGCCGTTCTTGTCGGTGCTGCTCGCGTTGGTGCCGTTGCCGCTGCCGGTGCCGCCCGCACTGCCCGAGGCCGCTACGGTAAAGCTTGCGGCTCCGTCGCTGGCGAGCGTGTAGTTCTGCGCCGCGTCGCCCAAGAGACCGTTCACGCGCACCCAGTACGTTCCTGCGGCAAATGTTTCGCCCTCGGCCATTGCCGTGCCCGGAGCGCCGTCCGCGTCGTGCACAAACTCGAGCTGGGCCGTGCAGGCATCGGTTTCGAGCTTGCCCTCGAGTGATGCCGCAATCTTGGCGCGCACGTCTTCGCCGGCCTTAAGGCCTTCGAGTCCCTCAAAATGGGGCGTCAGCGCGCGTGGATCGATATCGATGGGCACAGAGCCCAGCAGCCCCGTAACGGTCTCGTTGCCCAAGGCGTCGACATCCACGTATTCGATGGTAAACGCATGGCCCGAAGCCGCCACGTTGAGTACGTTGCTGCTGTCGACAAGGCGGAAATGGCCCTCGCCAACGGTCTTGCCATCCTGGAGCGAGGCATCGCTCAGCGAGTCGCCGTACGTCATGCGCATGCGGGTCGGGAGGCAGCACGAAGCCGACTGCGTGTGCTTCGTATCGTAATTGTAATTGCGCTGGTAGATGCTCCGGGCCAGCGCCGCATCAACAAAGTCGGATGCGATGATGCCAATGTGCTTGAGGTAATCTGACTTTGTATCCTCGATGCCGCTGGGATTGATGTACGGGCTCTTATACAGATGCTCGTTGACTACTCGTGCCGAGGTAAAAGGATTGCCTCCGTGCGACAAGCCCGTGCAGCTGGTGTAGTTGATAGACCAGCAACGCTCCAGGACTTTCTCCTTGGCCCCGTTATCGTCCTCGACATCTACCTCGTTGCGCGTGCGCCCGGTCGTTTCCTTCAGCGCATTATCGACCCAGCTGAGCTTGTCGGTTCCCGTGAGTTTGTACTTGTCCTGGGCGTATACCTTGGTGCAATAGGGCTCTTTGTCGCCTGTTTCCCCCGCGGCTTCAAAGCCCCGCGCGTCTTGGACGAGACACATGGAACTGCTGTCGGTGTGCACTGCGATTTTGTTATCCCATTCGGTGAGGTCGAGTCCCCACGTGTGGCCGCTTACGCTGTCGCCGTCGAGTCCAAATCGACGTAGCAGGACGATCTTTCCGCGCACCTCGCCCAGTGTGGGAACGCGGCTCGACGTATAGAACAGTTTGGGGTTGTCGTCCAAAACCTTGGCGAAAGCCGTCGTAACACTTTCGTCGGTAGCCTCGTCGTTGCCTCGTGATACAAGCATGATGAGCGCTTCTGTCGGGTTTTCGTTCAAAAACGTTTTGAAGTAGCCTATGACATCGGAGAGATGCAGATAGTTCCCGTCTTTTTTGAGTAGGTAGAAAATCCCGTGGTCGATGCCGGGGTCATCGCCCTTTCCGAGCCGGATATCGAAATAGCGAATGCCTTCGAGCAACTGCGTGGGAATGTAATCCTGCTGGCATTTTACTTGCGAGGATTGGGGCTCAGTGTCGTTGTCCACGCTGCAGGTGCCCGAATCGTGCGTACCCGGGATGCTCAGCTCGTCGAGGAACTTGTTGTCGTCGACGTATTTCATCCAACATGGTCCGTCGACGTAGCTGCTGTACGTGATCCAGTCGAGGCTGCTAACCGTGGCATCGTTCTTTTTCATGTCGTAACCGATAAGTTCGAGCTCCCACGGAATGCTCTTACTCTTATGGCAGATCTTATTGTTGTCCTGGTCTTTGCCGTTCGATTCTATTGCCAGGTACTTAATGTCTTTTTTCTCGGTTTCTTTCTCGACCGTGCGGTCTCGGATGATGTAGGTTCCGTTTGATTGACGCTCGAACGCAAAAGCGCGGCTGGGCTTGTTGTCATACTCGCCGCCCCATACGTGGATGACCTTTCCATCTTTGTCCGAGTCGTCGTCGACCGACCAAATGCTGTAGCCCGTCTTTTTATGCTCTTCGAAATTGAGCAAGGTGCGGATGGCGTACCAGTTTGTATCGTCATTCTTGGTCGTTACGTTCTCAAGGATGAGCTTGCTGGACGTGCCGTCGTTAAACAGGTGACAGACGTTGCCGCGAACGTTGCCGTCTTGGTTGACGCTCGCGGTGCGAAAATAGCCCGCGGGGCGAAGGCGAATGACGAAATTGTGGAGGCTGTCCGACGGTGCGGGTGTGTTGTCTGCAAATGCCGCTCGCAGGGGAATGCCCGGCGCTGCGGTTTCGGGCAGGCTTGCAAGTGGTGACAACGCCGCAAGCCCTAGGCCCAGCGTAAACGCTCGGCGGCTGATGGCATGGTGTTCGGTCATAACTTCTCCATTCGCAGAGTGCGGTTATGCGATAGTTTTGGTCACTATACTGCCCAGATGTTTAAAGATGCTGGTTTAATTGTCTGCGCGGCGCAATAAATCGGTGGGCGGACGTGTTGGGGTGTTTGTCGTTTTCGTACTGTTGCCACATTTGGGGCGGTTCCGGCGTCCGGCATCCTCGCGTTCGTCGGCTACAGGCATAAGAAAGGGAGGGTCGGTTTACCGGCCCTCCCTGGGTACGAAGCGCTGGGGTACCGTCGCTTGTTTGCACTGCGACCGTGTTTCCCGTTGCGCTCGCCAGTCGCTTAGCGCTTGATCTCGATATCGTCGAGCTTGACGTCCATGGCCTCGGTCTTGGCCTCGGCGATGTCGTCGGCAAATTCCAGAGACTTCATCATGGTCTCGACGGCGTCCTTGTGCTCCTCGACGTTGTCGATACGCACATACACACTGCCGCCGTCAACGTCGGTGAAGTATTCGGTCGTTACGCCGCCCGAGTGTGTATAGGAAGCGTTGCGCCAAGTCTTGCCGTTGTACTTGACGGGGTCATTCTCGGTCCACTCAAAGCTGGCATTCCACTTTGCCTCGTAGTCGAACAGTTCATCGGCGTTCTTGTCAGAGTCGAAGACGGGGATGAAGCGATCGCTGGCGTGCTCGCTCTCGGTGAACTTAAACTGGGCCCTGTCGGCGGTGTCGCCTGCGACGTCGGTGATCTCGACGCCCTCGGGGACCTCGACCTTAAACCAAATGAAGTCGGTCCTCATATCCACGGCTGGCTTTTCTGCTCCGCCGCCACCTCCACTGCCGGTAGCGCCGCCGCTGCCACCGCAGCCCACCAGGGCAACCGCGGCAAAGAGACTGATGCAGAGGGTGAGAATCGCAAAGGCCTTCTTTTTCATGGTCGTGTCCTCCTCGATCTGTAACCGCCCATGGATTACCTGCCTTTACTGTACGCGTGGACGGCTCGCTAGGGTGGGCCATGTGTCCCATTCTGAGGGCCGGATTTGCGCCGTTAAGTGGCAATATGCACGGGTCCAAAAGAGGGGAGGGCCGGTGCTGTCGGCCCTCCCCGGGTTGGGCGCCCGTTGTTTTAATGGGGCGCATGTGCGCGGGTGCGCGTAGGCGCGTGCGGGTGTCCCGTTACTTGATCTCGATGCTCGAAATCTCGACTTCGCGTGCCTCGGAAACTGCCTCTTCCATGTCATCGGGGAACTCGATGGAGTTGAGGAGTGCCTCGGCTTCTTTCTTGTGCTGGTCGAAGTTCGAGATGAGGACGTAGACGCTTCCCGGCTCAACATCGGTAAAAAGCATGGTTGAGATGCCGCTGTTGTCCTCGTATGTTCCGACGAGCCACGTCCTGCCGTTATACTCGACGGACCCGCCATCCTTCCACTGGAACGTATCCCCCTTCTTTTCCGCCTGGTCGGCGTGGGATTCCTCGGCCGTCAGCGCTTTTTTCCAAACGGGGATAAAGCGATCGGCCGAGGCGTTCTCGTCTTCGGGGAAGGTGAGCTGGACCCTGTCGGCATTCTTGCCGGCAGAGTCGCTTACGCCGACGCCCTCGGGCATCTCGACCTTAAACCAGATGTAGTCGGTCTTCTTGGCGACGGGGGCCTTTTCCTTGCTCTCGCTCTTGGGGGCGCTGCCGCCGCCCGATGCGCTCCCGCCGCAGCCCACAAGGGCGAGCGCGGCAAAGAGGGCGATGCAAAGGGAAAGGATTGATAGGGTCTTTTTCATCATGGTGGCGTCCTCCTTGTCTGCTGATGACATCACGGCGCCGCATGCTGTTGGGGTACTGATTGCGCTGGCGGCGGATGTCTCTGTGTACTGTGCGACTTATGCCTCCGTTCATCGCTTGTGGCCGTTGCGCGGCCGTTCCCCAACGGGTTCCTTACTTATAGATATGCCCCAGCTTGTGCTGCTCGGGAGTCTCGAAAGGTGGGCCATGTGTCCCATGTTTGCGTTGGCATGGCCTATCGTGTGCCATAGAAATCCGCGATGGCCAGGTGCGCTGACGCTCGCGTACTTATGGGCTAGACTTAGCACCATTACGTGATCGATGCGGTCGGCCGGCGTCGGCCGCCCGACCGATATATATGACTTGAAGGTGCGTGTGCGTATGAGCCAAGAGATGATGGATAAAACCTGTCGCGGTTTTGCCGAGGCGCTGGCCGCGCGCGAGCCGGTTCCCGGTGGTGGCAGCGCGAGCGCCTTTGTAGGTGCGCTGGGCGCCTCGCTTTGCGGAATGGTTGCCCGCTATGGGGCGACAAACCCCGCGCTTGCCGATCGCGCAGACGATCTGACGCGCGCGTTTGCCCAGGCGGATGAGTTGGCGCAGGAACTTGTGGGTCTGGTTGCCGAGGACGTTCGTGCCTACGGGCAGGTGTCCGCGGCGTACGGTATTCCGCGTGACGATCCGGCTCGAGCGACCGCGATTCAGGATGCGCTGCATGTGGCCGCTCTGCCGCCGTATCGCATTATGGATGCCTGCGGGCGTGCGCTGGCGCTGCTCGAGGACATGGCCGACAAGGGTTCGCGTCAGCTGCTGTCCGATGTGGCGTGCGGCGCCGTGTTCTGCCGTGCCGCTATGCAAGGCGCGAGTTTGACGCTCTTTGCGAACACCACGTCTATGAAGGATCGCGTTCGTGCCGAGGAGCTCGAGACGGCGTGTGATGAGCTGCTCGACACATGGTTGCCGCGCGCCGAGGCGCTGGCGCGCCGCGCCTCCGACGCTGCAAGGAAGAGAGGATAGCCATGGCTGAACTGCTGAAGGGTGCTCCCGTTGCTCGCGCTTTGACTGAGGAACTTGCTGCTCGCTGCGCAGCCCTGCGCGAGCGGGGCGTTGTTCCGACGTTGGCTATTGTGCGTGTAGGTGAACGCGAGGACGACCTATCCTACGAGCGCGGTGCGCTCAAGCGCTGCGAAAAAGTGGGGATTGAGGCTCGTCGCGTTTTGCTTTCTGCCGATGTTTCGCAGGACGAGCTGTTGACGGCTATCGAGGACATCAATGCCGATTCGGCTGTTCATGGCTGTCTGATGTTCCGCCCGCTGCCCGCCGGCCTTGACGAGAACGCCGTCGCCGCAGCGCTCGATCCCGCCAAGGATGTTGACTCCATGACGCCGGCTTCGCTGCTCACCACGCTTTCGGGGCGCGGCGAGGGTTTTGCCCCCTGCACAGCCGAAGCTGTGCTTGCTTTGCTGGATCATTACGGCGTTGAGCTGGATGGAGCTAAGGTTGCTGTGGTCGGGCGCTCGCTGGTGATCGGGCGTCCCGTTGCCGCCATGCTTACGGCGCGCAATGCCACCGTGACGACGTGCCATACGCATACGCGCGACCTTGCTGCCGAGTGCCGTGCGGCTGATATTGTGGTTGCGGCCGTTGGGCGCGCGCACACGATTGGTGTGGACGCGGTTCGCGAGGGCCAGACAATCATCGATGTTGGCATTAATTGGGACGAGGCCGCTGGCAAGTTGGTCGGGGACGTTGATTTTGATGCTGCAGAGCCGGTTGTTGACACCATCACGCCTGTGCCGGGCGGCGTGGGAGCTGTGACCACCGCGATTCTCGCCAAACACGTGATTGAGGCGGCGGAGCGCGCATCGAAATAGGCGTTTTGGGCTGTTTGAGGGGGTTAGCTATATACCACGTGGTCAAACAATGCCAAATATGAGTACTGTTGCCAAGATAGTCACATATGTCTTACGTCTTTTTGGCTTCCTAACGGTATCCATTATCGTTAGGAAGCCTATTTTATTGAACTTATGGGGAATAACGTTGTCTTGCTTTTGGGCAAATGGGGATTTTCGGCACTCGTTACAGGGAAATTTGCTGCCACTAAATTGGTGACAGTACTCATATTTGGCATTTTTTGACCACGGGGGCTGCCGAGGCCGTGGTTTCGCCCTTTCTGCGCCGAAGCGATACACTGTTGCCGTTTGATTTTTTCGCTCAAGGAGGATGCGCATGCCGTGCACAACGATTCTGGTCGGTAAAAACGCAAGCTACGACGGGTCGACCCTGGTCGCGCGTAACGAGGACTCGTCCAACGGGGTATTTGAGCCCAAGCGCATGCGCGTAGTGCATCCCGACGAGCAGCCGCGTGTCTACACGAGCGTCCTGAGCCACCTGACCGTTGAGCTGCCCGATAACCCCATGCGCTATACGAGCGTCCCCGATGTTGTCCCGGGCCACGGTATCTGGGCCGAGGCCGGTTTCAACGAGCTCAATGTTGGCATGTCCGCAACCGAGACGCTTACCACCAACGAGCGCGTCCGCGGCGCCGATCCGCTCGTGGACTACGTGCCCGCCAAGGGCAACGAGGGTGAGGACGGCTATGTGCCGGCGCAGCCCGGTGGCCTGGGCGAGGAGGACATGGTGACCCTGGTGCTGCCGTATGCCAAGTCCGCCCGCGACGGCGTGCGTATCTTGGGCGACCTGCTCGAGCGCTACGGCACCTACGAGAACAACGGTATCGCCTTTAGCGACGTGGACGAGATCTGGTGGCTCGAGACCATCGGCGGTCACCACTGGATCGCCAAGCGCGTGCCTGACGACGCCTATGTGACCATGCCCAACCAGCTGGGCATCGACAGCTTTGACCTGGATGACGCCGAGGGCGCCCAGGCCGACCATATGTGCTCCGCCGACCTGCGCGTCTGGATGGCCGAGTGGCATCTGGACCTGACGCTGGGCGTCGAGAGCGACGGCCCGGCTGCCGTCTTTAACCCGCGCGAGGCCTTTGGCTCGCACAGCGACAGCGACCATGTCTACAACACGCCGCGCGCCTGGTACATGCAGCGCTGCCTCAACCCCAGCGACGTGTGGGATGGCCCCGACGCCGACTACACGCCCGAGAGCGACGATATCCCCTGGAGCCGCGTGCCCGAGCGCAAGGTGACCATCGAGGACATCAAGTACGTGCTCTCGAGCCACTACCAGGGCACGGAGTACGACTGCTACGGCAGCAGGGGCACGCCCGCTACGCGTGGTGCCTATCGCCCCATCGGCATCAACCGCAACAGCCAGCTTGCCGTGTTGCAGCTGCGCCCCTATGCGCAGCCGGCCTACCGCGCCGTGCAGTGGATGGCCTTTGGTTCCAACTCGTTTAACGCGCTGGTTCCGCTGTACGCCAACGTCGAGACTATGCCCGAGTACTATGCCGACACGCAGGCTCGCGTGACGTCCGAAAACTTCTACTGGGCCAACCGCCTGATCGGCGCGCTGGCTGACGTCCGCTTCCATGAGTGCGGCCGCGCGGTCGAGGATTATCAGGAGAAGATCGGTGGCATGGGCCACAAGCAGATCCATGACGTCGACGCTGCCGTAGCCGCTCTGCCCGAGGTCGAGGTGCCTGCCGAGCTTGCACGCGCCAACGAGGCCTTTGCCGAGCGTGTTCGCGTGGAGACCGATGCCCTGCTGGGCAAGGTGCTTTACACCACGAGCTGCGCCATGAAGAACTCTTTCGCGATGAATGACAACGTGAGGTAGGGATTTCCCGTCGATCGAATAGCGCTAAAACGCTTTGTCGCTTTCGCTCAATCTTGGGTACAAGAACGCCAATGCAGTTGTTTGTGATTGGAGACAACCATGGTTATGAAACTCGATCAGCTTGTTAACGGCGCCATTAACGTGGGCTTTGGCGCTGCCGCCGTTGCTGTCGAAGGCGGCAAGAAGGTCCTCGACGACCTTAACACCAAAGGCGAGCAGGTCCGCAAGGACACCGCCACCCCCGATATCGCCCGCAGCGTGTCCGACATGTTCGAGCAGGCCGGTGGCACCATCTCCGATCTGACCGAGCGCTTGGGCATACAGGGCGAGACTGCGGCCCAGCGCGTGCTCGACGAGCTCATCCTTGCCCGCGTCCGCGTTATGACCGCCCCTGAGCGCACGGCCTTCCTAGCCCATGTGCGCGACATCGTCGATTCGGTCGAGGACAACGTGACCTCGGTGCCCGTCGAGTCCGTTGAGCCCGACGATGCGAAGGATACCGAAGAGGCCGAGTAGCAGCGCAGATGGCAGATTCCACCACCGATTACAACAATCTAGATCCTTTGGGTGACGAGGCGGCGGTTGTCGATGAGGTCGATGCCGCCGTCTCGGGCGCTCGCAAAAAGCCGCGCGCTGTCGATATGGTGCCCGAAGAGCCCGACGCGATGGCGCCGGACGAGGAATACCAGCTCACGCCGGCGGGTCGTCGCGAACGCATCGGGCAGATTGTTCGCTTGGTCAAAAAGTACCGCGTGTGGGATAACCTCACGCCGGTTCGTTTGCGCCGCCTGCTCGAGGAACTCGGCCCCATGTTCGTCAAGATGGGGCAGATTTTGGCCAACCGGTCCGAGATTCTGCCGCAGCGCTTTTGCGACGAGCTGCGTCGTCTGCGCTCCGACGTGGAGCCGGTGCCGTACGAGGTCGTACTCAGCTGTCTGGAAGAAGAATACGGCCTGCGCCTGGGGGAGATGTTCGATGCGATCGACCCCAACCCGCTCGGTAGCGCGTCGCTCGCGCAGGTGCACCGCGCTCGTCTGGTGACGGGCGAGGACGTGGCCGTCAAGGTGCAGCGCCCCGGTGCGCAGCAGGTTATGGCACAGGACATCGATATCATCCGCTCGGTGGTGCGTATCGTTTCCAAGTTCGTCAACACCGATCAATTCGTTGACCTGCACGGCGTAGTCGAGGAGTTGTGGACCTCGTTTCGCGAGGAGACCAACTTTTTGGCCGAGGCCAAAAACCTCAACGACTTCTACGAGTTCCATAAGAGCGTTCATGGCGTGACGTGCCCTAAATCCTATCTGGACCTGTGCACCGAGCACGTGGTGGTTATGGACTACGTCGACGGCATTTCGATCGCCGATCCTGAACGCTTGGTGGCCGAGGGCTATGACTTGGAAAAGATCGGTGCCGCGATTGTCGAGGACTACTCGACGCAGGTGCTCGACGACGGCTTTTTCCATGCCGACCCGCATGCGGGAAACATCATCCTCAAAGACGGTATCGTTTACTTTATCGACTTGGGCATGGTCGGACGTATGTCGAGCCATGACCGCGGTATCGTCAAAGACATGATTTTCGCCGTGGCCGAGGGTGACGTGCCCAAGCTCAAGGATTCGCTCATGCGCTTCGCCGTGACGCGTGGCGACTCGGCTGAGCTCGATCATTCGGCCTTTTTGTCCGATCTTGACTTTATCGTGGCTGACTTTGCGGGCCTCGACCTTAAAGACCTGGATATCGGCGAGTTTTTGACTTCGCTGTTAAACCTCGCGCGCAAAAATGACGTTGAGCTGCCGAGCGTGGTGACGATGTTCGCCCGCGGCATGGTGACGCTCGAGGGCCTGTTGACCGAGTACATGCCCAACGTCAACATGATCCAGATCATCCAGACGCACATCAAAAACGAGAAGAGCACCTACGCCCGCATGCGCGAGATGAGCCGCGATCTTGCCGCGAGCAGCTATCGCGCGGCAAAAGGCTCGCTCGAGGCGGCCGAGTATCTGGGCTTGGCTTCGCGTATGCTTACGCGCGGCCAGCTTAAGGTAAACACGCAGATCATGAGCAGCGATAAGGCGCTGCGACAGCTGGGCGGAATTATCGACCGCATGTCGATGGCTATCGTTATCGCCGGCCTGTTTATCGGTTCGTCGGTGGTGTACTACGCACGCATCGAGCCGGTTGTGTTTGGTATCCCAGTCATTGGCTTTATGGGCTACGTGAGCGCGCTGGTGCTGGCGCTTATGCTGGGTCGCAATATCTGGCTCAACAGTCACGGCGGCAAGCACTAGAGGCTGCGGCCGTCACCGCATTTTCCTATCGCAAACAATAGCTTTTACCTTGGGCTTCGCCTGCGTGCGAGGCCCTTTTGCGTGATAGCATATTGACGGTTTTAATCGATGGCCTAGATGGTGGTGCGGAGACGCACGAATGCGCGGTTTTCCTGCGCGTTTGGGAGAATCGGGGTGCAAGTCCCCGGCTGTACCAGTAACCGTAATTCCTCTTGGCTCGGGATGTTCGCGTCGCAGATCGGACGGCGCGCCCGAGTCGTTAAGGTTAAGTCGGATCGCCTCCCATCTTGCATGCGGCTGCGGCGTATGCCGCCGGTGTGCATAGGGCTCTGGAGGGAAGGGGGACCCCGATGGGGGAACTCGAGCGCAACATGCGCGATGACGTGGGGCAGCTTCAAGGCAACGCTCCAAGTACAGACAGTAGGAGACAAATGGATATGTTTGAGGACGAGTGCCAGCGTGCCTCGCTTCGTCGCCGTGGCGTAATCGCGCGCGGCGTAGCCAAGCGCGGCCTGGTGGCATTCCTGGCCTTCGCGATGGCCTTCAGCACCACGCCGGCTCAGCTGTGGGCCGAGGGTGCCGAGGGCATTACCGACGCTGTGGCTCAGGCTACGACGCCAGGCGAGGACGCAGCGCTTGCGGGCGGTACCGCTGAGCAGAGCGGCGCCGAGGTTTCGGATTCCGGGAGCGCGCCTGCAGCCAGTGCCGCCACAACAGAGGCAGCAACTGGCGACGAAGGCTCGGCGACGGGGGAGAGCCCTGCCACGAGCGAGCAGTCTTCGACGGCATCCGCTGGCCAAGCAGGATCTGCCGCCGCGACTGCCGTCCAGACAGAGAACCCGACAGAAACCGGCGATGTCGCCAAGAAGCAAGTCGAGGTCTCGTTCTCGATTATCGGCACCGATGCCGACGGCAAGGCTCAGACCTGGGTGGCACCTACGCAGCTCAAGCTCGATGAGGGCGCGACGGCTGCGGATGCCTTCATTAAGCTGCAGGAGAAGACGGGCTTCAAGGCGAAGTACGATCCGAACACGGCATACGGTTTCTACCTCAAAAGCATCACGTCCCCGACAGATGGCCGCACGCTTGCCTACGATCCGACGACTCATGCCTACTGGCAGCTGTTCGTCGACGGCGCGTCTTCCTCGGTTGGCGCGAGCGGCGTCAAGCTCACCCAGGGGCAGAAGATTGAGTTTGCCTTTACGGGTGGTAGCGCGTCCCCTGTCGTTAAGGACCAGCTTGCTGCGAATGTGACCGTCATTGGTCGCGATGCCCAGGGCAAGACTCAGACTTGGGTCGATAACGCGCAGTATGTGGTGACGTCCGGCTCGAACGCACTTGACCTTACGAAGGTCGCGCTCGAGGCGAATGGCATCGACGCCGTTGCTGCGGGCTCCTTCATTCTGAGCCTTAAGTACAACGGTGTTGAGCTGGGTACGCCGTTCGATTATTCGACCTATTGGCAGCTGTTCATCAACGGCAAGTCGAGCGACTACACGGCAGACAATGTCACCATTCATGCTGGTGATACCGTTACGTGGTTCTACGGTGGCTGGGGCGACCAGTTGCCGTCCGATTCCGTCCATGCTTCCGTTCAGGTCCTCGGTAAGGACAAGGACGGCAAGCAGCAGGTTTGGGCTTCGACGGGCCAGACGAGTCTCAAGTCGGGCTCTACTGCCAAGGATCTCCTTGAGCAGACCGGCCTTACTCTCGATGCTGGCGAATCGTCTTGGGGCTGGTTCCTCAACGGCATTACTTCGCCGTTCGATGGTAAGTCCTATGGCTGGGATGCTGCGACTAATAGCTATTGGCGCTTCTACGTAAATGGCAAGTTCGCCGACGTTGGCGCCGGTGTCTACGAGCTCCAAGAGGGCGATGCCGTCACCTTTATGTATGGTGCTGACGCCGATGCCCTTCCTGGCCAGGTTCTTGGGTCTGTCGATGTTATCGGTCCCGATGTCAACGGCAACAATACTCGCTGGGGCTCGGCAAGCAATGTTTCCCTGCCCGAGGGCTCTACGGCTTAGAACCTTATTGAGACGGTCCTGAAGGCCAAGGGCGTTACGTACAACGGCTCCCAGAGTGGTGAGTACTGGTTCCTCAATTCCATCAACTCGCCGTTCGATCACAAGCCGTATGCCTGGGATGCTGCGACCAATAAATATTGGCACCTGTATATCAACGGAGAGCCCTCCTTACTCTGCGCCAATCAGATTACGCTCAAGAGCGGCGATAAGGTTACGCTTGCCTATACCACCGACGATTCGGCCATGCCCGATCCCGACAAGATTGTCGTGGACCCGAGCACGACGACTCCTGATTGGGATGCCGAGTGGGCCGGCTACGGCAACAGTGGCAACGGTTCGACCGTAACGGATGCCAAGACGCCTGCGCAGGCCGCCGGTCTTAAGTGGGCCTTCGATTGGAAGGCCGAGTCTGGTCAGCAGTATGCCAACTGCAGCGAGCCTGTCATCGCTAACGGCTTTGTGTACATCGCGACCGAGAACGAGCTCATTAAGATCGATTCGTCCACGGGCAAAAAGGTTACCTCTGCGCCGCTTGCCTCCAAGGTGAGCTATACTTCTCGTCCGATCTATACCAATGGCCTTATCATCGTTCCGCTCAACGGCGGTGCGGTCCAGGCGATTACTGCAGACAAGCTGATCTGCAAGTGGCTGACGCCCGGTTTGACGGACTTGACGCAGAGCTCCTGCACCGTCGTTTCGGACGGCGAGTACGTCTATGTAGGCTCGGTCGATATTTCGTATGACGAGAATTACAACGCGACCTACGGCAACGGCTCCTTTGCGCGCATTAAGATTGCCACGGGCGAAGTTTCTTGGCAGAACATCGACCCTGCCGAGGGCTATTACTGGACTGGTGCGGCTTTGACGGATAAGTATGCCATCGTTCCTACGAGCGCGGGTACGCTTAAGTGCATTGATAAGACGACGGGCGATGTCGTTTCGACCATGAAGCTCGGCGCTCTCGCGAACGCCGACTGTGTCGCCGATCCGTCCAATGGTTCGACCTTCTATCAGATGACGCACGATGGAAAGCTCCATGTGATTTCGCTTTCGGCGAAGGGCGTACTGAGCGAGCAGAAGACGGTCGATCTGGGTCTTACGAATAATCTGAGCGCCCCTGCGGTGTTTGGTGACAATCTGATTGTCGGCGGACAGACGGCTACGGGCTCTGCTCTGGTTCTCTATAACCTGAAGACGGGTAAGACCACGATGGTCGCTGCTGCCGACGGCAAGGCGCTGCCGGCTGGCCTCAACGGTATTGCTGCTACTCCGCTGGTGAGTGTTCAGGGCGGCAAGACCTATGTGTACTTCACCGTTAACAGCGCGGATAGCAAGGATTACGTCAACTACTCTGCTGGTGGTGGCGTGTATCGCTATGCGCTCGGCGATGCAGAGGCGACGCAGATTTATGATGCGGCTGGCCATTACCAGTACTGTGACTCTCCGGTCATTGCCGATGCATCTGGCAACCTGTACTACATCAATGACTCGGGCACGCTGTTCAAGCTCGGGGCCGTTGAGTCTTGGACGGTTGCCTTTAATTCCAACGGCGGGTCTGCTTGCGACACTAAGTTTGTTGCTACGGCCGACGGCAAGCTGGTCAAGCCGGCCGATCCGACGCGCGATGGCTACACTTTCGGCGGTTGGTATACCGATGAGACTTGCACGCAGGCGTATGACTTCAGTACGCCGGTGACGGCCGATCTGACGCTGTATGCCAAGTGGACCAAGAATGCTGTTAACCCTGGCGGCAATGGCGGTTCTGGCACTAATGGTGGCAACGGTTGCGCTGGCAACGGTTCTGGTGCTGGTGCCGGCACTGGTTCCGGCTCTAAGGGCCAGCAGACTGGCGGCGCTGTCGCCCCGGGTCATAAGCCGACGACCAAGACGACGGCGTCGACCAAGACCGAGACCAAGGACATCAAGTCCGACAAGAAGGACTCCGATAAGTCCGACAAGAAGGACGAGAAGAAGTCTGACAAGAAGGACAGCAAGTCCGACAAGAAGTCCGATTCCAAGTCCGATACGGGTGCTGCTTCCACGACTACTGCTAAGAAGTCCTCTAGTGCTTCCGAGCAGGAGACTGGCACCAACCCACTCGCCATCGTTGGCGTTGCCGCCGGCGTCATCGGTCTCGCCATCGTCGGTGTGTTCGTGTTCACCAAACGTCGGTAGGTGAGGGCTGTGTCCAATAAATCCAAGGACGCTGACCCCAAGCAACCAGATTCCTCGTTTATCCAGCTTGACGATGCAAAGCAAAAGGACGCCGCTTCGGCGGCGTCCGCCCCTCGACGGAAGGCGCTCCTTGGCGTTCTGACTGCCGCGTGCACCATTCTGATTGTCGTCTCGCTGGGCTTCGTTCATCCTTCCGAGAGCGGCGCCTGGTCCATCGACTGGATCATTCAGACCGTGACGGGGGAGAGCGTCGTCACCAAGGACACCAAGGTGTCTGGCTCGACTACGACTTCGGGCGAGGCCAGTTCCAAGGATTCCAAGTCATCGAATGACGCAAAAGATGAGTCCAAGCATTCTGATGAGTCCAAGTCCAAGGACGATTCCGAGTCTTCAAACAAGGAATCGGACAAGAACTCGGATAATAAGAAGTCCGAGGACCAGGACGGCAAGAAGTCTGTCGATAAATCCGCTGCCCAAAATACGGGAGTCGGTGATACTTCCAATGCGTCTGGCGGTGGCCAGTCGTCTGATGGAGCCTCATCCTCTAATGGTGGAAACGCCTCCTCGGGCGGCCAGAGCGGCTCGCAGGAGTCCAGCTACATAACAGTGACGGTTTCGGTCACATCGAGCGCTGTGGGCAATCCTGTGTCTTCTGGTGGCACCTTTACCTTTAACGAAGGCGCTACCGTCTACGATGCCCTGTGCGCGCTGGGTCTTTCCGTCAACGCACATGGCTCGTCGTACGGCACGTATGTCTCCGCGATTGGTGGTTTGGCCGAGAAACAGTACGGCGGCACGAGCGGCTGGATGTACTCCGTCAACGGCTCAACGCCCATGACGGCCTGCAGCAACTACGTTCTCTCCAACGGCGACAACGTGGTCTGGTATTACGTTACAGGCTAGAGGCCTCGACATAGCGCGCCAGACGGGCGGTTCGGACAAACATCCGGGCCGCCCGTTTTTCAAGTGAATGGGACTGGGTCGCCGGGTCTTTCGGCAAACAAAAAAACCGGTTGGAATGGGAATTCCAACCGGTTATACATTCAAGCAAATAGCGAATCGACTACGACCGTGCGCCCTCGAGAAAGAAGCGACGGCTGAAGTAGTTGTACCAGGTGACGAGGAACGTGGCGATGGCCTTCATGGCCTGGTAGCCGATGCTCAAAAACGTGACGCCCACAAACATGTATAGGTCGTTGAGGCCCAGACCGATCACCGACAGGATGGTGAAGATCGTGAACTCGCGCTTGCGGCTCATTCCCTCGCGATGGTCGAACACGAACTTCATGCTAAGCCAGTAGTTGACCACGACGGACGTGGTAAACGAGACCGTGGTGCTCATCAAAAAGTCGAGGTGAAACAGCTCGACAAGCGCAATGAGCATACCCCAGTCGATGCCAAAGGAGATAAGACCCACGACAGCGAACTTGAGGAACTGCTTGGTATGAGGTTGTGCCAGTGCCTTGCGCACGTAATCACATCCAATGCGTTGATGAATCGAGCAGAGGATACTTTAGAGCTTTTGCAAGGGAAACGTAAGGTCTTTGCCAAGAACTATACGAACTCGCCAAATTTTCAAGAGCTAATCCGCAAACGTTGAAAATTTGCCCGTAAACGAGCAAAGCCCACGAACAACACAGCGCTCGACGTGCGTCATCCGTGGGCATCGTAAAGCTGCAAGGTTGCGAGTTACTTGGTCTCGTCGCCTTCCAGGAAGATCTTTCGGGTCACAAAGTTGTAGACCATGACAAGCGCGGTGGCGCAGATCTTGGCGATATTGGCCTCGAGTCCCAGGCCGGCGTTGAGTGTCAACACGATACCGTCGTTGAGTGCCAGGCCGATCACGGACAGCACGACAAAGATAATGAACTCGCGGCGGCGGCTCATGCCCTCCTTGTGCGCAAACACGTACTTCATGCTGGCGAGGTAGTTAAAGATGAGTGAGATGATAAAGCCGCTGGTGTTGGCGATTAGGATGTTGAGGCCCAGACCGTAGTGGAGCAGATTCATAATGCCAAAGTCGATGACCGTGGCAATGACGCCGACGACGCCAAACTTCATGATCTGCGCAAGGAGCTTTTGCATGGTACCTGCCTTAGGGTGGCGCCGGGACGCCGTGGGGATGACAAACTCAGCAAGTTTAGCCAATCCCCGCGGGTGGGGCTAGGCGCGCTGTTCGATAGCACCGTTTCTATATGCATCGAGCAGCTGGCGCAGGTCTTGGATCTGGCTGCGGATCTTGGCTCCGGAATCGGTGTCGCTCACCATGCGGCGACGGTCTGCTTGGTCAAAACGGTTGGTCTCGCTTTCGATGTCCACGTTGCGTGTGAGTGCCTCGGCAACCGTCGTAAAGGCCCGGTGCGACTTGAGACGGCAGCCGCGCGAGCTCGAGATGAGCGTATAGCCGGCGATACCCGTCTTGGGATGGTAGGCGCGGCAGAAGCCGCCATCGATGACCAGCAGCTTCCCCTCGGCTCGGATAGGCTGCTCGCCCTTGGTGGTTTTAACGGGCGTGTGGCCGTTGATGATGTGACCGGTCGGTGAACATGCCATGGGCGCGACGCCAAACTCGCGCATGATGTCGTCGCAGACCGAGGGCGACTTGGTAAGTGTAAAGTACGGGTCCATCGGCTCGACCCAGGTGCTCTTATCGGCGATATAGGCGCGCTCAAAGGTACGCACCAGGCGTCCGCTGGCGGGTGAGTTAAAGCCAATCCACAGGTACCACATCCAGTCGAGAGCGTCGCGGTCGCCCATGCGCCAGGCGCGGCGGGCGATGTGGTCGCAAAAATCAAGATAATCGCGGCCAGCGTGCCAGGTGCCCAGGCAGTTCATGCTGCTAAAGGTGCCGTCTTCGTTGAGCGGCACGCAGCCGTGGAACAGCAGGTTGCCGTTGGCGACCTTGTACATCGAGCCGTGGGAATAGAGGAAATCGATATGGCGATGCAGGTGATCGGCGGTGACAAACTCGGACACGAGCTTGTCGATGATGTGCTGCTCCTGAGACGTGAGCGTATAGGGGTCCGTCGGGTCGACGGTGGGGAAGTCGTTGGTCGTGAGCGGCCACACGCTGCCGTCGGCGAGCGTGACCGTGCCGGTGTCGTGGTCGATCTTGTCGAGTAGCAGGCGGTCGGTCATATCGAACTCGGGGTGGCGCTGGATAATCTGACCCTCGAGCTTAAAGAGCAGAACGTTGATGGCCTTGATCAGCGGGGTGATGGACTCACCGGCGGTGTAGGTGGCATCAGCAAAGGCGACAAGTTCACGCAGCGAGATGCCGTAGTCGTTCTCGAGGATCTCGTAGTTGTCGTAGCGTAGGTTGTTGCGCAGCACCGTGGCGATGCAGGCAGGTTCACCGGCCGCAGCGCCCATCCACAGCAGGTCGTGGTTGCCCCACTGGATGTCGAGTGAATGGTAGGTGAGCAGGCGGTCCATAATCTTGGCCGCGCCGCCGCCGCGGTCGAAGATGTCGCCCACCAGGTGCAGGTGGTCGACGGCCAGGCGCTTGATAAGCGAGGCGAGCGACTCGATAAAATCGTCGGCGCTTGCGGTCTCCAGGATGGACTCCACGATGCGCTCGTGATAGCGCACGCGATAGTTGTTCTCGTCCGGGTGCGTGTGCAACAACTCGTCGATGATATAGGCGTAATCGCGCGGGATGGCCTTACGCACCTTGGAGCGCGTGTAGCGGCTTGAAAGCGAACGCGCGACCATGATGAGCTGGTCAAGCATCGTCTTGTACCAGGTGGGCGAGTCCTCGCGCCGGCTGCGGACCAGGTCGATCTTCTCGCGCGGATAGTAGATGAGCGTGCACAGCTCGCCCTTCTCGTCAAAGGAGAGCGTGTCGCCAAAGATCTCGTCGACATGCTCGCGCACGACGCCCGAGCAGTTGTTGAGGATGTGCATAAAGGCTTCGTACTCGCCGTGCACGTCGCTCATAAAATGCTCGGTGCCTTTGGGTAGGTTGAGGATGGCCGAGAGGTTGATAATTTCGGTAAATGCGGATTGTTCGGTGGGGAACTGTCTCGACAGCAGGCGCAGATACTTAAAGTCTTGCGGATTGCGATCGAATGCGACCATGAAACACCTTCCGATATGGTTGATAAAACTGATAAACAGCGTCAAACGTTTATCAGTATGCGCCGCTTTTGTTTCGATTTTGCGCCAGCGGCTGAATTGTCGGCTGAACGGTTTGGTAAATCGATTTAGTGAAGGTAGATATGGCGGTTGGGTGGAGACGATAGAGGGTGTTTTCTCAGATATTTATGCGTGGGGTCGGTGGAAACGATGGTGGTAAAGATGTTCGCTATTTTTGGTTCGATTTGGTAAATAGTGGACATATGTACCGTATGTAGGCTCACTGTGCGATAATTTGCGCAGCAATGAGTAAGGAGCCTCATATGAGTGATTTTGTCCTGACCTGTGAATCCGCCGCCGATCGAACTCGGGAGTTCTTTGAATCGCGCAATATTTCTGTCGTGTGTTTTCATTACGAGATCGACGATGTTGTCTATACGGACGATCTGTATCAGTCGATTACGCCGGACGAGTTTTTTGCCCAGATTGCCGCAGGCGCCATGCCCAAGACGTCTCAGGTGAGCGTGGGTGAGTACGAGGAGTTTTGGGAGCCGCTTGTTGCCGAGGGTAAAGACGTGCTGCACCTGACGTTGTCGTCGGGTATTTCGGGTACGTATGGCTCGGCTTGCGTTGCGGCGCAGATGCTCGCGGATCGCTATCCCCAGGGCGGCAAGGTGCGCGTCATCGATTCGCTGGCGGCGTCTTCGGGCTTTGGCCTGCTGGCGGAATGTGCCGCCGACGTGCGCGATAGCGGGGCTTCACTCGACGAGACGGCTGCCTGGATCGAGGAGCACAAGCTCAAACTGCACCACTGGTTCTTCTCGACCGATCTGTCGAGCTACCTGCGCGGCGGTCGCATTTCGGCTGCGAGCGCGATCATCGGCACGGCGCTTAAGATTTGCCCGCTTATGACAGTCGATTGCGAAGGTGGGCTGTCGCCACGTGAGAAGATTCGCACTAAGAAGCGCGCGATTTCCGAGATGGCTAAGACCATGATGGCACACGTGCAGGACGGTGCGGATTATTCGGGTAAGTGCGTCATGTCGCACTCGGCGTGCCGCGAGGATGCCGAGGCAGTTGCGGCGCTGATCGAGGAACAGATTCCGCAGCTTAAAGGCAAGATTGAGATCAATAACAGCGGTACTCTGATTGGCTCGCATACCGGACCTGGTACGGTGGCGCTCTTCTTTATGGGCGACAAGCGCGTGAATTAGTTTGCCCCATCACATCGCTGCATGATTGCTCAAACGAAAACGGCCCGCCTCACGTTTGTGGGGCGGGCCTTGCTGTTGGGGTTAGCGTTTCTTTCCGCGGAAGAAGAAGCCGTGCAGTGACGGCTTGAGGCCGCGGTTGGCGCGATGCTCCTCGACGCGCTCGTGGATCGAAGCGACGCGCTCGATGACTTCGTCGGGAATCGGCACGTCGGGATTCATGTTCTCGACTTGGCTGACCTCGGCGGCGGAGACCTGGTCGATAATGGGCACATCGTCGTGCGAGATGACAGGTGTGGCGTCTTCCTTCATCTTGCGATAACGCTGCATCATGTCGGTCTGCAGCTGCTGGGCCGAAGGCGGCGTCCAGATGATGGCGTTGGCGCCGGCGGCGATGGTTTCACGGATGCTCTCGGGCGTCTTGCCGCCCGGCGCGATGAGCGGCAGGTTGGGATAGTGCTTGCGCAGCTCGCGTAGGACCTGGGGCGTGTTCTTGCCGGCGGCGATGTTGAGAATCTTGGCTCCAGCGCGCACCTTGGCGTGGGCATCGTCGTCGCAGCGAACGACCGTAGCGATGACGGGGATGTCGGCGATGTTGGTGATGTGCTCGACCATCTCGGCGGTGGCGGGGGAGTTGACCACACAGCCCGCCGCGCCCTGCATCTCGGAGACGGCTGCCATCTGAACGGAGCGCTTGCCGGTGGTGGTGCCACCGCCCACGCCTACGAAGACCGGGCACTCGGCGACGGTCAGCAGCGCCTGCGTAATGGCGGGCTGCGGCGTGAAGGGGTAAACGGCAAAGACGGCATCGGCGTTGGAGTTGCGGATGACCGCGACGTCGGTGGTGTAGATGAGCGATTTGATACGACGGCCGAAGAGCGTGAAGCCGCTGGCCTCCTCAATCTCGTCAGGCATGCGAAGGGCCGCCTTGCGCAGGCGCCCGTCGATGGGCGGCGGCTCCATGGGAAGCAGTCCGTTGGGGGTCACGGCTACCTGGGGTTCGGTGAACTCGTCTGCGAGCTCGACCTCGGAGAAATCGACCGAGGCGACGATGTCCTCGTGAACCTCGGCGGGCACATCGATGGGGGCTTGGTCGTTTGCCGCGGCAGGCGTGTCGAAGGAGCTGGTGCCGACGAAGGCGTCGACGCGCTCATTTAGATCGTTGAGGGTATCCATGGAAGCTCGATTCTATGTGATGACGGCCGGCGCGATGCAGCCGGAATTGCGAATGCTAAATCGTTTGACGAGTTGATTTTTCCCCGCCGCGCCATCCGTTAGACCGAAGGGCCGGCGAACGTGAAGGAGCTGTGGTGGCGGGTATTGAGGTGCTATCTTGAATGTCCCGTTTAAAAGAGAGGTGACGCGGTATGGAATTGACAGCAATGTTTAGCTCGATTGGCCTGTGCGTGGGCGCAATCGTTGCCGCCGCGGTCATCTACTTTGTGGTCACGGCCATTAAGGGCAAAAGGGTCGAACGCAAGGAGCGCGCGATGCTTAAACAGCATCGCGACCAGCAGGGCAAACGCGCACAGAGATAGCTTGTTGAGTTTTGGATCCGTGCGCTAGCTGCGTTTTCGAATCAGGGCAATGTAGAAGCCCTCAAAGTCGCGGCTAGGCGGAATGGTGAGCGTGCCGGGCAGGCCGTTGGCGACGGACGAGACGTGGCTGGCGGCGATGGCCTCGGTGAGGGCGTTGCACTCGATGCGTGGCTCTTCGCCAACTTCCTGAGCACGGCGCGTTTCACTTTCGCTCGGCGTGCCGTCGAGGGGGATAAGCTCGCAATCCACGTGCTTGTCGAGGGCCTCTTGCAGGGCGTCCTCGTTTTCCTGCGGCAAGATCGAACAAGTCGAATAGACGAGCGTGCCGCCCGGTTTAAGGGCTCCCATGGCGCGGTCCAGAAGTGCTCGCTGCGAGCGGGCGCATTTGACGAGCAGCTGCTCGGTCAGGCCTCGCAGGCTTTTCTCGTTGCCGCTGATGACGGTGCCCGTGCCGGTGCAGGGGGCGTCGAGCAGGATGCGGTCAAAGCGGAAGAACTCGTCGAGCTCGCGTGCGTCGATGCGCATGACGGGCACGTTTTTTGCGCCTTGGCGGTGGAGGTTGGCTTCGAGCTTCTCGGCGCGGGGAATGCTCATCTCGCAGGCGGTAAGGTGCGCCTGCCCCTGCGTGAGGGCGGCGATCTGCGTCGTCTTGCCGCCAGGGGCTGCGCACATGTCCAGGATGTCCTCGCCTGCCTGTGCGCCCAGGACCAGCGGCGGCATCATGGACGACAGGCTCTGCAGGTAGATCTTGCCGTCGCGGTAGATGCCGAGATCCCACAGATCGGAAACCTGGGCCTCGGGCAGGATGAAGGCGTCTGGGTACCAGGTGACGGGGTTGTGGGCGATGCCGGCGGCATCGAGCGCCGCAGCGATGTCCTCGGCGGTCGCCTTGAGCGTGTTGGCGCGCAGCGTGACCGGGCGTGTGGCCGCGGCGCCGAAGCCCTCGATCATGAGCTCGGCATCGGCGGGCGCATAGGCGCCGGCGACCGTGTCGACCATAAAGCGCGGCAGGTCGGCGGCGCAGGGAAGGGCGGCAAGCTGGTCGGAAAGCTCGGTAGCGGCAAACTGCCTGAGCTTGAGCTCGGGCTTAACCTGCTTTTTCTGCTTACGACGACGCGGCTTGGACATCCGTCTTTCCTTCCACCTAAATGATTATTCTGGGACGGGGATTAAATAATCATTCCATGACTCCCGTCACAAAAAGACTGTACTGTGGCGCCCGGGAATGATTTTTTAATCCCCGTCCCAGAATAATCATTCCCGGGCGCGTTGCTACTAGCGTGCTTTAGTACTGGCTCTCGTGCTTGCTGAAGAAGTCGAAGCGCGGGGGCAGCGGCTTCACGCGGTGGTCGCCGGGCTTCTCGCCCAGGCTCTCTACGAACTCGTCCGTGGAGGCAAAGATGTTATCCCAGCTAAAGAAGGCGACCGGATCGACGTCGAAGTACTCGCAGATGAGTTCGCAGCCGGCCGGGACGATACCGTGCATCAGGACGGTCGCCACGCGCAGCTCGGTAAAGGCATCAACCAGGGCCTGCGTCATCGCTGCGTTTGCTTCGTCGCCCTCGAGCTTGTTGGCGGCCTTGGAGGCGTCGCTCCAGCGCTTGTTGGCGGCGCGCAGGTAGTCGTCGCACACGGCAAGCGCGCGGTGCGTCTCGAACTTGTACATGGCCTGCTCAAAGGCAAGAGCTGCCTGCTCGGCAGCCTCGACCACGGCGGCAGAGGCGGCACCGGCGGGGATGCAGCCGTTGCGATAGGGGCTCTCGTCGCCTTCCTTGACGGCGACGCCGTAGAAGCAGCTGCGGGCCAGACGGTTGAATACGCCGGTCAAAAGGGCGCTCTCCTTAAGGGCCGGATCGATAACGTGCTTGTCGTCGCAGGCGCGCACCTCGTTGCCGTCCTTGTCCTTGCCGGTCACACGCGTGTCGTATGCCTTGGGGCTAAAGCTCACCGGCTTTTCGGACAGGCCGAGCGACAGCCAGTGCGCGCGCATCTGCTCGCAGGTGTAGTGGTTGAGTAGGTCGTCTGCCGGCGGGGGAGGCGTCTGCGAGGACGAGCTGGCCTTTTTGCCCATGTAGAGCAGGTGGTAGCAGGCGCTGACGGTGCTCTGCGTGAGGTCCCAGCCCAGGGCCTCCCACATGGCGGTCTGCGCGATGCAGTAGAAGTAGATGTTGTCCTGACCGATAAACTGGTAGATCTGTGCGTCGTCCGAGCACCACCAGTCGCGCCAGTCGAGCGAGCTGTGCTGGTAGGTGGGCGCGGGCACCTGTGTGGAGTCGGCAGCGGGCTCGCCCATGAGGGCGGCATCCTGGGCGGCGACGCCCTCGGTCACGCCGGCGGCCTTGGCATCGCGCGCGAGCACGGTACGCGTATAGCTGATGGGCGCCCACAGGCTCTCTGGCCAGCACCAGCAGGTGACGTCGGAAACGCCGTCGACCTGGGGCACCGGAACGCCCCAGTCGATGTTGCCGGTGATGCGGAAAGGCACGAGCGCTTTGCCGCTGCGGAAGCGCACGCCGCCGTTGGCGAGCACCGCATGGGCGTCGTCGCGCTCCTTCCAGCTGGGGAAGGTGACGGTAAAGCTGCTCTTGTTTCCCTCGGGCTCCAGCACGGTGTGCTCGGGCAGCTGGTCCTCGACGGCATCGAAGGCCTCGCGGAACTTGTTTTGGATATAGAGCTGGGCCGGCAGCAGCCACTCCTCCATGGTCTTGGAGACCACGGAACGAACCTGCGGGTTCTGGGCGAGCTTGGCGGTGTAGGTCTTCATAAAGTCGAGGTAGGCCGGCAGGTCGAAGTAGAGGTTGTCGACCGGGCGCAGCTCGGGCACCTCGCCGGTGAGCTGGCTCTTGGGTGCGATGAGCTCCTCGGGCTCAAACTGGTGACCCAGGTCGCACTCGTCGGCATAAGCCTTCTCGGACTTGCAGCCCTGGATGGGGCAGCGGCCGATCACTTGGCGGCCGTTGAGGAACGTGCCGGCCTTGGCGTCGTAGAACTGCAGCGTGGAGCGCTTGGAGATGGTGCCCTGCTCATGCAGGCGCTCGATAATCTCGGCGGTCACTTCGTTGTGAATCTGCGCAGCCGGCTCAAGGCCCGAGCCGCCGTAGATATCGCAGCTGATGTTGTAGTTGTTGAGGGTCGCGGCCTGGCGGGAGTGATTGGACTCGACGTACTCGTTAATGGACTTGTCGTAGCCCTCGTTCTCCTTGAGCTTGCGGTAGCTCTCCATGATGGGCGAGCCGTAGCAGTCGGTGCCCGAGGTGAAGATGACGTTCTCGCGGCCCAGACGGTCGCGCAGGAAGCGGGCGAAGAAGTCGGCAGGGACAAAGACGCCGCCGACGTGGCCAAAGTGAAGGCCCTTGTTGCCGTAGGGCTCGCCGGCGGTAACGATGGCGCGGCGAGGCCAGCTGGGACGGTCGTTCATGGAGTATTTGGATGCCATGGGACTCCTTCGCATATGGTGAGAGCGCGGCCGGGCGCAAGGCCTGGCGACGCGGTGGTCAATTCGTGCATATCGTTCGACATTATCGCACATGCGGACGGGTACGTGGCAGGGGCGCTATCCTAAGATGCTATGAATGAGATTTCCAACATACATGCGTTTGAAGACGAGGATTTTCTGCACGCTTGCTTTGTGTGGGGGATGGTCGTAGTCGGCGTGTTTGCCGTGTGCTTGGTGCCGGTGTTTATGTTGCTGGGTGGGCCTGCAGACTTGGATGCGGCTGACGCGGGCGGCTGGATGGCTGTCGTGGGCTGGATAGTCGGCTTGGCTGCGATCTCAATGGCGTCGTTCGCCGTGCACGAGCTGGTGCACGGTGTGTTTTTTAAGCTGCTGGCGCCTGCGGGCGCGAAGGTGACCTTTGGGGCGAATCGCGAGACGGCGATGATCTATGCCTGCGCCGAGGGCGTTGTGTATTCGCGCCGGCGGTACATGGCGGTTTGCCTGGCGCCGACGGTTGTTGTGACGGCGGCGCTTGCCCTGGGGTTTGCGTTTTCGGGCTATCCGCTGCTGTGCTACCTGGCGGCCGGCTTGCATTTGTCGGGCTGTGTGGGCGACTGGTATTACGTGCGGACCATTTTGCGCGACCGCCGCATTGTCGCCTGCGAGGATACGTCCTTTGGCGTGCGCTTTTTCGGGTGAGGAGATGTCGATGAAGCCGTTGTTGCTGCATGCGTGCTGTGCGCCGTGCTCTCTTGAGCCGGTCCGCCTGCTGCGCGAGGAAGGGTTTGAGCCCACAATCTGCTGGACAAACCCCAATATTCAGCCGCACGATGAATGGCAGCGGCGTTTGGACGAGCTGCGCCGGTGGTGTGCCGATGGCGACATCGAGCTTATCGAGGCGGGGGAGGACCGGGAGCGCTGGGAGGCCGGCGTGGCCCCGCTGGGCGCCGATCGAGCCCGTCGCTGTCGCTCATGCTATGCCCTGCGTCTGGCCGAGGCGTGCCGTGTGGCCCAGGAGCGCGGGTTTGAGTTTGTGGGCACGACGCTCGCCGTCTCGCCGTACCAGTTGTTCGAAACCTGCAATGATGTGTTGGAGCGTCTGGCTGCTGCCCGCGGTCTCACTCCGGTGATTCGCGATTTTCGCACGTATTACCCCGAGGCGACACGTCGTTCGCGCGAGCTGGGCATGTATCGGCAGAACTACTGCGGCTGCCGTTTCTCGGCCGTCGAGGCGGCCATGGACCGCGCCCGCATCCGCGACGAGCGCAAAGCCGCCAAAAAGTAGTTCACTTGGGACGTCAGCCTGCTAGGATGTAGAGCGGACTTTAGCTATATAAGGAGAATCCGACGTGTCTATGCGTACCGATGATTTTGACTATAACCTGCCCGAAGAGCTCATCGCCCAGGCGCCTGCCGAGCCGCGCGACTCCTGCCGCCTGCTGGTGGTTGATCGCAAAGGCTCCGAGACAGGAACGCCGTTAGGGCATGGCGGCACCGTCGAGCACCGCATCTTCCGTGACATCATCGACTATATCGAGCCGGGCGACGTGCTCGTCATCAACCAGACGCGCGTGATGCCGGCCCGTCTTATCGGTCGCAAGACGGGCTCGGGCGGCGTGGTCGAGACGTTGCTGCTCAAGCGCCGCGAGGATGTTGACCCGCTGGGCCATGTTTGGGAGTGCTTGGTCAAGCCGGGTAAGCGCCTGAAGCCCGGTGCTCAGATTGAGTATCGCGCCGGTGGCGCTCATGCGCCCGAGGGGGCTCCCGTGGTGCTGACGGCCGAGGTCGTCGACTTTGTCACCGATAGTCGCGGCGGCCGCCTGGTGCGTTTTGAGCCGGCCGGTTGCAATGCCGCCGGCGAGCCGCGCACGCTTGACGAGGCCATCCATGCTGCCGGTCACGTGCCGCTGCCGCCCTACATTACCGATTACGAGGGCGATCCCGAGAAATATCAGACCGTGTACGCCATGAAGGAGGAGCACTCGGCTGCCGCTCCCACGGCGGGCCTGCATTTTACTCCTGAGCTCATGGCCGCTATCGAGGCCAAGGGTGCCAAGTTTGCCGCCGTCGAGCTCGAGGTGGGCATCGATACCTTCCGCTTGGTGGAGGAGGACGACCCCACGCAGCACGTCATGCACACCGAGCGCTACCACGTGTCGCAGGAGGTTGTCGACGCCGTGCATAAGGCCAAGGCCGAGGGTCATCGTGTGATCGCCGTCGGCACTACCGCGGTGCGCTCGCTCGAGAGCGCGTTTGACACGGACGCGCCGGTGTCCGATCCGGCCGTGACGGCGCGCTATTTTGAAGGCCGCGAGGACGGGGCCGATACGCTTGGCCGCGGTGACATCGTGGTGCGCGAGAACGCCACGACGCAGCTTTACCTCATGCCCGGCTCGACCTATCACGTGGTCGACGCGCTGATCACGAACTTCCATGTGCCGCGCTCCACGCTCATGATGCTCGTGAGCGCGCTTGCCACCCGCGACCAGATCATGGATGCCTACGCCGCTGCCATCGAGGAGCGCTACCGCTTCTTCAGCTTTGGCGACGCGATGCTCATTTGTTAGTTACGCGGTTCTACGAACCGCGTAACTGCTCGACGCTGCGCGGGCCGCATTTGGACAATCTGACGTTCAACTTCAAGGGCGCGACCAGAAGGTCAGCGCCCTTTCGTTTCACGTCACCTTGTCTCA
>JAGZDZ010000007.1:0-68383 GCA_018368535.1 Collinsella sp. | reverse complement strand
CGGCGGTGGCTCCGCTATGGACGCCGGCAAGATCATGTGGATGATGTACGAGCACCCCGAGTGCAAGTTTGAGGACATGGCCATGGACTTCATGGACATCCGCAAGCGTATCTTCACCTTCCCCGAGATGGGTAAGAAGGCCTACTTCGTCGCCGTCCCGACCTCCTCGGGTACCGGCTCCGAGTGCACGCCGTTCGCCATCATCACCGACAAGGAGACCGGCATCAAGTGGCCGCTCGCCGACTACGCGCTGCTCCCCAACATGGCTATCGTCGACGCCGATAACTGCATGACCGCCCCGCGCGGCCTGACCGCTGCCTCCGGCATCGACGTCATGACCCACGCCATCGAGTCCTACGTCTCCATCATGGCTTCTGACTACACCAAGGGCCTCTCCGAGCGCGCTGCCAAGCTCGTCTTCGAGAACCTGCCCTCCAGCTTCACGAACGGCGCCAAGGACCCGCACGCCCGCGAGGAGATGCACAACGCCTCCTGCATGGCCGGTATGGCCTTCGCCAACGCCTTCCTGGGCCTCAACCACTCCATGGCCCACAAGCTCGGCGCTTTCCATCACCTGCCCCACGGCCTCGCAAACGCTGTCATCCTGACCCGCGTCATGCGCTACAACGCCGCCGAGGCTCCCGTCAAGATGGGTACCTTCTCCCAGTATCCTTACCCCAACGCGCTGCACAACTACGCCGAGATGGCCAAGTACTGCGGCATCGAGGGCAAGGACGACAAGGAGGTCTTCGAGAACTTCATCACGAAGCTCGAGGAGCTCAAGGACTTCATCGGCGTCAAGAAGACCATCGCCGACTACGGTGTTGACGAGCAGTACTTCCTCGACACCCTCGACGAAATGACCGAGCAGGCATTCAACGACCAGTGCACCGGCGCCAACCCGCGCTACCCGCTCATGAGCGAGATCAAGGAGCTCTACCTGGACGCCTACTACGGCCGCGAGCCCCAGGATTACGCCGTCTGCTAGTTTTAGCACGGTTTTTAACGGCGGGGGTGCACGGGTGTTTCACACACCCCCGCCGTCGCTTCTATCGCATCGTTGAAAGGATGCAACCATGCTGCTACCCGATTCCAAGACCGAGCTCGTCCGCCGTGGCAACAAGGTCGTTTACGACCTGGGCGACAAGATTGTCAAGGTCTTTAACGAGACCAAGCCTGTCTCCGACGTGTTCAACGAGGCTTTGAATCTTGCCCGCATCAATGAGTGCGGCATCCGCAGCCCCAAGGCGCTCGAGGTTTCCCAGCTCGAGAACGCCAACGGCTGGGCGCTCGTGACCGAGAAGGTTCCGGGCACCACCCTCGCCGAGAAGATGACTGCCGAGCCCCAGCGCTTTGGTGAGTACCTCGAGATGTTCGTCGACCTCCAGATCGAGATCCACGGCTACACCTCCCCGCTGCTCAACCGTCAGCGCGACAAGTACGCCCGCATGATCGACAGCCTTGATCAGCTCAATGCCACCACGCGCTACAACCTTCAGGAGCGTCTGGACGGCATGACCAAGGAGTTCAAGGTCTGCCACGGCGACTTCAACCCCTCCAACGTCATCGTCGGCGACGACGGCCAGCTCTATGTGTGCGACTGGGCACACGCCACCCAGGGCTCCCCTGCTGCCGACGTTGCCACCACCTACCTGCTCTTTGCCCTCAACAGCAAGGATCAGGCTGAGGCCTACCTGGAGCTCTACTGCGACCGCGCCGACATGCCCATGCAGGTCGTGCGTCAGTGGACGAGCATCGTCGCCGCTTCCGAGCTCGCTCGTAAGCGCAACGTGAACGATGAGTTCCTGAAGAACTGGATCGACGTCGTCGATTATCAGTAATATCTGAGCGATTTATTTCGCATCGGAGGCACAAGGAAAACCCCGCAGCTCGCATGGGCTGTGGGGTTTTCCTTTTAGATATCGAGGATGCCACAAGATAAAAGGACGGCCCCGCATCTCCCCGATCTGGAGAAATGCGGGGCCGTCCCGTATATCGAACTACAAGCGAAATCGTCGATTAACGGCGTGCTGCCTTCACAAGCTCGGCGACCTTGGCGACGACCTCGTCGATCGCCACATCCTCGCGCTCACCCGTGGCACGGTCCTTGAGCTCAACGGTGCCATTCTTAAGGCCACGCTTACCCAGAACGACCTGATACGGGAAGCCCATAAGGTCGTTGTCGGCAAACTTAAAGCCGGGACGCTCGCCGCGGTCGTCGACGACAACCTCGATACCCTCGGCGCACAGGCCATCAACGATCTGCTCGCAGACGGTAGCGCACTCCTCCTTCTTGGGATCGAGCGGAATCACCGCGACCTCGTACGGGGCAACGGAGACCGGCCAGACGATACCGTGCTCGTCGTTGTGCTGCTCCACGACGGCAGCGAGCGAGCGGGACACACCAACGCCGTAGCAGCCCATGATGAGCGGCTTCTCCTTGCCGTCCTCGTCCATAAAGGTGGCACCCATGGCCTCGGAATACTTGGTGCCCAGCTGGAAGACCTGAGAGACCTCGATGCCGCGGGCAGCGGAGAGCGGCTTGCCGCAGTGCGGGCAGGGGTCGCCGGCGACAACGGTGACCAGATCGGCCCACTCATCGACGGTAAAGTCGCGCTCGGGGCAGGCACCGGTAAAGTGATAATCGACCTCGTTGGCACCGCAGGCCCACTGCTTGGAATCGCGCAGGCTCTCGTCGCACACCAGACGAATACCATCGGGCAGGTTAACCGGTCCGATAAAGCCCTTGTGCAGACCGTTCGCCTGAAGCTCCTCGTCGGTCATCATGCGATAGCCCTTGCCAAAGACGTGCTCGGCCTTGCAATCGTTGAGCTCGTGATCGCCCGGAACAATGGCCACGACCGGCTTGCCCTCGGCGTCGATGAGTGCCAGCGACTTGCGCGTGCCGTTCTCGGGGAACCCAAAGAACTTAGCAACAGCCTCAATGGTGCCCATGCCCGGAGTCTCAACCTTGGTGAGCGTACCGTCACCAGGACCCTCGGTCACGACGACCTTGGTGCTTGCCGCCTCGTCATCGGCAGCAAAGCCGCAATCGTCGCAGTAGACGAGCGAAGCCTCGCCGGCGTCGGCCAAAGCCATGTACTCGACGGAGGTATCGCCACCGATCTCACCGGAGTCGGCAACAACGGGCAGGGCCTTGATATAGCAGCGCTCGCAGATGTTAGCGTAGGCCTGCTTCATCTTGTCATACTCCTCCTGCAGGCTCTCCTGCGTGGCGGAGAAGCTGTAGGCGTCCTTCATGATGAACTCGCGACCGCGCATCAGGCCAAAGCGGGGGCGGAACTCGTCGCGGAACTTATCCTGGATGTGGTAGAGGTTAACGGGTAGCTGCTTGTAGGAGCGCAGCTCATTGCGCACCAGGGCCGTGACGGTCTCCTCGTGCGTGGGGCCCAGGACGAACTCGCGACCGTGACGGTCGTCAAAGCGCACAAGCTCCTTGCCATAGGCGTCGATGCGGCCGGACTCACGCCACAACTCGGCATCGACCATGATAGGCATCATAAGCTCCTGGGCGCCGGCGGCGTCCATCTCGTCGCGCACGATGTTCTCGATCTTGCGAATCGAGCGCCAAGCAAGCGGCAGGTAGGAATATAGACCGGCGGCCTCCTTGCGGATCATGCCGGCACGGAGCAGCAGACGGTGGCTGGCGAGCTCAGCGTCCGCCGGATCCTCTTTAAGCGTCGGCGCATAAAGCTTAGACATATACATTGCTCGGGTCATTTATTTCTCCTCAATTAGCTTGTCGACCTCGGCCATAAGCGCGTCGACAATTTGGTCCTCAGCTACTTTACCAATGATCTGGCCATGCGAAAAGAGCAAGGCCTGACCACGTCCGCAAGCAACGCCCAGGTCGGCATCAGAAGCCTCACCGGGGCCATTAACGGCACATCCCATAACGGCAATCGAAAGCGGCGCGGCATAGTTCTTAAGCCGCTCGGTTACTTCCTCGGCGATGGGAATCAGGTTAACCTGGCAGCGGGCGCACGTGGGGCACGAGACAATCTCGGGACCACGGCGACGCAGGCCCAGCGACTGCAAAATTCCCCAGGCAACCGGCGGCTCCTCAACCGGATCGGCTGTGAGCGACACACGCATGGTGTCGCCAATGCCTTCGGAAAGCAAGATACCCAAGCCTACAGAGCTCTTGATGGTGCCCTGGAGCTTGGTCCCCGCCTCCGTCACGCCCAGGTGAAGCGGAACGTGGGGAATCTCACGCGACAGGGCTCGATAGGTATCAAGCGTCGTTTGCACGCTATGGGCCTTGGCCGAAAGCACAATGTTCGTAAAGCCGCGGTCCTCAAAGTGCTTGACGAAGCGCTCGCTCGACATCACGAGCTTTTCGGGCTGCGTGAGGTCTTCGCGCTCGGCGATATCCTGCTCAAGCGAGCCCGCGTTCACGCCAATGCGAATCGCGCACCCAGCGGCGCCCGCGGCATCGATCACGGCATCGACCTTGGCCCAATCGCCAATGTTGCCGGGATTGATGCGGAGCTTGGCGGCACCGGCCTCCACAGCGCCAATGGCCAGCTTGTGGTTAAAGTGGATATCGGCAACGATTGGCACCGGAGACTCGGCACAGATGGTGCGGAAACCCTCAAGCGCGGCCTCAGTGGGCACGCTCACACGCACGATATCGCAGCCAGCCTGCGCCAACGCGCACACTTGCGCAAGCGTTGCCTGAGCATCAGCGGTATCGGTGCAGGTCATGGATTGGACCACCACCGGCGCGCCGCCACCGATCTGCACACCGCCCACATGCACGGGGCGCGTCAACTCGCGAGGCAAAGGATGGGATAAAGACAATCCAAACACTCCCCTACAGAATAAATCGAAGGATGTCGGAACGAAGCATATAGACAAACAGCAGCGCAAAGAGCGCGATGCCCACATAGCTCACAATCGTCTGGACCTTGAGCGGAAGCTCGCGGCCCACAATCTTTTGAATGATCTCGATGACCAGCTTACCGCCATCGAGTGGTGGGATGGGAAGCAGGTTCATAAAGCCAAGCGAGAACGAAATGAGGGCGGCAAACGAAAGGAATGTAGCAGGGCCGGCAGCAGCAGCCTGTGAGGACATAACGCTAATTCCCACGATCGAGGAGGACTGATCGAGGATCTCCATCGTATGCTGCGGCTGGAGTAGGCGCATCACGCCCTCCGCTGTCTGCACGACATAGGAGAACGACAGGCGAGCCGACGTGATGGGGTCTAAACGGACCACCTGCGTAGAGGCATACACACCTAGGCGCTCGTCCTCTTTGAGCGCAACCGTGGTCGAATGCTGCTTGCCGTCACGCTCGTACTCGATGGCGATATCGTCCTTACCGGCAGCCTTGCCGATGGCATCGTAAACATCCATCCAGGTAGAGCACGATACTCCGTCAACCGAAAGGATCGCGTCGCCGCCCTCGATACCCGCCTTGGCGGCAATAGACCCCTCGTCAACCTGACCGATCACGTTGGTATCCATCGGCACGGTGACACCCGCAATGGAATAGATACTCATAAGGAGCAAAAAGCCTGTCAAGATATTGACAATAATGCCCGCGAGCAGCATAAAGGCGCGCTTGAGAAAACCCTGGCCCAGATAGGTATGCGAACGCTCTTGCGCAAGAAACTCGGCTTCGCCGCACGGCAGCTCCCACACATCGCCCTCGGTAGTCGCATGCTCTCGATCGAAACGGCGGCCGTCAAAGGTGGTGTAACCCGCCGCATCTCGTGGCAGCGTCTGATACTTGGTGGGATAGTAGCTCGGCGAGGGCTTCTCCCCTTCCTCATACCAAGGCGCGATAGAGCCCCAACCCAAGAGCAAGGCGCATGCCTCGAGCACAACCTCCTCGGATAGCTCGAGCTCGGCGGCAAGGTCGGCCACGGTCACGCGACCATGACGATAGATAGCCGCGAGCACGCGATCGGCACACGAGACGTCGGTCGGATCCATACCGCAGATGGCAGCGTAGCCACCCAGCAGCAGCGGGGTCACGCCAAACTTGGTTCCAATGCGACGCGACGTGTAATGGATGTCAAAGCGGCACGGCAGGCCCAAAAAGAACTCGGTCACACGGACGCCGCAGGCACGCGCCGCCAAAAAGTGGCCGCCCTCGTGCAAAAACACGAGGACGGAAAGCATCAGCAGGCCCCAAAAGACCGATGAGAGAACGCTCAGAACAGTATCCATAAAACGAAAAAGCAATCCTTATGGGTTAGGAACGGGTTGCGGCGAGCACCTGCGCAGCCTTTTCACGCGCCCATGCATCGATGTCGCGAAGCTGCTCAAACGAATCGACCGCCTGCATATCGTGGGAATCCATGCAGGATTCCACAATGCGATCGATATCGGTAAAGCTGCAGCCATCGTGCAGGAAGGCATCGACGGCGACCTCGTTGGCGGCATTGAGCACGCACGGCATGGTGCCACCCGTCTTGCCGGCACGTTCGGCCAGTGCCAGACAGCGGAAGGTATCCAAGTCGGCAGCATCAAACGTGAGCTGCCCCAGCTCGCGGAAATCGATACGAGGCGCCGGGGTATCCCAACGCTCGGGATACGAGAACGCGAACTGGATGGGAATACGCATGTCGGAAGCACCGAGATGCGCCATCACGGAGCCGTCGGCGAACTCAACCATAGAGTGAATCTTGGACTGACGCTGCACGACCACGTTAATGAAATCGAGGTCGCAGTTAAACAGATGCATGGCCTCAATGCGCTCCAGGCCCTTGTTCATGAGGGTGGCGGAGTCGATGGTGATCTTGGCACCCATGGCCCACGTGGGATGTGCGAGGGCATCGGCACGCGTCACGCGGTCGAGCTCGTCGCGGGTGCGGCCAAAGAACGGACCGCCCGAGCAGGTGAGCCAAATACAATGAGCCTCGCGTGGGTTCTCCCCCAGATAGCACTGGTAGATGGCGGAGTGCTCAGAGTCGACTGGAATAAGCTGGCCCGGTTGCGCCAACGGCATAAGCAAGTCGCCGCCGACGACGAGGGACTCCTTGTTGGCAAGGGCAAGACGCTTATTCGAGGTCAAGGCCGCATGGCTCGCCTCGAGACCGGCGGCGCCCACAATAGCGACGAGCACGCAGTCGACATCGTCGCGACGCGCGAGCTCGCAAACCGCCTGCGCGCCAACGCCGAGCTTCGTTCCCTCGGGCAACTCCTGCAGCACGGCGTCATCGCCATGAGCGACATCGGCCACGGCAACCGCCGGAACCGAGAACTCGCGGGCAGCGGCAACGAGCTCGGAGGTACTGGAGTTAACGGACAGCGCCGTCACCTGCAGGCGATCGGCATGCTGGCGGCACACATCGAGCGCCTGGGTGCCGATAGAGCCCGTACAACCCAGGATGGCAACACGGAGACGTCCATCGGGGCCATACGTCGTCTGGAAGGACATTACAGCACGCCTCCGATCATCAAAAGCAGCTGCGCGGTAATGCAACCAAAAATAAGCGAGTCACTACGGTCGAGCATGCCGCCATGGCCCGGGATAAGGTTGCCGGAATCCTTGACGCCCACGCCACGCTTGATGCGCGACTCGATGAGGTCGCCGATAACGCCCAAAATGGACACGACCACGCCGCACAGCAGCGCATAGGGCAGGCTGAGTTTGTAGAAGTGCGTCGCCCACAGGATGAGCCAAATCAAAACCGAGCCCAGGATGCCGCCGACAAACCCCTCCCAGCTCTTTTTGGGAGAGATCTTGGGAACCATCTTGTGCTTACCGATACGGCTGCCCACGATGTAGGCAAACGAATCGGAGACCCAAATGGACGCGCAAACGCCCACCGAAAGAAGGGCGCCGGCAAAACCGGGCACGGCATCGCGCAGCAGCACGATAGCCGACAGCATAAAGCCAGTGTAGATGGGACCCATGAGCGTCACGGCCACATCAGAGATGCGGGTACGCGGCGACCAGACATACCAAATGCCCACAGCGAGCATCAGGGCAAAAAGCAGGGCATTCAGCAGCATCGAATCGCCCAACGCCGACAGCGGAAAGAGTACGGCGGCAGCGATACCCATGCGCTCGTTAGCCATCTTGCCATCGAGCCTTGTCATACGGAAAAACTCATAGCAGCACAGGCCGCTCATGACGGAAACAAAGATGGCCGTGGGCACGATACCCAAAACCAGGCACAGGATAAAGACAACGGCGTAGACGATACCGGCGGCGGCACGGGTAATAAAGCCCGACAGCCACGAACCGGTGCCGCCCTTCGCTGCAGGCGCTCCCGCAGTGGCAGCTTTGCGCGCAGGCGTCGTGGGAGCAGATGCCTTGGGACGATCGGACACGATTAAGCCTCCTCGGTCTTGCTCAGTCCACCAAACCTACGGTCACGGCCCTGATAGGCCAAAATGGCGTCGACAAGGCCCCAACGATCAAAGTCGGGCCAATAGGTATCGGTGACGTAGAATTCGGAATAAGCCACCTGCCACAGCAGATAGTTCGAAAGGCGCAGCTCACCAGAAGTGCGAATCACAAGCTCAGGATCGGGAAGGCCGGCGGTATAGAGGTGGGAAGCCACCATGTCGTCATCAATTGCGCCAGGATCGATCTTACCGGCGGCAGCGTCGAGTGCGATCTGACGGACAGCGCGGGTAATCTCGGCACGCGCGCCGTAGTTGACGGCAAGCGCCAGCGTCATACCGGTGTGATCGGCGCACTCGGCAAGACCGCGTTCAAAAACGTCGCGGGTCTTCTTGGGCAGCGCGGAAATGTCACCCAAAAAGACAACGCGCACGTTTTCGCGCTTCAGAAGCGGCAGCTCGTCGATAAACGTCTTGGCAAACAAGTGCATCAGAACGTTGACTTCATGCTGCGGGCGATTCCAGTTTTCAGTCGAAAACGCATAGGCCGAAAGCACGTCGACGCCCAGACGCACGCAGGCGGTAATAATCTCGCGAAGGGAGACGATACCCGCCTTGTGGCCCTCGGTGCGTGCAAGACCGCGCGATGTGGCCCAACGACCGTTGCCGTCCATGATGCACGAGATATGGTGCGGAATGTTATTGAGGTCAAGGTCGGAAAAACCGACGCCCGCAGGGGCGTCGGCAAAGTACTCGACCAGTTTATGCTCGTCGTATTGCACCTTAGATCTCCATGACCTCGGCTTCTTTTTCCTTCAGAAGCTCCTCGACCTTGGCGACATATTCATCGGTGTGCTTCTGGACCTTGGCCTGCTCGCGACGGACATCGTCCTCGGTGAGCTCCTCATCGCGCTCGAGCTTGTTGTTGAAGTCGCGACGGATGTTACGGATAGACACTTTGGCCTGCTCGGCGTACTCGCGGCACTCCTTGACGAGCTCGCGACGGCGCTCCTCGGTGGGAGCCGGGAACGGCAGACGAACGACGGTGCCATCGGAGTTGGGGGTAATACCCAGATCGGAAGCGCCGATGGCCTTGACGATAGCGTTGATGAGTGCCTTGTCCCACGGCTCGATGAGAAGCATGTGGGCCTCGGGGGTCTTGACGGCGGCAACCTGCGTGACCGGCGTGGGAACACCGTAATAATCGACGGTGATGTCGGACAGAATGTTGGCATTGGCGCGGCCGGTACGAACCTTGGAGAAGTTATGCTTGAGGGACTCGAGCGACTTGTCCATGTGGGCGGTGATGTTCTCTGCCATGCTTAATCCTCCTGATAGACGAGCGTGCCGACGGGCTCACCCGAAAGCGCGCGCTTGACGGTGTCCTCGCCATCGATGTTGAGGACCAAAATCGGCATACGGTTATCCTGGCACAGTGCCGTAGCCGTGGAATCCATAACCTGCAGACCGCGGACGAGTACCTCGTGATAGGTAATCTTGTCAAAACGGACGGCATCGGCGCACTTGACGGGATCCTTGTCGTAGATGCCATCAACCTTAGTGGCTTTAATCAGAATCTCGGCGCCGATCTCGCACGCACGAAGAGCAGCGGCGGTGTCGGTCGTAAAGTACGGATTGCCCGAACCGGCGGCAAAAATAACGACGTTGCCCTTGGAAAGGTGGTTGATGGCGCGACGGCGAATATAGGGCTCGCAGATCTCGTTCATCTGGATAGCGCTCATCACGCGGCAGGGAACATCGTTATGCTCGAAGGCATCCTGCAGGGCGAGCGCGTTCATAACGGTTGCCAGCATGCCCATGTAGTCGGCCTGAGCACGCTCCATGCCACCGGCAGCGCCGGCCATGCCGCGGAAAATGTTGCCGCCGCCGACAACGACGCCGACCTCATGACCAACGGCGAGCAGCTCCTTGACCTGCTTGGCAAGATGGTCGGTAACCTTGGGGTCGATGCCATATTGGCCGTCGCCCATCAGTGCTTCGCCGGAAAGCTTAAGAAGCACGCGTTTATATCGGATGTCGGACAAAGCGATCCTCCTTTAATTAGACTCTCAATATGATATCAAAGGCTCTGATAAGAGCCATGAAAAAGCAGGCTGTGAGTAAAACCCACAGCCTGCTCATTACCAGCTACAAGAGCTTATTTACTCGCCACGGACCAGACGGTCAAAGGCAACGACGGCAATGGTGTCGCCGAGCTCCTTGGAGACCTGCTCAGCGTACTTCTTGATGGTGAGGGAGCTGTCCTTGATGAACTCCTGCTCGGTGAGCACGGACTGCTTATAGAACTTCTCCAGACGGCCGACAGCCATCTTCTCCTGGATAGCCTCGGGCTTGCCGGACTCGGCAGCCTGGGCCATGTAGATCTGCTTCTCGTGCTCGACGGTCTCGGCCGGAACCTGATCGCGGGTAGCGCAGATCGGGGCGACGGCGGCAACCTGAAGAGCAACGTCGTGAGCGAAGTTCTTGAAGGACTCAGCCTGAGCGGTCTCGGCCTTCTCGAAGGCGAACTCGACGAGGACGCCAATCTTACCACCCATGTGGATGTAAGAAGCGAGAGCGCCGTTCTCGGCCTTGCGGGCGGCGAAGCGGGAGATCTTCATGTTCTCGCCCATGATGTGAATCATCTCGGTGAGCTCGGAGGAAACGGTCTCCTCGCCCATCGGCTTCTCGAGCAGAGCGTCTACGTCAGCAGGCTCGGTGGTAGCGACAACCTCAGCGACCTTGGAAGCGAAGCCGGTGAACTTGGCGTTGGAGCCAACGAAGTCGGTCTCGCAGGAGAGCTCGAGCAGAGCGCCGGTCTTGCCATCCTCGGAGACGAACGCGGCGACAGCGCCCTCGTTGGTCTCACGGCCAGCCTTCTTGGCAGCCTTGGCAAGGCCGTTCTTACGCAGAACGTCGACAGCGGCGTCCATGTCGCCGTCAGCCTCGACGAGAGCCTTCTTGCACTCCATCATCGGGGAGTCGGTCATCTCGCGGAGCTGCTTGACCATAGCGGCGGTAATCTGGGCCATTGTGGTTCCTTTCAAAGAGATGAAAAAGAATTAACTAAGACTGATTTACTCGGCCTTGGGCTCAGCGGCCATCTCGGCCTCGGAGACCTGCTCCTTGCCGGAGCCAGCGAGGCAGGCGTCAGCCATGAGCTCGCACATAAGGGTGACGGCGGAGATAGCGTCATCGTTGCAGGGGATGCCGTACTCGACCTCGTCGGGATCGGAGTTGGTGTCGATCAGAGCGACGACGGGGATGTTCAGGCGCTGGGCCTCCTTGATGGCGTTCTCCTCGCGCTTGGTGTCGATGACGAAGAGAGCCTGGGGCAGACCCTTCATATCGCGGGCGCCACCGAGGTTGGTCTGGAGCTTGGTGAGCTCCTTACCGAGCACAGCCTGCTCCTTCTTGGGGAGCACTGCCATGCGGCCGTCCTCGACCATGGCCTCGAGCTCCTCCATGCGGTTGATGCGGGAGCGGATGGTGACGAAGTTGGTCAGCATACCGCCGAGCCAACGCTGGTTGATGTAAGGCATGTTGGCGCGCTCAGCAGCGTTCTTGACGGCCTCCTGAGCCTGCTTCTTGGTGCCGACGAACAGCACGTTGCCGCCCTTGGCGACGTTCTTGACGAAGGTGTAGGCCTGGTCGGCGTCGAGGATGGTCTGCTTGAGGTCGAGGATGTAGATGCCGTTGCGCTCACCGAAGATGAACGGCTTCATCTTGGGGTTCCAGCGACGGGTCTGGTGACCGAAGTGGCAGCCGGCCTCGAGCAGGGTGCGGATATTAATCTTGGTAGCCATGTTAAACCTCCTGTGGTTTGCCTCCGCGCGGGGTCATCCTCCAAAACCAACCCGGACATGTGCTACCAAAGCCCGGGCACCACGGTATGAAGTAGCCGCGCGTGCGTGATAAAAACATGTTGCCGTGAAGCAACCCGATGAATGATAGCAGGAATGCATCTTCCTGCCAACCCGCAATCAAAACCACACACCTGAGTGCGGCGCGGGACGTCCCAGCCACTATTCGCCGCGGGGATGGGCTTGAGCCACAGCCCGCTTAAGCCGATCGGGCGTGAGATGCGTGTAGATCTGCGTCGTGGACAGGCTCGCATGACCCAGCAGCTCTTGAACCGAGCGCAGGTCCGCACCGCCCTCGAGCAAGTCGGTCGCAAAGGTATGGCGCATCGCATGCGGGGCGATGTCGGCCGGAATGCCGGCGAGCGTCGCCAGCGTATGGAACCGCCGCCGGAGCATGGCGGCGCTCATGCGATTGCCGCGCGCCGATATAAACAGCGGATGCGGCCCGATAGCGAGGTCACGGCGCTTTACCCGAGCGAGCAACTCCGGCCTCCCCTCATCAATATAGAGACGCGTCGCCTCGAGCGCACGACGATACAGAGGAACGATACGTTCTTTGCTCCCCTTGCCCCAAAGGCGCAGCGTACGTTCGGACCAAGCGATGGACTCCACATTGAGTGCTGCGAGCTCGGAGATACGAGCACCCGAGGCATAGAGCAGCTCGAGCATCGCCGCATCGCGCAGTCCCGCGGGCGTCGAAGAATCAGGCGTCTTAAGCAGCGCCTCGACCTGCTGGGTCGTAAGGACGCCCGGCAGGTCACGCGGCAGCTTGGGCGATGCGATCGCCGAGACCGCATCGCCCTCGACAATCCCCTCGGCAGCCATCCACCGATAGAGCGAGCGAATGGCAGACAAATGTGCCGCAAGGGTGCGAGGCGCCACCTGCTCGCGCGAAAGCTCGGCCAAATACGCGCGGACGGTCCGCACGTCGGCGGTGTGAGCGTCGACGTCCTCGCGCTCGCACCAGGCAGCGAAGCGCTCCAACCGCGAGCCATAGGCCGTCACCGTATTGGGAGAAAGTCCCTCGACACGTGCGATATAGGCGATAAACGAGTCGACGGTGTCGTACAGGTCAAAAGCTATGACCGGTCGCCTCCAAACAGATCGGGGCGAGTGGCCAGATAGGCATCAAGGGCCTCGAGGGCGCGATCCGCATAAGCCTGGAAGCGGTCGCGTTTGCTGCGGCGCTTACCATCCTCGAGTGGCGGCACCAGGCCAAAGTTGACATGCATAGGCTGATAGCCCACGGTGGCAGGATCGGTCGCATAGCCCACGAGCGCGCCCAGAGCGCCCACGCGCGGCAGCTCGACGCCCGCGGCACCGATAGCCTCGGCATAGGTGTTGAGCGCCGCGAGCAGACCTGTCGCCACGGCCTCCATGTACCCCTCGGTGCCGGTGATCTGACCGGCCAGGCGCACACCGGTACCGGGCACGGCAAAGGTGCCATCGAGCACGTGCGGGGCGTCGACAAAGGTATTGCGGTGCATGACACCGTAGCGGAAGAACTCAGCGTTCTCCAGGCCCGGCACCATATGGAAGACGCGCTTCTGCTCGCCAAAGGTCAGATTGGTCTGGAAGCCCACCAGGTTATAGGCGGTCTTCTCCTTGTTCTCGGCACGCAGCTGAATCGCCGCCCAAGGGCGACGTCCGGTACGCGGGTCGGTGAGGCCGACGGGCTTCATGGCGCCAAAGCGAATGGCGTCCTTGCCGGTACGCGCAACCTCCTCGGCAGGCTGGCAGGCCTGGAACAGATCGCCGCCCTCAAAGTCCTTGAGAACCACGCGGTCGGCCGTGGTAAGCGCCTCGATAAAGGCCTCGTACTCCCCCTTGTTGAGCGGAGCGTTGAGATAGTCGCCACTCCCCTGCTCCTCGTAGCGCGACTGCGAGAACAGCACGTCCATATCGAGCGTGGAGGCATCGACGATCGGCGCCGCGGCATCGAAGAACGCAAGGGCGTCGCCGCCGACGAGCTTCATGACCTCTTCGCTCAGCGCCGGCGAGCACAAGGGGCCGGCGGCAATGACCACGTGACCCTCGGGAATCTGCGTGACCTCGCCGTGAATGATCTCGATATTGGGACGGGCAGCAACCTCGGCCTCGACAAGCTCGGAAAACTTGACGCGGTCGACCGCCAAGGCACCACCGGCGGGAACAGCGGCGCGATGGGCGCAATCGAGCAGGACTGAACCCATGCGCTCAAGCTCGGCCTTCAGCAAACCAGCCGCGGAATCCGGACGGGTCGACTTAAACGAATTGGAACAGACGAGCTCTGCCAGGTGATCGGTATGGTGAGCCGGGGAGCTCACCTGGGGGCGCATCTCGCACAGCTTTACGGCAAACCCGCGGTCTGTCAGCTGGATCGCGCATTCCGAACCCGCCAGACCGCCACCGATAACCGTCACCTGATCGAACTGCATCTGCAAACACCTTTCTAATTGACACGTTTTCCATTGTGACCGAAGGGTGTCTGGGCGTGAAGGGCAAACTTGGAGGGCGCATACCTTCCATCCATCATGCGCTCGATAAGACCCTCGAGTTCAAGCGAACCCAAGAGTTTGAGTACGCCGACAGCATCGAGCGAGACGAGCGCCGCGATGTCGTCGACCTTGAGCGGAGAGGCGATGAGCGCATGCATCACGGTCTGCTGTGTTGGATTCAGGTCGGCAATGCCGGGAGCATCGGGGCGAGAGTAGCGCAGGGTGCCGTAGATGCGTGAGATAGCCATCTCGATAGATTCCTCGTCGATGATGCAGCAGGCACCGTTCGCAATGAGGTAATTCGTGCCACGCGACTCGGGCGATAGGATCGACCCCGGCACGGCAAGAAGTTCGCGCCCCAAATCCATAGCAGCCTCGGCTGTAGAAAACGTCCCGGAAGGCATACCCGCCTCGGATACAAAGAGGGCTTGCGACAGGGCCGCGATCACGCGATTGCGGCGCGGAAAGGCAAACTTGCGCGGCCCCATGCCCCACGGAGAGATAGACACGACAGCGCCACCCGTATCGAGCGTGCGCGTAATAAGCCCCGCACTCGAACGCGGGTAGACCACGTCGGCGCCCGTCCCCAGCACCACGACGTGTTTGCCGCCGGCGTTGACCGCAGCCCAACCCGAGGCTTGGTCACAACCGACCGCGCCGCCCGAAACAACCGTCACTCCCGCCTCGACCGCCACCTTTGCCGCAAGCTCTGCCACGGCAAGACCATACGGCGAGGCCTTGCGCGCGCCGATGATAGAGAGCGCGGGCGTCGAAAGCACCTCGGGGTTGCCGCGCACATAAAGCGTCTGGGGTACATCAGACAGCTCCAAAACGGTCTCGGGATACAACGCGTCACCTGGATGCAGCTCGAAGGTCCCCTCGGCCATCATTGGTCCCTCCTTCCCTGGTACATCGCCGCCTCGAGCACGTGATCCTGCGTCACTTGCTCGCTCTCGGCGACGTCTGCAATCGTGCGCGCAATGCGAACCAAGCGCACGATGCCACGCCCTGTGAGATGCGTGCGTTTGGACAGGCCGAGTACGCATTTCTCCGCCGCATCATCGAGCTCAAAGGTCGAAACGACGCCGTCAATGGACCGCGTCTCGTCATCCTCGGCCTCGGCATCCGCATCGTCCATACGGGATTCGCGCCAAGCGCGAAAAGCGCGACCGCGCACAACGTAGTCACGAAACTCGGCCGACGACATACCCTCCGCGCCCTCGATAATCACCTGGGGATCGGGACGGGTCACATCGATCATCATGTCGATACGGTCGGCCAAAGGACCGCGCAGCTTTGCCCGATAGCGCTCGACCATCGATGCCGAGCAGCGGCACGGCACCTCGCGATCGCCCAAAAAACCGCAGGGGCAGGGATTGCTCGCAGCCAGCAGCTGAAAGCGCGACGGAAAGGTAAAGGCCCCGTCGACGCGTACGATCCTCACGTAGCCGCGTTCGATGGGCTGACGCAGCGTCTGCAGCACACCCGTGGGAAACTCGGCAAGCTCGTCCAAAAAGAGCACGCCGCCATGAGCTAGGCTAATTTCGCCCGGATGTACTGGACGTCCGCCGCCGATGAGGCCCGCTGTCGAAATGCTGTGATGGGGGCTTCGAAACGGCCGATGCCCCGCAAGCAGTCCATCGATGTTCTCGCCCAAGACCGAATGGATGCACAGTGCCTCCTGCTGATCCTCAACGGAAAGCTCAGGCAGGATGCCGGTCATACGGCGCGCGAGCATGGTCTTGCCCGATCCCGGGGACCCGATCATAAGCAAACCTAGCTCACCCGCTGCCGCCAGTGCCATGCCGCGTTTGGCAACCTCCTGCCCCAGCACGTCGGCATAGTCGAGTTCGGGCTCAAAAGTAGCCTCCACACCCTCGGAATCCAGATAATGCCGCGCGGCATCGCCCATACCATGAGCAAGCTGAGACAAATGATCTATGAATCCGCAATCCACGCCCGCGAGTGGCACATGCTGGTCTGATCTTCCAGCGATAAAAGACAGCCCCATGTCGCGAGCCAGCAGCTGAAACGCCACCTCGCCCTTGACAGGAAGCACCGTACCGTCCAAGCCAAGCTCACCGGCGATAAGACAACGATCGAGGTTGTCGCGGGGAATCTGACCATCGGCCGCCAATACCGCGATGGCGATGGGAAGATCAAAGCCGCTACCGGTCTTGCGAATATCGCCAGGTGCCAGATTGACCGTAATGCCCGAGCGTGGGATCTCGAACCCGGCGGAGCGCATCGCACAGCGAATGCGACCACGCGACTCCATCACCTCCATACTCGGGATGCCGAGCATCTGAATGCCCGGAACGCCGCCGGCAAGCGAGACCTCGACCGTGACGTGAATCGCCTCGACGCCGCGGATGCAGGCCGCGTGAACGGCAAACGTCTCGAACGCCATCACGACACCTGCCAATCGAACGCGTTGTACTGATGCTCGATCTCGGCGATATGCCCGCCGCGAATGGTGACACCCACGGCATCGAAGCGAATCGCCTTGAGCGGATAATGCTCCATGAGATAGCAACTTGCGATGCGGCGGTAGCGGCGTTGCTTTTGGGCGTCCACGGCCTCCTCGGGAAAGACCCGCGTGGTGCAATCCAGGGCGACGCGTCTGGTCTTGACCTCGGCCATCACCACGACATCGTCGAGCTCATCAAGCAGCACCAGATCGGCCTCACCCTCGGTGCAACGATAACCCTGTTCCAGCAAGGTGTAGCCGCGCTCGTTAAAGTAGTCGATGGTGATCAGTTCGCCCAGCATACCCAGCTCGCGGGGACTGAGTCCCTTGATAAACTCAGGCGTCATCGCCCCGCAGTCGAGCTCACCGTTTTCCCAACGCTCCTTGAGCTGCTGTGTCTTGCTCTTTTTGCTTGCGGCACTCATGGGGTCTCCTTTCCCGCACACTGCAGTGCCCCGATGATGAGGGCACCTTTCATGCGGGTAAGTACCGGAAGCTAACCAAAAGCTGACCAAATGCAGACAAAAAACGGGCCGTACGCAGCAATGCTGTTGCATACGGCCCGCTACCACCAGGTTTATAAAACCCCGGAGGTCCCTGTCTCCACAATTGACCTAGAAAAGGCGCTCAGTCTGCAGAAAGTTTCCGCAAAAGCTCACGCGGTGCAGCGGACAAAGTCCATGTTTGCGAATGGCCTCGATGTGCTCGGGGCTTGCATAGCCCTTCGATTCGGCCAGATGGTACTCGGGATACTCGGCATCGTACTCGACCATCATCTCGTCACGCATGACCTTGGCCATGATGGACGCCGCGGCGATACAGGCGATTTTGGCATCGCCCTTCACCACGTCGCGCTCGTTGGGAACGGCGCCCAAGGGGTTGCCGTCCATAAGCACGCAATCGGGCTCGAGCCCCGTATCGGCCACGGCGCCCGCGACGGCAGCACGGATGGCGCGGGCCATGCCCATATCATCGATATCCTCAGGGGCGATATGGCAAAAACCGATCGCCGTCGCCACCTCGGCAATCTTCACTGAGAGCAGCTCGCGGCGCGCAGGCGTGAGCTTTTTGGAATCGTTGATGCCCCAGATGCGCGGATCCATCGGAAGGCACACGGCGCACACCGTCAAAGGACCGGCCACCGAGCCGCGACCCACCTCGTCGACGCCTACAACCACACCGTCACCACCGAGCTCATGCATCAGCTCATACATGCCGTTGACGCGCTCGCGCTCGGAAAGTTCCTTGGCATGGCGCTTAAGGGCACGCTCGCAAGCCTTGATAACCTGCTGGCGCGGATCATCGCGATAATGCTCCACGAGGGCGGGAATCTCCTCGAACGTGGCACTCGCCAGCTCACCGGCAACCTGCGATGCCGAAACCGAGCTCGTCATATTGGCCATACCAGGCCCTCCTTGCATGCAAATCAGATAAAAAGAAGGGCCACCCGAAGGTGACCCTTGTGTCCAAACGAGTGGACAGACGCTGCGATCTTCTTAGCGCTTCTCGGGGATGCGAGCAGCCTTGCCCACCTTGTCGCGGAGGTAGTACAGCTTGGCGCGACGGACGCGACCATGACGGACGACCTCGAGCTTGGCGATCTTGGGGCTGTGAAGCGGGAAGGTACGCTCAACACCGACACCGAAGGACATCTTGCGGACGGTGAAGGTCTCGCGGGCACCGGCGCCGGCCATGCGGATGACGTCGCCCTGGAAGACCTGGATGCGCTCGCGGTCGCCTTCCTTAATGCGGTAGTGAACCTTGACGTTGTCGGCGACGCGAACCTGAGGAATGTCCTCGCGGATCTGCTGACGCTCGATTGCGCGGATGTAATCCATGTGCAATTCCTTACTCTTCTAGAGGTGCCGTACCACCTTGGCCGGCACGTAGTTGAACAAACGTATTCGAGTATACACGCGCGGGTTTCTGCTGCAAGAACAATTTTTTACGCAGACAAAAAGACAAAACCCACACATGATAACCGCCCGTCTCACGAAAGAGACGGGCGGCATGAAGGGGGCTACGCTAGGCGTCTAAACCCAAAACGTTAGACGATACGCTTGGCCTCGAGCTTGGCCTGAGCGGCAGCCAGGCGTGCGAGGGGCACGCGATAGGGCGAGCAGGACACGTAGTCCACGTCGGCCACGTTAAACAGGCCCTTGATGGACTTAGGGTCGCCGCCGTGCTCACCGCACACGCCAAAGTGCATGTCGGGGTTGGTGGCGCGGCCCTTCTCGACAGCCATGCGCACCAGCTCGAGTACTGCCGTATCGATGGTCTCGAAGGGGTTGTCCTTTAAGATCTTCTTGTGCATGTACAGCGGGATGAACTTGGCCTCGGCATCGTCGCGGGAGAAGCCGAAGGTGGTCTGGGTGAGGTCGTTGGTGCCAAAGCAGAAGAAGTCGGCATGATGGGCGATCTCGTCAGCGACCATGCAGGCACGCGGCAGCTCGAGCATCGTGCCCACGGGAATATTGAGCTCGACGCCTTCCTCGGCGGAAACCTCAGCGATCACTCGCTCGATAACCTCGCGGGTCTGGACATGCTCGGCCGTGATGGAAACGAGCGGAACCATGATCTCGGGGCGCGGGTCGACACCCTCCTTAATGAGACGGGCAGCAGCCGTGGCGACGGCGCGAACCTGCATGAGCGGCAGATCGCTAAAGACGACGGACAGGCGCACGCCGCGCAGGCCGAGCATCGGGTTGGACTCGACCATGCCGTCGATACGGCGCAGGCGGGCGCGCAGGACGGCAAGCTCTTTCTCGCTGGCGCCAGCGGCTTCCTTCTTGGTGATGGCGACCTCGAGCTCACGCGGATTATCCAGGAACTCATGAAGCGGCGGATCGAGCAGACGAACGACCACATCGCGACCGGACATGGTCTTGAACATCGCCAGGAAGTCCTCGGTCTGAACCTTGAGCAGGTCGGCCAGGGCCTGCTGCTTCACGGCCTCATCGTCAGACAGGATAAAGCTCTGGATAATGTTCTTGCGGTCACCCAGGAACATGTGCTCGGTGCGGCACAGGCCAATGGCCTCGGCGCCAAACTCGAGGGCGAGCGCGGCATCCTCGGGGTTGTCGGCGTTGACGCGCACATGGTTGGCGTGGCCACAGGTCTCGTCCAGACGGATCTCGTCGGCCCAGGACAAGATGGTGTCCAGGTCGCCGGTGAGCTCGGCCGAAACCAGATCGACGGCGCCGTCGACGACGATACCTTGGGTACCGTCGATGGAGATGACATCGCCCTCATGCAGCACGCGGTCACTGCCCTCGATGCGCACAACCTTCTCGGCGGCGTCGATATGGAAGCGTTCGACGCCGCAGACGCAGGGCGTGCCCATACCGCGGGCGATAACGGCGGCATGGCTCGTCTTGCCACCGTGGCTGGTCAGGATGCCCTCGGCGGCAACCATGCCCTTCAGGTCGTCGGGGTTGGTCTCCCAGCGAACCAGAATAACTTTGTGGCCCTCGGCGGAACGCGCGACGGCGTCATCACTCGAGAACACGACTTCGCCCACGGCGGCCCCGGGGCTAGCGTTCAGACCGCTGGCCAGCACCTCGTACTTCTTGGAGGCATCGAACTGCGGGTGCAGGAGCTGGTCGAGCTGCGCGGGATCGATGCGGCTCACAGCTTCCTCGCGGGTGATCAGGCCCTCCTCGACCATCTCGATGGCGATACGCAGGGCGGCAGTGGCGGTGCGCTTTCCCACGCGAGTCTGGAGCATCCAGAGCTTACCTTGCTCGATGGTGAACTCGATATCGCACATATCACGGTAATGGTCCTCGAGCGTCAGGAACACGCGCTCGAGCTCCTCACCTGCGGACTCGAGGCCCGAGGTGGCCTTGAGGTCGGCGATGGGCTCGGTGTTGCGGATGCCGGCGACAACATCCTCGCCCTGGGCGTTGACCAAAAAGTCACCGTAGAACTCCTTGGTGCCGTCGGCCGGATTGCGCGTAAAGGCGACGCCGGTCGCGGAAGTCTCGCCCTTGTTACCAAAGGCCATGGCCTGGACGTTGACGGCGGTGCCGAGCTCGTCGGAGATGCCGTGCTGTTTGCGGTAGATGCAGGCGCGCTCGTTCATCCAGCTGCCAAAGACGGCCTGGATGGCAAGGCGCAGCTGAAGCTCAGGATCGTGCGGGAAGACGGGCTTGCCGTCGGCGACCTCGAGCTCGGGGTACAGGGCGGCCTCGACGTTCTCGGAAAAGATGCCCTTGAAGGTCTCGACGAGCTCCTGCAGGTCCTCGGCCGAAAGCTCGGAGTCGACGCGGACACCAGCGACCAGTCGTGCCTGGGTCAGCGCGTTCTCGAACAGGTCGGCGTCGACGCCCATAACGACGTTGGAGAACATCTGGATAAAGCGACGGTAGCTATCCCAGGCAAAGCGCGGATTCTGCGTCTGCGCGATGAGGCCCTGGACAGAATCGTCATTGAGGCCCAAGTTGAGGACCGTGTCCATCATGCCGGGCATGGAGAACGGAGCGCCCGAGCGAACCGACACGAGCAGCGGATCGGAGGCGTCGCCGAGCTTCTTGCCGCAGCGGGCCTCGAGGTCGGCCTCGGCGGCAACGATCTCATCGAGTGCGCCATCAGGCCACACGTTACCGGCGCCGGAGTACTCGACACAGGTTTGGCAGGTAATAGTAAAGCCACCGGGAACCGGCAGGCCGATACGGCTCATCTCGGCAAGGTTAGCGCCCTTGCCACCAAGCACGAAGTTCATGGACTTGTCGCCCTCAGTGACACAGGTGCCCTGGGCGTCGGTTCCAAAACGGTAAACCCTCTTGCAATCGCTCACGATACTTCCCCTTCCATGCGCTTACGCGCACGACCGTGGTAACGAATCGACCCGCCGGATGCGGGCCGTGAGGGAACTATACGGCCGGATTTGAACGGGCTTGAGCAGAGGATACGCGGTTTGGTAAACGTGCTAAAACTGGCGGTAAACGGTAGGTAAAGTTGGTTACCTTATGAAGATACCACTACAATAAAAAAGCAGGTCAGATGCGATGTTTTTGCTAAATCGCTTTATCAAAATGCTACTAATATTAGGTGCGACGGGCGGCGCGGCGGGCACGGGCTTCTTGGATTTCCTCCAAGTGGCTGATGATCTCGGAGGCGCTCTCCTCGATCGCCTTACCGTCAGTTCGTACCACAAAGCAGCCTAGGCGCTTCATGAGGGCACGGGCTTCCTCGAGCTCGCTGCGCACACTCTCGGGCTCGGCATAGGAGCCGGCGACGGCACGGGCGTAGTCGTCGCCCAAGCGGCTATCGCGAATTTCGGAAATCACATCGACGGTCGAAATCAGGCCGAACAGGCGCATCGGGTCAACCTCGTAAATCGACTTGGGCGGCTCCATTCCGTGGGCCAACGGAACATTGGCAACCTTGTAACCTTGAAAGGCCAAAAACATCGACAGCGGCGTCTTGGACGTGCGCGATACGCCCAGCAGCACGATATCGGCACCCGACAGATCGTCGCAACCGCGCCCGTCATCGTGCTCAACGAAATACTCCATGGCCTCGATACGATGGAAATAGCGGTCATCGGTCTTGTGAATCACGCCCGCAACGCCCTTGGGCGGCACACCGATGAGCGACGACAGTACGGCGAGCGTCGGACCGATCAGGTCGACCGAGCGAATGTGTAGCATGCCCAAGTAGTCGAGCACACGAGCACGAAGGGCCGGGTCGACAATGGTGTGGAACACGGCGATATCGCGATGGTCGGCATCGACGCGCGGCCCCACAAACGACTTGACCTGCTCCACAGAGGTCACCTTGGACAGGCGCAAAACGCGAAAAGCCCCTTCATCAAATTGCCCGGACGCCGCAAGCACCACCTCACAAGCGGTATCACCGAGCGAGTCGGAGATAACAATAACGGTGGGACGAGCGGTGACCGGGCAATCCATGCGGGGCTCCTTTTGCGCTTATGCGCAGGCTAGCTTACTTTTTGCGGGCAAGCTCACCGATGTTGGCGATGCCGGAGAAAACGGCCTCGAAGCGGTTGAGCAGCTTAAGGCGATTATCGCGGAGCTGCTCGTCCTTGTCCATGACCATAACCTCGTCGAAGAAGCGGTCGATGGGGGCACGCAGAGCTGCAAGGGCGGCAAATGCGGCCGGGTAATCCTCGGCAGCAAGGGCGGCATCAACAGTGGTCTGAGCAGCCTCGGAGGCGTCGGCGAGCGCGAGCTCGACCTCGCCCATCAGGCTGCGGTCGTACTCCGCACCCAGCTCGGGCTTGGAGATGTGCGCGGCGCGGGCATAGGCGGTAGCCAGGTTGTCGAAAGTCTCAGCGTCGTTCTTGCGGGCCTCGTCGAGGGCGGCGCAGCGGGCGAAGAAGACGGACGGGGCGATGATGTGCACCGCGGAGACGGCGGCAACGGTATCGGCCGGGATCTTTTCGTCGCGGGCCATGCTCACAAGGCGGCCATGGAAGAAGTCGCGAACCTGTTGGGCGACCTCGGCGGCGTCGAACTCAATGCCCTGCTCACTGTAGAGCTCGAGGGCGAAGTCGATGAGCGACGTGGGGTCGATCGGCAGGCGGTCGCGCAGGATGTTGATGATGCCGATAGCGGCACGACGCAGCGCATAGGGGTCCGAAGAGCCGGTCGGGGGCTCGCCAATGGCAAAGATACCGGCGATGGTATCGAGCTTGTCGGCGCAGGCCACGATGCAGCCAGCGGTGCCCTCGGGCAACTCGTCACCGGCAAAGCGAGGACGATAATGATCGCGAATGGCGTGGGCGACCTCGTCGTTCTCCCCCATCGCGGTCGCGTAATAACCGCCCATCACGCCCTGCTGGCTCGTGAACTCGACGACGGCGTTAGACACCAGGTCGGCCTTGCACAGGTGCGCGGCGCGAGCGGCATCGGCGGCAAGGTGGGCGCCCAGGTGAGCCTCGCGGGCGATAGCGAGCGCGAGCTGCTCGATGCGCTCGGACTTGGCGAGCACGCTACCGAGCTTCTCCTGGAAGGCAACCTTGGCCAGACGCTCACGGAACTCGTCGAGGGAGATCTTCAGGTCCTCCTCGTAGAAGAACTTTGCGTCGTCCAGACGGGCGCGCACGACGCGCTCGTTGCCGTCGATCACGCGCTCGGCGTTCTCGGGCTTGCTGTTGGAGACGACCACGAACTCACGCGTGAGCTTGCCCTCGCCGTCATAGATCGGGAAGTAGCGCTGGTTGGTGAGCATGGACTCGCAGATGATCTCGTGCGGGACCTTGAGGAACTCCTCATCGAAGGTACCGACGAGCACCGTCGGCCACTCGCAGAGGTTAATGACCTCCTCAAAGACCTTCTTGGGCGTATCGACATGGCAGCCGGGGCGAGCGGCCTCGACCTCGGCGATACCGGCAAGAATGGCCTCACGGCGACGCTCGGCAGAAAGCACACCGGCGTCCTCGAGCACCTGCTCGTAGACGGCGGGGCTGGCAACCACATGGTCACCAGGGCCAAGTACGCGATGACCACGCGTGGTGTTGCCACTCGTCACGTCGGCAAACGACACGGGAACAACATCCTCGCCCAAAAGGCAGCAGATCCAACGGACCGGACGAACAAAGGTCGCGTGCTCGTGGCCCCAGCGCTGGCTGCGGTAGTTGGGCCACTGCAGGCCGGCAATAGTCTTCTCGCACAGAGCGGTCAGAATCGGCGTAGCCGGTGCGGAGGGAATGTTCTTCTCGGCGAACACATACTCGCGACCGTCAGTGTCCTCGCGACGGACCAGGTCCTCGGCAGCCACACCGCACTTGCGGGCAAAGCCCTGGGCGGCCTTGGTGGCGTTACCGTCAGCATCGAAGGCAATGTTGGCCGCGGGGCCACGCTTGACCTCGTGAACCTCATCGGTCGCGGTGGCGACGTCGGCAACGAGTGCAGCCAGACGACGCGGGCTCGAGATCACGCGGACCTCGCCGTGGGCCAGACCGGCCTCATCGAGACCCTTGGCGATCATGGTGCCAAGCTGCTTGACGGCATTGTTCAGCGGTGCAGAGGGCATTTCCTCCGTACCGATCTCAAACAGGAAATCCTTAGCGTCTGCCATGGCTTACGCCACCTCGCCTTCCTGGTCGGCATTCTCGTTGACTCCGGCGACCTCGGCCATGTAGGCCTCGCAGCACGCCTTGGCGACGGCGCGGACGCGCAGGATGTAGTTGGCACGCTCGACCGCGGACAGCGCGCCGCGGGCATCGAGCAGGTTGAAAGCGTGGCTGCACTTCATGACGCAGTCATATGCCGGCAGCGGCAGCTTGCGCTCCAGGCAGGAGTGGCACTCGGCCTCGTAGTCATCAAACTTCTGACGCATCATCTCCACGTTGGCGACCTCAAAGTTATAGGCACTGAACTCGCGCTCGTTCTCGAGGAACACGTCGCCATAGGTCATGGGCGTGCCGTCGGGCAGGTAGCTCCACACCAGGTCGTAGACCGAGTTGACGCCCTGGGCGTACATGGCGATACGCTCCAGACCATAGGTGATCTCGACGGGCACGGGGTCAACCTCGATGCCGCCCACCTGCTGGAAGTACGTAAACTGCGTGACCTCCATGCCATTGAGCCAGACCTCCCAGCCAAGGCCCCAGGCGCCAAGGGTCGGGCTCTCCCAGTCGTCCTCGACAAAGCGGACGTCATGGTCGTTGGGGTCCAGGCCAATGGCGGCCAGCGAACCCAGGTAGAGCTCCTGGGCGTTGACCGGCGAGGGCTTGATGAGCACCTGGAACTGATAGTAGTGCTGCATGCGGTTGGGGTTCTCGCCGTAGCGGCCGTCGGCGGGACGGCGGCAGGGCTGCGCATAGCAGGTGCGCCACTCGGCGGGACCGAGCGAGCGCAGCGTGGTCGCGGTATGGAAGGTACCGGCACCGACCTCGGAGTCATAGGGCTGCATAATGACGCAGCCCTGCTCGCCCCAGTACTGCTGGAGGCGCAGGATGATGTCTTGGAAGGAAAGCGATGAAGCGTTCATGCCTCTAATATCCCCTCGTCGAAACGATTACACGGTTAGGTACTGTACTATAGCGGTTTTTAGTCGATAGCGCCGATGCGGTTGAGCGGCCAGTAGCGAACGAGTGCCACAGCGATCAAATCAGAGCGATCGACGGGACCAAAGTAGCGTGAGTCGGCAGAGTTTTCGCGGTTGTCGCCCATCACCCACACGCACCCGTCGGGAACGGTGTAGGGATAGCTTACCTGAGCGCCGGGCGCTTGGACCGAAAGTGGCCAGCTCATGCCCGTCGTATAGTCCTCGTCGAGCGCTTGGCCGTCAACGACCACCTTGCCATCCTGCAGGTCGACCGTCTGGCCGGCCGTGGCAATAACGCGCTTGACAAGAACATCATGCTCGGAGGTGCCATCGGGGTTGTGAAACACCACGATATCGCCCTGCTTGACGGGCTGACCGAGCTCGAGGCTCACCTTTTGTGCCAAGATCTGGTCGCCAATCTCGATCGTGGACTCCATGGAGCCGGTGGGCACCACAAAGGGCTCGACCACAAACGAGCGAATCAGGAAGGTGGCGACCAGCGCGATCGCGATGACCGCGATCCACTCAAAAACGCCCCTCAACGCGGAATGTTGCGTAGGAACCATACTCACTCCTCGCTCTGCGAATACGAAGCGTCAAGAATCTCCTGCGCGTAAGCGCGCTCCTCGGGCGTGAGCCGCGCCGTCTCGATCAAGTCGGGACGCCAGCGGCAGGTGCGCTCGATGGCGTTCTTGCGACGCCAGGCATCGACCTTGGCGTGATCGCCGCTCACAAGCACCGGAGGCACGCCCTCGCCGTTGAACTCGGCAGGACGGGTGTACTGCGCGTACTCGAGCAGGCCTCCGTCCTCGGCGGTCGAGAACGACTCGTCGACGTTGCTCATCTCGTCACCAAGGGCGCCGGGAATGAGGCGTACGACGGCATCGGCAACGACCATAGCGGGAAGTTCGCCGCCCGTAAGCACATAGTCGCCAATCGACAGACGCTCATCGGCATACGCATACGCGCGCTCGTCGACGCCCTCGTAACGGCTGCACACAAACAGCAGGCGCTCACTTTTGAGCAGGCGCTCGGCCACATACTGCGTAAAAGGCTCGCCACAGGGGGTGAAGAACACAACCGTGGGCTTGGGACCCTCTGCGCTAATGGCCTCGATGGCCTCTGCGATAGGCTCGACCTTCATGAGCATGCCCTGCCCGCCGCCGTACGGCTCGTCATCGACGGTACGATGGCGGTCGTGCGTCCAGTCGCGCAGGTTATACGCCTTAAAACCAAAAAGGCCGGCCTTGCGGGCGCGGCCCAAAATCGATGTGGACATGACGGGCTCAAACATCTCGGGAAAGACCGAAAGGGTCTCAATCAGCATGTTGTCCTCCCTACTTGTCCATATCGATCAGGCCGTCCATAACGTGGACGGAAATTGTTCCTGTGTCGGGAAGATCGAGCACGACCTGCTCGATCACGGGAATCAGTACCTCGCCGTACCGATCACCCTCGACAACCCAAACATCGTTCGCGGGCGTCGACATAATCTCGACGATCGTGCCGAGCGAACCGAAGCGCTCGTCGACCACCTCGCGACCCATCAGGTCGGTATAGGCAGCGTCAAGCGAATCGAGCTCAAAGTCGTCACGATTTGCCAGCACGTAGCATCCCGTGATGCCCTCGGCGGCCGTCAAATCGTCAATGCCCTCAAACGAGACCAGATCGCCATCGCCCGTATCGGTGACGGACACGACCGTGCACAAGCGGTCGCGCTTGAGCGCCGGCGGCGTCAGGGCGACGCGCATACCCGGCTCTAATACAGAAGGAAGCCCCCGCAGCGGCTGCGCGAGGACCTCCCCCTTCCTTCCGTGCGGCTTGACCACACGGGCGATGTTTTTGTACTGGGACCTCAAGGTCCTAGCCCAGAACCTCTACCTCGACAGCAGTGTCGAGGCGAGCGGCCAGTGCACGGGCGAGCGTGCGAATGGCCTTGATGGTACGGCCACGACGGCCGATGACCTTAGCGACGTCATCCTCGGCGACCGAAACCTCAATCGTAGAGGCGTCGTCACCATCGATGACCTCAAGGCTCACGGAATCCGGGTCGTCGACGATCTGAACAACGAGATATTCGACGAGATCGGCGATGCGATCTGAGAGCATTGCCTCACCCTCGAGCTGTGCAGCGTCAACCTCAGGCACGATTTACTCCTCGGCGCCCTCAGCGGCCTCAGCGGCAGCCTTAGCGGCCTCGGCCTCTTTGGCGAGCTGCTTCTTGGACTTCTTGACGACGGTCTCGGTCTTCTCGCCCTCATTGGCGGCCTTGACCAGAGCGGCGACGGCGTCGGTGAGCTGAGCGCCCTTGGACTGCCAGTCGGCGATCTTCTCGAGGTCGAGGTTGATGGTCTTGGGGGCGGTCATCGGGTTGTAGCGGCCAACCTCCTCGATGATACGACCGTCACGCGGGGCGCGGGAATCGGCGACGACGACACGGTAGTACGGACGCTTCTTAGCGCCGTGACGAGCAAGGCGAATCTTGACTGCCAAAGGAAACTCCTCCAACCAAGCAGCTTTAGGCTGCAACTACAAACAAACAGTTGAACATAATACGCCATCGACGCGGGCAGGTGAAGTCCGTGAGACCAACTTCTTCGGTGTAGTCGAGGGCAAATCCATATCTTAGACAAGAATTCGGGATTTGCAAGCACATACACGCACCCCACATGAGCTGCGCGGTATACTCATGACATGGAAAGACGCGAACATACATACGGTTATGAGGATGCCATGGGCGTCACGCCGCCTCCCTGGACGGGCCCGGCGGTGGGCCTGATGGACCTTGATGCGTTTTTTGCGAGCGTGGAGATGCTCGATCATCCCGAGTGGCGCGGCAAGCCGCTCATCGTGGGCGGAGACGCCGATTCGCGTGGCGTCGTGTCCACGTGTTCGTATGAGGCGCGTCGCTTTGGCGTGCACTCTGCCATGGCCTCGGCCGAGGCGCGACGCTTGTGCCCGCAAGCCATTTGGACGCACGGGCACTTTGATCGCTACCGCGAGGTGAGCGCGCAGGTCATGGCGATTCTTGCCGAGGAGACGCCGCGCGTTGAGCGCGTATCCATCGACGAAGCCTTTATCGATATCACACCGGGTCGCTTTGCGCCCGAAGACCCGCTGCTAGTTGCGCGGCGTATAAGCGACCGCGTGGCAGGGCTGGGAGTGACTTGTTCCATTGGCGTGGGCTGCAACAAGACAGTCGCAAAGATCGCAAGCGAGCGTGACAAGCCGTTTGGATTGACGATTGTGCGCCCCGGGACGGAACAGCGCTTTTTGGCCGCACTGCCGGTATCTGCCATGAGCGGCATCGGGCGCTCGGCCGAGGAGCGACTGCGCCGCATGCGCATCTACACCCTCGGCGAGCTATCACGTGCACCGGAATCCACCTTGGCCTCTATTTTTGGCGTCAACGGCGAACGCATGCGCCAGCGTGCGCTGGGACTCGAAATCTCCAAAGTCACGAGTCTCGATGAAGGGCACGAGGTCAAGTCGGTCAGCAATGAACGCACCTTTGCGATAGATTTGACTGAGCGCGGGGACATCGAAGCGGCGATTGCGCTGTTGGGCGAGTCAGTAGGACGCCGTCTGCGCCGTCAGGGACTGACGGGCGCCACGGTAACGCTCAAGCTTAAGTATTCGTATTGCAGCGGGCGTACGGCGCAGCGCCGGCTGCCTCATCCGACCGACGATGAGAACATCTTCGTGGCGGTTGCGCTCGAACTGCTCGACAACATCTGGCAGGAAGGCATGCATGTTCGCTTAGCGGGCATCGGCATGAGCGACTTCGACCACCAAGGCGGCATCCAGACTGACCTGTTCTGCGAGATCGATGACCGCGGAGCCCAATCCAGCGACCGTCGCGACCTCTCGGTCGCTATCGACGCCGTCCGAGACAAGTTCGGCGACACCGCCCTATCCTTCGGCCGCCAATCCCGCTTCAACGATTAACCGCCTTTGGGCAAAAAGAAAGCCGGGCAGGTGCGGAAAACCGCAACTGCCCGGCGATAAGCGTGAGGGTAGCTAAACCCGTCTCGAATGAGCTACTAGAGGAGATTGAGGGGGAGCTGGGGGGCGTCTCCCCAGAGTTTCTCGAGGCGGTAGAAGTCGCGGGCTTCGGGAGTGAAGACGTGGACGACAACCGAACCGTAGTCCATGAGCATCCAGGTCTTCTGCTCGCGGCCCTCGATGGAGAACGGATGCTCGCCGCAAGCCTCGGCGACCTTCTCCTCGATCTCGTCGACAATAGAATCGACCTGGCGGTTGTTGGTACCGGTGGCAAGCACAAAGTAGTCGCATACGTCGGAAAGCTCGGTCAGGTCGAGCACCTGAACGTCCTCGCCCTTCTTGTCGTAGGCGGCCTGCGCGGCGGCGCGGGCGACATCCTCGGCGGCGACACCGCTCGCGGACAGCGAGGCGGCAGTGCGGTCGGACGTGGCGACGAAGCTCTTGTGCTCCACACCTTCAAGAATCTGCTCGTCGGTCATGGTCTCGTCGGCCATGGAATACCTCTTTCTAGACAGCCCGAGCTAGCGCAGCTGGGCGTAATGGTTGTAAATCGAAATAGCCGTGGGATAAAGATAGCGCCCGGACTGGATCACATAGACCAAACCCTGCGCAAAACAGGAGAAGAACAACTCGTCGAGCGTCGACTCCCCCACCATCTTGCGCAGCGCATGGGCATAGTCGCCGTGGCGGTTGGGCTCGATGGCATCGGCCACAAAGACCACCATATCGAGCGGCGTCATGTCGCAGGCACCCACGGTGTGACGGTCGACAGCCTGGAAAACGGCCGGCGACAACTCGGGGAAAAGCTGCGGAAGCTCATAGGCGGCAACCGGGCCATGCAAAAGCGGCGTCGCGGCAGACGGAGAGCCGGCAATCTTAATGCCGTAATGCAGAGCGCGCGTGACCAGCTCGTCGTCGGAGAGCACTTTGTCCCAGTCATGAATCAAGCCGGCGGCAGCGGCATCAAAGCGGTCAACGCCGTAGACCTCGGCCAGATGAAGTGCGGTCTCGGCAACACCCAGCGAATGCACATAGCGCTTGCGCTTATCCTTCATGCGAACATCGAGCAGCTCTTGAATGCGCTTGAGCAGCGCGCGCTCATCGCCCTCAAACTGATCCTCTACCGACAACGTAGTCCCCCATCACTCAAAATCTTCTTGACCCAGATCGACATACAAACCGCGCTTGCGAATGTAGCCGAGCACGGACTCGCTCGTAAGATAGCGCACGCTCATACCGCGGGCAACACGCTTGCGAATGTTCGTCGAGCTGATCGCCAGCGCCGGAATCTGAATATAGCGCACGTCGAACGGCAGCCCCGACTCTTTGATTCGGGCACGCGCCGTATCGATATCAAAGCCCGGTCGCGTCGCCGCAATAAAGGTAGCAAGCTCAGCGATTCGTTCGGCATCATACCAGGTCACAATATCGATAATCGCGTCGGCGCCCGTAATAAAGTAGAGCTTTACCTGCGGCGGGTAAAAGTCGCGAAGGGCATGAAGCGTATCGGCCGTATAGGTTACGCCCGGACGGTCGATCTCGAACCGGCTCGCCAAAAAGGCCGGGTTTGCGGCGGTGGCGAGGACCGTCATAGCATAACGGTCCTCGGCAGGCGTCACCGGCTTGTCAAGCTTAAAAGCAGGAGAGCCCGCCGGCATAAAGAGCACAGCGTCCAAGTCGAGCGACTCGCGCGCCTGCTCGGCAGTCACCAGGTGCCCGTAATGAATCGGGTCAAATGTGCCGCCCATAATGCCAAGCCGAAACTCTTTACCCTCTTTTATGGGCAGCTCGGGCAAACCGATTCCACCGCGCAGCGACATGGCTTACTCGCCCTCCGGGGTCTCGACATCGTCCGCGGCATCCGTCGCATCGACAACCTCGACGCCCTCATCCGCAGCATCGGCCACGTCAATGGCCTCAACGGCAACGTCCTCGCCAGCATCCTCGAGCTCCTCGTACTCCGAGAAGTCCTCAGCTCCCTCAAAGTCAAAGGCGCGCTGGCAAATGCGGACCTCGTCGCCCGCACGGCAACCGGCCTTCTCGAGCGCGTCATCAACACCCATACGCGCAAACTTATGCTGCAGGTAGATGACAGCTTCCTCGTTTTCCCAGTCGGTCTGAATGACCATGCGCTCGATGGCACGACCGACCACGCGGAAGGCACCGGGCTCTTCCTGGACAATGCGGAAACGCTTCTCTCGCTGCAGGCGACGGCGCTCCCATTCATCGTCGCGCAGGTCGACCGGCTCATCCGAGACAGCCAACTCGGCGCGCAGCTTAGCCACCTGCTCGCCCACGGCAAGCATCAGCGTGTTGAGGCCGGCGCCCGTCACAGCAGACACGGCAAAGAACATATGGCCATCGTCGAGCGCCGCACGCTTAAGGTCGGCAATCTTGTCGGCCGTGCCCGGCGCATCGCACTTGTTGGCAACGACGATCTGCGGACGCTCCGAAAGCTCGGCGCCATACTGCTCGAGCTCGCGGTTGATGATGCGATAGTCCTCAACCGGATCGCGATCCTCAAAACCGCCCGTCATGTCGACGACATGCATGATCAGGGCCGTACGCTCAATGTGGCGCAGGAACTGATGACCAAGGCCCTTACCCTCGCTCGCGCCCTCGATGAGACCGGGGACGTCGGCAACGACGTAAGAATATTCGCCGGCACGCACCATGCCGAGGTTCGGCACGAGCGTAGTAAACGGGTAGTCAGCGATCTTGGGGCGGGCGGCACTCATGCGCGCGATGAGCGATGACTTACCGACCGAGGGAAAGCCCACGAGCGCGGCATCGGCCATGAGTTTCATCTCAAGCTCAATCCAGTGCTCCTCGGCCGGCTCGCCCAGCTGGGCGAACGCGGGCGCGCGGCGCACCGACGTCACAAAGTGCGTATTGCCCAGACCACCGGCGCCACCAGGGGCCACGACAACGCGCTCGCCGTCGTGCACCAGATCGGCAATCTCGAACATCGGGGTCTGCGTCTCGGGGTCGAGCTCGCGCACCACGGTACCCATAGGAACCTTGAGAATCAGGTCCTCGCCGCTCTTACCGTTACGACGGGCACCCTGCCCGTGCGTGCCGCGCTCGGCGCGGAAGTGATGCTTAAAGCGGTAATCGATCAGCGAAGACAGCTGAGCGTCGGCCTGGATGACGACATTGCCGCCACGACCGCCGTCGCCGCCATCGGGGCCGCCCTTGGGAACAAATGCCTCGCGCCTAAACGACATGCATCCGGCTCCGCCGTCGCCGCCGCAAACGTTAATTCGGCTGATATCGGTGAACTGTGACAACAGAATCGCCTCCTACAAAAAAGAAGGAGACCCTTGAATCCTAAAACTCAAGTGTCTCCCACATATGTGCTCTATGAAGGGTGAATTACGCGTTCGCGAGCGGGCGTACGCTGACCCTGTGCTTGATACCCTTGTGGAACTCAACGGTACCGTCGACCAGCGCGAACAGCGTGTCGTCCTTGCCACGGCCAACGTTCTCACCCGGGTGGATGTGCGTGCCGTGCTGACGGACGAGAATCGTGCCCGTGGTTACCGTCTGGCCGGCATAGCGCTTCGTGCCAAGGCGCTGACCGCGGGAGTCACGGCCATTACGGGAGGAACCGAGTCCTTTTTTGTGTGCCATTGTGTATACCTACTCTTTCGTTACGAGTGTAATCTACTCGGCGACGGGAGCCTCGGCAACAGCCTCAGCCTCTGCCTTGACAGCCTTCTTGGCGCGGGAGGTAGCCTGAACCTTCACGATCTTCAGCTTGGTGAGCTGCTGACGGTGACCCTTCAGACGACGATAACGCTTACGCTTGTGGAACTTGAAGACCAGCTGCTTCTCGCCCTTGAACTGCTCAACGATCTGAGCGGTAACCTTGGCCTTGGCCAGCTTGTCGGGATCGGTGACGATCTTCTTACCATCGTTGAGGAAGATAACCGGCAGGGTGATCTTATCGCCCTCATTGCCCTCGATCTTCTCGACGGTGATGACATCGTCGGTGGCGACCTTGTACTGCTTGCCGCCCGTGTTAACGATTGCGTACATGTTTACTTGCCCTTCATGCATCAGTTAGTGCAACAGCCGAATATAGTAGCAGGCGAAAATACCCCCGTCAACGAGTATGTGGAGCAAATCCACAAGTTCGCACAGGTATGGGGCTGACGAGTCGGCCCTCGTCGTCCTCGCATGCTTGATTCTGACGCTCGACATCGTAGGAGCAGATGGTCACGAGGTCTTGCATACCGGTGGAAACAATAGGTGCATCCACGCCCGGGGTCAAGCCCTGCAACAAAACATCAGCAGCGGAAAGCAAAATTTCCGGACGCATGGAGCCCTCGTTGTCGGCATGGGTGTCGAGCATGAGCACTAAATGGTCCGGGCGCTCCCCCGCCGTGAGTTCATAGCCCACGAGCGTGTGATCCAAATCCAAGCGCTTGCTCTTTTTGCCGCGCGCGTAATCGATGCCATGGCCCGCGCGCAGCGTGTCGATCGCACGATGCACCTCGTCGGCGCTTACGGGCGCCTCGGGATCCAAGTGCAGGTCGATGCGATACGACAGGCGCGTAAGCTGCGCCGTCAACGCCGGCGTGCGCACGTCGATGTACGCCGCCTCGATGGGCGCCAGATGTGCCGGAGACGCCGCAGCCAGGCGCCCAAACGCCTCGTCGAGCGCCACGAACTCGGTCATAAACAGGTCATACCACTCGCAGGTCGACGACGTACCAACCGGTAGCGCCGAAGAGAAGCCCACGCGCATGTGCGGAGAGAAGCCCTGCGTGACGGCATAGGGAAGTCCCGCACGGCGCACGATGCGCTCAATGGTATGGATTACTTCGAGATGGCCCAGGTACTTAAGGCGATCGCGCTTGCCATAGCGAACACGAAGCCTAAAGAGCGAGGGGTTGTCGGTCAGGCGCTCACTCATGCGCGATCACCCATCAATACATTCTTGGCGTGGAGCGTGGGGCAGATCCCGCAGCCGGTACACGACGTGCGGGTGCAGTCGGGAGTCGTGACGCCCTCGAGCGAGCGACGGTACTCGCGCTCGAGGAAGCCGCGCGTACAGCCGGGGCTCACATGCTCCCACGGCAGGTGCCAGTCCAACTCGTAGGGCAGGTGCACGAGCTCATTGAGGTCGATGCCGTTTTTGGCAGCAGCCTCCTTCCAGTTATCGAGCGAGAAATGCTCTACCCAGGCGTCAAAGCGAGAGCCCGAGCGCCAAGCATCGATGATGACAGGCGTCATGTCACGACCGGCGCGGGACAGCGCGGCCTCAATGAGCGAAGTCTCGGCATCGTGGTAATGCACGCGGACGGCACGGTTGCGAACGCTCGTGATAAGCAGCTTCTGGCGACGCTTGACGTCGTCGTAGTCGAGCTGCGGGCACCACTGGAACGGCGTGGCAGCCTTGGGGATAAAGACCGAAACCGAAATGGACACCGAGATCGAGCCGCGACGAGCCTTGGGCACCACGGAACGACCGAGCTCCAGCACGTGATCGGCCAGATTGGCGATGGCCACGATGTCCTCGTCGCGCTCGCCGGGAAGGCCCATCATAAAGTAGAGCTTCATGCGGTTCCAGCCGGCCTCGAAGGCCGCCTTGGCCGCACGGTCCAGGTCCTCCTCGGTCACGTTCTTGTTAATGATGTCACGCATGCGCTGGCTGCCGGCCTCGGGCGCGAACGTCAGGCCGCCCTTCTTTTCGCCAGCGACCGACTCGGCCATATCCACGCCAAACGAATCCAGGCGCTGCGACGGAATAGAAACGCGAATACCCGTATCCTCCAGGCGACGGTTGAGCCTGCCGAGCACATCGCGAATGCAGGAGTGGTCGGTCGTGGAGAGCGAGGTCAGCGACACCTCGTCATAGCCGGTCTTTTCCAGACCCTGAATCACCGACGAGACGATCTGGTCTGCCGAGCGCTCGCGCACCGGGCGATACGTCATGCCGGCCTGGCAAAAACGACAGCCGCGGGCGCAGCCGCGCAGGATCTCGATAGACAGGCGGTCGTGAACCAGCTGCGCATAGGGCACGCACGACTGCGACAGCGGATTCGTGGCGCCGAAATCCTCGACGACGCGCTTGTAGACCACGGTCGGCGCATCCTTGCCTTCACGCGGCACGGTGTAGCCATGCGGCGAGCAGGGCTCGTCGTGACGAACCTCATAGAGCGACGGCACGTAGTTGCCGGCAATGGATGCAAGCTGCTCGACAATCTGTGCGCGCGGGACGCCTTCGTCGCGCAGGCGGCGATGCAGCTGACAGGTCTCGAGCAGCGACTCCTCGCCCTCGCCGATGAGGATGGCATCGAAGAAGGCCGCGTACGGCTCGGGGTTGTACACCGAGGGACCGCCGGCGATGATGATGGGGTCGTCTTCGCCTCGGTCGGCCGCTAACAGCGGAATGCCAGCGAGGTCGAGTGCCTCGAGGAAGTTCGTCACCGCCATCTCGTGCGGCACATGCAGACCGACGATATCAAACGAAGCGACCGGCGCTGCACCCTCGAGCGATAGCAGCGGAATACCCGCCTCGCGCATGGCGTCGCCCATATCGGGCCACGGCACATAGCCGCGCTCGCAGGAGATGCCCTCGGCCTGGTTAAGAATGTTGTAGAGGATGGCGATACCCTGGTTGGGCAGACCGACCTCGTATACGTCCGGATAGATCAGGCAGCAACGGTAGTCGGCATCGGCCTTGGAAAGCGTGCCCCACTCGTGATCGATATAGCGACTCGGCTTCTCGACCTTGGCGAGCAACGGCTCAATTAAATGAAAACAGTCTTGGTATGCAACGCGCAACGGAAAACCCCTAAGCAGCGAGATCGGATGCGTCCTGATAGGACGCCATAGGACGGGTAGCGCCCGCGACCGTGGTCACCAGATCGCGAACGCGGGAGAACGTGGCAGTGACCACCTCGTTGGCACGGCTGTAGTCGACATCGTGCTCGTAGAGCGAAACGAGCGCACGGCCCATGCCGTAGGTGCCCGCGGCAGCAGTGAGCGCCTTGACGGCAAACCCAATATGCGGCGTCTGTTTGACGAGCGCGCGGGTGACAGCGCGGATCACAAGACCGCCGGCAAGCACGCCCGCGACCTCGTAGCCGCGCTCAGGCTTAATGCCGCGTCCAAAGACGGCAGCGAGCTCAAAGAGCATGCCCACTTGCGCCAGCGCCATAACGGGATAATCGGCGCCCGGCAAAAACACCAGCGCACCGGTCGCCATATTGGTGAGCGCGCACGAGGTGATGATACGATTGGCCGCCGCGATGCGCATGAAGGCAAAGTTCGCCGCAAAAGCCGTTTCCTTGTCGGTGCGGTCGAGAATCCAGCGGGCAAGCGTCTCGAGCAGATACGTCTTATCGGTTGCCGCCACCACGCCGAGCATGGGCGTAGATTCCTCGATAAACGGCACCTCCACAGCAGACTCGGCAAGCACGCACACGGGCGCGCCGGCGATCACGAGCTCCTGCACGGCACTCTCCAAGCGGTCGGAACCACACGAGAGCACCAGCACCACATCGGTATCGGTCTTTGGAGCAATTCGCTCCTCCCCCAGACGCTCGACGCGCACAATGCCCGAGGTCGTCTGCGGCACAAAGGCGTCACGCACCGTCTCGGCCAGAAAGCGCGAGGCGGACGAATCCAGATAGACCGAGACGCGCACCGGCGTATCGGAATCCTTCTTAACGGACGCGCCCATCTTAAAAGCGCGGGTCAGCTTATCTACGGGAATTTTCATAGCAAACCCCTCCAGCGGTTACGCGGCGCCCGAACGATGCCGCCATATGGATTGTACGATACCCACCGTCAGCAGCTGAATCATCATCGAAGACGAACCGAAGCTAATAAACGGTAGCGGAATACCGGTAATCGGCATCATGCCGATGCACATGCCGATGTTTTCGAAGGTCTGGAACGCCCACATGCCAACGATGCCAACACACGAAAGACGCAAAAACAGGGACTCACACTTAAAGGCGACGCGAATCGTCGAAAAGATCAACAGCACGTAGAGGCACAGGAGCAAAAAGGAACCGCAAAAGCCAAAGGTCTCGGACAGGAAGGCGAAGACGAAGTCGGTGTGGAACTCAGGCAGAAAGCCGCCGGCCGACTGCGTCGCATGGCCCAAACCCTTACCAAAGAAGCCGCCCGAGCCAACGGCGATAAGCGACTGCTGCAGGTTGTAGGCATCGTCCGAATCGGCATTATCGGGGTCGATAAAGACCGTCAGACGGTTCATCTGATACTGCTTGATGAGCACATCGTGGCCAAGCAACGAATCAAAGACCGAATCGAGCGCCAGGGCGAGGGCCACCAGGCCCACGAGCAGAGCCAGGGTCGACAGCACCCATTCGCGGCGTGCACCGCTCATACAGATGACGATGGCACCCGAAACCAGCACGACCAGGCCCGAGCCCAGGTCGCCCATGGCAACGACGGCCAAAAACGGAATGGACAGCATGCCGCAGAGCTTGACGTAGTCGCGAACGGTATCGATGCGACCGTTATACTGCGAGCCAAGCGTAGCAATAAAGAAGATGGTGATGAGCTTGGCAAGCTCAACCGGCTGGAATGTCAAGCCGATACCGGGAATCTTGATCCAGCCCGTCATACCCAGACCGCCCGTATAGGACAGACCCGGAATCTTGGGCGAGAGGATCACAATCAGGTCGATGACGAGCAACGCCGTCGAGAAATTGGAAATACCGCGCAGATCGGTACGCCAGACCAGCACCGCCAGCACCGCTCCGATGCCAATTCCCAGCAGATGACGTGAGAACGAAGCATCGGCCTTAAACTGCGAAGCCGACCAGATGATGATGGCACCGTAGGCGACGAGCGCCACAGTAGCCACGAGCACACCGATATGCACCTTTTGCCGAAACGTGCCGCGCGAGGCCGAGAGTTGCTTGTTGACGCGGTCCAGGCTGCTGCGAGAGCCGGTCTTGGTTGAACGGAACAGATCCGCCGGAGAAAAATCCATCGCAACCTCCTATCGAACCGAAGAATCGCCCGAGGCCGAAGAGGTATCGGGCTCGTCATAAATCACGCCGAGCACGTCGCGCACGACATGCATCGCGGTATCTGAGCCGCCGCCGCCCTGCTCCAGGACAGTAGCGATGACATACTTGGGATTATCGGCCGGTGCATAGGCGCAGAACCAAGCGTATTCGTCCTCGCCGCTTTTCTCGCCCGTGCCCGACTTGCCGTATACCTGCGGCGTCAGGGTACCAAAGTGCGCCGCCAGGGACGTCGATGCCGTGTATATCACGTCGTGCATGCCGTTGCGAACAAGAGCCAAATCCGAATCGCTGTTGATCTTGGCTTCCAGGCGCTTCTTCTTGCCCTTGCCGTTGTACTTATAGGCATCGCCGTCGCCATCACGCGACACGGCAGACAAAAACACGTGGGGCACGTACTGTTTGCCGCCGTTGGCAAGACCCATATAGGCGCACGCCATCTGCAGGGGCGTCACCAGGATGTCACCCTGACCGATAGCAATGTTGGTCATATCGCCGGCATTCCACTTGCGGTCCTCGGCAGAGGCGTCGGTGAAGTACGACTCTTTCCACTCGGCATCGGGAATACGACCCGCGCCCTCACTCGGCAGATCGATACCGCAGGTCTTGCCTAGACCCCAGCGACGAAAGACCTCCTGCAGGCCCTCGGAATGTTTCTCGTCATAAAAGAACGCCTTGCCCATGTCGTAGAAGACGGGGTCGCACGAGTTGGCGATACCCGACTGCAGTGTCATGGTGCCGTGGCCGGAATGCAGCCAGCAGTACTTGCCCCACGACTTGCCCAGACCCGTCCAATAGCCCGTGCAGTTGGTCGTCTGCCCCGACGTGTAGGTTCCAAACTCAAGACCGGCCAGTGCCGAGAGCGGCTTGATGGTCGAGGCCGACATGTACTGTCCGCTAATGGCGCGGTTGATCAGCGGGTGCGAACCCTTGTCATCATTGAGCTCGGTCCACACGTCATTTGAGACGCCGCCGATGAAGACGGACGGATCGAACTTGGGCTCGCTCGCCATGCCCAGGATCTCGCCATTGTTGGGATCGAGACACACCACAGCGCCGTTACCGGCATTGCTGTAGCCAGTGGTCTTGGCAAGCTCGATAGCGCTCGCCAGTGCCGTCTCACAGGCCTGTTGGATCTTAAGGTCGAGCGTGAGCTTAATGTCGGAGCCGGCCTTCGCGGGCACGGCGCCGGCCTGACCGGTCACATTGCCCGAGGCATCGACCTTGACGGTCTGCTCGCCACGAATACCCTGCAGTAGGTTTTCATAGTAGCTCTCAACGCCCGCCTGGCCCACGATATCGCCCGACTGGTACGTAATCTTGCCAGCAGAAGCATCATCATCGCCAGAGGTTTTCTTATTCTGGGCCTCGAGCTGCTCGGAGGTAATGGTGCCGGTATAGCCCAAGATATGGCATGCCGTCTCGCCATATGGATACTGGCGCTCGGTACGCTCGGCAATCTTGACGCCCGGGAACTCGCCGGCATGCTCCTGAATATAGGCAACCGTGGAGCGACGGACGTCCGTCGCGATGGTATGTAGGCTCTGGGCGCCCTCTGTATTGTCCTGAATATTGCGAAGGACCGCCACGTAAGGCATTCCAAGCACGTTGGCAAGATGGCGAACCAGAACCTCATCCTCGGCAAGGTCGCGGTAGGCCACGACAGCAAGTGAGGGACGGTTCTGGACAAGAGCCACGCCATTGCGGTCGAGGATGCGGCCGCGCACAGCGGGTGTGGTAACGGTGCGAGTCTGATTACTATTGGCCTGCTTCTCGTAATAGTCCGACGAGACCATCTGCATGCCCCACAGCTTGACGGCAAGCGCCGCAAACATCGCGCCCACACCCGTGGTGAGGATGGAAAAGCGGCCCTTAAAGGCGGTCGACGCGGTATTGCCCTCGCCCTCGGTGGCGCGCGGGGCCGTTCCATGCTGCGTATCGTAGGTAAAACGGGAATCGCCACGACGCATGATGACCAGCGCGACCACGATGGCCACAACCAGCACGATACCGGCGATAATAACCGTCATCTGGGAAGACATCTACGGGCCTCCCCTATTTGAGCTTGCGGGTCTTGGGCTTAAAGCGCATACCCGCCTGGCGTCCGCCACGTGCGGAGAATCCATAGCCGGACTGCGGCACAACGCCGGACATCAAAAACGGAATGGCAACCAGACCCGTCAGGATCGAGGACGGCAGCGCATGGCCGAAGATCGCCACGACAAAGCTCGTCTCCAAACCCATAAACAGCAAGATGATGCTGTAGATCACATTAATGACGAGCGCGAAGGCGCCCACAGTGACGCCGCGCGCACTCGGGGTACCGCCCGTCTGACCGACGGCGCTGTGCACCAGGGCAAAAGAACCCACGGTCAGCAGGAGCGACATAACGCCCACCGGCACGGCAGCGGACAGGTCATAGAACAAGCCGCTGCAAAAACCGCACACGACGGCACGGGTCGGGTTACCCGAGAACACGCTTAGGCACACCAGGATAATCATGAAGTTGACGCGACCGCCCGCAATGGAGATCTGCGGTGCCAGGCCTGCCTGCAGCAGCACGCACACGATGGCGGCGATTACAAACGTGCGGGAGCTCATCCCCTGCTCGTGTAGATCCATGGACATGCCCCCTATTCGTTCGAGCCAGAATCGGTCGTCTCGGACGTGTCGGAACTGTCATCCGAGCTCTCGTCCTTCGTCTTGGTCGCAGCATCGCGCGACGTTCCCTGCGGCGTGCTGTTGGCCGTGCTCACGTCCTCATCCGAGGCCGACTGTTCGTCGGTCAGCGAGGTAATGACCAGCACTTCCTCGTTGTTCTCGGCCGTGGTCTGAGCGCGCACCACAATGGTGTAGTACACGTCGTTTGCCGATTTCTCAACCGACGAGACGGTGCCGAGCGGTAGACCCTTGGGGAACACACCGCCAATGCCCGAGGTCACGATGATGTCGCCAACCTTAACGTCGGAGTCGACGCTCACGTACTCAAGACGCAGCGTGCCGTCAGCCTGACCCTGCAGCATGCCCTGGGCGCGCGTGTCCTGCACCATGGCGGACACACCCGAGTTCTCGTCGCCAATCAGGCGCACGGTGGACGTCTTGGCCGAGACTTCGATGATCTGGCCGATAACACCGGCAGAGCTCGTCACGGGCATGTTGATGGAAAGCCCGTCGGCAGAACCCTTGTCGATGGTGACGGTCGAAGTCCAGGCATCGCCGGAGGCACCGACAATACGAGCTGCGGTCGATTTAAGGTTGTAGGTCGACTGCAGGCCGACCAGCCCTTCCAGACGCTCAGCGGTCTTTTGAGCCTCGGAGAGCTCAGCAACCTTAGAGGTCAGTTCCTCATTTTGCTTCTTGAGTTCGTCGAGCGTGTCCTGCGACGCCGTAAGGTTAGAGAACACGTTGCCGATGGCATTGAAGGGAGCCGCCACAGCCGAACCCACAAAGCGCACCGGCGAGGTAATCGTCGTCACGCCCGAACGCACGGCATGAATCGGTCCTGCCTCGCCCTCGCGGATGTAAAACGTGAGCAGCAACACCGAAATCAGGCTGAAAACAATCAACGGGCGCATACCCGTTGATTGTCGCTTGGTATTCAGATTTGTGGAGAAACCCGAAGATCGTGCCAAATGGAATCCACCTTTTGGAAATTAAGCATTGGTCTGGACGAAGCCGCCATCAAACGCATTGGCCTCGAGCACGCGGGCGCAGCCGTTAACGACGTTATCGAGCGCCGTAGGACTGACGTTGACCGAAACGCCGGTCTCATCGCGCAGGCGCACGTCGAGACCGCGCAGCAGCGCGCCGCCACCGGTCAGCAATATGCCATAGTACATAAGGTCAGAGGCAAGATCGGGCGGCGTGGCATCGAGTGCGTCCTTGACGGCCTTGGCCATCTCGTCGAGCGGCTTGTTGAGTGCGCGACGGATCTCCTCGCTCTCGATGCGCACGGTCTTGGGCAAACCGGTGATCACGTCGCGGCCGTTGACCTCGACGTCGAGCTCATCCTTGAGCGGCACGGCGGAGCCGACCTTGATCTTGATGTCCTCTGCCGTGCGCACGCCGATGGCCAGGTTATAGGCATCGCGAACGTGCGTAAGGATAGCCTGGTCGAACTCGTCGCCGGCAATACGGATGGACTGCGAAACGACGATGCCGCCCATAGCGATAACGGCAACCTCGGTGGTACCGCCACCGATGTCGATGACCATGGAGCCGGTAGGCTCCTCGACGGGCAGGTCGGCGCCGATAGCGGCAGCCATGGGCTCCTCGATCAGATAGGCCTGGCGGGCACCGGCTTGGATCGTGGCCTCAAAGACAGCACGCTTCTCGACCGACGTGACACCGGAAGGAACGCAGACGACAACACGCGGACGCGGGGTCCACGGATAGCGCTTCTCAGACGCCTTGTCGATAAAGTAGCGAAGCATGGCCTCGGTAACATCGAAGTCGGCGATGACGCCGTCCTTCAGGGGACGAACGGCCACGATGTTGCCGGGCGTACGGCCGAGCATGCGCTTCGCCTCGATACCGACCGCCAGGATGCGCTCGTCGTTCTTGTCGATGGCGACAACAGAGGGCTCGCGAATGACAATGCCCTTGCCGCGCACGGAGACAAGCGTATTTGCGGTGCCGAGGTCGATGGCAAGATCGCCCGCATAGCTACCGAAGAACATATCCATCAAAGAAAACAACGCAACTCCTGATGTGTTGGATGATTGCTGGAAAACTACTAGCTCATCATACTAGCGCAAGCCCGGCACCTCACTTGCGGTGAAGCACCGGGCAAAGCTAAATCCCATAAGGTCACTACTGGTTGTCAGCAGCCGAGAAATCCATATCGAGCGAGGAAACGGCCCAGCCGATATGGTTGTCGGAGCGCACGAATTTGACGGTGTACTCCTGCTCGCCGCCCTTGGACAGCGATGCCTTCACCTTGGCGGTCGTCTCGGTCATGGACTGATCCATGCCCTCGACGGACACGGTGGCACCCTGCGGAATCGAGGAGATGATCATAGACTTGGCGTCCTCGGACAGGCTCGATGCAAGGCAAGACTCGGCCTTTGCGGTGTCACCGTCGCCGGCAGCCTGGAACAGATCGGTGATAACCGACTCCTGCGAGGGGAAGCCAAAGCCGCGCGTGTAGGCAAAGCCCAGACCGCCCGCAGCAATCAAAATGAGCAGAAGCAGCACGATGAAGACTTTGAGACCCGTGTGGCGATGGCGACGACGGACCTTGGCCTGCTTACGATCCTGACGGTCCTGCTGGACCATCTCGGACTCGGACAGCGTAAAGAAGCCGGTGTCCGAGGGATCGGGCATAAACTGACCGGTCGCGCCCGTAGGATCGAGCGGATCGACGGCAGGAGCGTCCATCGCGGGCGCCGGAGCCGTGGCCATAGCCGTCTGGGCAGACAGTGCGGCAAGCGAATCATGCACGCGGGCAAGCTCATCGGCCTGCTCGGAAGTGAGCTGGTAGATGCCATCGGCAGTAGCGGCGTTAAAGGCGTCGAGTGCGTCGGAGGGACGGCCGGCGGCAGAAAGCGCCTGACCCATGCCGGCATTGAGCGCACGCGTGTCGTCGCGGGGGCCGGCAAAGTCGATAGCCGTGCGGTAGGTCTCCACGGCATCCGCCGGACGGCCGAGCTTAATGAAGCAACGACCGAGCTCGCCGAGTGCGGCGGCAGGAGCCGGATTGGCGCCGTCGATGGCAGCCTGACGGAAGGCAGTACCCGCGTTGGCATAATCGCCCGACTGGAACAGCGTATTGCCCAGGCCCAGATAGGCCTTGAACGGCGTGGCATAGGAAGCATCCTGCGTAGCAGCAGAGAACGCCTGGGCGGCCGTCGTGTAGTCGCCCACGGCGGCGAGCGCCTTGCCGCGGTTGGTGAGCAGCGCGCCGCGCTTGCCGTAGGTGCCGTCGTTGAGGGCGGCAGCATAAGCCTCGGCGGCCTCGGCATACATGCCCAGGTGCATCAAGGCGTTGCCACGAAGGTGATCGGCCTCGCCCATAATCTCATCGGGAGTCTTTGCCGCCCCAAGCATCTGGGCTGCAGCGGAAAAATCACCCGCGCGGTAAGCGGCGCGGCCCTGTTGGATCAGCTGGCTATTCAAGGAAGTCCCCTTTACTCGTGAACGATCTCGACATGGACGATCTCGTCGCCGGCACGCAGCTGCGAAATCACATCGAGACCCTCGACCGTGGTACCAAAGACGGTGTAACCGGAATCGAGGTTATGCTGGGCGCCCAGGCAGAAGTAGAACTGCGAACCCGCGGAATCGGGGTCCATGGAGCGTGCCATGGCAAGGGCACCATCGACATGGCTGTTGCGCGGATTGGTGGCAAACTCGCCCTTGATGCAGTAGCCGGGGCCACCGGTACCGGGCATGCCGTCGGGGCCCTCAAGACCAGCGGCGACGTCGGCGCCGGACATATCGCGGGTATTGGGGTCGCCGCCCTGGATGACAAAACCGGGCACATAGCGATGGAACTTAAGGCCATCATAGAAGCCCATCGTAGAAAGCTCGCAGAAGTTCGCGACATGAATGGGAGCGCCCTCGCCGTCAAACTTGACCTTGATGGTACCCTTCGACGTCTCGATAACGGCGCACTCGTCGCCGGCAAGCTGATACTCGGGCGTGTAGAGCTCTTTCTTAAAACCAAACATGCGGTTCCTTCCTCGTGCGTTTAAAGCATATTTGTACGAATTGTAGCAATAAGCATGCGCTTACATCAATTGCGCACGTAGGTTATGCCGACTATGGCGAACTAATTTTAGGAACGCTGCTGCGGCTTCCAGGAGCCCACGTTGGCGTCGTACTGATTAAGCGCGCTGTTGCCACTCTGAGCGATGGGCGCCAGGATCTCGCTTTGGTGAGAACTCATCGACTCGCCATCGGGAATGGCCAGCGAGATGTCCCAACTCTGGCAGATCACGTCGACGCGCTCATACATCCACTCGGCAAGCTGCTTTAAGTGGGCAATGTCGTCCGCATAGACCGTATCGTCCTGGTACTTAAGGTTGCTGAGCTCATCTTGCGTCTTTTTAATCTGGTCACGCAGGGCGTAGGCACTCTGCGACAGCTCCTGACGGGTGGACAGCGGCGTTCGGAGATAGCCGTTGTTAAAGGAATCGATGACCTCGCCGATCTGGTCCTCGTCACCGTAGGACACGATGGTCTGATACAGACCGTCGAGCCTGGTATAGAGCTGATCATCGGTGAGCACGGTTTCTTCCTGGACCACCTCGGCAGAATCGTCTTGCTTGGTATCGTCCTCAGTCGCCTCGCCTTTTTGGCGCGTGGGGAAGGTGGTTTGTGCAGCTTGGCCAAACTGGTCGTAGAAGCCAGGCATGACACCCATGGGATCGGTCGTCACGAACCAATAGGCACCGCCGCAAACGACGGCAAGGACCGCGATGACGATGAGCGGCTTGGGGATATGACGCTTGTGCTTGTGATAGGCGTCCTCGTCGGAATGCACCTTGCGCTTGGCTTTTTGAGCATCGTCATGCAGGGAAACGGGCGTGGGAATATCGACCTTGGGGATACCGAAATCCTTATCGAAAGCCGGCAGCACGCAGGTCTCATTGGGGTCAGCGGCGTCCGAAAGCACCGCAGCGGCAGAGGTCGGCGCATGCGGCACCTCGGTATCGATCTGCTCTTGCGTTAGGCGCGGAAAGCCCGCCGTGCGGCCCGCTGCCAGGTCGGATGCGGCCGCGTCCTCGGAGAGGATACCCGGAGCGGGGCGTCCGCATTTGGGGCACGTACGATCATGCGGAGAAAGACGGGCACCGCAGCCCTCACAGAACACGAACTCAGTGTGCTCGGGGCCATCGCCCGGACCCACATAGGCGTTGCAGTAGGGGCAGAACGAGGCGCCGTCCTCGATAGTCTTAAGGCAATGCGGGCAGATCACGGCATCCTCTTTTCGAAGCAATTCAAACAATCGAGGTTAGAGCATAACATCGCCACGGCCCCACAGGAGCAAGGCACCAATTCAACATCGGCAGAGCGCGTAGTTACTTCTTCTTTTTGCTTGGCATCGAGACTTTGATGCCTTGGGCGGACTTGGTCACGCGAGAGCGCTTGGCTCCGGCACTCCTCTTTTTCTTGGGCTGGGCCTGGCTCACGCCCTCGAGCGCGCGGGCCTCGGCCTCGCGAACGGTGCGATCTTCGCGGCGCTGCGCCATGTCGGCGGCGAAGCGCTTGGCAAAACGCTCGGCCGTCGAACCCGTCGAGCTCACCTTGCCGCCACCGCGACCCAGGCGGACGCGCACGCCGCGGCCAAAACCAGTTGCGGCATGACGACGACGCGGCTTGAGCGAATCCATCATCGTGTCGAGCTTAAAGAACACCGAGCAGGTAAAGACCACGATGACAGCCAAGATAACCTTCTGGCCCATCGACAGGTTGACAATGGACAGCAGCTCCGGGAATCCGATAACGCCCACCAAGATGCCGGCGACTACAAACACAAAGAGCACCACACGCAAGGGCGTGAGAGGCTGCGAGATGCGCCAGATCAGACTGACGCTCGCCGCGCACGACGTAAGCAGGCACATCGTAGACAGCGTGAGCTGGCTAAAGCCAAACACGCGCGCCACAAAGATATCGAGCGCCGCAGCCAAAATGACCGCAATCGACGCCGGCAGTGCACGCTTGAGTACGTTGGTCAAAAACGCACCCTTCACGCGAGCATTGTTGGGCTCCAGGCCCAACACAAAGCCCGGCGCGCCGATGCAGAAGAAGTTAATGAGCGTCATCTGGATGGGCTCGAAGGGGTACGGCGGCAGCGCGATGCACAGCGCCGCCAGGCCCATCGAAAACAGCGTCTTGGTCAGGAACAGCAAGGCCGAACGCTGCAGGTTGTTGATGGAGCGACGGCCCTCGGCCACCACGGCGGGCATCGAGGCAAAGTCGTTGTCGACAAGTACGATCTCGGCCACGTTACGCGCGGCATCGGAGCCGGCTGCCATGGCCACGGAGCAGTCGGCCTCCTTAAGCGCCAGCACGTCGTTGACGCCGTCGCCCGTCATGGCCACGGTGTGCTCGCGGCGCTTGAGCGCCTGCACGAGCTCGCGCTTCTGCTGCGGGGTCACACGACCAAAGACATGGTAGCGGTCCACTGCGGCATCGAGCTTGGCCGGCGTATCGAGCGTCGTGGCGTCTACATAGGCGTCCGCCCCCGGCACGCCCACCACGCGCGCGATCGACGACACCGTACGCGGGTCGTCGCCACTGATCACGTTGAGGGTCACGCCCTGCTCGTTAAAGTAGCCGATGGTCTCGGCCGCCGAGGTACGAATCTCGTCGCGGATGGTCACAAAGCCAACGGGCTCGGCCTCGCCCACCATATCGCCATCGGGCGTAAAGCCGTCCACGCGCGCCACCACGAGCACGCGGCAGGTATCGGCAAGCTCGGCGACACGGTTCTCGACCTGCGAAAACACACGATCAGAGAGCACAAACTGCGCCGCACCCATCACATAGGAGCCCTGCGCAAACGACGCGCCACTCCACTTTTTGGAGGACGAGAACGGAATGACCGACAGCGGCTCAGACACCTCGACCGGACGGTCGGCGTAATAGTTGAGCAGCGCCTGGCAGGTCTCGTTGACATCGGCCGAAGTCGCACGCGCCACGTTAGCCAGCGCAAAATCGAGCACCGTGGTATCGACGGGAACAGCCGCCGCGTCCGAGCCGGCGCCTAGGCTCACGCCCTCAACCGGCAGCGGATACGTGCCCTCGACCTCCATGCGGCCCGACGTGATGGTGCCCGTCTTGTCCAGGCACAGCACGTCGACGCGAGCGAGCGTCTCGATGCAGTAGAGCTGCTGTGCCAGCACCTTGCGGCGAGCCAGGCGCACCGTGGCGATGGCGAGCACCGACGAGGTCAGAAGCACCAGGCCTTGCGGGATCATGCCCAGCAGGGCGCCCACCGTGGACAGCAGCGCCGACGAAGGCACATGACCAGCCAACAGCTCGGAGAAGCACCACGAAAGTGCGCTATCGCCCGGGGTTCCCGCGGCATCCCACAGCTCGCTCACACTCGAGGCAAACAACGCCAAACCGAGCGGGATCATGATGATGCTCGCAAAGCGCACGATGGCGTTAAGCGCGTTCATGATCTCGGAATTGACCTTTTTGACGTATTTGGCCTCGTTATTAATTTTGGCCACGTAGTTGTCGGCGCCGACATGGATCACGCGGGCGCGCAGCAGGCCCGAGTCGATAAAGCTGCCGCTCATGAGCTCGGAGCCGGGCTGCTTTTTGATGAGATCGCTCTCGCCCGTCAGCAAGCTCTCGTTCACGAGCGCCTCGCCCGAAACCACCACTGCATCAGCGGGAATCTGGTCGCCGCGCCCCAGGCGGATGATGTCGTCGAGCACGATCTGGTCCAGGTCGAGCTCCACCTCGGCGCCGTCGCGCACCGCGATGGCCTTCTTGGAGGTCAGCAGCGTGAGCTTATCGACCATCTTCTTGGAACGCATGGACTGAATGACGCCAATAGCGGTATTGAGGAAAACCACAAACAGGAACGTCAGGTTCTTAAACGAACCGGTCAAAATGACCAGGAACGCCAAGATCACGTTGATCAAATTGAACAGCGTGCAGAGGTTCTCGATGATGAGCTCTTTGACCGACTTGGTCTTGAGCTCCATGTTACGGTTTATTTTACCGGCGGCGAGGCGCTCCTCGACCTCGGCGGTCGAGAGTCCGCGCTCGATATCCGTTGCTGCCATACCACGTCCCATCACGTCGCGTCGGTATAAGAAAAACCGCCCGGACCATGCGAGGTTCGGACGGTCTTACGTTCGATGGTGCCCCATGTTGGATTCGAACCAACGGCCTTCTGCTCCGGAGGCAGACGCTCTAATCCCCTGAGCTAATAGGGCCAACGTTTGGCATTATACCCAAGTGAACCACGGGCTATCCAAAATAAAAGAAAAAGCTTTGCAATTCCGAGGAAGACGCGGCGCAACGGCCCACTTTAGAAGGCAAAAGCGAGTCAGATAGTATAAACTCTCATGCACCATATATACACGGCTCGCGATGCGGGCCGTTTTTGCAAGGGTTATCCATCGAGGTGAGAGGCACACCATGATTGCTATTTTAAAGCAGAGCGCCAGCGACGAGGCCGTCAGCCATATCGTCAGCTGGATTGAGAAAAAGGGCCTGAAGACCGACGTCTCGCGCGGCGAGAACGAGACGATCATCGGCCTGGTGGGCGATACGACCAAGATCGACCCGTTCCTGCTCGAGTCCATGGATGTCGTCGAGCGCGTGCAGCGCGTCTCCGAGCCGTTCAAGCGCGCCAACCGCAAGTTCCACCCCGAGGACTCCGTCATCGACTGCGGCCACGGCGTCAAGATCGGCGGCGATCAGTTCCAGGTCATCGCCGGCCCGTGCTCCGTCGAGGGCGAGAACCTCATCTGCATCGCCCGCCGCGTGAAGGCCGCCGGTGCCACGATGCTGCGCGGCGGTGCCTACAAGCCCCGCACCTCCCCCTACGCCTACCAGGGCATGGGCCCCGCCGGCCTCGACCTGCTGTGCGAGGCGTCTGCCGAGCTCGACATGCCGATCGTCACCGAGATCATGGACCCACGCGACGTGCAGGTCTTCTTGGACAAGAAGATTGACGTCATGCAGATCGGCGCCCGCAACGCCCAGAACTTCCCCCTGCTCAAGGAGGTCGGCAAGACCCAGACCCCGATTCTGCTCAAGCGCGGCATGTCCGGCACGATCGACGAGCTGCTTATGGCCGCCGAGTACATCATGAGCGAGGGCAACGACAACGTCATCCTGTGCGAGCGCGGCATCCGCACCTTCGAGACCCGCACCCGTAACACCTTCGACCTCAACGCCGTGCCGGTGCTGCACCACCTGTCGCACCTGCCTGTCGTTGCCGACCCCAGCCACGCCACCGGCTACACCCGCTACGTCGAGCCCATGGCGCTCGCCGCGACCGCCTGCGGTGCCAACGGCCTGGAGATCGAGGTCCACGACGAGCCGAGCCGCGCCTGGTCCGACGGCGCCCAGGCCCTCACCCCCGATCAGTTCGACGACACCATGCGCCGCATCCGAGCCATCCGCGAGGTTGTCTGCCAAGAGACCATGGAGTAGCCCATGGGTACGGTGAGAAACGCGCGCGTTAACCAGGGCGGCCCCAAGTGCGCCGGCATCGTCGGCCTGGGCCTCATCGGCGGCAGTTTTGCCCGCGGCTATGCGCAAGCGGGCGTCCGTGTGCTGGCCTGGGACCCCGATGACGATGTCATGACGGCCGCCAGCATGGGCACCGTCGCCGGCGAGCTCAACGACAAGACACTCGGCGAATGCGACATCATCGTCCTTGCCTGCTATCCCGAGGCATGCATCGAGTGGCTCGAGGCGCATGCCCAGGCACTCGCCGACGCCACCGATACCGAGGCCATCATGGGTCCCGTGGTGATCGACACGGTGGGCGTCAAGGGCATCGTGTGCGAGCGCGCCTTTGAGCTTGCCCGCGAGAACGGCTTTTACTTTGTGGGCGCGCACCCCATGGCGGGCACCCAATTCTCGGGCTACGCGCACTCCCGCGCCGACCTGTTCCAGGGCGCTCCCCTGGTGCTCGTTCCGCCCGCGGTAGACGATGCCCTTAAGCTGGAGCTCTTGGGCCAGGTGCGCGAGATGGTGCGTCCCTTGGGCTTTGGCAAGTTCAGCGTGACCAGCGCCGCCGAGCACGACCGCGTCATCGCCTTCACGAGCCAGCTTGCGCACGTGGTGTCCAACGCCTACGTAAAGAGCCCGACCGCCCAGGTCCACCACGGCTTTTCGGCCGGTAGCTACCGCGATCTCACCCGCGTGGCGCACCTCAACCCGCAAATGTGGTCCGAGCTCATGATCGACGACGCCGACGCGCTCGCCTTCGAGATCGACCATCTAATCGAGTCGCTTGGCGCCTACAGCCGTGCGCTCAAGGACCGCGACCAGCGCTATCTGGAAAATCTCCTTGCCGAGGGCGACCGCATTAAGCGTGCACTCGACGACGAGGCCTCCCACTAGACCACCTATCACGCCAGGTCGAAAGGACCGAAGCTTATGGCGATTACCATCGATATCGACACTGCACGCCCCTACCAGGTGCATGTTGGCACGTTTTTGCTGGAGCAGGCGGGACCGCTCGTGCGCGCCACTGCCGGCGGCACCAAGGCCGTCATCGTGACGGACACCAACGTAGGCCCGCTCTACCAGATGCCCGTTAAGCAGAGCCTGGAGGCATCAGGCTACGAAGTGAGCATCTTCACCTTCGAGGCCGGCGAGGCACACAAGCGCGCCGAGACCTACGTTGCCATTTTGGAATTTGTGGCCGAGCACGAGCTTTCACGCTCCGACGTGATCGTGGCACTCGGGGGCGGCGTCGTGGGCGACGTGGCGGGCTTTGTGGCCGCCACTTACATGCGCGGCTGCAAGTTTGTGCAGATCCCGACGAGCCTGCTCGCCATGGTGGATTCGTCGGTGGGCGGCAAGACCGCCATCGACCTGGCTGCCGGCAAGAACTTGGCCGGCGCCTTTTGGCAGCCGAGCGTGGCTATCGCCGACGTGGGGTGCCTGGCCACCCTCACGCCCGAGCAGTTCGCCGACGGCTGCGGCGAGGTTGTGAAACACGCCGTGATCGCCGACCCGGAGCTTTTTGCCGAACTGGAGAAGACCCCGCTCACGCTGGAGCTGCTCAACCGCGATGTGGTCCGCGTAGCGCTCATCATCGCCCGCAATATCGACATCAAGCGCGCCGTGGTCGTCGCCGACGAGCGCGAAACCAACCAGCGCAAGCTCCTCAACTTTGGACACAGCGCCGGACACGCCGTCGAGGCTTGCGAGCACTTTGAGCTCGGACACGGCAACTGCGTGTCGATCGGCATGGGCATTATCACGCGCGCCGCGGCCCTGCACGGCGTTTGCGATGCTGCACTGCCCGGTCGTATTGAGGAGCTCTGCGCCCGCCATGGCCTCAAGACCCGCTGCGACCTAGATGCCGATGCCGTCTTTGCCGAGGCGCTCCACGACAAGAAGCGCGCGGGCGACACCATCGACCTGGTGATTCCGCACGGCATTGGCCGCTGCTGCATCGACCGCACGCCGCTTTCCACTTTCCACGAACTCATTGCCGAGGGCCTCGGCCAGAAGGGAGACGCATCCGCATGCTAGCCCGCATCACCCCCTCCCCGCTCAAGGGCACCGTTCCCGCGATCGCGTCCAAGTCGATGGCGCATCGCCTGATCATCTGCGCTGCGCTTGCCAACGGCGAGACGCACGTTACCTGCAACACCACCTGCGCCGACATCGAGGCTACGGTGCGTTGCCTTACGGCCCTGGGCGCCCGCATCGAGACCGTCGTGGACGGCTTCCAGGTCCACCCTACCATGAAGAGCATTGAGTTTGGCCTGCTCAAGGCACTTGCCGGCGGCACGCTCGACTGCGGCGAGAGCGGCTCCACGCTCCGCTTTATGCTGCCCGTCGCCTGCGCGCTGGGGGCAGAGGCAACCTTTGTGGGCCAGGGCCGTCTGGGCGCACGCCCCCTCTCCCCGCTCTCCGATGAGATCATTGCCGCCGGCTGCGACCTGCAGGGCCTGGGCGGTTTTCCGCTCAAGACAAGCGGCCGCATGCGCCCGGGCACCTTTATCCTGCCGGGCAACGTGAGCTCGCAGTACATCTCCGGCCTGCTGCTGGCGGCCCCGCTACTGGCCCAGCCCTCCTGTGTGCAAGTGACCGGCCTCATCGAGAGCCGCCCCTATATCAACCTGACCATCCAGGCCATGAAGGCCTTTGGTGTCGAGGTCAACGTCGAGCGTATTCCGGCCAAGGACGGCCAACCCGAGGTCACGAACTTCCGCGTAAACAGTGGATCGTACCGTACGCCCGGCAGCGTAGCCGTCGAGGGAGACTGGTCCAACGCCGCCTTTTGGCTGTGCGCCGGCGCCATCGGCACCGACCCCATCACCGTCGAGGGCGTGTCGCTGAGCTCCGCACAGGGCGACCGCAACGTGCTCGCCGCGCTTTCGCGCTTTGGCGCCCGCATCGTGCGCTCCACGAACGCCGCCACTGTGCAGTCCGACAAGCTCGCCGGCTTTGAGATGAGCGCCCACGACATTCCGGACCTGGTGCCCGTCATCTCGGCCGTGGCATCGCTGGCTCAGGGCCGCACGTTCATCCGTGACTGCGCACGCCTGCGCATCAAGGAATCTGACCGTCTGGTCACCACCACCCGCGAGCTCACCGCGCTGGGAGCGCAGGTGCGCATCGCCGGTGACGACCTCATCATCAAGGGTGTCGATGCCTTCACCGGAGGCGAGGTCGATTCGCACAACGACCACCGCATCGCCATGATGGCCGCCATCGCCGCGAGCCGCGCCACCGGCGAGGTCGTGATCCACGGCGCCGAGGCCGTCAACAAGTCCTATCCCGATTTCTTCGACCACTACCGCCTACTGGGCGGCAAGGTCACGCTCGAGGAGGAATAGCATGTCCTCGACCTTTGGCAACGTCTTGCACTTAAGCATCTTCGGCCAGTCGCACTCTCCCGCTATCGGCTGCTCGCTCGATGGCATCCCGGCGGGCATCGCCGTGGACCAGGAGAAGCTGCAGGCCTTCCTCGACCGTCGCGCCCCCGGTCGCGACGAGACCGCGACCAAACGCCGCGAGGCCGACGCCGCCCACATCATCGCCGGTGTTGTCGATGGACATACCACCGGCGCGCCCATCGCCGCGATTATCGAGAACACCAACACGCGCTCCAAGGATTACTCCGAGCTGCGCCGCAAGCCCCGCCCCGGACATGCGGACTTCCCTGCGCGCGTGAAGTATCACAACATGCACGATGTCGCTGGTGGCGGGCATTTCTCCGGCCGCCTAACGGCACCCTTATGCATCGCCGGCGGCATTGCGCTGCAGGCACTCGAGGCCCGCGGCATTCAGGTCATGGCGCACGTCGCGCAGATCGGCGGCATCTCCGACCTGCCGATGGACGATATGGTCTATCGCGAGGCCGACCGCAAGGCGATCCTTACGAACGATCTGCCGTGCATTGACGCCGCCGCAGCCGGCCGCATGCGCGAGGAGATTCTGGCCGCGCGCGACGAGCTCGACAGCATCGGCGGCATCGTGGAGTGCGGCATTTACTGGCTTCCCACGGGCATAGGCGACCCCATGTTCGACGGCATCGAGAACCGCATCGCGCAAATCGCGTTTGGCATTCCCGCCGTAAAGGGCGTGGAGTTTGGCATGGGCTTTGCCGTGGCCGCCATGCGCGGCAGCGAGAACAACGATCCATATCGCATCGATGCCGAGACCGGCGAAATCGAGGTCGAGTCCAATAACGCCGGCGGCATCCTGGGCGGTATTTCGACCGGCGCGCCCGTCATGTGGCGCATGGCCGTAAAGCCGACGCCCTCAATTGGCCGCGAGCAACAGACCGTGGACATGGACGCCATGGAAAATGCCGAGCTCTCGGTCCACGGCCGCCACGATCCCTGCATCGTCCCGCGCGCCGTCCCCGTAGCCGAAGCAGCCGCCGCCCTCGCCATCTGGGACGCCCTCCTCGAGGACGCAGGCCAGCTCTAAAAATCTCTGGGGGCCAACTCCGGCCCCCACGCCCACCCAGTGATTTTTCTGGGACGGGGATTAAAAAATCATTGTGTACCCAGTGATTTTTTATTCCCCGTCCCAGAAAAATCACCGACACGTGAAAGGGGTCCCTATGGACCTTGCCGATATTCGCCAGACCATCGATGGCATCGACACCACGCTCCTCAACAGCTTTGTCGAGCGTATGGACATTGCCACCGAGGTCGCCAAATCAAAGATCGAGATGGGCAAGGCCGTCTTTGACCCCGCCCGCGAGCGTTCCAAGCTCAACAACCTCGCCAGCCGTGCGCCCGAGCGCTACGAGGCGCAGACCATCACCCTGTTCCGTCTCCTCATGAGCATGAGCAAGGCCGAGCAGCAGCGCTACATCAACGGGCTCAAGGGCATCACGGTGTCGCAAAAGGCCCACGCCACGGCCGCAGCCTATGACACGCCCTTCCCTCAAACGGCCACCGTTGCCTGCCAGGGCGTGGAAGGTGCCTATAGCCAGATCGCCGCGTGCAAACTCTTCGACGTGCCCGATATCGCATTTTTCGAGACCTTCGAGGGCGTCATGCGCGCTGTGCGCGACGGCTTCTGCGAGTTTGGCGTGCTGCCCATCGAGAACTCCACCGCCGGCTCGGTCAACGCCGTCTACGACCTGCTCGCCCAGTTCGATTTCCACATCGTGCGCTCGCTGCGCCTCAAGATCGATCACAACCTGCTCGTCAAGCCCGGCACCAAGCTCGCCGACGTGCGCGAGGTTTACAGCCACGGCCAAGCCATTGCCCAGTGTGCGGGCTTTATCGAGTCCCACGACCTGCACGCCACCAAGTACCCCAACACCGCCATGTCGGCCGAGATGGTCGCCAATTCCGACCGCACCGATGTTGCCGCCATCGCATCGCGCAGCTGCGCGGCACTCTATGGCCTGGAGGTGCTGGAGTCCAACATCCAGGACTCGGACAACAACTACACGCGCTTTGTCGTCATCAGCCGCGAGCCACGCGTCTATCCCGGTGCCAACCGTACCTCGCTCATGATCACCACGGCCAACGAGCCGGGCGCCCTCTATCGCGTGCTCGAGCGCTTCTACGCACTCAACATCAACCTCATCAAGCTCGAGAGCCGCCCCATCCCCGGTCGCGACTTTGAGTTTATGTTCTACTTTGACCTGGACTGTCCCTTTGGCAGCAAGGCCCTCGACGACCTGCTCGATTCGATCGACGACGTATGCGAGAGCTTCACCTACTTTGGCAGCTACACGGAGGTGCTCTAGATGACCGATACCGCCGCAACCCGCCCCTACGGCGTGCTGGGCCGCGTGCTGGGCCACAGCTACACCCCGACCATCTACAAGGAGCTGGCGGGGCTTGAGTACGTGCGTTTTGAGCGCGAGCCCGAGGATCTTGAGGCTTTTATGACGGGCGACGAATGGGAGGGCACCAACGTGACCATCCCCTACAAGCGCGCCGTCATGGAATACCTGGACGAGCTGAGCCCGCTCGCCGAGCGCATGGGCAACGTCAACACCATCACGCGCCTGCCCGACGGCCGCCTGCACGGCGATAATACTGACTACTTCGGTTTCCAGTGCCTGGTCGAGGAGTTGGGCGTTGAGGTTGCCGGCAAGAAGGCCCTCGTGCTCGGTGCCACCGGCGGCGCCGGCACCACGGCAAGTATGGTGCTGGGAGACATGGGCGCCATCGTCGTACCCGTGGGTCGCACGAGCGAGGTCAACTACGACAATATCGCGCAGCAGTCCGACGCCTCCCTACTCGTCAACTGCACGCCCGCCGGCATGTTCCCCCATTGCCCCGACGCGCCTTGCACGCTCGAAGGCCTCGATGCGCTCGAGGGCGTCATCGACATTGTCTACAACCCCGCCCGCACGGGCCTGATGCTCGAGGCCGAGCGCCGCGGCATCCCCTGCATCGGCGGCCTGCTTATGCTTGTTGCCCAGGCGGCACAAGCTGTCGAGCGCTATACCGGCAAAGCCACCCCGCGCGAGAGGATCCTGGACGTAACGGAGCGCCTGTCACGCCGCGAACAGAACATCGCGCTGATCGGCATGCCGGGCTCGGGCAAGACCCGCGTGGGCGGGCAGATCGCCCAGCTCACGGGCCGCGAGCACATCGATCTCGATCGCGCCCTCGAGGAGCGCCTGGGCATGCCCTGCGCCGACTTTATCATCAAGTGCGGCGAGGCGGCCTTCCGCGAGCAGGAGACGGCAGCGCTGGCCGACATCTCCAAGCGCAGCGGCTTGGTGCTCTCCACCGGCGGCGGCGTGGTTACGCGCGACGAGAACTACCCTCTGCTGCACCAAAACAGCCAAATCGTGATGCTCAACCGCAAGCTCGACGAGCTCGCCCACAAGGGCCGCCCCATCACCGCGCGCGACGGCATCGACAAGCTGGCCGAGCAGCGTATGCCGCGCTACCGCGCCTGGGCCGACTACATCATCGACTCACGCGACTGCGCCGCCAACACCGCCCATGCCCTCCTCGACACCCTCCCACCCGCTCTCTAACCAAAACCACCACAAAGGGGGCAGGCACCTTTGTGGTGGTTTTTCAACTGCAAAGGAAGCAACCATGAAAGCACTCGTCATTAACGGCCCCAACCTCAACATGCTCGGCATTCGCGAGCCAGGCATCTACGGCAGCGACAACTACGATCGCTTAGTGCAGATCTGCCAGGAAGCGGGTGCCGCACAGGGCTTCGACGAGGTCGAGGTCTTCCAGTCTAACCACGAGGGCAGCATCGTCGACAAGATCCAGGAGGCTTACGGAAAGGTCGACGGCATCGTCATCAACCCGGCCGCCTACACGCACACAAGCGTGGCCATCCTGGACGCGCTCAAAGCCGTCGCCATCCCGGCTGTGGAGGTCCACATTAGCGCAGTCGAGACCCGCGAAGACTTCCGCCAGGTGAGCTACGCCCGTCTGGCCTGCTTCGCCACCATCACCGGAGAGGGCCTGCAAGGCTACGCCCACGCGCTGGAGCTGCTGAGGGAACGTCTCGAAAAGTAAAATGCCAACCCCAACGAACAGTAGCGGCTTGCTCGCGCTCGGCTCCAGCAGCATACAAAACGAAAAAGCCCAGACCAACAAGCGGTCTGGGCTTAATAAACGATGGTGCTCCATGGCGGATTCGAACCGTCGACCTTGGGATTAGAAGTCCCCTGCTCTATCCAACTGAGCTAATGGAGCAAATAACCGCACGCCCAAGCACGCGCACGCGTGCCAGGCGCTAGTAATTATAACCTAGTTGAACTGCTCGCGGTACGCCTTGCAGACCTCATCGACCGGGCCGTCCATGCGAAGGTCGCCCTTCTCAATCCAAACGGCGCGCTGGCAGATGCGCTCAACCTGCTCCATGGAGTGCGAAACGAACAGAACCGTCACGTCGCCGCTCTGGATAAAGTGCTGAATACGCGCCTCGCACTTTTGCTGGAAGAACACGTCACCGACGGACAGCGTCTCATCAACGATCAGAATATCGGGCTCTGTGATGGTGGCAATTGCAAAGGCGATACGCGCGACCATGCCCGAGGAGAAGTTCTTGAGCGGCATATCAACAAAGTTCTGCAGCTCAGCGAATTCGATAATGCCGTCAAAGTTGGCATCGATGAACTCCTTGGTATAGCCAAGCAGGGCGCCGTTCAGATAGATGTTCTCGCGGGCGGTCAGCTCGGGGTCAAAACCAGCACCAAGCTCAATCAGCGGCGCGATGTTACCGTGCACCTTAACGCTGCCCTCGCTTGGCTCAAGCACGCCAGCGATAATCTTGAGCATCGTAGACTTGCCGGAGCCATTGGTGCCGACCAGACCCACGACCTCGCCACGATGAATATCAAACGAGATATGCTTAAGCGCCCTAAACTCCTCAAAGAACAACTCATGCTTGGCAAGCTTAATGAAGTACTCCTTGAGGTTGGTCAGCGACTCGGACGCCATGTTAAAGATCATGGTAACGTCGTCGACCTCGACAGCCAGAGGCTGCTCGCTGTAATCAACAACAGATTCAGTCATCACAGCACTCCTTAGATGTAGAGGATGAACTTGCGCTCGGACTTATGGAACACGGTATAGCCAATAATAAGCGCAAGAACCGCCCAGGCAACGCACATACCAAACGTCATAAGCGAGGGCGTAGTCTGGAACAGGAAGATATCGCGCATAAACTGCAGGTAGTTGAACATGGGGTTCGCATACATCAAGATACGCACGAGATGCGGCATTTGCGCAATATAGTCAGTCGTCCAGAAGATGGGCGTAATGTAAGTCCACGCCGTAATGACGACGCTCCACAGATGCATAACGTCGCGGAAGAAGACCGTAAGGGCAGAGAGCATCATGCCCAGGCCCATGCAGAAGCACATAAGCAGCAGCAGGCAAACCGGCAGCAGAATCAGGTGCCAAGAAGGCATAACGCGGAACCACAGCATGACGATGGCGACGGCGACCAGCGAGAAGGCAAAGTTGACCAGCGAGAAGAGCACCTTCTGCACCGGGAAGACCCAGCGGTGCACCTTAACCTTCTTGAGCAGAGGGGCAGCGCCCACGATCGACGTCAGGGCCTGGTTCGTAGACTCGGACATGACGGCAAAGGTAATGTTACCCACGATCAAGTACAGCGGGTACATCTCGGGCGTCATTGAGCCATTGCGACCCTGGCCAAAAATCGTCGAGAACACGATGGCCATGACGATCATCATCAGCAGCGGGTTGAGCACCGACCATGCGACGCCCAGAACGCTACGGCGATACTTGATCTTAAAATCCTTGGTAACCAGCTGACGAAGGATAAACGCGTCCTTCTCAAATTCGTTCTTAGCAAACGTCGCAGGCAGACTGCGAGTTTCTTGTTGCTTTGTCTGATCCGACACGGATGCAACTCCTTTACTCGTAATCGTTGACAAACGAACAGTATAGACCCGACGGCCATGCAAACGATTCGCGCAACAAAACTGGAGAACTAACCCACATCTTAGGATGCCAAGCCCAAACGGCTATACTTTCAAGGATTGAACGTATAAGGAGCATTGAGTGAATTCTGAATCCATCGCCGTCATCATCCCCTGCTACAACGAAGCGCCCACGATCGGCAAAGTCATCGACGACTTTCACCGCGAGCTTCCGCAAGCGACGGTCTATGTCTATGACAACAACTCGTCGGACGATACCTCACGCATCGCCACCGAGCACGGCGCCACGGTCCGCTTTGAGCCCCGTCAGGGAAAGGGCAACGTATGCCGCCAGATGTTTCGCGACATCGACGCCGATTGCTACCTGATGGTCGACGGCGACGACACCTACCCCGCCGAGGCGGCCAAGGCCCTCTGCGAGCCCATCCTTAACGGTACGGCCGACATGACCGTAGGCGATCGCCTTTCAAACGGCACCTACGCCGAGGAAAACAAGCGCGCCTTCCACGGCTTTGGCAACAATCTGGTCCGCGCCATGATCAAGTGGATCTATGGCTACAGCTTCGATGACGTCATGACCGGCTACCGCGCCATGAGCCGCCCGTTCGTTAAAACCTTCCCAGTGCTTTCCGAGGGCTTTCAGATCGAAACCGAGCTCTCGATCCACGCCGTCGACCACCGCTGGCGCATCAAAGATGTGCCCATCGAGTACCGCGACCGTCCCGAGGGTTCCGAGTCCAAACTCAACACAGTGAGCGACGGCATTAAAGTCGTTGCGATGATCGGCACGCTGTTCAAGGACTACCGCCCGCTGAAGTTCTTCAGCCTCGTAGCGCTTCTGTTCGCGGTATTCGGCCTCGCCCTGGGCATGCCCATCGTTGTCGAATATTTCCAGACCGGCCTCGTCCCGCGCTTCCCCACCGCTATGCTCGCCGCCTCGTTTATGTTCCTGTGCGGCCTGAGCCTTGCGACCGGCTTCATCCTAGATTCTGTAGCAAAGGTCGAAAAAAAGCAGTGGGAGGTCAACGTGTACAGCAAATACGCCTACGACGACCAGCCCGGCCACCCTACTTCCAAGCCAAGCGAGAGGTAGATCTTCCGCAAAATACTATTGGCACCACTGCGCAGATAGCCACCAACAAGAAAAGCCGCCGTTAAAGAACGGCGGCTTTTACTCTCGAAAAGTTAATAGCGCCTAGAGCGTCTTGATGTACTCCCCCAGCTCTTCCTCCCAGTCGGGCATGTGGAAGCCGGCAGCCTCGAGCCTGGACAGGTCGAGCGCGGAGTGGACCGGGCGCGGGGCGACGGGGCCCTCGGCGCTCGCGTAGTAGTCGGCGGTCGATACCGGCACGACCCTGTCCCCGTTGCCGTTGGCGGCCTCGAAGACGGCGCGGGCGATATCGGCCCAGGACTTGACGGTGCCGGAGCCGGTGCAGTCGTAGGTGCCGTAGGGGGCGTGCGTCCCCAGCACGTGGAAGATGGCCTCGGCCATGTCGCGCGTGAAGGTCAGGCGGCCCAGCTGGTCGTCAACGACCGTGACCTGCGTGAGCTTATCCACCGGGTCGGCGACGCGGTCGGACAGCCCCTTCATGGTCTTGACGAAGTTGTGCCCCTCGCCGATGACCCAGGAGCTGCGCATGACGTAGTGGCGCGGGCACCCGGCCACGGCGATGTCGCCGGCGGCCTTGGTCTGGCCGTAGACGGACAGCGGAGAGAAGGGCTCGTCCTCGTCGTGCACCTCGGCGGTGCCGTCGAAGACGTAGTCGGAGGACACGTGGACGAGGGTGATCCCGTGCCCGGCGCAGGTGCGGGCGAGAAGGGCCGGCCCGGTCGCATTTGCCTTCCAGGCGATAGTTCGGCCCTCGGGCGTCTCCGCATTATCCACGGCGGTGTAGGCGCCGCAGTTGATGACAGTGCCGTAGAGCGACCAGTCGTACTGCGTGTAGGCGTCCGGGTCGGACATGTCGAAGGTGTCGATGTCGCAGAAGTCGAAGTCCTTGGCGACGCCGCGCTCCTCGGCCAGCGCGCGCACAGCATGGCCCAGCTGGCCGTTGCAGCCGGTGACGAGCGTCCTCTTGGGCGCCATGGGGACGACGTCCTTGAGCATCGGGTGGTTGAGGTCGGCATCGGAGACGGTGGCCTCGTCGAGCGGGATGGGCCACTCGATGGCGAGCTCGGGGTCGGCGAGGTTCACGAAGGTGTAGGTCCTCTTGAGCTCCGGCGACCAGTGGGCGTCCACCAGGTAGGTGTAGGCGGTGCCGTCCTCCAGGGCCTGGAAGGAGTTGCCCACGCCGCGCGGCACGTAGATGGCCTTCGAGGGGTCGAGCACGGTCGTGTAGACCTTGCCGTAGGTGGCGCTGCCCTCGCGCAGGTCCACCCAGGCGCCGAAGACGCTGCCGCGGGCCACGGAGATGAACTTGTCCCAGGGCTCGGCGTGGATGCCGCGGGTGACGCCGCGGCTGTCGTTGTAGGAGATGTTGTTCTGGACGACGCGGAGGTCCGGGATGCCCAGGGCGCACATCTTGGCGCGCTGCCAGTTCTCCTTGAACCAGCCGCGCGAGTCGCCGTGGACGGCGAGGTCGACGACCTTGAGGCCCCCGATGCCGGTCTCGGCGACGGAGAGGTCCTTCTCGAATGCGATGTCTGCCATGTGGGAAAAGCTCCTATCGAAGAGGTTGGGTAACCGGGGGCGCGGTTCGCCGGGATGCGGTCTTACTGGCCCTGGGCCCTGTACCTGGCCTCGGTGGCCTCCTTGGCCGGGCGCCACCAGGCCTCGTTGGCCACGTACCAGTCGATGGTGGCCTTCAGGCCCCCGGCGAAGTCGGTGTGGGCCGGCCTCCAGCCCAGCTCGCGCTGGAGCTTGGTGGAGTCGATGGCGTAGCGGCGGTCGTGGCCGGGACGGTCGGCGACCCAGTCGAAGTCCTCGGGGTCGCGGCCCATGGCCTCCAGGATCATGCGCAGGACGGTGATGTTGTTCTTCTCGCCATTTGCGCCGATGAGGTAGGTCTCCCCCGTGCGGCCCTTGGTGAGGATGTCCCAGACGGCAGAGGAGTGGTCCTCGGTGTGGATCCAGTCGCGGACGTTCTCGCCGCGGCCGTAGAGCTTGGGGCGCACACCGTCGATGATGTTCGTGATCTGCCTGGGGATGAACTTCTCCACGTGCTGGTAGGGGCCGTAGTTGTTGGAGCAGTTGGAGATCGTGGTGCGAAGCCCGTAGGTGCGGGTCCAGGCGCGCACGAGCATGTCGGAGGACGCCTTGGTCGAGCTGTACGGCGAGCTCGGGTGGTACGGCGTCTCCTCGGTGAACTTGGCCGGGTCGTCGAGCGCCAGGTCGCCGTAGACCTCGTCGGTGGAGACGTGGTGGTAGCGGATGCCGTATTTGCGGACGGCCTCCAGCAGGCGGAAGGTGCCCTCGACGTTGGTGCGCAGGAAGGGCTCCGGGTCGGCAATGGAGTTGTCGTTGTGGCTCTCGGCGGCGTAGTGCACGATGGCGTCGTGGCCCGGTACCAGCCTGTCCAGCAGCTCGGCGTCGCAGATGTCGCCCACGACGAGCTCCACGCGGTCGGAGGGCAGCCCGGCGATGTTCTCGGGGTTGCCGGCGTAGGTCAGCTTGTCCAGGACGGTCACGTGGACGCCCGGGTGGTTGTCCACGACGTAGTGCACGAAGTTGCTGCCGATGAAGCCGCAGCCGCCCGTGACGATGATGTTCTTGGGTTCAAAGATCTCAGACATGAAAATCCAATCTGAAGCATGTACAGCTTCTTTAGTATGCCGCAGGAAGTGACGACGCGACACTATTCAACAAAACTATCGGACATTTCGGCATGCGATAAGAGCCATAACCTTCGCAGAATTACCTCCCGTACAAAACGCCTCCGGAATGCAGTCTTTGTCGTAGTGAAAAACCGAATCCTCAGTTATTTCACGTAAGTACTTATAGAAGAAATCCTCCCAGCTTTTAAACTTCTCACTGTTTACAAAGGCTTCTGGGGTTTCCAAAACCGTCTTAACATCTAGCCCTGAAATTACGCCGGAGCTCAGCAGAAGCCATTCGAACGACTCGGGAAGACAAACCGTAACAGTATCGCGGTGAATGTCTTGCAGCTTAAGGACGCGGTCCGCATAGCACCCAAATGCCGCTCCGTCCGCAACAACAAACACGCGATCGTCGAGATGCTGATCCAACCAGCGCAAAATCGCGCTGTTCGTCATGGCCGAAGTACAGGTAAGCTCACTGTCAGCGAAATGCCGTTCAAAGAACTGGAAACCAGACTTACTGTCCTCGCATAGAAGGATAGAAAAGTCCTGTTTTGGCGCCGACCGGGAAATAGTATAACGATGATTGCCGCGATCTTGATAAACAGGGATGAAAGAATGGTATTTTCCGCTCGTCTTAATCTTGTAAATCTCATCCACGCTATACGGAAGATTGGGGAAATCAGCCCTTGAGATCAGCACGAAATAATTCGAGGAATACAGCACATGATGGGCAAACTCATCAGAATGAATCTCTTTTAAGCCCTCATCGACAAATACAATCGAGTCATGAACGGACGAAAGCTGGTTTCGCCAATCATAATCGGTCAAAGCGACACAGGGACAATCACATTGCAAGGAAACACCCGACTGCTCGCCCGTTCGCATGTAGTCTGCGACCATGTCAAACAGTGTCGTCTTACCCGTGCCGCTATCGCCACGCACAATAGTGATGTTCCGCTTGATGGTAAATGTGTACTTAGTTCCCCTGCGGCGGGAAATCTTAACGAGATGCGAACCGTTCATAAGCAGTACCTACAGATACGGAATCGACTCGTGAATCAATTCGGCCATGTTGTGAACGATTCGGCCGCTATTCACGACTTTAATTTTAAAATCCTCGCGACCAAAGTCCATCACATGATAGAGATTCACAACGAGCTTGCGATCTTTCGCCATGTCGAGAATCCACTTGGCACAGTTGTCACCACAGGTAGAAGCGTTAAAAATTTGCTTACGATCAAATCTCATAAGCAGCAGCGTTTTCACGCCACCAGAAAGCTGGAGTGGGGAGATGGATCCAAGCACAGGGCTTTCGATGACGTTTTCGGAGACAACATCCGATCGATCGACATCTTTAATTATCGAGACTGCATAGGGATTCGTAATCCAAGAAGACCGGTAAGAGTTTTTGAAATATGTCGCTGTGTTGTAAATCGCTTCTGGCATATCGCCAAAGTAGACGCTTAACACATCCACTCCCAATCATATTGTCTTTATGGTCAACGTAATCATAACGAAAGGGGCCACCAGATAAACGGTGACCCCTAAAAGAAAACAAGCTTGCGCTAGTACTCGCGCGGGCTGTTGACGATCTCGCCGGCGGCGACCTTCTTCAGGTGCCGCCCGTAGACCGACTTGCCGTAGGCCTTGGCGGCCTCCTCAAGCTCGGCGGTGGAGATCCAGCCGTTCTCCCAGGCGATCTCCTCGGGGACGGACACGGGCAGGTCCTGGGAGTGCTCCACGGCGCGGACGAACTCCGCGGCCTCGTGCAGGCTCTCCATGGTGCCGGTGTCCAGCCACGCGTAGCCGCGGCCGAGGGTGACGACGGACAGCGTCCCCTCCTCCAGGTACATCTGGTTGAGCGTGGTGATCTCGAGCTCGCCGCGGGCCGAGGGCCTCACTTCGTGCGCCTTGGCTGCCACGTCGCCCGGGTAGAAGTACAGGCCGGTGACGGCGTAGGAGCTCTTGGGTTCGGCGGGCTTCTCCTCGATGGAGACGGCCCTGCCCTCCCCGTCGAACTCCACGACGCCGAAGCGCTCGGGGTCGTCCACGTGGTAGCCGAAGACCGTGGCGCGGCCCGACTCGGCGTTCTGGACGGCGCGCGTCAGGTGGCGGGACAGGCCGTTGCCGTAGAAGATGTTGTCGCCGAGCACCAGCGCGCACGGCTCGCCGGCGATGAAGTCCTCGCCGATGGTGAAGGCCTGCGCAAGGCCGTCCGGGCTCGGCTGCTCGGCGTAGGAGAGGTTCACGCCGTAGCGCGAGCCGTCCCCGAGCAGGCGCTCGAAGTTGGGCAGGTCGGTCGGCGTGGAGATGACCAGGATGTCCCGGATGCCCGCCAGCATGAGGGTGCTAAGCGGGTAGTAGATCATGGGCTTGTCGTAGACCGGCAGCAGCTGCTTGCTGGTGACGAGCGTGAGCGGGTACAGACGCGTGCCCGAGCCACCCGCGAGGATGATGCCTTTCATAGGTTGGACCTCCAGAGTTGGGTGTACACAGATGATATAAGTATACGCAAGGCCGAACCTAGGTTGCAGAACTGCACAAAAGAAGGACGGAGAGAGCCAAGCATGCAGCCTCTTTGGTTCACGTCCTTACGGACCACAAGACTCCAACCATTGGACCATATTTGGTCCAATGCGCTGTTCAGTTAGCCATTGACACAAACACGCACTACAGGGTCGCGGACGAGCTGGATGAGGCGGTGGGCACATAACGGCGTGCGAGGTGACGGAGCGCCTCTACATCCACTCGTACCAAAACCTAGGAGACGGGGAGGTTGCTGGGGTCATTGAGCGAAGGGACGCCCTCTCGTCTCGAGGGACAGACCCCGAGGAGATATGGGCGAACTCGTTTGCCGCCGCGCTCCTCATGCCGGCACAGGTCGTAGCGAAACTCTGGGCGGGCAATTGTAGCATCGGTGAGATGACGGACATACTCGACGTATCCGTAACCGCCGTGGGCCATAGGGTGGAAAACCTTGGGCTGCGATAGCGCAGACCAGCGCGGAAGCAGGTCACCAAAAGGGACACAAGAGGCAATCGACCTCATGGGTTCGGCACAAAGGAGAGCAAACGTCTTCCCCATCGAAAGCGCCCATTTAGACGAGGTCAGGGTCGAATGCTCGAGCGAGGAGCGGGAACGGCGAGCCAAGGCGGCCCAGGCCGAGAGCGTGGTCAAGAGGATGGAGGCGGAGAACGACCTTCGGTCCGAACTCGGAAAGGCCGCGCTCAAGTGCGTCAAGTGGCAGCTGGTCGCATGCAACACCCTCGTCGTCGCGTACACCGCCCGTCTCATGTGGCTGCAGCGCGAAATCCCTACCGAGGTGATAATTTCCTGGATGGGCGCGACGACCGCCGAGATCATCGGAATACTCTGGGTGATAGCGAGGAGCCTGTTTCCGTTCCAGGACGAACACAGGTCCGCAGACCTGGAAAAGAGTGGCGGCGGCCGAATCGGCCACCCCAGGAGATAAGGGTCGCCCCAATGGCGGTTCTTTCTTTACGGAGGGGGCCGGGGGATTCGAACCCCCGGGCCTAGGACACACCTCGCACGTCACGTCAATCCGTTCGTTGGGCGCAGCCCCCGCCTAGGACCCTTGCAACCCCTCCAACAAACAAGACAACTTTCATAATAACCCCCTTGAAGTCAATGGACCCGAAATGAGCAACGACTAGGAAGCAGAGCGCCGCGAGGACAATAACCTGAACCTCAACAGCGACAGAAAGCGTGATGTACGTAGATGTCCTCTTCGATGTTAACACAGCGGAACGGAGCGTCTGACGAACTCATAGCGACACATCTAAGAATGCCAGAAATCCCTTGATTATCGACTTTATCCGAACACCTCCCACATTCATCCGCACATGTACGGATGAATGTGGGAACCCGATACCCTGAGGGCCGGACCGGCCGG
>JAGZDZ010000059.1:0-3893 GCA_018368535.1 Collinsella sp. | reverse complement strand
GTTCCTCAACCGCGGCGTGACCGGCGACACCGACATCAACATCATCGACACCGCCGAGTTCGCGATCCCCGGCCTTGACGACGAGTTCCGCGTCATCGTGTCTCCGTGGATCCTTTCCTCGCTGATCACCGATCGCCTTGCCGCTTACTACGAGACGGTCACCAAGCACAACCTCAACTACCGTCGCTACTATCACCAGTTCGACTACTAATAGTTGACCACTCATTTAAGAAGCACCCTGCCCGGGCGTATGCGTCCGGGCATTTTTATGCCGAAATTCGCTAGGAAGGGGATCGAATGAGGCAGTTTATCGTGGCGTCCCATGCTCATTTCGCGTCTGGAATCGTCGAGAGCATCGGCCTGCTTTCCGGTGAGCGCGAAAACGTCCATGCGCTCTCTATGTATGTCGACGGAAACGAGGACCTGTCCAAGGAGGCTGCAGCGATTCTGGACGGCTTTGCCGCGGACGACGAAGTTGTCGTGTGCACTGACCTCTTTGGCGGCAGCGTCAACAACGAGTTCACCAAGATCGTCCAGACGCGTCCCAACACGCACCTCGTGACCAATATGAACTTGCCACTCCTTATTCAGCTGCTGTTCGTACCCGATTCCACTCCGATCGACGAGGCCATTCGCCAGATCGTCGAGGCGGACGACACTAAGGTCAAGTACGTCAACGACCTGCTGGGGCAGGCCGAACTCGATGAGTTTTAATCGTTAGGAGCCCATCATGATTCAGATGATTCGTGTAGATTATCGACTGCTTCACGGCCAGGTTGCCGTTAGCTGGACCTCGGCTCTGGGTGCCGACTGCATCCTGTTAGTGAGCGACACGGTCCTCAATGACAAGCTTCGTCTGCAGGCCCTGTCCCTTGCAAAGCCCGAAGGATGCAAGGTCGTCGTCAAAAACACCGAGGATGCTGTCAAGGCGCTCCAGAGCGGTGTGACCGATAAGTACAAACTCTTCGTGGTTTGCGAGACGATTCAGCAGGCCGGTGACGTCGCCAAGGCGATGGGAGTCAAGAAGATCAACCTCGGCAACGTTGCCTTTAGCGAGAATGCCCGCCAGGTCTCGACGAGCGTGTTCCTCACGCCCGAGAACGAGGCCTACGTGAAGGAGCTGCTCGGCGAGGGCTATGAACTGTTCATTCAGATGATTCCGGCAGATGCGAAGACTGACGCCGCGAAGGTCATCGGTTAGGGGCCGTCATGGTTATCAAGACAATCCTGATTTTCCTTATTGCCCTTTTGGGTTATTCCGAGTGGCTGACGGGCACGAGCTACCTCCAGCGCCCGATCGTGCTCGGACCTCTGGTTGGCCTTGTCATGGGCGACATGGTGACCGGCACGATCATGGGCGCCACGATGGAGCTTGCCATGGTCGGCGCCATCTCGGTCGGCGCCTATAACCCGCCCGATACGATTTCCGGCACTATCCTGGGCGTATCTCTTGCCATGCAGGCCGGCGCGGACGCTTCGGCGGCCCTGACCCTGGGTATTCCTATCGCCACGATCGTCCTGGCGCTCGACACGGCCCTGGGCCAACCGGTCATGCTGCTGCTGGTGCACCGTATCGACAAAAACGTCGAGGACGGAGACACCAAGGCCATCACGCGCAACATGCTCATCGCCGGTTACGCGCAGAGCTGGTGCGGCCTGCTGATTATTCCCCTGGCATTCTTCTTTGGTGCCGATGCTGTTGCCAGCCTGCTCAACATCATCCCCGATTTCGTTCAGACCGGCATGGATGTCGCCGCCGCCTTCTTGCCCGCACTCGGCTTTGCGATGCTGGCGCAGATGATTATGAACAAAACAGTGGCTCCGTTCTTCTTCGCTGGCTTCTTCCTCGTCGCCTACTTTGGCATTAGCACGACGGGCGTGGCGATCTTTGCCGCGATCATCGTCGTCGCGATGACGGTTTTGGGTGATAAGAAAAAAGCGGAGCAGCCCGCAGCGGCAACCGAGGATCCTGCGATTGGGAGTGGGTTCGATGAGTTTTAAGTTTGAGTCTTCTTACGACGGGCTGATTTCCCGCGCAGACCTTAAGAAGCTGTTCTGGCGCTCGATTCCCTATGAGCATTCCTGGAACTACGAGCGTATGGGCCATATCGGCTTTATGTGGGCCCTTATGCCGATCCTTCGCAAGCTGTATCCGCAGGATGCGGACTTTAAGGCCGCCCTTAAGCGCCATATGGAGCTCTATAACGTCACGCCGTACATCTCGACGCTTCCCATGTCCATCGCCGCTGCAATGGAGGAGGTTAACGCTACTGACGATAGCTTTGACACGAGCGCGATCTCTAATGTCAAGCTTGCTTTGATGGGGCCGCTGTCCGGCGTGGGCGATGCTTTCTACTGGGGCACGCTGCGAATTTTGGCAACGGGTGTCGGCACGTCGCTGGCGCTGCAGGGCTCTATTCTTGGCCCGATTTTGTTCCTGCTCGTGTTCAACGTTCCTCACTACATCATCCGTTACCTGCTGACGTTTGTGGGATATCGCTTTGGCTCGGACATGATCAGCAAGGTCCAGGAATCGGGCATTATGGACACGATCGTCAAGATGGCCTCTATCATGGGCGCCATGGTGATCGGTGCTATGACCATGGAGATGGTCACCGTGGACATTCCGCTCATGGTCGGTGCGGGCGATGGTGCTCAAACGCTCGCCGAGCTGCTCAACGGAATCTTCCCGGGCTTTGTCACGATGGGGCTGTTTGGAATTGTCTATCTCATGCTCAAGAAGAAGATGAATCCGCTGCTCATCATGCTTGTGATCCTGCTCGTGAGTATCGCTGGCGCGTTCTTTGGAGTGCTTGGTGTCCAGTAGGGTATCCGTCATAATGAAAACAATGTAAGAGGGGGCGTCGCGCACACTGTGCTGCGGCGCCCTTTTGCCGAAAGGTGGACAAGATGGAGTATCCGCAGCTTGCCGTCATGAATATCAGCCATCGTTATTTTGACCTTGAGGAATTCTTTTCTTCGGCAGCGGCCTCGGGCTATACGTGTTGCGAGCTTTGGACCGGGGCGATGCATCTGTATGTCGATTGCCATGGATACGATTCGCTCGAGCGGGTACGGGAGCTGTCGCAGCGGTATGGGGTTCGGATTGTGGGGCTTTGTCCCGAACAGAACAACCCCAAGCCGTGGAATATCGCGGCGCGCGGGAATGAGGCGCGTGCCCGCACGCTCGCGTACTTTAAGAACGTTGTAGATATCGCGGCGGAACTTGGAGCCGAGCAGGTCATGGTCTCGAGCGGCTGGGCATTTTTGAACGAGCCGATCGAGGACGCGTGGGGTCGCAGCGCCTCGATGCTGCGTGCGATTGCCGAGCATGCGGGAGAGCGCGGCGTGCGACTGGTGCTCGAGGCCCTACAGCCGGTTGAGTCGATGATCGTGAACTCGGCGGCCGATACGAAGCGCATGATCGAGGCAGTTGATCATCCGGCACTTAAGGCGTGTCTGGATTTGGGCGCTATGGCGGTGGCGGGGGATACCATCGACGATTATTTTGATCTGCTTGGCGATGATGTCGCCCACGTGCATTTTGTCGATGTTGCGGCAGATGGCACGACGCATCTTGCTTGGGGTGACGGCGACCGCGATATGCGCGCCGACCTGGATAGGCTGGTGGCGCGCGGCTATCGCGGAGTTGTTTCGGCCGAGACCTATGATTGGCGCTATTTCGCCAATCCCGCGGCAGCCGACGCTCAGGTTATGGCGGAGTACCGACGCGCGATTGGCGCCTAAGTGGGGTCGGGCTGCGGCAACCTACCCTATGTTTCCAGATGAATACGGGGTTGATTTCCGATCTCAGCCGAACACATTGAGCAAATAGGCCATTCCCGCAGTTAGCCGAACGCCCCCGCGGCCCCTTCTGGGGTCCGGGGGCGCCG
>JAGZDZ010000006.1:0-68661 GCA_018368535.1 Collinsella sp. | reverse complement strand
CAGGCAGATGCCGAACACGAGGTTCAGCGGGATGAGCACATACAGGACGGTGCGGGTGAGGTCGACCCAGAAGGAACCCAGACCCTGCTCCTTGACCTGACGGAAGCCGCGGATCAGCGCGAACATGACCGCGATACCGGTGCCGGCGGAAACGAAGTTCTGCACGGTGAGACCCATGAACTGCACAAGGTAGGACAGGGTGGTCTCACCGGAGTAGGACTGCCAGTTGGTGTTGGTTATGAAGGAAGCAGCCGTATTGAACGACAGGTCCCATGACACACCCGGCAGGTGCTGGGGATTGCCTGGCAAGAAGGACTGAAACGCCTGGAGTGCCACAAGAGCCACGAGGCCGATCCCCGAAAAGACCAGCACGCTCGCCAGATAGCGCCTACACCCCATCTGCTCTGCCGCGTCGATGCGAAGCAGACGATAGACGCCACGCTCCACAGGAGCAATCACAGGCGACAGGAACGTATGCTCACCATCCATGATATGGGCCATGAACCGACCGAGCGGAACGGCCAGGACGACGAGCACGGCAAAGTACAAGATGTACTGAATCGCAGCGTCCATAGTTTACGAATCACTCCTCATCAGAATGTAGATGTAATAGATAAGGAGTCCAATGCAGACGACTCCGATGATGGGAATGAGGATGTCCATTTACCGCCCCTTTCACGCGCGGTCCGATGTCTCGGACGCCTGCTCTCGCAAGCGTCTGGGGACAGTAAACGCTTCTAGGGATTAAAGAGGCGTGAGGGCCGGGGCTCACGTCCTTAAGATGCCGTAAAGATGCAGGTAGAAAGCACTATTGCGGCTGCAGTGCGCCTATACTCGACCTCGCGAGCATACAGTGGCGTCCTCACCGCGTATGCACGCATGGACAACGTTTCAGAAAGGCTACGCTATGCAGCGCGACGCATCGGACACTCGCGTCAACCCAGACCTCATCCTCAAGGCAATTGAGAAAGACGAGGCCGCCGATGACGCTCGAACCAGCCGGGGACACCTCAAGATTTTCTTTGGCTACGCTGCTGGCGCAGGCAAAACCTATGCGATGCTTCAAGCCGCCCACGCCGCCAAGCGGCGAGGTGTCGACGTCGTCGCGGGATACATCGAGCCGCACGAACGTCCGGCAACTGCCCATCTTGCACAAGGGCTTGAGAACGTGCCCTGTAAACTCATCGAGCACAACGGCATTGCGCTCAGCGAGTTCGATCTAGATACGGCTATCGAACGCGCCCCTCAGCTCATCCTTGTCGACGAGCTTGCCCATACGAATGCGCCGGGGTCTCGCCACGACAAACGCTATCAAGACGTCGAGGAACTTCTACATGCGGGAATCGACGTCTATACGACCGTGAACGTTCAGCACATCGAGAGCCTAAACGACATGGTTGCATCCATCACCGGCGTTGTCGTGAGCGAACGAATCCCCGACCGTATCTTCGATGATGCCGACCAGGTCGAGCTCGTCGACATAGAGCCCGAAGACCTACTTGAGCGCCTTCGCGCCGGCCTCGTCTACCGTCCCGCACAAGCCGACCGAGCGCAACAGCATTTTTTTACCGTCGAGAACCTCACCGCACTCCGAGAAATCGCGCTGCGCCGCTGCGCCGATCGCACCGGCCACCTCACAGATGCCGCACGCGTGCTGGGAAACCGTGACTACTACACCAGGGAGCGTATCTTAGTCTGTGTCTCCCCGGCGCCGACCAATCCCCGCATCGTCCGTGCCGCCGCACGCATGGCGAAAGCGTTTCGCAGCGAGCTCGTCGCCCTGTTCGTAGAGAGCCCGCGCACGCAAGCCATGAGCGATGATGAGCGCGCCAAGCTTGCAGCCAATATCGCCCTAGCCGAGCAGCTCGGAGCACATATGGAAACCGTCTATGGCGACGACATCGCGTTTCAGATCTCCGAGTTCGCGCGCCTGTCGGGTATTTCGAAGATCGTCATGGGGCGCACGGGCGAGCGCAGCAGCGTCCGTCAGGCCCTCTTCGGCCGCAAATCTCTCGTAGAACAGCTCATAACATTCGCCCCGAACCTCGACATTTACATCATTCCAGAACAGTCGACTCCGCCCTCCCGACCCAAAGGACGCCGCCATGCGCTCGCCCTGCAGCCGCCCAGCAGCCGAAACGTGCTTCGCACGCTGGCTCTCTCTCTTGCCGCCACGGCGATCGGCACGGCTTTCCGCCATCTGGGATTTGCCGATTCCAGCATCATATCCCTCTATATCTTCACGGCCCTGCTGACCGCCGTCACCACGACGGGGCGTATCTGCACGATCGTATCGAGCGTGCTCTCTGTAGTGCTTTACAACTTCTGCTTCGTCACGCCTCTGTTTTCGCTCGCCAGCTACGACCGAAGCTATCTGGTCACGTTCGGCATCATGTTCGCCACCGCTATGGTCGCCGGCGAGTTAACTGCGCGCATCGCCGACAACGCCCGTACATCCGCCGAGAACGCATTCAAAACGCGCGTACTCCTCGAAACGAACCAGCTCTTGCAGCAAGCCCATAGCGCGGAGGAGTGCGCCCGCGTCGCCATGAACCAACTCGTCAAACTGCTAAAACTCGACGTGGTCTTCTACCCCGCCGAACACGGCACGCTCGGCAAGGCGCTCTATGAGTCCGCTGGCACCGAAAACCGATCCGCGTCGCTGCTCACCGACTACGAGCGCGCCGTTGCAACCTGGACCTACACCAACAACAAGCGCGCGGGCGCAAGCACGCGGACCCTGCCTGAGGCGCGCTGTCTCTACCTCGCGGTTCGCACCGGCGACAAGGTATTCGGTGTCATCGGCATCGCCCTGGAGGGGCGCGAGATCGAAGCCTTCGAGCATTCGATCGTCCTATCTATCGTAGGTGAATGCGCCTTGGCGCTCGAAAGCGACCGGGCGGCGCAAGAGCGCGAAGAGGCTGCGGTCTTGGCGAAAAACGAGCAGCTGCGCGCCAACCTTTTGCGCTCCATCGGCCACGATTTGAGGACACCCCTCACGGCTATATCCGGATCTGCGGCAATCCTTCGGAAGAGCGACGAGAAGCTCAGCCTCGAACAACGCTGCGATCTTGCCGATGCCATCTACGACGACTCCCTCTGGCTTATCGATACCGTGGAAAACCTCCTCGCCATCACACGCGTCGAGGACGGCACCATTCGCCTCAACTTAACATCCGAGCTCATCGACGAGGTCATCGAGGCCGCCCTCAGCCATGTCGCCCAAGCATCGCATGGACGTGCCGTCACCATCGAGCACACTGACGACATCCTGCTGGTACGCATCGACGTCCATCTCATCATGCAGGTGCTTACGAATCTCATCATGAACGCCTTCAAATACACGCCCGAGGACTCGACTGTCACCATCAGCGCACGTCGCGAGGGTGAGTTCATCGTGGTGGACGTCGCAGACGATGGGCCGGGTGTAGCAGACTGCGACAAGCCTCATATCTTTGAGCGCTTCTTCACCTCAAGCAATACGCGGCCCGTGGATTCGCGTCGAAGCATCGGCCTTGGGCTGTCGCTCTGCCGCTCCATCGTGGAGGCGCATGGCGGCGTCATCGAAGTTCGCGACAACCACCCCCATGGGGCCGTCTTCCGTTTTACCCTGCCCGCCGAGGAGATCGAGATTCATGAATAATGCCGCTAAGCCACGCATCCTCCTGGTCGAAGATGACCTGACCGTTCAAAACCTCGTTTCGACCGCGCTTGACCTCCACGGCTATGTCGTGAGCAAGGTTTGCAACGGCCAGGCCGCCATCATGGATGCGGTGTCGCACGGCCCCAGCCTCATCATGCTCGACCTCGGCCTTCCCGACATTGACGGCATCGAGGTCATCACGAAAATCCGAAGCTGGTCGGCAGTCCCCATTATCGTCATTTCGGCGCGCACCGAAGATTCCGACAAGATTGCAGCACTTGACGCAGGGGCAGACGACTACCTCACCAAGCCCTTTTCTGTGGATGAGTTGCTCGCGCGCGTCCGTGCGAATTTGAGGCGCTCCTCGATGGCGTCGAGCGAGTCGACAGAAGCGAGCACGTTCGACAACGGTCCGCTGCATATCGACTACGCCGCAGGATACGCGACGAAAGACGGGCGCGAGCTCTCGCTCACCCCAACCGAGTACAAATTGCTCGTCCTTCTGGCGAAAAACGTCGACAAGGTGCTCACCCACACCTTCATCACCCGCGAGATATGGGGCACGAGCTGGGACAGCGATCTGGCGAGCCTGCGCGTGTTCATGCGCACCCTGCGCAAGAAGATCGAGGCAGACCCCTCTCACCCCAAGATGATTCAGACGCACATGGGTGTCGGGTACCGCATGCAGCGTCTCTAGCCCGCCCAACAAAAAGTTGCGGTGGAATACGGAGTAGATAAGGCCTTTGACAGCCAAAACAGTCCGTATTTCACCGCAACTGATAAGGGTGGGATGGATTAGAGGCCCAGGTAGGATGTCATGCCTTCGACGGCGAGCTTGGCACCGGCCACGGCATGGACCACGGTGAGCGGGCCGTTGACCACGTCGCCGGCGGCAAAGACGCCCGGCACGGTGGTCATGCCGTGCTCATCGACCGAAAGCAGACCGCGATGGTCGGTCTCCAGACCGCCCGTCGTAAGCACCAGTTTGTCCTTGGGCACCTGCGAGGCCGCAATCACAACCGTGTCGGCAGACGCATGGTCGAGCTCTTCCTCATAGCCCACCACGTTGTTGTCCTCGTCAAAGATAGCCGTCTCAAACACCGGACCGTTATCGTCGATGGCACAAATCGCCTTGCCGCACACGATTTCGGCACCGTCAAGCTCGGTCAGCTCGACCTCGTCGTCGATGGCCGAGATATGGCGCGAGCGGGCATACACAGTGACCTTGCGAGCGCCCGAGCGCAGGGCCGTACGGGCAACATCCATGGCCACATTGCCGGCGCCGATAACCGCCACGTTCTGCCCGATTGCCACGCTCGCGGGATCGACCAGATAATCGATGCCAAACAGCACGTTGCCGCGCGACTCGCCGGGAATACCCAACTTTCGAGCTCGCCAGGTACCGGTACCAACAAAGACCGCATCGTAGCCGTCGCGCAGCAGGTCATCGATGTGCAACGCGCCGCCGATGGTGGTCGAAGGGCGCACACGCACGCCGAGCGAGCACATCACGTGGCGATACTTTTGCACGAGCGCACGGGGCAGGCGGAACTCGGGGATACCGTATTCCAGCACCCCGCCGATCTCGGGGCGCTGTTCAAATACCGTGACGGCACAGCCCAGCTGGGCCATCTTAATGGCCACGGTAATGCCGGCGGGACCGGAACCGACCACAGCAACCTGTTTGCCGCACGACGGCGCGGGCGTCCACTCCTTACGATCCAAATACGCTGTCGAGATATAGTTCTCGATGCTCGAGAAATGCACGGGTGTGCCCTTGCGGCCCTGGATGCAAGCACCCTCGCACTGGCCCGAATGGTTGCACACCATGGAGCAGACCGCGCTCATGGGATTGTTCTGGAACAGCAGCTCGCCCGCCTCTTCTAGACGACGCTGTTTGAACAGGTCGATGACCCGCGGAATAGGCGTCTGAACCGGGCAGCCCTTAATCTGGCAGAACGCCCTTTTACAACCTAGGCAACGATTCGCCTCTTCGACAATGTGGATAGCCACGCAACTCCCCTTTTTAATGCAATCCAATGGGGCGACGATAAAGACCCTTCACCGCCGCCCCCATACAGGTAATCTCAATCTGCCGACACGGCAAAAGCCAATGCTATAACTCGCGATGCGAAGCCCCGCAGCGAGCGGACATGTGCTCGAGTGTCGCCAGGCAGTCAGCCGCCGTCGCCGGCACACTGTTCTCGACCACGCAAGGAATCCCGGGGCAGGCGGCAGCCACCCAGGCCACCACGGGCTCAAAGTCATATCGTCCCGTCTCGCCCACGCCATGACACACCAGGCGTGAACCCGTACCGTCGCACCAACCGGCTTCGTCCTCGTTATCAACGACCTCAAAATCCTTGGCGTGCAGCACGCGGATCTTGCTGCCGCATAAGTAGAGCATGCGCGCGGTGATTTCCTGCGCTTCGTCAACGACGCTGGGGTGCAGCAGCGACACTGGGTCATAGATCACGCCGAGCGACGGGCTCGAGACGCGCTCCAGCACCTCACGGCAGCGATCTGGCGTGTTGACCGTCTCGTTCCAACCGGGCTCAATTAGAATCTGACCGCCCATGGCCTCGGCGCGCTCGCAGACATACGTAAGCCCGTCCATAAAAGCCTCGAGTGCCTCATCGGTCATACGGTCGTCAGCAACGCGGTTCCGCGCATTGGGGCGACCGGTCTCGGTGCCAACCGGGCATCCGCCGAGCATCTGGGCAAAATTCAAGCACGCCTCGTACTCGGCAATGTTATCCATGAGCTGTTGTCGATCGGGCGTCGCCAGATTCTTGTAGCAGCCGAGCACGGCAATCGAAATGCCCGCCTCGTCGAGCACCGCACGCAAATGGTTGGCAAGCTCGCTGGTCAGGCCGACTCGATCAATCCCCATCGATGCGTAGAGTACCTTGCTCGGCAGCTGAATGCACGAAAAGCCCAGCTCTCCTGCCATGCGAATGCGTTCCTCTACGGTCCCCTGCGGAAGGTCGTGTAAACGTACGCCCGGAGTAATGGCTTCCATGCTATTCACACCCCTTACGGGCATTGATGCCCGGAGTGTATCCGCCAAACGGGTCCTCGATGGAGCACACGCCCGAGGGAGCAAGCGGGTCGTGCCTGCCGGCCAGTTTGTCGTGATGCATGGTCTCGATATAGGCAAGCACCAGCGGCGCCACGCCCTTCGCATCGTTTTTGACGATAGGCTCGCTCATGTAGTAACCAAACGTGCCCTCGCGGTGCGCGGTGTTTCCCAAGCCCGCAACCAGGCAGATGTTGTCGAGCGCCAGCTGGCCATCGTGCTCGGAAAGGCAGGTCTCGCAGATGCCGTCGAAGGCGCGACGGCCGTACTGGTAGTAGCGCTCACCCAACACGCCCAGACGCACGCCCTTCATGATGGCGTTGGCAAAGATCGCGCTGCCCGACTCCTCCAGGTAGTTGGGGGCGATATTGGGCAGGTTGATGACCTGATGCCACATGCCGGTCTTCTCGTCCTGATACGGCAGCATGGCGTCAATCAGGTCGTGGAACATCTTGCGGATCTCGTCCTTCTCGGCCGACATCGAAGGCGGCATAAGCTCCCACGTGTCGATGAGCGCCATGGCAAACCAGCCCTCGGCGCGCAGCCAGAAGTTAGCCGAAAGGCCGGTGACCGGGTCGCACCAGAACTGCTTGCGGCTCGCGTCGTAAGCGTGATAGTACAGACCATTGAGGGGGTTGCGCATAAGGTCGTGCACGACCTGGAACATATGGAAGCTATCTGAGCAGGCACGACGGTTGTGGAAACTCAGCTCGTACTGCATGTAGAACGGCTGTGCCATATACATGCCGTCGAGCCAGATCTGGTTGGGGTAGACGGCCTTGTGCCAAAACACGCCCTCTTTGGTGCGCGGCTGGGTTTCGAGCTGACGATAGATGGTATCCATGGCCGCACGATACTTGGGCTTGCCCACCAGGTCATAGAGCTTGTAGAGGGTCTTGCCCGCATTAACGTTATCGAGGTTGTACTCCTCGGGGTTGTAATGTTTGATGGTACCGTCGTCCTGGACAAAGAAATCGATGTAGTCGTCGGCGAACGTCAGGTAGCGCTGCTCACCCGTGATCTCGTACAGCTCGATGAGCGCCTTGATCATGCAGCCGTCGATATAGTTCCAGGTGTTCTCCTTACCGGCACGGAGCTTTTCGATGTTCCAGGCCGGCGCCTGCGGCGTAGAGGTTTCGATCAACTGCTCGATATAACGGTCCAGGATTTGATTGCAACCCATTGCTGTCCCCTCTGACGTTAATGATAGGTGAACGTTAACCCTAGTGTAACGCGAACGGGGAATATAGGGTGAACGTTAACCCTATATTCCCCGCGAACGGCAGACTTTTAACGGCAAACGGCGGCTAAGCCCGCGGCGATGCGATGCGCCAGGCGCTCATAGCCAGCCGGGCTGTAATGCAGGCCGTCCGGCATATAGAGTTCGCGGTGCTCCGGCAAAAACGGGCTGATGCCGCTTTGCGCATACAGGTCAATCACCGGAACGGAGTAACGGTCACAGACCTCCAGCATCGCTCGCACGTAGGCGTCTTGCGTCAGACCCAAATGGTTCGCCTCATCGCTTGCCGGGATATCCTTCTCGTGCTTACCACTCGTCTTGCATGGCGTCATAAACACGAGCTTTGCCTGAGGTGAGCGCGCCGTGATGGTTCGGATCAGATAGTCGACCGCACCATAGAACTCATGCACATCGGTGCTGCCCAACTCGCCAAGCGGCACGTTGCGGCTAAAGTCGTTAACGCCGCCAAAGACAACATAGACATCGGCCGCATCGTCGATGCCGTCCAAGCGCTCGACAAATGAATCGGTACGGTCGGCCTTGATGGCGATACGCGAACCCTTGATGCCAAAGTTCTCGACGACTGCACCTCCCAGCAACGCGCCCAGATGCGAAGTCCAAGAGATGTCGTTGCCGCCTGCGCCGCATCCGTTATCCCCCCATGTGGTCGAATCGCCAAAGCAGCAAATGGTCGATTCACTCAAGTTCTTCGTTTCCATAATCTTCTCCTCATCCGCCCATTGGCGGCCATACAGGTACGTACCGTTATTTGCAGCATGCCAAGGGGCTATGCACGGTCGCATTTCGCAACGTGCGAATCGAGCCATTCGATATCCTCGACAAGATGTGTCACTCCCAGATGGTGTCCACCCGGACACACCTCGTGCCGCAGAGCATCTCTGCGGCCCAGCAACTTGTAGGCATCGCGCACGATCTTGAGCTGTTCATCGACATTTTTCAGCCCGCGCGAACCGTTCAGATGATCTTCTTCGCAGCTCTGCACTAACAACGGGCGCGGCGCAATAAGCGAGGCAATATCGCCCATGTCGAGTAAGCGCCAAAGTCCGGGTGTGTAGTTGCAGCTGCAATTGCCATTGAGGTGCAGCAGTGAATCAGCGACACCGTACAGATAGCCCGAGACAAACGCCTTGCGCACGCGCGGGTCGAGTGCGGCCAGGTACAACGTCATGTAGCCGCCACCCGAAAAACCAAAGCAACCCAGGTCATCCATGGCAATATCGCCGCGTGTCGCCAGGTAATCAATCAAGCGCATGTTGTCCCAGACGTTGAGGCCCGCGACCGTAAGACCCAGTGGCTCGGCCATACGTGCCTGGTTTAGGCACGTGCCGCGCAGAAAGCTGTTCTCGTCATCGCCCTGACCCTTCCAGTCACGACGGTATCCCCAACCGCGTGCGTCGGGGCAGACGGTCACGTAACCCATACGCGCCAAACGTAGACCGTAGTCGTAATTGAACTTACGCACAGCATCATCGACCGCCGGCACGCCCGTCACGCCCGCAACACTTGCGGCGCCTGCTCCCTGATGGCCATGCGGGCAGATATAGCAACACTTGCGGCCGTGTGCATCGAGCTTAGGCGACTGCGGCTCGAGCAGGTAGAACGGCATCCAAACATCGCGCTCGACCTGCAACATCGCATGGGTGCGCACGATGCCGCCGGCAACCCGCACGCGGCTGAGCTCACGAATCTCAATCGGGACGCGGTCCATAAGCGAAAGGCCCAAAACATCGTACAGACGAGTCCTGGTCGCAATCTTCCATGCCTCAAAATCTGCAGGAGTCTTGCCCGTAAAAGCAGCCGAACGCCCCTCGCGCTTCAGCCGGGCACGCAGCGCAGGTTCGTCTTCGCAGTACGTCTCGATGTGCACGGTGCGGCCGTTGGCAGACAGTTCAGCCGTCTCAACCGCATCACCGTCGCCGCCCTCGGGATCCCAGCCATCCCCACCGGCAAGCACCTGCTCGCGAGCGTACCCGGCGGCAGCCATCACATCGAGTTCATTCGCCCACGGCACCCAGCCGGTAGTATCACCCGCCGGCCCATGCAGAATCGCGCCAGCATACTGCACGCAGTTGTGTGCCGCCGGCTTATTCCAATCCCACCAGCCTTCGCGCTTGATATGTCGCCCCAGCCAGCAATCGATCAGCACAGTTTGCGCCCATTCGCGCCAAGGACGACCCAGGTAGACCGAATCCGGCGCCACGCCATCCGGAGCTGTAAACGAACAGCCGTGGAACACAAAGCCGTGCGGCTCGCCTTCGGGCGTCGACGCCGCCGTCACGTAGCCGTTCACGTCCATATCGCGGTTGAGCGAGCGAATCTCGCACCCCTCAAAGTAGGCACGCGCGCCGCCAAAGATAAAGTCGACATCGCCCTCGATCCGGCAACGTCGAAAATACTGGCGCCCCACCCGGCGCGGCGCATACTGTTTGGGTCCTATAAACCCGCCCGGTTTGGCCTCATGCGGCGGCAGCGGACCCAAAAACAGCGTGTCTTGGTGTCCCTTAATGCAGCAGGCATCGACAACCAGACGGTCGCCATCAGCATACAGGGCAATCGCTTGACCGACCTCGCGCCCATCGCCCGCATCGTTTTCGATCGTGAGGTTCTCGAGCCGTACGTCGTCGGCATCGACCAAAACGGTATAGGTCCTAAACGTGCCGAGCGTGCCGTCGACGCCCGAGCCGTCCTCCGAAGGCATCTTGGCACCCAGGCTGCCCACGATACGCACGCTGTCGGCCGTCTCTCCCTCAATCGTCACATGCGGGCGATGAATCTCGACCCGTTCGCGGTACTCACCCGGCTCGATATGGATTGTCACCGGCCGTCCGTCATTCGGACAGGATTCGTCAATTGCCTCCAAGGCCTTAGAGATACTGTGATATGCCCCCGCACGCTCGGGCGAAACCTCAAAAAATCGTCTCTCACTCATCATCAGTCACCGCGTCCTTTCGTCGTAGACCGTCTACGTTGCAGTTTCGGCATATAAAAAGTTCGCGCAATGGGTCGGGAAGGCCCTGCCCATCGCGCGCCACGACATACCGAATGTAATTGTTTAGGAGCAAACGCCTACGCACGGATAACCTTGTCGACGTTCTGGAGCTGCAGTTCCTCGCCGTCCTGGCCCTCGATCACCACATTTTGCAGGTCGAGTACCTTGACGTTTTGCGCGATGATGCCCTGGCGCACCATGGGCTCAACGCCGCAGGCCATGGCCGGGACAAAGGGCTCGGCATCCGGCGCGAAGGTCACGTGGACATCCTGGAACGTCAGGCGCGTCACCTTACTCTCGGGCAAGCCCGTGATGTAGGCGGCGGCAGCGTGGCAGTTGGTGGCCTCGATATCGCAAAACGTCGTGGCGCCAAAGCCGGGCGTACGGTCGTCGACGGGCACCGCGTCGCGGCTCTGGACATAGTCGGTCTTGCCGTCCTTATCGCAGAAGTAGAACGAATTGACCACGAAAGGCGTGAGCACCTCGTCCATGCGAATGTGCTCAAAGGTGATGCCCTCGTTGACGGCGTCCTTGCCGCGACCGCGACGAGTCTTAACGCGCAGGCCGCGGTCGGTGCGCTCAAAGAGGCACTTGCTCACGGTGAGGTCCTTGATGCCGCCGGCAGCCTCTGAACCCAGGACCACGGCGCCGTGACCATCGTGCATGTAGCAGTGAGAGATCAGCACGTCGTGCGTAGCGGGACGAAGCTCGGGCTCAATGCCCAGTTTGCCGCTCTTGATGGCGATGCAGTCGTCGCCCACCGAGAACTGGCAACCCAGGATGCGAACAAAGCCACAGCTCTCGGGATCGAAGCCGTCGGTGTTGTGGGAGTTCTTGGGACCCTCGATGGACAGGCACAGGGCATCGACGTGTTCGCACAGAACGGGATGGATGTTCCATGCTGGGCTGTTGCGGACGGTAAAGCCGGCAAGGCTCACGTTTTGGCACTCGGACAGGAAGATCATGCGCGGGCGGGCGATCTCGCGGCCCTCCTCGGGGCGGAAGATATTCTTAAAGTCCTTGTTCCACCAGTTATCCTCGGCAAAATCGGTCTGGCCGTCGATGGCGCCGCGGCCATAGATGCACACGTCGTGCACGCCCAGACCCGTAAAGGTAGAACAGTAGGTCGAGAAGCTCTCGCCCTCCCAGCGGCCCAGGGGCAGCATATCGGTGCCGGCATACCCGGTGCCCTTGTCACCCGTGACCGTGCCCGGAATGTAGGCAAGCGCCGCGCGGTCGTGACGGGCCAGCAGCACCGCGCCCTCGGCGAGCTCGATGTTGATATTGCTCTTAAGGAAGAGGGACTTGATGCGGTAGTTGCCAGCGGGAATCAGCACGCGCCCGCCCTTGGGACAAGCCATGATGGCAGCCTGAATATTGGTGGTGTCATCGTGCTCGGCATCGCCTTTGGCGCCGCAGTCGCGAACGTTGATGGTAAAGGGCTCCGCGGGCGTGGTGACGCCCACACTCAGCTCACGCTCGCCGCAGACAAAGCGGACGAGGTTGCACTTGCCGGGAACCAGGCCGTCAACATAGGTCTCGACCGTATTCGTGGTACCGACGGGCTCATCGTTGACAAAGATCTCCCACGTATCGGCACAGGTAAAGTAGCCACCGTCGTCGAGCTCAATAACGGCCGCGCGGGCGTTGCGCCAGATAACGTTCGTCTCCATGGGTCTCTCCCTCAAATGTAATCAGAAGTTCATACTACTCGTTTTTAAAAAAGGGCCGCACCCGCCGGTGGATCTCCGGTGGCACGGCCCTGTGGTTTGGACGATGCGCCTGCCCTACTCGGCGGGAATTACGCTGCCGTCCTGGAAGCCAACGTTGTTGTGAGCGAAGCAGTCCTCGTACTTGAAGCCGGAGAGCTCCTCGCAAAGAGCCTTGACCTCGGGCTGGACGTCGGCCATCTTGCCGCCCTCCTTGACGCGCTTGATCTCGTCGCAGAGGATGTCGCACTGCTCCTTGTCGATCTTGATGCCGCGGGCAAGGACAGCCGCGAGCAGGAAGAAGCCGGCGCAGCCGATGAGCATGTAGCCGCAGATGTACAGAGGCACGGTGGCGGGCTGGGTTACGGCGTCGCTGTTGCCGGCGGTCTGAATGAAGCCGGAGGCAGCAAGGACAATAGCCCATGCGTTGACGGCGATAGCCTGGGCGATCTGCTGGCAGAGCTGCTGAGCGGAGCTGTAGATGCCCTCGCGACGACGCAGGGTGATGAGTTCATCGACATCGGGGATGTAGTTGAGCAGAACGTCGGGCAGGTACTGGAAGCCGACGTAGAAGAACTTCCAGATGGCGAAGATAATGGGGTAGGCGATCATGGCGATGGCGACCGTGGAGGTGCCATTGATCTGACCAAAGGCGAAGTAGTTGTAGGCGATGATGCACGCAGCGCAACCGACGTTGGCCAGGTACCAAGACTTGTGGAAGCCCTTCTTGGCCATGAGGGCAACCCAGATGGCGGTGCAGACGATAGCGACGACCTTGCCAGGCATCTCCATCACGGACTCGTAGGACTTAGGAATCTGCAGGCAGTAGACGATGAAGAAGGACAGGCAGGCAGACCAGCAGGCAGCAGCGAGCTTCGTGGAGACCTGTGCATACAGGACCTTGCGGAAGGACTTGTTGCGGAAGGTAGAGACAACGTCGATGAAGAACTTCTTGATACCCTCGCCGACGCTCTCGATCTTCTCCTGAGCCACCTCCTCGGGGGTGTGCTCCCACGTGGACAGGTACACACAAAGCAGCGAGATTGCCATGACCGAAGCGTTGACCGTAGCGATGATGAAGTAGCTGAACGGGTTGGTCTCGCCGAAGGTGCCAAAGCCAAAGCCGACGAGTGCTGCCATCAGGAAGCCGGCGGCGTTACCAAAGAGGTGCTTGTAGCCGGTGAGGTACGTACGCTCCTTGAAGTCGTCGGTCATCTCGATGGTAAGCGGCGACAGGTTGGCGGTGTAGAACGTATACGCGACGTTGTAGATCAGGTACAGCACAAAGTAGTACGGGAAACCGAACGGCGTAGCCACAAAGATGAGCGGCTCGGCGACCATCATCGGGATTGCCAGCAAGATCCAGAAACGGCGGCGGCCAAAGATACGGCCGATCTTGGTAGCGTAGAAGTTATCGGCCACAAAGCCCATAAGCGGGCACAGAATGGCGTTGAGATAGATGGCGAACGAGCTGATCAGCGCAGCCTCGCCTGCGGACAGGCCGCACTCCGTGGACAGGAACAGCACCATGTAGCTGTGCGTAAAGGTCAGGGCACCGGAGTTGAGCATGCCGCCCATACCAAAGCCCAAGCGCGTCCAGAATGTGATCTTGCGCTTTTTACCGATCTTGTTAGTCATCGAGCTCCCTCTCTTTTCTCGATTGTCTTGGAACAAGACATTGGAGTCCATACCGACGTCTGTCTGCATGCCGTTCAGGGTGAACGTTTAGCTAGATTATGCGCGATTGCTTATGATAGGTGAACGTTCACTTGTATATTATCCTTGAACGGTCGTTTTTTGCCGTTGAACGGGCCTGAAAATGAAAAAATCCCTGCATTTTTGATTATCAAGTCGATTCAGCACCACGCAACAACTAGGTGAACGTTCATTGTTCTCTGGAGATGAGGGAGGTGCCGGGCACCCTTCCCAAAAAAGCCGTGCACGACAACGCAACGAGAAACGAAAAACGACCCCGCCGAGATTGTCCTCGGCGGGGTCGCTCAGTCTTTGCAGCAGCTTATTCAATCACGCGCTCAACGTGTCATCGCTACAGGCAGACTCCGTCCTTCCAGATGCTGATCTCGTGACAGCCGCGACGCTCGGCGCTGGTAAGCTTGCCGCTCGCCGTGTCCAGCACCAGCTGATACAGATCGCCGGCAGCCTCATCGAGCGTACGCTCGCCCGTAGCCACCACACCGGCGTTAAAGTCCATCCAGTTGGCCTTGTGGTCGCACAGGCGCTGGTTGGTGAACACCTTGAGCGTAGGCGCCGGCGCACCAAACGGCGTGCCGCGGCCGGTCGAGAACAGGATCACGTGGCAGCCGGCAGCCGTCAGGGCCGTGGTGGATACCATGTCGTTGCCCGGACCGCACAACATGTTCAGACCATGCTTGGTAGCCTGACCGGCGTACGGCAGCACGTCGACGATGGGGGCAGATCCGCCCTTTTGCACGCAGCCGCAGCTCTTGTCCTCGAGTGTGGTGATGCCGCCATCCTTGTTGCCGGGGCTCGGGTTCTCGTAGACGACCTCGCCATGGCTAATAAAGTAATCCTTAAAGCCGTTGAGCATGTCGGAGGCGGCGTTAAACACCTGCTCGTCCTCGCAGCGATCGAGCAGAATGCTCTCGGCGCCAAACATCTCGGGGACCTCGGTGAGCACCGACGTGCCACCGCGGGCGACGAGCATATCGCTCACGCGACCGATCGTGGGGTTGGCGGTAATGCCCGAAAGACCGTCAGAGCCACCGCACTTAAGGCCAATGACCAGCTCGGAGGCCGGAATGGGCTCACGCTTGGCCTGCTTGGCCAGGTCGGCCAGCTCAGACAGAATCTTGTGGCCTTCGACCTGCTCGTCGGCAACATCTTGGCAGGTAAGGAAGCGAACGCGCTCGTGATCGTACTCGCCCAGCTCGTCGAGCACCTGCTGATGCGTGCAGTTCTCGCAGCCGAGCGACAGGAACAGCACGCCCGCAGCGTTTGCGTGACGCGAGAGCGCTACCAGCAGGCGACGGGTCTGGGCATGGTCGGCGCCGGTCTGCGAGCAGCCAAACGGATGCGGAAAGTAATAGACGCCCTCCAGCGAACCCTCGACCAGATCCTGAGCCTGCTCGCACATGGCACGTGCGACCTCGTTGACGCAGCCGACCGTGGGGATGATCCACAGCTCGTTGCGCGTGGCGGCGCGGCCGTCGGCGCGACGGAAGCCCATAAAGGTCTCGGGCTCAACCGGCTCAACGACCGGATGCGTCGGATTGTAAACGTACTCGACCTCGCCCGAAAGGTTGGTCTTGACGTTATGCGTATGAAGCCACTGACCGGGCTGGATGTCGCCCGTCACATGGCCGATAGGAAGACCGTACTTAATGACGTCCTCGCCGGCGGCAATCGAGCGCACAGCCATCTTGTGGCCTTGCGGAATATCCTCCGCGGCCACGACCTCGCCCACCCCGGGAACCGCGACGGCGGTGCCCTTGGCAAGCGGCGACAGCGCGACGATCACGTTATCGGCCGGATTGATCTGGATAGTGTTCATTACAAATGGTCCTAACCCTACAGGTTGAGCAGAAGTCGAGGCGCGGGCAAGCCGTCTGGCGCCCGCACCGGGAATTTACGCTTGAGCGTTGGCGAAGGCCTGCTTGGCGCCCTCGACACGCACGACGGTGAGCGCGTTGACGACAAACTCCTCGAGACCGGTGATCTGCGTAAGGTCCTCGCCCCACATCTGCTCATTGGTGAGCACGTCGTGCACCAGCTCGGTATCGTCTGCACCGGCGTGGGCGGCGTAGAAATCGAGCACGAAGGCATCGTCCTGAGCGGTGTACTCGGTGCCGTCGGCGCGGCGCAGGTGCAGGCCATCGCCCTCGCGAGCAACGAGCTCCTGCGTGTAGAAGGCAATGAGCGTAGCGAGGCTCGTCGCCAGGCACTTGGGCAGGTTGCCGGTCTCGGCAACATAGTCCTTGAGCGTGGGCAGGTCGCGAGCACGCCATTTGGCCGTGGAGTTGAGGCAAATGGAGAGCAGCGCGTGGTCGATAAACGGGTTGTCGAAGCGGTTCTCGACGGCGGCAGCAAAGGCCTTGCAGTCCTCGACGTCCAGGTCGGCGGCAAGCGTCGGGATGACCTCATCGTAGAGCATGGTGTTCATGAAGCCGCGGACGGTCTCGTCGTGCATGCAATCGCGCACGATGTCAAAGCCGGCAACCCAGGAGCCCGGGACGAAGGCGGTGTGGGCGCCATTGAGGATGCGAACCTTGCGCTTCTTGTACGGGGTGACATCGGGGGTAACAAAGACACCCGGCAGGCCGGCCTTCACGAAGGGGAGCTTCTCGGCAAGCGACTCGTCGCCCTGGATGCCCCACATCTGGAAGGGCTCGCGCACGGCCAGGAAGGGATCCTCGTAGCCCAGGCGCTCGGCCACGGCAGCGGCCTCCTTGGGGTCGCGGATGCGGCCGGGGACGATAGTGTCGACAAGCGTGGTGCAGACGGTGCAGTCGTTGGCCATCCACTGCGAGAACTCGTCCTCCCAGCCCCAGTCGCTCACGTACTGGTTCATGATGCGCAGCAGCTCCTCGCCGTTGTGATCGATGAGCTCGCAGGCGAGCACGATGACGCCCGGCTTGCCGGCGGCCCAGCGGGTGTGGAGCACCTGGGCAAGCTTGGCGGGGAAGCTCGCGGGCGGCATGTCGTCGGCCTTGCAGGACGGGTCGTAGGCGATACCGGCCTCGGTGGTGTTGGAGACGATAATCTCCAAATCGTCGGAGACGGCGACCTCCATCATGGCGCGGTAGTCGTCCTCGCGGTACGGGTTGATGCAGCGGCTGCAGGCGCTGATCACGCGGGACTCGTCAACCGTGTTGCCGTTCTCCTTGCCGCGCACCAGCACGGTGTACAGGTCGTCCTGAGCGTTAATGCCGTCGGCAAAGCCAAAGGCACCGCTGATGGGCTGGACCATGACGACTTTACCGTTCCAGCCGGTGGCCTCGTTGCCCATGTCAAAGAAACGGTCGACGAAGGCGCGCAGGAAATTGCCCTCGCCAAACTGTAGAACCTTCTCGGGAGCGTCCTTGGGCAGCAGATAGCCCTTGTAACCGATCTCCTCGAGCGCATCGTAGCTGATGTTCTCCATCTGTGTCTCTCCTTAGATAGCTGTTAGCGTGCAGGCAAAACGGGGGCGCCGTGTGTGGCAACGGCGCTCCCGTGTTCAATGTGATTCGATGCAGGCTTATGCCTCGACGGTATCCAGATCAAAGCCAAAGTAGCGGACCGCATTGTTGTAGCTGATGTCGCGCACGATACTACCCAGCAGCTCCATGTCGGCCGGGTACTTGCCCTGCTCGACCCACTCGCCGATCACGCTGCACAGCACGCGACGGAAGTACTCGTGGCGCGGATAGGACAGGAAGGAGCGGGAATCGGTAAGCATGCCCACAAAGTTGCCCAACACGCCCTCGTTAGCCAGAGCCGTAAGCTGCTCGCGCATGCCGACCTCGTTGTCGTTGAACCACCAGGCGGAGCCGTTCTGGATCTTACCGGCAGTCGGAGCCTCCTGGAAGCAACCCATGACGGTATCGATCATGGTGTTATCGATGGGGTTCAGGCTGTACAGGATGGTCTTGGGCAGGCCGCAGGTCTCCTGGATGGAGTTGAGGAAATCGGCGAGCTGGTCGGACGGCGTGTAGTTGGAGATGCAGTCGTAGCCGGTGTCGGGACCGAGTTTGGCGAACATGGCGCGGTTGTTGTCGCGCTTGCAGCCAAAGTGCAGCTGCATGGCCCAGCCCAGACGGACATACTCGCCGGCAACGAACTGCATAAAGGCAGTCTTGTACTTGAGGACCTCTTCCTCGGTAAGCGGCTCGGCAGCCAGACCCTTGGCAAAGATAGCCTCGATCTCGTCGGCGGTAGCCGGGACGTACATAACGTAGTCGAGTGCGTGGTCGGAGGCGCGGCAGCCCAGCTCGTGAGCAACGTCGTAGCGCTTGGAAATGGCAGCCTTCATGCCCTCGAAGTCGCTTACCTCAACGCCGGCAACCTCGGAGAGGTGCCTGCAGTAGTCGACAAACTCCTGGCCACGCTCGATGCGCAGGGCGGCGTCGGGGCGCATGGCGGGAACGACCTGAACGTCAAAGCTGTCGTCGGCTGCAATCTTCTTGTGCCACTCAAAGCTGTCGGCGGGGTCGTCAGTAGTGCAGATCATGCGAACGTTGGACTGCTTGATCAGGTTGCGGCAGGTGAAGCTGGTCTCGGCGAGCTTGGCGTTGGCAAGGTCCCAAACCTCCTGGGCAGTCTTGCCGTTGAGGACGCCCTCGTAGCCAAAGTAGCGCTTAAGCTCCAGGTGGCTCCACTCAAAGACGGGGTTGCCGACGCAGCGACCCAGGGTCTCGGCCCACTTTTGGAGCTTCTCGCGAGCAGGGGCGTCGCCAGTGATAAAACGCTCGTCGACGCCGTTGGCACGCATCAGGCGCCACTTGTAGTGGTCGCCGCCCAGCCAAACCTCGGTGATGTTCTCGAAACGCTTGTCCTCCCAAATCTCCTTGGGAGAAATGTGGCAGTGGTAGTCGACGATGGGCATGCCCTCGGCAAAGTTGTGGAACAGCTCCTCGCCGGTCTTGGTGCTCAGTAGGAAATCCTGATCGTCCATAAAGTTTTTCATCAAACAGCCCCTTTGCTGGCAAGGCGGGCGCACGGCGCGCTCGTTATCCTTTAGGTGAACGTTCACCATACTAATCCATTACGACTCAAAAGGTGAACGTTCACCTAACAACCATGGGGTGAACGGTAGGTTTTGCCCGTTCAACGGTTGCCGGAGCTGTGACTTGCATGCATTGCGGACCGGTTGGCGTCCCCGAACACCGAACTTGAGCGCTTTTGCTCAGGTGGGTCATGTCCCGACGTACATTTTTGGGAGTATTCAGCATTGGAGCGCGCCGTGCGCCATCCTCAGCGTCCTATTTGGAACGCAGATAGCGCCCGATCGGCATAAAAAGTGCCCCCGATGGCAAATTACGCCATCGGGGGCACTTAAAACAGTCGTTCTGTACCTCATTCAGGGCATGCCAATGCTGAATACTCCCAAAAATGCACGTCGCAAGAGGGGGTACCTGCTCAATCGGCTAAATACCCGCAAGTTCGCAGTAGCGGTCGACATTGCTGGCAAATACCATCTCGACGGCGCCCTTCTGGACGGGCTCCGTCGGGGTCCTTCCCCACAGCAAATAATCGCCCAGTGTCTTGGCGCCGCGATACGCCAGGCTCGTCGGGTCCTTATAGACAATATTGGTAAAGATACCGCGGCGCAAGGCCAGGGCGCTTTCGGGAAACAGGTCGTTGCCGATCACCATGACCCGACCGGCCTTGCCGGTCGAGACGAGCGCGTCGGCAACCACTTCGGAACCAACGGCAAAAACGCTACAGATAAGTTCGGGGGCGTCCGGCGCGCTCAAGCGCTTTTCGAGCTCATGCTCGAGTTGTTTGACTTGCGCATGGGCACCTGCAAGATCCTCAACCTGCCATGGAATATCACGTTCGCGCAGGTAATTGTGGAAGGCGCGGGCGGTTAGATAGTGCGAATCGGTATATGGGTCGCCTGTCAAAAGGAGCACGCAGGCGTCGGCCCCAGAAGCATGGACCAGGTTTGCCGCCTGCTCGGCCATAAGGCTGCCTGCCGTCGAATAATCGGCCAAGCTCGCACCCAAACGATTCAAATGCGGACGGTCGCCGTCGACAAGCTCAATCGTCACGCCCGCCTCGGCGATCTGCCCCAAAAGCTCAGTCGCACGATCGTCGCCCGGCGCATAGGCGAGCAAGCCATCAATCTTCTCGCCCACCTGCAGACGCTCGTCGATTTGCTCGAGTGCATCAGCGTAGCCGCCCACGCCAAATTCAACGCGCTCAACCGTAATGCCCCGGTCGATGACCTCCTGTTCAAAGCGATTGCAGCCTTCCCACAGGTAACGGAAAAAGTACGCTCCCTCGCGCGATGCGCGGGGCAGGCAAAACACCAGATTGATATCCTTGCGGCGCAGGCTTGAGGCACTTGTGTTGCGGTGATAGCCCATGGCCTCGGCCTTAGCGTTCACCTTGGCGCGCACGGATTCGCTCACGCCGGCCTTTCCCGTCAGAGCCTTGTGCACGGTATTGATGGAAACGCCAAGCTCGGCGGCTATGTCCTTCATGGTTACGCGAGCGCTCATGCGGTTACTCCGTTATAGATAAGTTGCCAATTAATAGTCCAGTTAACGATACCCCAAAAATACTCTTCGACTCGCCGTGCTCTCCCTCAAATGCACAAAGCGCCCCGCGAACGGATGCCCGCGGAGCGCTTGGATGTCCGGACCTTATTTGATACCGCGACCCAAGTCTTCGGCGATTTTGTCTACGCCCTTAAGTGCAGCGCACGTCTTTTTGTTGGAGCAATGCCCCGTGCAAACGCCACCCTGAGCGCAGTCGGCGCAGGTGCCTTTGCGGTAGATGCGCACGCACACGGCAACAAACGCAATGCCGATAACAGCCAGTACAACAATATCGATAGGTGCCATAGCAAGCCTCCTCTAGTTAACCACCACTTACTTTACCCCATTCTCCACCTACCAAAAAGGGACAGGTTTATTTTGGTCGGTTTTATCTGCGGAAACGCCACATCTTAACTTCTAGAGCAAAGCAATCTGTCCCCCATTGCACCAAAAAGCCCGAGTGTCGCTGGGACACCCGGGCTCGTGAAAAGGGGCTAATCCTTATTCGGACTTAAGCGGAAACTGCGGCGGAAGCAGTGTTGGTCTCGTCCTCGTCGGTCCATGCGTGTTTGGGCATGGGACGGAAGATCTGGAAGAGCATCGCAACCAGCAGCACGATGGCGACAATCGTCCAGATACCAAACTGCCCAAGGACAAGCAGGTTGTAGAACTGGTTGATGAACAGGCCGATGACCCAAGCGAAGGCGCACTCGTAGCCGATGGCAATCGCGGTCCACTTGCCGGAGTCCATCTGGTTGCGGATAGTGCCCATGGCGGCAAAGCACGGAGCGCACAGCAGGTTGAAAGCGCCAAAGGCAACGCAAGCGCCCATAGTCGGGAACATGCCGGCAAACGCGGTCCACAGGCTCGGGTCGGTCTCGGCGGCGTCGGCAACGGACAGCAGCGAGCCGGCGGTGGCGACGACGTTCTCCTTAGCGACGAGACCCGAGACGGTCAGCGCGGTGGCCTGCCAGGTGCTAAAGCCGAGCGGGGCGAAGATCCAAGCGACCAGGTTGCCAAGCATGGCAAGCACGGAGTAGTCCATGAACTCCTCGGGGATGCCGTCCATCGCAGGCAGGAAACCAAAGGAACCGTTGTAGCTACCAAAGTTGGACAGGAACCAAACGACGACGGTGGACGCGAAGATGACCGTGCCGGCCTTCTTGATAAAGGCCCAGCAGCGCTCCCAAACGTGCAGTGCCCAAGAGCGAATCGCCGGGAAGTGGTAGGCAGGAAGCTCCATAACGAACGGCGTCGGGCGACCGGCGAAGAGCTTGGTCTTCTTGAGCATGAGGCCCGAAGCAATGACGGCAAAGACGCCCAGGAAGTAGAAGAGCGGGCTGATCCACGCGGCGGTGGTGGAAGAATCGCCGATGATGGAACCCATGAGCAGAGCGATGATCGGCAGCTTGGCGCCACAGGGAATGAACGTGGTGGTCATGACCGTCATGCGGCGGTCCTTCTCGTTCTCGATGGTCTTGGTGGCCATGACGCCGGGGACGCCGCAGCCCGAGGACACGAGCATGGGGATAAAGGACTTACCGGACAGGCCAAAGCGGCGGAACACGCGGTCCATGATGAAGGCGACGCGGGCCATATAGCCGCAGTCCTCCAGGAAGGACAGCATGACGAACAGCAGGAACATCTGCGGCACAAAGCCGAAGATGGCACCCAGGCCGCCAACGATACCGTCACAGACCAGCGAATCGACCAGGCCACCGTCCTCGGTGCCGCCCGCCACAAGGGCGTCGTGCACCACGGTGGTGATACCCGGGACATAGGGGCCGTACTGTGCCGGGTCGACCGAGTCGGCGTCGTCACCCGCGGCCTCGACAGCCTCATCGTAAGCATCGCGGCCCTGACCGAGCACATACCAACCGTCGGTGCCAAAGAGCTGATCGTTGGTGAAGTCGGTCACCGTTCCGCCCAGGGTGGAAACGGCGATGTAGTACACGCAGAACATGATGACCACAAAGATCGGCAGGCCCAGGATACGGTTGGTAACCACACGGTCGATCTTCTCGGAGGTGCTCATCTTGGCCGGGGCCTTGGTGAGGCACTCGTCGATGATGTGTGCGATCACGCCGTAGCGCTCACCGGTGATGATGGACTCGGCGTCATCGTCGCAGTCCTGCTCGCACTGAGCGACCAGCTCTTCGACGCGAGCGGCCTTCTCCTTGGTGAGGTTGATGAGCTTGCAGGCGTCCGCATCACGCTCGAACAGCTTGACGGCGTAATAGCGGCGCTTGTTAGCGGGAACGCTCGCAGGCAGATTGTTTTCGATGTGGTCAAGAACGTCCTCGATGGAGGAATCGAACTTGTGCTCCGGCACCTGGCCCTTGGAAGCAGCGGACTTTTTGACCTGCTCGAACAGCTCCTTGATGCCCTTGTTCTTAAGAGCCGAGATCATCATAACCGGGCAGCCGAGCTTCTTGGAGAGCTTGTCCGTATCGATCTTATCGCCGTTCTTCTCGACCAGGTCGGCCATGTTGAGGGCAACGACCACAGGCAGGCCGGTCTCGATAACCTGAAGCGCCAGGTACAGGTTACGCTCAAGGTTGGTGGCATCGACGACTTGGACGACAACATCGGGCTCGCCGCTCATGAGGTAATCGCGCGAGCATTGCTCCTCGGGGCTGTAGGGGGAAAGCGAGTAGATGCCAGGGAGGTCCGTGATGGTAACGTTCTTGTCGCTTAGGAGCTTGGCTTCCTTTTTCTCAACCGTGACGCCGGGCCAGTTGCCAACGTAGCCGTTGGCGCCGGTGATCAGGTTGAAAAGCGTGGTCTTGCCGCAGTTGGGGTTACCCGCCAGCACGACATGGATCTGAGAATCCGCCATTCAATCCTTCTTCCTTGTGTGCCCGCGCTGCTTTCTCCGCGCAGGCTGGATAATGTGCTTCAAAGATGCTGCATTAAGTTAGAAAAACCTAACTTTATCTGCAGAAATATGCGCCGCGAGTCCTTACTGAACCTCGACGACGGCGGCCTCCTCCTTGCGGATGGAAAGCTCGTAGCCGCGCACGTTGATCTCGACCGGATCACCGAGCGGTGCAACCTTCACCACCTTGAACGAAGTGCCCTTGATGAGCCCCAGGTCCATAAGGTGGCGGCGAAGCGCACCCTCACCGTGAAGCTTGACGATGGTGGAGCTCTCGCCCACCTTAACGTCACCCAACGTCTTCATCCTCTTGTCCCCCTTTCGGTTTTTATCAAATGCTGCAGACTAACCGACAGTCATGATGTGCATGGCAACCTTGGAATCGATGCCAAAGCGTGCGCCCAGCACCGTGACGATGATATTGGCGCCACTCGAGCTCACCACGTGGATTTCGTTGCCCTCGACAAAGCCGAGGTCCTTGAGGTGGTGTTTCATGTCCTCATTGCCCTTTACACGAGACACGCGCACGGTTTCACCCGCTTTTACCATCGAAAGCGGCATGGCCGGCATCTGCGGTCCGCAAGACATGAGTGAGCTCCTAACGTCAGTTCGTCCTCAACATCGACGCGATAAAAGTTAACCACGTCTATGTTCGCTTTAGTAAACTAGCACGTGGTTAACTTTTTGGAAAGGGTCCGCATTCAGATTTCGAAAAAGTTTCCTATACGAAACAAAAAGGCGCGGCAAAGAGCCGTCCTTTGCCGCGCCCCGTCATGCTTAAAGCGAGAGGTTTCTAATCGACGTAACGCAGGAAGCCTCATCCACGCCCGAAACGCGGAAGATGATGTCCTCGCCGCACTCGCCGTAGAGAGCCATGAGGCCCATAACGTCGCGACCGTCGGTATGACGGTCACCGATGCTGACCGACACGTCGCTACGATGCTTGGCAATGATGTCATAGAGCAACGCAACCGGGCGGGCATGTAGTCCCAACGGATCTTTAATCGTCTTTGTAAACTCGACCATGTCCCCTCCCACGACATCGCACATTCGGCCGGCAAAACCCAGCCACGTGGTAGTTATTGTAGCGTTAGATGCTTGTCGAGAGCCCCTCCGGATACCCCGTGGTCAAAAAGTGGCAAATATGAGTACTGTCACCAATTTAGTAGCAGCAAAATCGAGAGCAAATTGCCTACTTTGAGCGATTCGAAGAGGTTGAAAGCCGTCAAACGCCCTTTAAAGGGGGTTAGATAAATTGATTTTGAGTCCATTTTTGCTCAAAACCGGCCGATAGATATGACACCTCTTTAGCAACAGTACTCATATTTGGCATTTTTTGACCACAAGGTCCAAAACCATGCCCCAAAACACAAAAGGAGGGGCCTCGTAAGGCCCCTCCTTAGGAAAGGGAATCGATTTATTCCACAGCCGTAGATTAATCCTAGCCGCTACTCCATCATGTCGAGGACGGAGGGGCGCAGCTCGCTCTCGGCGGCCTCGGGATCGGTCTCGCGCAGACGGTTGATGTAGCGGTTGTACCACATCACGGCAAGGCCCAGGAAGACAACCACACCGCCAACGTTGTAGACCAGCGTCAGCCACAGCGGCTGATCGAGCGGAATGGTGCCGCAGATAAGCACGAAGCAGAAGACCACAAGCAGGAATGCGGCAACGACCAGGCCAAAGCTGCGCGAGCCCATGCGGAAGTCACGGGGAGCGGCGTCGAAGTTCTTGCGCAACATAAAGTAGGCAAGCAGGATCAGCAGCGGCGGGAGCAGAGCAGTGGCAGCCGTCATGTTAGTGACGATCATGAGCAGGTCGTCGAGGTTGCCGGAGCCCAGGGCCGGGATGATCAGGATGGGGACGACGATAGCGAACTGCAGCCAAGCAGCGCGGGCGGGAATGCCATGCTCGTTAAGCTCGACGATCTTGCTACCAAAAACGCCCTTGGGGATCTCGGTGAAGAAAACCTTGATGGGAGCCGAGGTCCACATCATGAGGGAGCCCAGCGTGGCAGCGAGAAGGATCAGGCCAATGACGCGCGTAGACACTTCCATGGGAATGCCAAAGTGGGCAAAGACAGCGCCGAATACGTCGAAGATGCCGGTGGAGATGGCAACGCTGCCCTCGGGAATGAACAGGTTAACCAGCAGCGAAGCACCTGCATACAGAAGGCCGATGGTCAGGCCGGCGATAACGACAGTGCGCACGAAGGCCTTGACGCCGCCCTTGAGGTCGTTGAGGAACACGCCGACAGACTCAGCGCCGCCAACGCCCTGGATGATCCAGGCAAGCGTACCGAAGAAGCCCCACGCAGTTGCGAAGTTGCTCATGTCGGGAGCCATGTTAGCGGGAGTAGGAGCCGTAGCGAACTCAACGCCGCCAAAGGCAGCAGCCAGGGACAGCAGGATGAACACGGCGGTCAGGCCGAGAGCCGCGGTCGAACCGAAGGAGGAAATGGAGCCGATCCACTTAGCGCCCTTGGTCGAAACCCACGTGGCGATAGCAAAGACGACGATCTCGATAATGGTGATCCACAGCTGCGAAAGCTCGGCGTTGGCACCAAAGAACACGTAGCTCGCGTAGATGATGACGTTGGGCAGGACGGACGCAAAGAAGAACAGGTTAACGAACCAGTAGCTAAATGCCGTCAGGAACGCCCAGCGACCACCCATCGAGGTCTTAACCCATGCGTACACGCCAGACTCGGAGTCCTTGTTGAGGCCGACGAACTCGGCGGTAACCAGGGTATAGGGGACAAAGTACAAAAGCGTGGCAAAGAAGAACGACGGCGCAGCTGCCAAGCCGATGGCCGCGTTGTTGTTGATGATGTTCTTGATACCGAACACGGCGGCGACCGTCATGCCCAGCAGAGCGAACGAACCAATCGTTCCTCGTTTTTCAGAGCTCATAAGCCCTCCCAATCATCTATTAAATGTCATCTAAACCCGTCCGAGCTGCAAGTGCAAACACGGACGGTGCACCTGCTAAGGGGAATGGGGAAAAGGGAGTCAACAAAGCCATCCCCCTTAACGGCGCGAAGCAAACGTCCAGGCGGACGAATACTACTTGTTGGGGAAGGAATATCCTTCAACCGTCACGTGCAGTACCACGACGCGGGGATCCGCGGCATCAGCCACGACACGGTAGGCCTCGTCGATCTCGACGACGGCAACGCCGCCGGCAGGAATCGTCACGGTCTCCCCCGCTCCCTCAAAGCGCTCACGATCGTCGATATCGCTGTAGGCGCGCGTACAGGTAAGATCGGCCTTAGAAGCCACCTCGACAGTCAGGTCGCCGTCGAGCGGGGCGAGCACGGCATGATAGCGACGGTGACCGACCAGATCGGCGGTAGCGGCCTCGTGGGCGTTCACCCACCAATACACCAACGAGTCGCCGATGGAGTAAGCCACGTCGTGCTGCAGGTCGGCAACACCATCGAGCGCCTGTCCGGTACGCATCCACTTCTTGACGGACTTCATCTGAGCGTCGAAATCGGCGCGCGAGTTAAAGACATGCATGACTTATGCCTCCTTAATGGGTGCCAGCGCCTGAGCCAGATCGGCAGACGTCAGCGGTCGCAGGGACACCTCAAAGCTGAAGCTCTCAAAACGGGTGCGATAGGAATCGAGCACCTCGGAACCCCAAGAGTTCGAGCCAAGGCCGAGCAACTGGTCGTTGATGTTGACCGTAACCGTGTCGCCCTTGACAAGGTCGTAGACGTGCTTGGCGTTATCGATAGCCTCGCAGCTATAGGGCCATGCCGAGAACGAGAACGGGTTGGAAGCGGCGTCGGCCGGACGAGTCACCAGCACGCCGTCACCGTGGCTCGAGCGCAGGGCAACCCAGCGGGTACCCTCGCGGTTGGCACAGTCCTGAGGCATAACGTAGGGCGTGAACATGTCGTCGACCGTAGTGCGGTAATGACCGACCGGGTTGGCGCGCAGCGAGTCCGGATAGTTCTCGCCCGGGCCGTGGCCATACCACTCGACGGCACGATCGCAACCGGGAACCTCAAAGGAGATGCCGATGCGCGGGATAATGTCCGAATAGTCGCCGTAGGGCTCGCCGGAAACCTTGAGGTCGACGCGACCGCTCGGAAGCACGGTGTAGACAAGCTCGACGCGCATGCCGAACGCGCGGACGGGAGGAGCAATACGTTGGCTCACGGTAACGACGACCGCATTGCCGTCCTGCTTCCAAGAAACCTTGCGGGTAGACGTCTGCATCACATCGATGAAGTTGTCCTTCCACAGGGAGTCGTACTCCTGGGCGTGGTTGTCGACGAGCGGATGCCAAAAACCAACCTGGGGGCCAGAGGCCATGACGTCGCGGCCGGATGCCTTCCATTCGCTCACGGTGCCGTTTACCCTGCTGAAGGTCAGCTCGCCGTTGAGGGAGTGAATGTGGATCTCCTGCTCGGTCTCCTCGACCGTAAGCTCGGGGCGCACGGGGGCGACAATTGCCGGCGCCGGATGGTTTGCGATGGCAAACTGGCTTGCGCCCAGTTGGAACATCGGCTCGCACCAGACGTGAGCAGCCATAGTGTAGGCGTGCACGGTCAGCAGGGTCTCGCCCACTGCGGCCTCGCGAATCACCAGCGGAAGCTGGACGGACTCGCCGGGGGCAACCGCACCGGGCATGAGCGTCTTGCGGCAGACCACGTCGCCGTCCACCAGGGTCTCCGCCGACAGGCAAACATCCTCGAGGGTGGTAAACCAACGCTTGTTGGTGACGGTCAGCTCGCCCGCCTCGGCGTCATAAGCCATGCGAACCGGGCAGATGACCTGACCATACTCAGTGAGGCCCGGGCTCGGCTGCTGCCAAGGGAACACCATGCCATCGATGCAGAAGTTGCTGTTGTTGGGGTAATCACCGTTGTCGCCACCGTACATATCGTAGGCAACGCCGTCCTCGGTCACAGCAGCCAAACCGTGGTCGCACCATTCCCAGATAAACTGGCCTTGGATGCAATCCCAGCGATCGAAGACCTCCTGATACTCGGACAGGCCTCCGGGGCCGTTGCCCATGGAGTGACCGTACTCGCAGTTGATGCGCGGCTTGGGGAATGGATGCTCACCAAAGTCGTTCATCTGCGACACGCGGGAGTACATGGTGGAGATAACGTCGACGGTATCGGCGTTGCGATCCTCCTCGTAATGGACCGGACGACCATCGAGCTCGTGAGCCTTGGCGTACATCGCGCGGATGTTGCAGCCATAGCCGCTCTCGTTGCCCATCGACCACATAATGATGCAGGCGTGATTGCGCTCCTGCATCACCAGGCGCTCAATGCGGTCGACGTAGGCCGGCTCCCATGCCGGGTCGTTGGTGACCAGGGCGATATTGCCGATATTCTCGAAGCCGTGGCTCTCCATATCGGTCTCGGCGACCAGCATGATGCCATACTCGTCGCACAGCTCGTAAAAGCGCGGGTCGTTGGCGTAATGGGACGTGCGCACCGCGTTGATGTTGTGCTGCTTCATGAGCTCCAGGTCGCGGCGCATGCGATCGAGGCCCACGGCGCGGCCCTTGTGATCGTCGTGATCGTGGCGGTTGACGCCATGCATCTTAAAGTAAGTGCCGTTGAGGTAGATATGATTGCCCTCGACCGTCACCTCGGCAAGACCCTGGCGATGCGGGACGTACTCGCTGACCTGGTCACCGTCGTAGACCTCAAACGTAAGGTCGTAGAGGAAGGGGTCCTCGGGATTCCAGAAGTGGGCATCGGTCACGCCGCACTCGGCATGGCCGTCGACGCACTCGCCCGTAGCCACCACGTTCTCGCCATCGCTGAGCGTATACACAACGCGGGTAGCGCCCTCGGCCACCGTATCGAGCGTGATCAGAGCGGTATCGCCCTCGCGGTGCGTGCGGAACCTAAAGTCGACCAGGTGCGCGGCGGGACGCTGCATAAGGTACACATCGCGGAAGATGCCCGAGGCCCACCACATATCCTGGTCCTCGATATAGCTGCCATCGCTGTACTGCAGGACCTTGACAGCAAACAGGTTGTCGCCCTCGACGAGCGCGTCGGTCACGTCGAATTCGGCAGACAGGCGCGAACCCTTGGTCATGCCGATAAACTGACCGTTGACGTACAGCTCGCCATAGCTCTCGATGCCGTCGAAGCGAATGATCTCGCGAGCGCCGGCGGGAACAGCGGGAAGATTGACGATACGCTGGTACACGCCCGTGGGGTCATCGGAGGGAACGAATGGCTGGTCCACCGGGAACGGGAAACCCTCGTCGGTGTAGGCAAGGTTGCCATAGCCGTCTACCTGCCACAGGTGCGGAACCTCCACGTGATCCCACTCGGGCTCGTACTTGGAAAGCTCCTCGTTAGAGACGGCAGCAGGCCCCTCAAAGAGGCGGAACTGCCACGAGCCGGACAGCTGGACAAACCCGCGCGACAGCTCGCGGCTGTACGTAGCGGCGAGATCGGCGGTCTCGTAACCCATAAAGTACGCATGGGGTGCCAGGCGGTTCCTGTGGGTGAGCGCTTGGTTTTCCCAATCGTTAATGGCGTCCATGGTGATGCTCCTTCGTCATCGTAGTGATTCTTGTGCAACCGGTTGTCCTTATCTTACGGGCGATGCAAAAAACTGTGCAACCGGTTGTCCGCTGAACGGTCGATTTCGCCGGATTAACGGTGCAACCGGTTGTACAACCGCGGCACTTATGTCACCCTGAGTATCGAAACTCAGTGTAAGACATCGTTCTTAAGCTCGTAGGCAACCGCCACGCCCGCTGACATCTCACCCATACGAGACGTATTCGATTGCGGCTTGGTTGCAAAACGACACCGGTCACCGGATATCATGAACGCTGTTCAGGCGCACTATAGTAAGCTGTATCCGCACCAGCCCGTATCAGCGACAACATCGACCGCATTCTCCAGGAGACGCCATGACCCAACCAGTTCGCACCGCACCTACGCTTGCCGAGGTTGCCGCAGCTGCCGGCGTGTCGCGCTCCACGGCATCGCGCGCCCTCAACGATTCACCCCGCATTAGCGAGGAAACCAAAAAGCGCGTCCGCGCGGCGGCCAAGAAAGTCAATTTTGTCCCCAACGCTCGTGGCCGAGCGCTCGCTGTCGGGCGCACGGAAATCATCGCCGTGCTCGTGACCGAGCCCCTGAGTGAACTCTTCAGCGACCCCACCTATAGCGAGTTTTTGAGCGGCATTACCGAGGAACTGTCGGAGTCGTCCTATCTGCCCGTTATCTTGCAGGCGTCTTCTACGCATGAGCGCAACCGCGCACGCGAGCACTTTGAGCGACGCTCGTTCGACGCCGTGATCGACGTCTCCCCCTACAAAGGCAGCGAGTTGCTCGAGGTGCTGCGCGAGCTGGGCGTACCCACCGTGTTGTGCGGCCAGCTCGAGGGCCACCCCTATCGCGACGTGTTCTCGACGGTCTACTCTGACGACGAAGAGGGCGGACACTTTGCGGCACTCGCCATGAAGAAGCGCGGGCGCAAAGATATCGTCGCCGTGTTGGGACCGCAAGACAACCCCGCTGTTGTCGACCGCCTGCGCGGCTACCGCGCCGTCTTGGGCGAAGACCTCCCAGACGCAAACGTTATCTATACCGGCTGGAACAGCGGAGACGGCTATCAGGCCATGCACCAAATTCTCGCGCGCGAGATGGCTTTCGATGGCGTGCTCTGCGGATCGGACCGTATCGCGGCTGGCGTCATCACCGCACTCAACGAGGCAGGCCTATCCGTTCCGGCGGACGTTTCTGTCGTCGGCTTCGACGATCACGAGATTGCGACGCGCTGCGTCCCCGCGCTCACGACCGTCCGCCAGCCCCTGCGCGAAGAAGGCCACATGGCCGCCAACATTGCGCTCGACATGATCAAGGGTGCCGAGCCCACCACCTCCGTGATGCACATGAAGCTGATCCAGAGAGACTCGCTATAAGAAACTGGGCCGGGCTTTCCGCCAGACAGTTGTTGCGGAAAGTCTATCCCGTTTTGAGCGCTCGTTCTGGGGCACAGTTTCCGTTAGACAGCTCAACCGGAAACTGTGCCCCATTATTTTGCCGGATTCTGGGTCGCACTTTCCGCGATGCCCGGTCACCCCATGCCCTCACAATCTCGGCGTATAAAAAACGAGGGAAGGCACACGTCCTTCCCTCGTTGCTGGCAATAGGTAGCCGCTCGCCTACATCAGGCGCAGGCTGACGTCCTTGAGCTGGGCGCCACTAACGGCACTCGGAGCACCCGACATGAGGTCGGAGCCGCTGGCCGTCTTGGGGAACGCCATGACGTCGCGGATGGAGTCGGAACCGGTGAGCAGCATGCACACGCGGTCCAGGCCCAGAGCAAAACCACCCATCGGGGGTGCACCAAACTTGAGCGCCTCCATGAGGAAGCCGAACTGCGACTCGGCTCGCTCCTCGGTGAAGCCCAGGAGTTTGAGCATGGACATCTGCATCTCGGCGTTGTGGATACGCATACCGCCGCCGCCGGCCTCAAAGCCGTCCATGACAAAGTCGTAGGTGCAGGAACCGGCCGCCAGCGGGTCGGCCTCGATCTTGGCGATGTCGGTCTCGGTCGGCAGCGTGAAGGGCTGATGCTCGGCAGCGTAGGCCTTGCGGTCCTCGTCCCAGTGGAACAGCGGGAAGTTGACGACCCACAGGAAATCGTGACCCTCGCGCTTGATCTCGAGCGCGTTGGCCATGTGGGAGCGCATGCCGCCCAGGATCTCGTCAGAGAGCAGGCGCGGACCGGCGGCGAACATCACAAGGTCGCCGGGCTCGACGTCCATGCGCTCACGCAGAGCCGCCATTTCCTCGTCCGAGAAGAACTTGACGATGGGGCTGTTGATGGAGCCATCCTCGCGGAAAGCGATCCAGGCCAGACCCTTGGCGCCAAACGTGGAGGCCACGCCGGCGAGCTTATCGATCTTGGCACGTGCCCAGGCACCGGCACCCTTGGCGTTGAGGGCCTTGACGACGGAGCCCTCCTCGTTTGCGGCGGTCGCAAAGACCTTGAACTTGGAGTTGGCAAAGATGTCGGTCAGGTCGATCAGGTGCATGCCATAGCGAGTATCGGGCTTGTCGGAGCCATAGGTGTCCATGGCCTCCCAGTAGTTCATGCGACGCAGCGGCGTGGGCATCTCGACGCCCATGCGGCCGAAGGCATCGGCCAGGACCTCTTCGAGCGCACTCATAACGTCGTTCTGGTCCACGAAGGACATCTCGATATCGACCTGGGTGAACTCGGGCTGACGGTCGGCACGCAGGTCCTCGTCGCGGAAGCACTTGGCGACCTGGTAGTAGCGCTCAACGCCACCGACCATGAGCAGCTGCTTCAGGAGCTGCGGGGACTGCGGCAGGGCGTAGAAGTTACCCGGCTGGATGCGGCTGGGGACGATGAAGTCGCGGGCGCCCTCGGGCGTGGACTTGAACAGGGAGGGCGTCTCAACCTCCATGAACTCACGGTTGTGCAGCGCCTCGCGAATGGCAAAGGTGAAGTCGGAGCGCAGCTTGAGGTTGGCCATCATTTCGGGACGACGGAGGTCCAGATAGCGATAGCGCAGGCGGGTGTCCTCGCTGGTCTCGATGCCGTCCTCGATCTGGAACGGCGGGGTGACGGACGTATTGAGTACCTCGGCGTGGTCGGTCAGGACCTCGATCTCGCCGGTCGCGAGCTTGGTGTTGGTGGTCTCCTCGCCACGAGCGCGCACGACGCCGTGGATCTTGATGGGCCACTCGGGACGCATGGTCTCGGCGATCTTAAAGGCATCGCCGTCGGAGTGCTCGGGGTCGAAGGTGAGCTGCGTGATGCCCTCGCGGTCGCGAAGGTCACAGAAGATAAGGCCGCCGTGGTCGCGGCGACGGCTCACCCAACCGGTGAGGGTGACCTCTTCGCCCACGTTCTCGAAGCGAAGCTCGCCGCAGGTACGGGTGTGCATGGAATGCTCATCGATGGGACGGGTCTGGCTCATACCAGTGATCCTCCTTTATGGATCTGTGCCGCCCCGTGTCGTTCCGGGCGGCGTCGTACAGATTTGCCCAGCCTGCGTAAACCGCGCAGCCGGGCATGGCGTTCTATCTTATCGCACCCGCGTCGATGTGCCGCGAAAAAGTAGCTCTTGCCCAAAGACTTGACGGAGACGAAACAATTGCCGCACCGTGGCACCCGCCCGCGCTCGTCACGTGCGACAATATGCCCCAATACAACTGCACTTGGAAAGGCCCGTCATGACTGCACGCCTCATCGTTATGGATATCGACTCCACGCTCATCGACCAGGAGGTCATCGACCTGTTGGGCGAGGAGGCCGGCGTAGGCGAGCAAGTGGCGAAGATCACTGAGCGCGCCATGCGCGGCGAACTGGACTTTAAGCAGGCGCTCGAGGAGCGCGTTGGGCTGCTTGCCGGCTTGGACGAGAGTGTGTTCGAGCGTACCTTTGAGCGCGTGACGTTTACTCCTGGCGCGCTGGAGCTTGTGCGCTCGGCGCACAGCAAGGGCTGGAAGGTCGGCGTGGTAAGCGGCGGCTTCCACGAGGTCGCCGACAAGATCGTGGCCGCCGCGGGCATCGATTTTTGCCTGGCTAACCGCCTAGAGGTCGTGGACGGCAAGCTCACCGGTAAGCTGGCGGCAGACATCGTGACCAAGGAATCCAAGCTCATCCGGCTGCTGGATTGGGCAGTCGAGTGCGGTGTCGATATGGCCCACACCGTCGCGATCGGCGACGGGGCAAACGATATCCCTATGATTCAGGCCGCGGGCACGGGCATCGCGTTTTGTGCCAAGCCCAAGACGCGCGAAGCCGCCCCGTTTGCCATCGACGAGCGCAACCTGATGCTCGCCATGGACATCATCCTGCGCGACTAGTCGATCCGTCTAACAATTGAATCAGTCTGTCCTATAGTTTCCGAACAATTTTGTTTTAGTGTTCGGAAACATACCTTTGAGTGCTAGACTTTGCGCCGTCGAAGGGAACATATATGGATAAGCGAGATCTTGAGCAGTTGCTGAGCGATGTTGCCGACGGAGCAGTCGCCCCGGCAGTCGCCCTCACACGCATCCAGACGGCGCCGACCGCCGATCTGGGTTTTGCGCAGCTCGATCTTTCGCGCGGGGTGCGCCAGGGAGCCGGCGAGGTTGTCTACGGTGCCGGTAAAACCGCCGAGCAGATTGCCGCCATTATCGAAGCGCTGCGCGATGCCGGTCAGGAGCGCATCCTGGTCACGCGCCTGGACAGCGAAAAAGCAGCCCGCACCTCGGAGCTCCTCGGCAACGGCATCGACCTGGGGTATATCCCGAACGCACAGCTCGCCCTCGTGGGCGGCAAGCCCTCCCCTACTGGCAACGGACGCATCGTCGTCGCCTGCGCCGGCACGAGCGACTTGCCCGTCGCCGAGGAAGCCGCGTTGACGGCCGAATTCTATGGCAACGAGGTCGACCGCCTCTACGACGTGGGTGTTGCCGGCCTGCACCGCCTGCTCGCGCATGCCGAGGAACTTGCACAGGCGCAGGTGGTCATCGCCATCGCCGGCATGGAGGGCGCGTTGGCGAGCGTTGTCGGCGGCCTGGTGAGCTGTCCGGTCATCGCCGTTCCCACCAGCGTGGGCTACGGCGCAAGTTTTGGTGGCGTAGCCGCACTGCTCGCCATGCTCAACTCCTGTGCCAGCGGCGTATCGGTCGTCAATATCGACAACGGCTTTGGTGCCGCCTACCAGGCAAGTCTTATCAATCATCTGAGCGCCGGCACGCCCCACGCCCGTTAAGGAGCATTCCATGTCCAACCATCAGCACACGCTTATCATCGACGGCACCTCGGGCATCAGCGGCGACATGACCGTCGCGGCCCTGCTCGACCTGGGCGCCAGCGAGGAGCACCTGCGCGAACAGCTCGCCACACTGCCGGTCGACGGCTTTACGATCGCCGTCACGCGTGCAAACAAGCATGGCATCGACGCCTGCGATTTCGACATCCAGCTTGCAGAGGAGCTCGAGAACCACGATCACGATATGGCCTGGCTCTACGGCAACGAAGCAACTGCCGAGCACACGCACGAACATGAGCACCACCATCATGACCACGACGAGCACGAACACGAACACACACACGAGCATGACCATGAGGCCCACGGCCATGGCCACGAGGGCCATCATCACGCCCACCACCATCACCATCGTTCTTTGGCGGACGTCACCGCCATCATCGATGGCTCGCAGCTAAGCGATGGCGCCAAGCGTCGCGCTCTCGCCATCTTTACCGCACTCGCTGCCGCCGAGGCCAAGGCTCACGGCAAAACGCCCGAGACCGTCCTGTTTCACGAGGTAGGCGCCGTCGACTCCATCGTCGACGTCTGCTCGGTCGCCATCTGCCTCGATGACCTTGGTATCGAGGATATTGTCGTCGAGTCGCTCTCCGAGGGCCACGGAACCATCCGCTGCGCCCACGGCCTCATGCCCATTCCCGTCCCCGCTGTCGTCAACCTGTGCCAGGCGGGCAATATCGCCCTCACGCCTGCACCGGTCGCCGGCGAGCTCGTGACGCCCACGGGCGCCGCCATCGTCGCCGCACTGCGCACGTCCGAGCACCTGCCAGCCCGCTACCACATCGAAGCCGTCGGCTACGGCGCCGGCAAGCGCCCCTACGAGGGCTGCTCCGGCACGCTCCGTTGTCTGCTCGTTCACGTGGATGCATAGCCATGGATGCCCGCAAAGAAAAAAGCCGCGCTGCCATCGTCGCGGCGTTCTCCGAGCTGCTACGCGAAGAGGACTACGGCAAGATTACCGTCGGCGACATCATCGCGCGCGCTCACGTAGGCCGCGCGACATTCTACGGCCTCTTTAAGAGCAAAGACGACCTACTGTCCGAGCTCGTGAGCGACATCTGCACCCACGCCCTCGACGACGATGGCACACCGCTCGACGACCCACTCGTGCAGGTCGAGCATATCCTCAACAACCTCTGGGAACGCCGTCAGGGCGTTCGAGCCCTCGTAGCCGGCGCCGGCTCCCGCGTCTTCGCCGACTGTCTCCGCAAGACCATCATGTCACGCGCAGCCGAAACCGTCCCCGCCGACCCCGCAGGCCCCGCCGGCACCATGGACCGCAGCTTCCTACTACACCACATAGCCTCAAGCTTCGTAGCCACCATCCAATGGTGGGCCTGGCACAACTTTCAAGTAGACAAAGCCGACGTAGCCAAAGACTACTTATCGGCCATAAAACCCCTCTTCAACTAAGTAAGAACATCATCCCAAAGCATCGCCCCAACCCAGGGCGCCACGCATCCCAAAGTGTCACTCGCGCTTCACCGCCCCCAACAGCAACAAGCCCCTCCCATCCAAATCCAAATTCAGATTTATATGTTGGGCTGCTTGTTCCAACGCGGCCAAGATCCCGCAGCTGTCCGCATGGGGTAACTTCCCAGCGCATTCCGCAGGACGAAAGAACCCCCGCCGCACGAAGTGCGCAGCGGGGGTTCTTTCATGTCCGAGGACGCGCTGGGAAGTTACCCCATGCGGCCAGCGGACAACTATGTAGCCTCAGACTAGAACATGCCCAAGAAACCGTGCACAAACAGCGCGGCCAGAGCGGCACCGATAAACGGTGCGATGCCAGGAACGAGCAGGCCGTACTTCCAGTTGTTGTCAGCCTTGTTCTTAATCGGCAGCACCTGATAGGCCATGCGAGGACCAAGGTCACGAGCCTGGTTCATGGCGAAGCCGGTGATGCCGCCCATGCCCATGCCAACAGCCCAAACGATCAGACCGACGCAGATGGCGAGCATCAAAACGTTCTCGCCGGCGCGGCTAGCGGCAGCAAGGATGGCGCTGATGAACACAAAGGTGCAGATGGCCTCGCAGAAGAAGTTGCGAGCATAGTTCGTACCCTCGGTGGTGGGGTTGGTCGAGAAGATATTGCGCTGGGCAATAGGGTCGACGACGCCCTCGGAAGCCTTGAACTCATCGGCATACATCAACCACGCGATCACGGCACCCGCAAAGCCGCCGAGCATATCGGCAATCATGAAGGGGATGCAGCTGCTCCACGGCACCAGGCCTACGATGCACTGGGCAAGCACCATGGCGGGGTTCATGCACACGGCGCCGCCAAAGACAAACAGGCAGACCGAGATGCCAAAAGACCAGGTGGTGATGGCAAACATGTGACCGGAGCCCTGATACTTGGTGCCCTTGAGCACGGTATCGCAGTGCACGCCCACGCCAAAGATGATCATGAGGGCCGTTGCGCCGAATTCGCAGAGGAGTTTGGTAAGCATAAAACCTTATCTTTCTTGTCGGTTATAAACGATTCGTTTAGGCCGCGTACTAGTGCTGAGCGACGACAACGCCCAGGCCATCGGGAATGACGGCCACCTTGGCATCGGCACCCTTCATCTCAAAGGCGAGCTTGAGCGCCTCATCGAGGGTGTTGACCGGCGTCATGTGCATATCCTTGATCATCTGGTGATCGCACAGGTCGGTGACCATGATCACAGGGTGATGCGCCAGGATGCGGGCAAAGATCTGGCTCGTCCACTGGTCGGGCAGGGTCTCGTCCTTAGGACGGTCGATGCAGGCACGCTCAAACTCCACCGGATCGTTGTCGGCGATGTTGTGATAGAAGCCCTCGCCACCGTGGCCGTCGGCACAACCGGCGACGTCGATGATCACGCCGCCCTCGGGAAGCGTGGCCTCGGCAGAGCACATGCCCTTCACGGCCTGATAGATGTTCTGGTCGAGCGGGTAGCCGCCGTTGGTGGTGATGGCGATCTCGCACTCGACGGGCTCAACGCCGGCAAGGCTCTTCACGAACTCGCAGCCAGCCTCGTGTGCCTTATGGATGTCGCCTGCAAAGGAGCCGATAACCTCATGCTTGCCGTTGAGCACCACGTTGAGCACAAAGGCAAGGTGAGCCATCTCGGCAGCGGCAAACATGTCCTCGCTCACGTGGTTGTGGCACAGGTTGCCGGCACGCGAATGGGAATCGTTCACAAACTGACCGTTGTGGTTGTACATGATGGTCTTGTAGCTGGCGATGCCAGGCAAGACGGACTTGCGGCTACCAGAGAAACCGGCAAAGAAGTGCGGCTCAATAAAGCCCTCGGCAAGCAGCAGATCGCAATCGGCGGCAATCTTGTTGATGATGCACTCGCCACCAGAAGGCAGGGTGCCGATCTTTTTCATCATGCTGTCGTCAGTCGCGACGTGCATAACGATTTCCTCGTTGGCAACGATCTCCTCGCCGTACTTGTTGACGAGTTCCTCATGCGTCGACGGACGATGCATACCCGTAGCAACCAAAATGCGCACGCGAGCCTCGGGCGCAGCGGAATGGATGTGATGCAGCAGAATAGGCATCGTCACACGCGAGGGAACGGGACGCGTATGATCGGAGCTAATAATGACAATATCCTTCTTGCCAGCACAAAGCTCCTCGAGCGACGGCGAGCCATAAGGGTTGGCAAGCGACTCCTCTACCAGCTCTTCCTGCGATTTCGTGGTCTTAAACTCGTTTTGATGACCTTCCATCACACCCGCGAAGTTCTTATCCTCGAGCTCCAGATGCAACGTCTTGTGGTCAAACGGCAGTTCACATTCAAACAATGACGAGCGCCCTCTTCCTTTTCAACTGACACACTAGATAAACCGTTGGAAGGATACGCCGCTCACCGAAAAACACCACCGTCCACCGACTCATTAACACAACGTTCATATTTGACCCACAACAAAACGGCCACGATCCCAAACGGGACCGCAGCCGCCTGTCAAAGACACTATAGACAGGATGATTTACGCAGCGCCGAGGCAAACATCTAGTCCGAGACGTACGCACGTAAGCCATTTTGCATAAATTCGTTAATTAATTGCATAAGATGGCGCATGGATTTCTGGCCATAACTGGGTAGTACCCTCCGGAGCGTGCATTTTTGCGAGTATTCAGCATCGCGGGATAAGATTTTGGTGCCAAAAATCTTTCAAAAGGTAGATAGTCCTCATGACTCGACCCATCTGGATAGCATGCGGCGAGAAACCAGCCATATATGATCGTCGCCAAAGCCCAATCGTCGTGCAAAAGCATCAACAAAGGCAGCGAAAGCCGGCTATGGCCTTATGCATCAATCTTTGGCTGCTGAAAACTCCGTTTTTTGCACGTCGCCCCAAGCACCACCCTCACCCAGCGGCTGATCCGCCGAAGACCGGACATCGCAGGGCCCGCCATTAGTTTACTTTTAGGCACACTCCGCAGGACGCAAGAAGCCCTCGCCGCACTCCACATTAAGCGCGAAGCGCGCCATTATCCCCTTCAGCCCCAATCCCTGAAGACCGAGGACGAAGGGGCCCGATGGGTTTCCCTCTGAATGCATTCCGCAGCACGAAGCCCCCTTATCCGCAGCTCCGAAGGAGCAGGATAAGGGGGCTTCAAGTGCGAGGACGCATTCAGAGGGAAACCCATCGGGCCCCGGTGAGAGCCACAGGGCTATCGATTACCCCGTGTTCTGCAATCCTGCCGAGACGCCGGTCACAGTCGAAAGAATCAGGCTCATGTACTCGGCCTTCTTCTCCTCGGCCATCTCGTCCTGGTTCATACGCACCTCGCGAAGGGCGCGGACCTGGGCGATGGACAGGGCGTCGACGTAGGGGTTGCGCACGCGGACGGCGCAACCGAGCACGCGGCGACGCTGCAGCGGCCACTCATCACCGACGATGGCAAGGACCCACTTACGCGTGAGCTGCATCTCGGTGAAGACCTTCTCGGACAGATCCTGGCGATCGCCCAGGTGCAGATACATCTTGGCGATGCGCTGGTCGGTCTTGGCGATCGACATCTCGATGTTGTCGATAAAGGTGCGGAAGAACGGCCACTCCTGGTAGGCAGCCTTGAGCTGGTCAAGATCGCCAAGCTGCTCGCAGGCGGTGCCCAGACCGTACCAAGCGGCCAGGTTAATGCGCGCCTGGCTCCAGCTGAAGATCCACGGGATGGTACGCAGGTCGTCGAGCGACTTGGCACCCAAGCCGCGCTTGGCGGGACGCGAGCCGATCGGCAGCAGACCGACCTCGGTCAGCGGCGTCACGGTCGAGAACCATGGCGTAAAGTCCTCGGTGTTCAGCAGGTCCAGATAGCGCTCGTGGCTTGCGGTGTTGAGCTTCTCGGCCATATCCCAGAACTTCTGCGTGGTCTCGGTGTTGGTCTTCTCGACACTCGGGGCCGACTGCAAAAGCGTTGCGGCAGCAACGGACTCAACATGGCGCTGAGCCAGCGTGCGGTTACCGTAACGGGCAAAGATGACCTCGCCCTGCTCGGTAAGCTTAAAGAAGCAGTTGACCGAACCCTTGGGCTGCGCCAGCACGGCCTTGTTGGCCGGGCCGCCGCCACGGCCCACGGCACCGCCGCGACCGTGCATGAGCACCAGGTCGATATCGTTCTTCTCTGCCCACTTGGCGATGCGCTCCTGCGCGGAGTGCAGCGCGAGCATGGCCGTGGTAGGACCGGCATCCTTGGAAGAGTCGGAATAGCCCAGCATGACCTCCATGCGGCGGTTGGTCTGGGCAAGGCGCTTTTGCACCACGGGCAGCGTAAGCATCTGATCGAGCACGTCGACGCAGCCCTCGAGGTCCTCGAGCTGCTCGAACAACGGGATCACGTCGAGCTCGGGGACATCCTCCTCGTGTGCAAAGGACAGGTGCGCCAGCTCAAAGACGTCGGCCACATGCTGAGCGCTCTTGGTAAACGAGATGATGTAGCGGTGCGCCATCTTCTTGCCGTAGCGCTTTTGGATGGAGCCGATAGCGCGGAAGGTATCGATGACCTCGCGCGTCATGGGCTGCAGGTCGCCATGGATACCGTTCTCGTGGATATCCTTAAGGGCGCGGGCATGCACCACGGAGTGCTGACGGAACTCCATCTCGACCATATGGAAGCCGAAGGACTCGACCTGCCAGATGATGGTTTGGACCGGGCCGTAGGCAGCACGGACGGCACCGCAGGCGGCCAGCGAACGCTGGACGACGCGCAGGTCATCCAGGAACTCGTCGGCGCTGTGGTACATGGTGTCGGTGATACGACGGACGGTGGCGTTCAGGCGGTCGGCCATGACGAGCATGACGGCGCGATGCGGCTCGTGCTCGGAGATCAGCTCGGCGCGGGCCGTGTAACGAGGGCTCATCTCGACCTGATGGTTCCACAGGTTAATGAGCTCGGCCGACGGCTTGCTGTAGGTAGCCTCGAGCGTGAGGTTGCGGCCGATGTGGCGGCACTTGTCCTCGAGCTTGAGCACCATGTGCGTAAAGTACTTGGCGGCGACCTCACGGCTCACCTTGGCGGTGACGTTGGGGTTACCGTCGCGGTCGGAACCGATCCAGCTGCCGGGATGGAAGAACGCCGGGCACAGCGGCGGCACAGTACCGGCCTTGTCGCCCAGCACCCAATCGTCAAAACGACGATAGATAACGGGGATAACGTCGAACAGCGTGTTATCGAAGATGTCGATGATGGTATCGGCTTCCTCGACCGGCGTGGGCTTCTTGAGCGCGATGGGACTCGTACGCACCAGGGCGTCGATCTCCTGCAGCATATGGCGCTCGTTCTCCACCAGGTCGGAGCCGCCCAGACGCGGACGCTCCTCCAGCAGGTTGGAGATACGGCGGATCTTGCCCTCGACGGCCTTACGACGGGCCTCGGTGGGATGTGCGGTAAAGACAGGGTGGAACTCGAGCTTGTCGAGCAGCTCGTTGGCACCCTCGACACCCAGCTCATTCACCAGCTGGTGATAGGCAACGGTAAGCTCGTTGGCAGGATCGACCTCGGTATCGGTCGACGCACCGGCCTCGCGCTCGCGCAGCTGCGCCACACGGTAGTTCTCCTCCGACAGGTTTGCCAGATGGAAAAAGCTCGTAAAGGCGCGAACGATGACCTGCTGCTTATCGAGCGGCAGGCTGTCGATCAAATCGACGACCTCACGAAATGCCACGGCAGTAGGCTCGTCGGCGGTGGGCACGCCCTGCTCGTCGACGGCTTCGTCGGCAGCACAGGTACCGGGGTTGCCGGCATTGACCACAATCTCGGCTGTCAAAATCTTGTCGAACAGGTCCGCGATCTCGGGATCATACTCGCTAAGCACACGGCGCTCCAGGCGCAAGAACAGCGCCAGATTGTCGCGCAGCTCCTCGGGGATCTCGATCTCGGCGAGACGCTCCCTGGACTCGGCATTCGAGCCGATTCGGTTAACGAGGCGGTTGACCACGGCAGCGACGCGCGCCGCGGCTTCGGGTACAGACTGGTTGCTTAGGTTCTCAGCCACGTTTCCTCCCATTCCTCCTTCTATGCACGTAACATGCGGTATTCATTATAGGCGCTTGAGAAATACTTTCGACACTGATTGCGCTTTACCACACAAAAGTATTTTCTGCATTGCAAAGGTTTTTGCCCTAAATGGTCGTATTTCTCGGTGGGCGGCATACGTAAACGGGGGCATTCCGCATAAAAGCGAAACACCCCCGTAACAATCGCTCTCCATGAGCAGGGCACGTTAGCAGGCCCGAAGCTCAAAAAGATGCGCTACAGGCGCTCGCGAACCGCCTCGACGACGTTGTCCAGATCGGCGAGCACCTCGTCATGGCTCTGCATGTCGCGCACTTTGACCTTGCCGGCGGCAAGCTCGTCGCCACCCAGGACCAAGATGAGCTTGGCGCCTACCTTATCGGCTTGCTTAAACTGGGCCTTGAGCGAACGACCCTGATAGTCGGCCTCGGTCACGATACCTGCGGCGCGAAGCTCCTGCGTAATGGCAAAGACGTTCTGACGCAGCTCCTTGCCGGCGTTGGCGACATAGACGCACGGGGCCTCATCGGCACCCAAATCGCTGCCAAAGGCCTGCAGGGCCAGCAGGGCGCGCTCAAAACCGACAGCAAAGCCGACGCCCGCCGTGGGCTTGCCACCCTCGAGCTCGACCAGGCCATCGTAGCGGCCGCCGCCGCCGATGGAGCCGACACCGGCGCCAGGGGCCTCGACCTCAAAGACAGTACGGGTGTAGTAGTCCAGGCCGCGCACCAAGGTGGGATCCTCGACATACTCGATACCGGCGGCATCCAGATAGCGCTTGACCTGCTCGTAGTGCTCGCGGCACTCATCGCACAGGTTGTCACCCATCAGCGGAGCCTCGGCCATGATCTCGCGGCAGTGGTCGTTCTTGCAGTCGAAGGCACGCAGCGGGTTGAGCTCGGCGCGCTCGCGGCACTCATCGCACATCTCGTCGGCGTGATCGAGGATGAACTGCTTAACCTGCTCGCGATAAGCCGGACGGCACTGGGCGTCACCCATCGAGTTGATGAGCAGACGAAGCTTGGAAAGATCGAAGCCCAGGCGCTTGTAGAACTCCATGAGCATGATGATGCACTCGGCGTCTGCCGCCGGATCGGGAGCGCCGAGCCACTCGATGCCCACCTGGTGGAACTGGCGCAGGCGGCCCTTCTGGGGACGCTCGCCGCGGAACATGGCCTCGGCGTAGTAAGCCTTAAACGGCGTGGAGCCCTGGGGCACCAGATTGTTCTCGACGACGGCGCGCACCACGCCGGCCGTGCCCTCGGGGCGAAGTGCCAGGCGCTGCTTGGGCTTGAGTTTGGTGTCGGTGCCCTCGGTAAAGACGCGCTCCAGGTTGGCACCGCTGAACACGCGGAACATTTCCTTGCGCACGACGTCGGTCGACTGGCCGATACCGTGGACAAACACGTCAACCTGCTCGATCGCGGGCGTCTCGATGGGTTTAAAACCAAACGGCTCGAACACGCCGGCCGCAATCTGCTGCATCTTTTGCCAGGCGCGCATCTCGGCGCCGATAAGGTCGCGGGTTCCCTCCGCCTTCTGTGCCTGCATGGGCAAACACCTTTCTTTTGTATCGCGTCATAGGTAGTGGACATTATACGGCACAAAGCAGCAACGCGGCGGCGCGCCTGACCGAACGAGGGTATGGGGACTCGTTCGGCCAGACGCGCCGCCGCGGCAGCCGATCCCTTTTCCTCCGTCCCCTTCGGATCACGTGATCTGTTGGGGACGGAGGAAAAGGGATCATTTCGTAGGCCCGTGGCCGCCTTGGAAACCGAATGATGGTACGAGCATCCATTCGGCTTCCAAGGCGGCCACGGACAGAACGGGGCGAACAGAAAAGAGCAACGGACGTCTACTCCCCCACCACGCTTGCGCGCAGCTTGGCGGCGATGGGCTCCGATGCCAGCAGGAACACGAGCATGACCACGGAGCACGCCAGGCACACGATCCAGGTGCTCGCAAAGGAGCCCGAGACGGCAAAGAGCACGTAGACCTGCCACAGCTCACCGACAAAGCTCATGCCGGCAAGCACCGCCGAGGTAGCGATAACGGTAAGCGAGCCCAATACGCGGCCACTCACCTTATCGGCAACATGGCCGATAACGAGCGAACCCACGACACTCACCACGGTGGAGATGGCATTGGAGACGTTGTACTGCGCAAGGGAAATACCCAGGTCGCTGACGATCAGCGGCTGGAACAGGCTCATGCAATTGACAAAAATCGTGTAACACGTGGCCATGATCACGAAGCCGGAGGCCACCACGAGCCAGCCGGGGAAGAACTTACGCTGCTGGGGCATACTGCTCCTTTTAGACAAACGAATAGCCTGCGCCGGGCGCCGGTAGTGCCCAAGATTGCCTTGAAAGACAAGGGCATAGGCCTTACGGCCATGCCCGCAGGCTTGAAAAGCAAGGTTGGGTGCTACCGGTGGTCGGCGATATAGCCCAAAGCGACGGCGGTATAGGCCGCGGCACCGAGGGGAAGCTCGGCATCGTTAAAACGTGCCTTGGGATGGTGCTGGGCAAAGTGTTCGTCCGTGTCGGTTACGGCCGCGCCCACGGTAAAGTACGCACTCGGAATCTCGCTCGAGATAAGCGCGAAGTCTTCACTCGCCATGGCATGGAAAAGCGACAAGAAAGCCGCCTTGGGCAGCACTGCGCCCACGTAGCCAAGCGACGCCTGGGTCATATCGCTGTCGAGTACAAGCGGCGGAACATCCGAAAGCGTCTCGATGGTCGCCGGCGTACGATATGTTGCGGCAACGCCGTTAACGACCTCGGCGATGCGGGTCTTGAGGTGAGCCATGAGCTCAACATCAAAGCCGCGCAGCGTTCCCTCGAGCACGCAGGTGTCGGGGATGACGTTGGCCGCCAGGCCGCCAGCAAACTTACCGACGGTAAGTGCGACCTCCTTGGCCGCCGGCACTTCGCGAGCGATGAGCTCCTGAAGCGCCAGATGCACATGGACGCCGGCCGTGATGGGGTCGATGCAAATCTCGGGGCTCGAGCCATGGCCGCCCTTGCCCTGAAGCGTGATGCGAAAACCGTACACGCCCGAAAGCGCCGGGCTCCCATAGAGCACCAGGCCGAGCGGCGATTGGCTGTTGACGTGCATGGCAAAGGCAGCCTGGGGGCGCGGGTTCTGCAGCAGGCCATCGGCGATGGCAGCGCGCGCCCCTTCAAAGGTCTCCTCGCCCGGCTGGAACAGCAACTTCACCGTGGCGTTGGCCTCCACAAGCTCGGCCTCGCGGGCCTTGAGCAAACGGGCCGCACCGAGCAGGGCCGTCGCGTGCATATCGTGGCCGCAGGCATGCATGCAACCGTTGGTGGAAGCGAAAGGCTCGCCCGATTCCTCGGCAACGGGCAGCGCATCCATGTCGCCGCGCAGCATAACGACCGTACCGGCCTGTTCGTCCGCGCAGACGCCATTGCCCTGGGCCGCGGCGGCACCGGCGCCGACAAGGCCCACAACGCAGGAACCATCGACGAGCGTGGTATGGGGGATGTCCATCTCGTCCAGACGTGCCTGGATATAGGCAGACGTCTGCGGAAGATTGTTACCGAGCTCGGGCATCTGGTGTAGATCGTGTCGCCACGCAGCGAGCTCGTCTGCAAAAGCCTGAGCTTCTGCGACAAGACCGTCACCGATAGCGGTCTGCGCCGCTGCGGTAGCCTGAGGCGCTGGTTGCGGTTGAAAATCGGACAGAGCTGGTGCCATAGATGCCCTCCAGTAACGTTTTTGCAGCACGCACTTTGATAGCGTAAAGTGCAAGGTACAACTGTAAGGGCATGACATAAAAATGCCGCCCTGGGAGGGCGGCGCAACAAGTTGTTTACAATTGCGGGTGTGATTTTCGGCGCAAGAAATCGAAATGCGTCTCGCTCAAGATAATCGAAAGAAAGATGAGCGCGAAGCCGGCGAGCAGGCGCGAGGTGAGCGCCTCCCCCATCAGCAGCACCGAGAACAGCACGCCCGAAGGCGACTCCATCGAAAGGAGCAGTGAGCCCGTCGAGGCCGAGACATGCGCCAGGCCGACGTTTTGGATGAGCAGAGCCGCGCATGTGCAACCAACCGAGAGAAACGCCATCGCGCTGATAAAGCTCGGCGTCCACACGGACAGAGGCGCTTGGGTCTCGAATAGCAGCGACGTTGCCAGGCTCAGCACGCCGTTGCCCACAAACATCCAAAACGTGATGACGTTGATGTCCATTTTGCGACCGTACTTGGCAGTCACCGCCATCTGGATGGCGAAAAAGACCGCACCCGCCAGCGTAATGACATCACCGATGTTGAATTCAACGCTATCGAGCGCCACCAAGCCAATGCCCGCCAAGCACAGCAGCGCCGCGCCCAGGTTATAGCGGGTGAGTTTTTCGCCGCTCAGAAAATAGCTCGCGAACGGCACAACGATGCAATACGTGCCCGTCAAAAAAGCATTCTTGCCCGCCGTGGTGTGCGCCAGACCGACTGTCTGCAGGGCGTAGGCGGCCCACATAAGTGCGCCCATGCCAAGTCCGACGATAAGGTTGCGGGCGTTGAGGTGCGCGATGATGCGCTTGTGGAAGATGAAAAACATGACCAACGCCGCAGGCAGAAAGCGCACGTAGAGCAGTTCGAACACCGGAATGGTGTCGAGCGCGTCCTTCATGGTCGTAAAGGAGTAGCCCCAGACGACTGCCACCGAAAGCAGCAGGACTTTCCAGAACAGCGGCGAGCGAGCGCCGGCGCCGCGGGAGGTGCCGCCCGCGCCCAGGTCCTCGCGAGCAACAGGGCTATCGGGCATCATTTCGATATTGTCAGTGGCATGCTGGGCCATAGGGCATCCTCGCGCTCAATCTGGGCGTGGTGTCCGCACGCGCATGGCTGCGTGCCGCCTCATGGTCAAATAAAAGCGGGGCGCACCGGACCCCCGGCACGCCCCGCTACTGTAGCAACAACCGGCGTTGCATCGCAATCCAGCCCACTAAAGTACCGACTTGAATAACCTCGATGTTCCGTCAACGTCAGCGAAAACGGCCCCAAGCGAGCAAGGTGACGTGAAATGAAAGGGCGCTGACCTTCTGGTCGCGCCCTTGAAATTGAACGTCAGATTGCCGCTTGGGGCCGTTTGCAGCGTCGAGCCGTTACGCGGTTTGGTAAAACCGCGTAACTAGATTAATTTGGTTGATTCCAGCTTTTCGATGATCCAGTCGTTGGCTTTGATGACCGGGCGGCGGAAGACGACGCCCAGGGCCAGTGACGGAATCAGATAGCTCGCCAGAATGCCTAGCTCAATCCAATACTCCATATGGTAGGCACCGGCCATGGCGGCATGCATGGCGTTGATGCCGTGGGTGAACGGCAGGAACGGATAGATCGCCTGGAACACGGGGCCGGTCATCTCGATGGGGAACGTGCCGCCCGAACCGCCGACCTGCATGACCAGCAGCACAACGGCGAGCGCCTTGCCGATATCGCCAAACGACACCGTAAGCGTGTAGACGATATTGGAGAACACAAGACTCGCGACCCAGCCCGCCAGCACAAACTGCAGTGGGTTGTCGCACTGAATGCCAAAGAACAGGATGTCGCCCGCGCACACGAGCGTCGCCTGTAGCAGGGCCAGACCGCCAAAGAACAGGTAACGACCCAGGTAGATCTCGTGCAGGCGCACGGGGATGAGCTCGTTGATGAGCTCATCGTCAACCGAGACCTTCATCATGGCCGCCAGTACGATCGAGCCGACCCATAGCGACAGAATCGTGTAGAACGGCGCCATGGCCGAACCGTAATTGCGAATCGGATAGACCGGCTTGCGGTCGAGCGCGACGGGGCCGGAAAGCGACACGGCCAGACCCTCGGGATCATTGCCGATCATCGTCTTGATCGTAGCGAGGTCATCCGACATCAAGGCGCCGTCGAGCTCGTCCTTAAACGCGCTGATCTTGTCCGACGCCTCGCCCAGCTGATCGGAAGCCTTGTTGACCAGCTTTGCAGCCTTAGAGAGGCCCTTTGCCAGCGAACCGGATGCGTCGGTCAGGTCGTCTACGGCACTATCCAGATCGCCCGAAATACCATTCAGTGAATCCAGAACCCCCGAGACGGTCTTCTTGAGCTCCTTGGCCTTAACCGAGAACGTGGAATCGTAATCGGATTTGGCACCCGCGATACCGGCCTTGGCATCGGCGATGGCCTGATCGACCTCGGCACGCGAGTTGTTGACCTCGGCCATGCTATCGGAGAGAGACTTCGCGGTGGCCGCCAGATCCTCGGCATTGTTGCGGTACTCAACGGCGATTCTGTCCAGCGACGTCGCGGCGGACTTGAGGCCGCCCTTCAAATTCTCATCGCTCACCTGGTCGGCAAGGCTGCGGAGCTGATCGGCCATCTCATCGATATCCTTGGCACGTGTATTGAGCGCCGCCGCGGCATCGTTGAGCTGAGACACCGTAAGGTCGACATGCTGATTCGCGGCATCGAATGCCTTCGCAAGCTCGGCGGACACGTTGTCGAACGAGCCCGCGCTTCCGTCAATCGCGGCGTTGATGGCGTCGTTGGCGGCCTTCAGCGCTTCTTTGGAATCGCTCATGCCGCTCTTGGCGTGCTCCATCAACTGCTTGGTCGACTCGTCGACCGTACCCGTCTGCTGGAGCATACCGCTCGCCGACGTCAGCGAATCGGACGTAGAGCTCAAAATGCCCGCCAGCGACGTTGCGCTGGCCTGAACGTCCTGCAGGTCCTGGACCGAGTCACCGAGCGTCGATGACAGGTTGGCGATAAAGTTGCTGACCTGGTCGGTGCTCATGTAATCGAGCAGGCTGGACACCGTCTTAAGACCGATGCTCGTAATGGTCTCGGTAAAAGATTCGTTAACCTGGTTCTGAACGGCGCTCGAACCCTTCTCGGTCACGATCTGCGCGATGGCGTTGGCCTTCTGGTTCTCGTAAAACTCGATATCGGCGTGCTTCACGTCGGTCGAGAAAAGCGTCATCATGTCAGCGCTAAACGTTTTGGGGATAACGACGGCAGCATAGTACGCGCCCGACTTAACGCCCTCGATAGCCTTTTCGCGATTGTTGAGCACAACCCAATCGAAGCTCTCGTTGCCGCGTAGGGTGGCGGTCACGTTTTCGCCCACGTTAACCTCGACGGGGATCAAATCGCTCTCGTAACCCTCATCGGTGTTGACCACGGCGATCTTAAGATTGCCGGTGTTGCCGTACGGATCCCAGCTGCCGGCGATGTTAAACCACGCGTACAGACACGGTACGATAATGAGGCCCATCACGACAACCAAGCCGATCACGGAGCGAGACACGTTTTGGACATCGCGCTTAAACAGATGCAGGATGTTCTTCATTTATGCCTCACCTCCTTTGGAGTGCTTGCCAAGCGCGGTGGTATCTCCATCATTTGTGGCCGTGCTGTCGCTGCCCTGAGATTTATGGTGCGAGCCGATATGCGGCAAGCGGCCCGTGGACTGATCGCCGCCCTTGGCACCACGCTCGCTGGCGTTGAGGCCAAACATGTGGCGGGCGGCAGGAATGGCGGCCGTGTGTTCGCGCATCTCGCGACGCAGGTCCTCATCCGAAAGCGCCGAGATGCGCATCTGGGTATTGAGGCTCGCTCGGATATATTCGATATTGATCAGCCAGCCGCAGATGGCAATAACCGAGATGATCCAAATGACAAGCAGGATGATCTTGCCGTTATTGTCGATATCGAGAACCGTCGACAGGACAAAGAGCAGGACCTGAACGCCCACCACGGCGGCAAAACCGCCCTTGATGTAGTACGGGTAGCGATGTTCAAAGGCGACCGCATGATCGAGCAGTTCGCGACGGTACGAATCGGAATCGAGCATGACGCGCATGGCCGTGCGCAGCGAGTAGCGCTGGCGCGGCAGGTCGTTGGACTCGCAAATCATCATACCGGTCGTGGAGAGCTGTTTATCAAAGAGCAGGTTAAGGTTGAGCAGCAGCGGACGCAGCTGCAGGCCGATAAAGAGCGCCACGATCAAGAACACGCCCAGAATGCACAGGTTAAACAGGTAGTTAAACGAGTACATGCCGCCGACCGTCTCGCGCAGCAGATTGATGCCGTAGGTAAAGGGCAGCAGTGGGTGCAGCCACTGGAAGAAGCCAGGCATCATCTCGATGGGGTACATGCCCGATGAACCCGGAATCTGCACGATAACCAGAATGACGCCGATTGCCTTGCCGATGTGCTTAAACGTAGTGGACAGCGCGTAAATGATGTTGACGTACGTAAACGAGATGGCGATGCCGCCCAGCACGAACAGCAGCGGGCTGACGCACTGCACGCCAATCACCAGATCGCCTACCGTAACGATGATGGCCTGCAACGCGCCCAGGATCACCAGGAGCAACCAGCGGCCAAAGTAGCCCTGACGCGCGGTAAAGCTGCCGATGCCTTCGCGATCGACCTCGAGCTTGTAGATGGCGATAAGCACGTAGCCGCCCACCCAAAGCGCCAGGTTGGTATAGAACGGGGCAATGCCCGAGCCGAAGCTCTTAACCGGATAGATCGACTTGGACACGAGCTCAACCGGAGATGCCATGAAGTCTGCGACGTCATCGACGTCGACGCCCATCAGGCCGGCCAGCTCGCCCATGGACTCAGAGGTCTGTAGCGCCGCGATGTCGTTGGCGGCGGTTGCGAGCTTGTCCTGGACCTTGGCAAGCGAGGAATCGGTCTGGGACAGCGTGGTCTTGGCCTGGCCGAGCGTAGCGTTAAGCTGCGAAAGCGTACCGCGCGCGCTTGCAATCGTGGGCGTGAGGCCAGATACGATACCCGTCAAATCACCCGAGACGGCGGCAAAGGAATCAAGCGCGCTCGAGGCCTTCGGCAGCGCGTTTTGACCCAGGTCCGTCTGGGCCTGGCCAAGGTTGGTCGCACCGGTCTGAATTGCGTTATTGATAGCGTCGCTGGCACCCGAGACAGCCGCGGCGTCATTCGCCATGGCGCTCGACTGCGCAGACAGACCGTCCTTGATGCTCTGAAGCTTTTCATTCTGCTCTCGAAGCAAATCGATGGTCGATACAATGCGCGCGTCAATTTCCTCGGAACCTGTCGACGTGTCATTGGCGAGAATCTCTAAGTGCCCGATAACGGCCTTATTGTGGTCGATCGTCGCTTGGAGAGACTCGAGCGAGTTGTCGATACGGGTGGTCGTAGATGTGACCGTGCCCGTCAGCTTGCCGATGGCAGCGTTCGCAGAGGCCGACGTCTTGGTAAGCGCAAGGCTGCCTTCCGAGAGCGCCTTGGAGAGCGAGGCGATAGAGTTGCCCGCCGTGGTGCGAGCTTCGCCCAGCAGGTCGTTACCCTGAGAGATCGCCTGCGTCAGTGACGGCGCCTGACCCTGCAGGCCGGCAAGTGCCGCATCGGCCGAGGCGATGGCGCCACTCGTCTTATCGATGGCGGCATTCATGTCGCCAATCGAATCGTGCACCTCGCCCAAGGTATCGGATGCCTCGGAGACAGAACTTGCCAACGAATCCTGAGTCTGGGTTGCCTTGTCCTTTAAATCGACTCCGGCATCCTTGGCGATGCCCGCCACGGTCTCGCCCACCGTGGAGACAAACTCCGAATTGATCTGCTCCTCGATAGTATTGGCGCCGGTATCGGTCACCTTGGGCGCAATGGCGCTCTTCTTCTCGTTAACGTAATACGTAAGCTTGGGCTGGCGATAATTGCCATCGAGCATCGAGACAAGATTGTCGGAGAAGTTCTTGGGAATCACGATGGCCGCATAGTACTCCCCGCTCTCGACGCCCTCTTTGGCATCGGCCGCCGAATCGACGAAGGTCCAGCCCAACTGATCGTTCTCCTTGAGCTGATCGACGACCTGGTCGCCCGCGTTGAGCTCGCCCACCAGGTCGTTTTGGGTTCCCTGATCGTTGTTAGCGATGGCAATCTTGATACCCTGGGTGTTTCCGTACGGATCCCAGTTTGCCACGATGTTGTACCAGGCATACAGCGAGGGAATAACACACACGCCAAGGGTAACCACCAAGGCGACGGGGTTCACGAGCAATCGCTTGATGTCACGCTTAAAGATCGCAAAGGATACCTTTGCGTTGGATAGTTTGCTGCCGAGACTCACGCTTGGACCATCCATCCTGTCGTTGAATCGAATCGTACTATCGATAACCATTGTACGTAGGCGCTTTAGCGTCTCAGTGCACAATGGTATTGAGTTTTGCGGGTAGCAATATACTACGAAGACGAATTAACGTACAGTTGTACAGTATCTTAAATTTCAGCAGGTCACAAAACCACAACCCCGACAAATAATTGATCCCTTGGGGACGGAGGAAAACGAGAGTAGAAAATCTCCCACTTCAAGCCCGCATTCGAGCCAAAAGTGGGAGATTATCCACTCTCGTTCTAATCTAGTTACGGTGCCGTATCCCCGAACTACATCAAGTTGCAAACAGCTGCGGCGAAGGCTACGGGGTCCTCGGGGAGGATGCCCTCGACCAGCAAAGCCTGGTCATAGAGCAGACCGGAGTACTGCTTGATCTTGTCGGCGTCGCCTGACTTCTGGGCAGCGACAAGCTTGTCAAAGACCGGGTGCTTGGCGTTAAGTTCGAGCACGCGCTGGCTCTTGGGCATGCCGTCGGGCGCGCCCTCGGGTCCCTTCTGGAGCACCTTCTCCATCTCGAGCGAAAGCGGGCCCTCGGTAGTGATGCAAGCGGGCGCATCGGTCAGGCGCGCGGAGACGGCAACTTTCTCGACCTTGTCACCGAGTGTCTCCTTCATAGCGCTAAAGAGGTCCTCGTTCTCCTTGGTGGCGTCCTCGGCCTCCTTTTTCTCGTCCTCGGTCGCCAGGTCAAGATCACCGGTTGCGACGTTCTTGAGCTCCAGGTGACGATCCTCAACCTCGGGCTCGGCACCATCGGCCACGGCCTTCTCGGCAGCCTCGCGGGCGGCATCGTCCTCGTAGATCTTGGGCATATCGGCGGCAACGTACTCACGCATAGCCTGGAACGTGAACTCATCCACATCCTGCGTCAGCAGCAGCACGTCATAGCCGCGGTCGAGCACGCCCTTTACCACGGGCATCTTGGCCAAGCGCTCACGCGAGTCGCCGGCGGCGTAGTAGATGGCCTTCTGATCCTCAGGCATGCCCTTGGCATACTCGGCCAGGGTAATCATCTTCTGTTCCTTGGCAGACCAGAACAGCAACAGGTCGGCGAGCTCATCGGCCTTCATGCCATAGCTCGAGTAGATGCCGTACTTAAGACCGCGGCCAAAGTTCTCAAAGAACTTCTCGTAGGCCTCGCGGTCGTTGTCACGCATATCCTCAAGGTCGGCGGTAATCTTCTTTTCCACACGCTTGGCGATGGCCTTGAGCTGACGGTTCTGCTGCAGCGTCTCGCGCGAGATGTTGAGCGACACGTCGGCGGAATCCACGACGCCGCGGACAAAGTTGTAGTAGTCGGGCAGCAGGTCGTCGCACTTCTCCATGATCAGGACGTTGGAGCTGTAGAGCGCCAGACCCTTCTCGTAGTCCTTGCTGTACAGATCGAACGGCGCGCGTCCCGGCACAAACAGCAGGGCGTCATACTCGAGCGTGCCCTCGGCGTGGAAGCTGATAGTGCGCGCAGGATCGTCAAAGTCGTGGAACGTGGACTTGTAGAACTCGTCGTAGTCCTTCTGCTCGACATCGGAGCTGCGCTTCTTCCAGATCGGTGTCATGGAATTGACGGTCTCGAGCTCCTGGTAGTCCTCGTACTCGGGCTTGTAATCATCCGGCGCGTCCTCGGGCTTGGGTTTCTGGCGGCTCTTGCTCACCATCATCTGAATCGGGTAGCGCACATAGTTGCTGTACTGCTGAATCAGGCTCTTGAGGCCCCACTCGGTCAGGAAGCGATCGTAGGTCTCGGCCTCGCCGTCGGCGTCGAGCTTCTCGTTCTCGCGCAGCGTCAGGATGACATCGGTACCGTGCTCGGCGCGCTCGCCGTCCTCGATGGTGTAACCCTCAAGACCGTCGGACTCCCAAACGTGGGCGGTATCCTCGCCATAAGCGCGGCTGACGACCTTCACGTGGCTGGCGACCATAAAGGCGGAGTAGAAACCCACGCCAAACTGACCGATGATGTCGACATCGGAGCCCTGCTGCTCGGCGTTCTCGGTCTTAAACTCCTCGGAGCCGGAATGGGCGATGGTGCCCAGATTGCGCTCGAGCTCCTCGGCGGTCATGCCAATGCCGTTATCCGAGATGGTAATGGTGCGGGCGTCTTTATCAAAGGAAACGCGAATAGCCAGGTCGCCCTGGTCGATCTTGACGCTCGGATCCTGCAGGCTCTTAAAGTTGAGCTTGTCGACGGCGTCGCTCGCGTTAGAGATAAGCTCGCGCAGGAAGATTTCCTTATTGGTGTAGATGGAGTTGATCATGAGGTCGAGCAGTTTTTTGCTCTCGGTCTTAAATTGACGCATGTGCAGTCCTTTCGCGCTACCCCCGTCCGCAAAAACGGCCCGGTCGCCCGAGCCGCATCGCAGACCTGCTATGTTCAGACTTAGATTTTATAACCCATTAGCGCGCATATATACATACGGAATCGAAAAACTGTATGTCTAAGCGCTCCGATGCGCCAATTGCCAAGGAGTGTCCCCAACTGCCGGCAGAAAAGGAACGTCCCTATCTGCCACCCACGACCCGCTTGGCCATCCAGGCGTGGGGCTGACCTTCATCCTCGTAATCTACCGGCGCGATCTGCGCGTAACCCGCCTTGGCATAGAGTGGCAGCACGTATTCCTGCGCATGCAGTTTTATGAGCTTGGCACCGGCATCACACGCGGCGGCATCACTGGCCTCGACGATCTTGCTCGCCAGACCGCGACGGCGCATGCTCGGCAGCACAGCCACGCGCCCCATAATATAGGTCTCCCCCGCTGCGACGCCTTCGTCCAAGTCGCACGCCGGCGAAACCGGAGCCTCTGAATCTGCCGCGCGCTCAAGCTCTTCGGGAAACACGCGCGAGCAACCGGCAAGCTCGCCGTCTGCATAGAGCGTCACATGAATGCAGTTCGGATCCTCGTCGATAGCGTCGAACTCATTCTTGTAGCCCTGCTCGTCCATAAAAACGACGCGGCGCACCAGCGCCGCGTCATCAAAGCATCCCGTCTTAAGTTGGATATCCATGGCTGCCCCTTCATTCAATGCGAACGTTAGGGACAGATTTTAGCGAAAATGGGCTCCACGCACGCTAAACTTCGCGCGAGCCTTCGCCAGGCAGTCGTAATGACCCACGTTATGGGCATCGCTCGCGATGAAGCTGTACAGGTTCTGATCGAACAGGCGCTGTGCCGGCTTTTTCTCGCGACCAAAGCGACCGCCGGCAATAAAGTCCGCCGAAGCCTGCAGCTTGCAGCCCATATCGACCAGGCGCTCCGCCACGCTTACATCCTTTTGAACCGCACGATAGCGCTCAGGATGAGCGATAATCACCTGGTAACCACGGCACTGCAAATCGTAAATCGTGTTCTCGTACTCTCTAAACGCATACGCATCGGCATGCGTCGAAAGCTCGAGCAGAAACTCGTTGGTTCCATCGAAATGCAAGTGCTCCGCAGCATCGATACCAAGCTCAACAAGCTTTCGATGGTTGACCTCGAAGCCCATCTGGAGCGGAAAACCGTCAGCGTTATCACGCAGCAGCTCAAAGGCATCCCACATCTTGTCGTAATCAAAATAGGGATCACGGCAGTGAGGAGTGCAAACGATTCTGGTTACACCGGCCCGCTTGGCAGCCTCGAGCATCGCCAAGCTCTCATCGAGATCGGCGGCGCCGTCGTCTACACCCGGCAAGATATGGCAATGAATGTCACGCATAGGTCAGCCTTAATCAACTAAACGTTTGCTCGGTTGGTGAAGATGCCCTTTTTGGAAGTCCCCTGATCGTCGGAGCCCTTCTTCACCTTCTTACCGTCCTTGGTGTAGTAGGAGTAGTAGTACTCGCTGGTCTCGGTCTCGCAGTAGTTCATAACGGTACCGATGAGCTTGACCTTCTCGGACTTCTTAAGCTGACCGATGGCGTTGAGCGCCTCCTCGCGCTTGGTGAAATCCTCACGCACGACAAAAAGCGCACCGTCGGTCAGACTTGCGATCTCGGCAGCATCGATGAAAGTGCCGACCGGGGGAGCATCAAAGATGACGTACTGGAACTTGGCGGACAGTGCCTTTACCAGCTTGGCAAAGCGGTGAGAGACGATGATGTCGGCAGGATTGGGAATATGCGGCTCGGCATCGAGGAAGTAGAAGTTCTTCTGACCCGTCTCGACAATTGCCTGGTCAATGGAGATCTGCTCGGAAAGAACCGCATAGAGTCCGCCGCGCGAACGAACGCCGAGCATATCGGAAAGGGACCTGCGGCGCATATCGGCCTCGACCAGGAGCACGGACTTGCCGCTCGTGGCGATTGCCTGAGCAAGGTTAATGGAAACCGTAGACTTGCCCTCGTTGGGAATCGAGGAGGTAACGGTGATGGTGCGAATGGGGTCGTCCACACTCGCAAAGCGGATGTTGGCCAGAAGGGTCTTGGCGGCATTCTGTACAACGAGCTTATCGGTGTTCTTTGCCTTAGCCATGCCTATTTACCACCTTTCATAGCCGGAATTCGGCCAACAACGGGAATACCCAGGAGCTCTTCTGCCTCTTCTGCACCGCGGATGCGGGTGTTGAGCATGTCTGCCAAAACGACATAGGCAACTGCGATAAAGATGCCCGCGAGGAACGCGACAGCAACGTACAGCATACGCTTGGGACCGCTGGGGGCTTCGGGGGTCTTAGCCTCGTCGATAACGTTGATGCTCTGGGCAGCGCCGACGTTCTGAGCGACCGTACTCACCGAGCTGGCCATGGCCTTTGCGACCTTAGCCGTCTCCTTGGCATCGGTGCCGGTAACCGAAAGCGTAATGACACGCGTGGTGGTCTCGGAGGAAACAGACACCTTGTAGTCATCCAGATCGGTGAGGCCCAGTTCCTTGGCGGCGCCGCTCTTAACGCTATCGCTATCCAGCAGCGTGGCGATATCGTTGGAAAGCATCTGACTCGCCGAGAGATCGTTGTAGCTCATCTGACCGCTATCGTCGGTCTTGGCGAGAATGTACATGCTCGTCGTCGCGGTATAGGTGTTGTCCATCGCAACGAAGGACACGATGCCCATGGCGATCGCGCAGACCACCGGAAGGGTGATGACCAGCTGAAGGTGCTTCTTCAGCAGCTGGAACAGTTCGAGAAGGGTCATGCAGCTTACCTTTCATTTCCCCAGTTCGGATTAACAAAACTTTCCGTATGTTATCGCATCCTTTTACCGAGACCAAACTCTATACATAAGAAACAGGCTCTCCTGTAAAAATGTCGGAAGCAATCGTAAAATTGCACAACAACGCCGCACCCGAAAGTCAAATGCGGCGTCTGCATCAATATCTATGTTGTATCGCTATGCGAATGGCTCGTCCTGCCGTATGGGAAACGTCACCGTAATGGTGGTTCCCACGCCCAACGCGCTCGACAAATCGAGCGCGGCGTGATGATACAGGGCCGCATGCTTGACAATGGCAAGCCCCAGGCCGGTTCCGCCGCGTGCCTTGGACCTACTCTTGTCCACGCGATAGAACCGCTCAAATACCTTGCCCTGTTCTTCAGGCGCGATACCGATTCCCGTGTCGGCGACCGCGAGGAACGGATGGCCTTCGTCGTTGGTGCCGCACTGCAGCGTAACCGTACCGCCGGGCCGATTGTAGCGGATGGCGTTGCTTGCCAGATTATAGATGAGCTCGTCGATCAAGCGCGACACGCCTTCGATGACCACAGGCTTGGTCTCATGACTTATCGTCACATTCGCCTGACGGGCGACCTGTTCAAGACGCTGCCCAACCGCGTAGATGGCACGCGAGAGCTCAATAGGCTCCGTGGACCCAATGGGCACCGCCTCGCCCTCAGTTGCACGCTCGGCCTCGTCCAAGTTAGACAGCGTAAGGATGTCGTTGACGAGCGCCGCCAAGCGGCCTGCCTCACGATAGATGCGACCGCCAAAGTTGCGCAGGTCGTCCTCGCCCTCGACCATGCCGTTTGCGATGAGCTCGGCATAGCCCGAAATCGCCGTAAGCGGCGTCTTGAGCTCATGGGTGATATTCGCCGTGAACTCGCGGCGCATACGGTCGTTGTCCGTCAGCACCGCCATTTGGCGCTTGAGTTCCTGGCGCTGCGACTCGATACGCTCAAGCATGGGGACCATCTCGGCATAGGCGTGCTCATAGCTACGGCGTGGGTGGTCCAAATCCACCTCTTGCAACGGCGCGATGATGGCACGGGACTCGCGGCGCGCCATAAAAAACGAGAGTACCGCACCCGCTGCTGCGATAAGCAGCATCGGCGCCACCATCGACAGCAAAATCGCCGCAACGCCAGGCTGGGCCTGCGCCAAGCGGACAACCTGGCCGTTATCAAGGGCGACGGCGCGATACAGCATAATCTCGTCGAGCGTAGAGCTTGCGCGCTCCGCGGAACCCAAACCACTCTCAAAGGCCTCGATGACCTCGGGGCGATCGCCATGGTTGGGCAGTGTGGAAGGCGACGCCTCGTTGTCGTAGGCAACCGATCCATCCTTGTTAATCAGCGTGATGCGCAAGTCCTCGCGATCGAGGCTACGCAAGAACGGGATGGGCTCCTGCTGCTCATCGAGGGCGGCAGCAATGAGCTCGGTTTCCTGCGCCAGGTTGGCACTCGTGGCATCCGCCAAGGTGTTTTGCACAAAGAACGCACCCAGCACCGTAAACGCCACGATAACCGCCATGGCGCAGACAAAGATCGTCACAAAAACGCGGTGCGACAGCGTATGTTTTCCCTGGGGGGCGAAGACCACGGGTTACTCCTCCGATGCGGTGGCCGCGGTGTCGTCACCTTCGGCACCATCACCGGCAGAAGGCTCGGCCAAGCGGTAGCCCACGCCGCGCACGGTCTCGATGGCGCCGGCATGCTCGCCCAGTTTTTGGCGAAGCGTCTGCACGTGCACGTCAACGGTGCGCGAACCGCCGTCGAAGTCCCAGCCCCACACGCTCTGCAGCAACGACTCGCGGGTAAAGACCACGCCGGGCTTGCGCATGAGGTACTCGAGCAGGTCGAACTCGCGCAGGGTGAGCTTAAGCGGCTCGCCGGCAACGGTCACCTCGCGATGGCTGGGCGAGAGCACGATGTCGCCCACGCTGAGCACATCGCTCGCCTGCTTGACCATGCCGCCGCGACGCAGCAGTGCGCGGCAGCGGCTGGCGAGCTCCATGAGCGAAAACGGCTTAGTCAGGTAATCGTCGGCACCGCCATCGAGCGCCATCACCTTGTCGAGCTCGGTATCCTTGGCGGTAAGCATCATGATGGGCACCGTCGCCGTCAGGCGGTCGGCACGCAGGCGACGCATAATCGCCAAGCCATCGGTATCGGGCAGCATGATGTCGAGCAGGACGGCATCGGGTACCCGTCGCGCCACGGCAGCCTTAAACTCACCGTCGCACGAAAAGCCCTCGGCCTCGATTCCCTGCTTGCGCAACGCATAGACCGTCAAATCCCTGATGTTGTCATCGTCCTCGACGTAATAGATCATGTTGAACCCCTTTGCGGCCGGCATGACCGCATCTTAACCCTAAAGGTACCTTTACTAGATGGTATCAGCCAAAACGGCCCGTCAAATAATCCGCCGTGCGCGGATCGGTCGGATTCTTGAAGAGTTGCGCGGTGGGCGCGTGCTCCACCAGCTCACCCAGCAAAAAGAATGCGACCGAATCGGAGATACGCGCCGCCTGCTGCATATTGTGCGTAACGACCACGAGCGTGCAGGTCTCCTTGAGCTCGCAGGCAAGCTGCTCCACCACCAGCGTCGATACGGGATCGAGTGCCGAGGTCGGCTCGTCCATCAGCAGAATGTCGGGCTGCACGGCAAGTGCGCGGGCGATGCACAGACGCTGCTGCTGGCCGCCCGAAAGACCCAGACCCGACTCTTTGAGCTTGTCCTTGACCTCATCCCATAGCGCAACGCGACGAAGGGAGTCCTCGACCAGCTCATCCAGCGCAGCGCGATCGCGCACACCCATACCGCGCGGACCATACGCGACGTTGTCGTAGATGCTCATGGGAAACGGGTTGGGGCGCTGGAACACCATGCCCACGCGCTGGCGAAGGCGGCAGATGTCGTAGTCGCCCAGGATATCTTGACCATCGAGCGCAATCTTGCCCTCGATTCGGTAGTCCTTGATGCCGTCGTTCATGCGGTTAAAGCAGCGCAGCAACGTGGACTTTCCGCAGCCCGAAGGCCCGATGAACGAGGTAATCTGCTTGTCGCGAATCTTGATATTCACGTCCTTGAGCGCATGGTGGTCGCCATAGAACAGGTCGAGGCCCTCAACATCGATGCGCGTCGGCGAGGCGGCAAGATCCTCTGCCGTGGGGCGAGTCGCATCCCCAACCTCGCGCTCGTGCGCGGCCTCGGCCTGCGCTTTCATGAGTTCTTCAAGCTCCGTGGGCTCCACTGCCGCAGCAGCCGTCATACCGCATACCTCCACATCGATATCAATTCAGCAGTATCGATAGTAGAAATCGCGGCTCATATGCACGTGAGCGCATTGTCAAGTGTTTGTAAGGGCACGCTGGCTATGCGGCGGGCAGCTCGATGGTGAATATCGTGTGTTCGGGCGTCGATTCACATGCAACGGTACCGCCGTGCGCGCATACGATCTCCTTGGCGATGGCAAGCCCCAGTCCAGCGCCGCCGCGATTGGTCGCACGCGCCGCATCCAGGCGATAGAACTTCTCAAAGATCACCTTGAGCTTTGGCTCGGGGATCGGATCGCCCTGGTTCACAAATCGTACGCGTACGCCACCGTCGCCCAAACGCCTGGCCTCGATCGTAATTGTCGAGCCTTCATAGCTATAGGCAACGGCGTTTTTCATGATGTTATTGAATACGCGAGCCATCTTGTCGCCGTCCACGAGCACCGTCAGGTCCTCGCAGATATCAACCTGGGCTTCCTTGCGCTGTTCGTTGAGAATGGGATAGAACTCGTCGGCCACCTGCGCCAGCAATAGCCCCAAATCGACGTAAGCGCGGGTGAGCACGATATCGTGGAAATCAAAACGCGTGATGTCGAAAAACTCCTCGATGAGCGCGTCGAGCCGATGGGCTTTGTCGAGCGCCACGCCCGTAAAGCGTGCACGCTGCTCAAGCGGCAAATCGGGAGCCTCCTGCAGGAGCGAAAGATAGCCCACCACGCTGGCAAGCGGCGTGCGCAGGTCGTGCGCCAGGTACGTAACCAGGTCATCTTTGCGATGCGATTCGTCGCGCAAGGCCTGTTGAACCTTACGCTCGCAATCGCGCGCCCGGTTGAGCGCACCCTCGGCCTCGAGAAAGTCGCCGTCGATGGTATCCCACGTGTCGGGGTTGTCGATCAGACGGTCCTGAATACGGGCGGCGATCACGCGGTCGGCACGCTGCTCGCCTTGCTCATAACCCTGGTAATACAGGGCACGCCCGCAAAAGAACAGGACACACACGGCGAGTGCCAGCACAAAGCCGAGCATGTTGAACACAAAGGCGGCATTAAAGAACACGGGCCCGCCAATACCGCCAAGCGCCATGGCCCCGATCGCCAGCGTAGTCGTCCACGCGGCACCGCCGATTACCACGCAGCGGCGAACGATTTCAAATCGATCGATCAGCAAGAAGCTAATGAGCAGAACTGCCAGGATACCAACGATATTGTCAATGCCAATGAGTAGCAGACTCAGCAAAAAGAGCAGCACCGTCGCAAGCGCACGGTTGTCGACGACCGCCCTTATGTATTCAAAGAGTCGATCGGGCACCTCGAATACCCGCCTATCGTCTTTTGTCATATCCACTTCCCCACCATCAAAGGCGTTATTCGATTATGTAGCCAACGCCCCAGACGTTTTTGATAAAGCGCGGCTTTTGAGCATCGTCGCCGATCTTTTCACGCAGATGGCGGATGTGCACCATCACCGTATTGTTGGAGCCGGGCATAAAATCCTCGTTCCACACCGCGCGGAACAGGTCCCCCACGGCCACCACGCTGCCACGATGCTCGACCAGATACAGCAAGATGGAATACTCGATGGGCGTGAGGCGCACCGGTGCACCGTCCACCGTCACACAACGAGCGTCGCGGTTGATCTCGAGGCCGTCGAGCTGGATGGTCGGCGACTCGACCGCCTGTGCGCGGCTGTCGTAGCTAGTGTAACGACGGAGCTGAGCATGAACGCGCGCAATGAGCTCCAGCGGACGGAACGGCTTGACCACGTAATCGTCTGCGCCCAACGAGAGGCCCTCGATCTTGTCATGTTGGGCATCGCGCGCCGTCAGCATAATAACGGGATAGGTATGGCTAGCGCGGATGGTGCGCAGCAGCTCAAAGCCGTCGATATCGGGCAGCATGACGTCCAGCAGCGCCAGATCGAACTCCTGCTCCAAAATCGCCTTGGCAGCATCTGCGCCGCTATAGGCAATCTGCACATCAAAGCCCTCTTTTGTAAGGTAGATACCGACCAGGTCGGCGATGGCCTTCTCATCATCAACTACCAAAATGCGCTCGTTCATGCGTGCTCCTCTCGCGCTCCATTATGCCCGAGGCAGTGTGCGCCACACACAACAAGCGCGGGCGATTAAGTCGACCTTAAGCACCTATATGTCCGTTCGGGCGCAGACATGGGCCGCGCACGCCCGCGCACTGATTGTCCGCGCCGGTAAACGATATACTTTGAACTCTAAAGAGACCATCCCGTCGAAAGCGAAATCTGTGAAGACCCTTAGTTCTCTTGTAAAGCGCTCCGCGCAACTGACCACCGGCATTGCCTGCGCTCTCGCCCTTGCTGCCGGTGCGCCGTCTATCGCCAATGCCCAGGTGCTTACGACCGATATCGTTTGCGGTAAGACCGCCGACGCCCGCGGCATCACGGCCGATAATCTGCCCGATATCGATGCGACCAACGCCATCGTCATGAGTAAGGACGGTTCCATCTATTACGCCCGCAGTGCCGACGAGCAGGTCAAGATCGCCTCAATCACCAAGGTCATGACCGCAATCTTGACCATCGAGAACTGCAAGATGGACGAGAAGGTCACGGTGAGCAGCGCCGCGGCAACCGTGGGCAATTCGACCGCCGGCCTGCTCGAAGGCGACGAGCTCACAGTGGAACAGGCCCTGCGCGGTCTGATGATTCCCTCGGGCAATGACGCCGCCATCGTGCTTGCCGAGCATGTGGGCAAAAAGATCGACCCCAAGACCAAAGATGCTGAGGCCACGTTTGTCAAGGCCATGAACGAGCGCGCTAAAGAGCTCGGCTGCACGGGAACTCTTTTTGAGAATCCGCACGGTCTGGACTTTGATGAGTGGGCCGGCGACATGCACTCGACCGCGCACGATGCGGCCCTGATGATGCAGGAAGCAATGAAGAGCGATGCGTTCCGCGAGATCGTGGCGAGCGATGATTCCTGGATTGAGGTTACAGGCGCCGATGGCTCCGACCACTCACATTCAATGGATACGCACAACGAGCTGCTGGGGCAGGACGGCAATATCGGCGGCAAGACCGGCACTACCGACGATGCCGGCTACTGCTTTACGGCAGCCTACGACCGCGATGGCGACGAGACCTATACCGTCGTTTTGAACTCCAGCACCAACGACCAGCGCTTTGCCGACACGGCCGCCCTTGCCAACTGGTACTACGGCCACAAGGTGACGGTTGCGATCGCCAACACGCAGGAAAAGACCGCCAACGGCAATCCGCTCATCGCGCGCATAAGCCAGACCGACTGGACGGACAAGACGATCGACGCCACACTCGCCGATCCCGCAGCTCAGGCGACCATCTTTTCGCTTGCCGGAGAAGTAACCGAAAAGGTTGCCTACGATGACCTTTCGGGCACGGTGCATGTGGGCGACAAAGTAGGTAGCCTCACGCTCAAACAAGACGGCATCAAGGTCGTTGTCACGGATTTGGTTGCCGATGAGGAAGGCTCGGGGCCGAATCCCATTGAATGGCTTCTTGTGAAGCTCGACCGCCTGAGTCGTCGCATCGAAAACCGTCCGCTTGCGGCAGAAAGCGAAACCGTAGCCAAGGCACCCGAGGTGTAGGATCGAAGAACAATACGCTCGCTGAAAGGAGACGTCCGAAAGGATGCCTCCTTTTTGAGGGTTCGAATCCCCAGCCGCCATTCTTGATAATAAAAAAGGGCCCCAAATGGGACCCTTCTACAAATTCATACTGGCGGAGAGCTGGGGATTCGAACCCCAGATGCCCTTTTGGGGCATACTCGCTTAGCAGGCGAGCACCTTCGGCCTCTCGGTCAGCTCTCCGTAACAGCCGTTCTATAGTAACCAAACAGCCGAAGTTGAGCAAGAGGGAATTTTCTAATTGCCTAGCGGCCTTTCCTCCTTGCAGTTTTCGCCCCTACCCCAGCGAGCGATTGAGGGAGCCGAGCTCATCGTTGCCCATGGTGCGCCACATTTGGAAGATGCAGACGCGCGCCAGGAAAAAGAAGCCGCTATCGACCAACTGCACGGCAGCATCCGCCAGCTGGTTGGCCACGGCGGACACGGGAGGCAATTCAAGCCCAGCCTTGCGGATGGTCTCGACGGCCTCCTCAAACGTCGGAGGCTCATTGACACCCATCTCATTCATAAGGCCCTGCATTTCCTCCAGTGCGTTGCTACCCGACTCCTCGCCGCGCGGTACCAGGCGGTAGCATGCCAGCGCGAGCTCGAGCTGGTCGCAGTTCCAATAGGCAAACGCCAAGCGATAGAACAGATAACCGATTGCGGAACGGTCGCTGGCAATGCGCAGGCCGTGGCGCGCCACCTCGATAATCTCGTCAAAGCGTTCCAGGCGCGCCAACACGTTGATGAGCGCAAAGTGCGATTGCATGGACGAGCGAGCCAGATCGTAAAGACGACGCACCTCGGGCAATGCCCGTTCAAAATCCTCCTGATCGGCGTAATAACTGCAGATCTCGTGCTGAGCAAAGTAGAGCGCGTCGGGAGCGCGCAGGATGCGCACCGAGCGATCTTCCTCCATTACCGGCAGCACCATACGCACCAGCTGGTTGTCGCAAAACTGCGTCTGAACCGGACCCGTTGCCAAAAGCTCGGCGACGGCGCACTTTGCCTCCAGCTCCTCAACAAGACGGGAGAAGCCCTCAAACGCACTTGCATGGTCAACTTTTACCTGCTCGCGCAACTCAACGACGCGCGCCACATACGGGTCATCGTCCTCCTCCATGACCTCTAGCTCATCAGCCGTATCGGCAAGCAGCAGGTCGCGCAACGCCGGCGGCAGCGAACGGTGGTCGTCACGCGGGCGAGCGTGAACCTCCGCAGGCTCAATCGCATCCGGTGCGTCCGACTCATATGCCTCAAGCATGCGCTTGCACGGCATATCGTCCATGTCCATGCTCTCAAGATCCTTGGCGACAGGCACGCAATTGGCCAGATAGGCCGCACGCCCAAAGGAATATGTTGCAATGACGCGCTCGCCCCGCTCGCCGTCGGGAGCCGCAATCTGAACATAGCAGCGCGAAATGCAGGCACCTGCGGCAAAACACGCCGCCGCAAGCGTAAGCGCCACGCGCGCGTCGTGCTCCGCGGCCCAAGTCGCGCGCATGTCCACGTCTAGCTCGCGCCAGACGTCATCCTGAGCGTCGTATTCACGTTGCGGCATGGCATCCACGACAGAGCGCCCAAACCGAACGAGCATAATCCCCTCGGCAACGTTTGCCCGATAGGTATAGTCGAGCCGTGTGACCACGTTGAGTGCCTCGACGATATGCGCGAAGCGGGTGCGCACGTCCCACTCACCGCCCGGCTGACAAGTCACCGTCCCCGGTTTGGCCCATGGGTTATCGCTCGAGGTCGTATCGAGCAGTCGAGGAACATCGTTGGTCGTCTTGGCAATATGCCACGCGTCAAAGAGCGCACAACCCTCAAAGCTCGGCGAGGACGCCGCGGGGACCAATCCAGCCCCAATGCGCTCAAGGATGCCGGAGAGGCGGTTGAGATGGCACTCGACGGCAAGCAGCATGTCAATCTCGTCCTGGTCCAGCAGACTACGATCAAAATTGAGATAGAAAAGCTTTGAGCGGTCGATGCGCGCTAGGCTCATTTCGGACTTGGCAGCAATGGTGCGCAGGCGGGGCAAGTCAATCTCGCTCATCAGGGCGGCGGCATAACGCTCGATACCGCTCGGATTCTCGGCATGGTCAACACGGTAAAGCAGCGTCTCGATAGCATCGGGGAGCGGCGCCGTGTCAAAGCCCAAAAACACCTCGACCGGCTCGGGCAACTTTACGAGTTTGATCTTGTCGACAGCGTTTTGCATGTCTGCATCGAGACCGTCGACGCCCGCCGTGTTCGCAATAGTGCTTTCGGAGTTGGCAAATATCACGTAGCGCAAGAACATCGAGGCCATAAACTCGCCGTAAGGAAGGGCGCGGGTCGAATTCCATGTCTCGAGGTCGGACTGCTCGCGCATGGGGCCTTCGGGAGAGCCGGCAGTTCGCGCACACGCGCGCATTGCTCCGTTGGCCTCCCTCACCATAATCTCGCCAATACTGGAATCGGACTCGTGAAGGACCAGCTCCATGTCGGGGTCCTCGGGCAACGGTGCTTCCCGAACAGGGCGGTCAACCTTATAAACCTTGCCCGACACGCTCACGTAGCCCAAGAGCGATATGTGGCTTTTGCCGACGAATTCGACGACGTAGCACGACTCTTTAGGATCCTCGCCAAAGACTTTCCAGACAACACCATACGAGCGCCCCGCAGGCTGCTCGGGCATCGATGGAAAACGCTTTTTGGGATCGAAAAACCTGAGCTTGTATGTCGGACGCTCTGCCACGAAATATCACCCTGATCGGTCGTCTAGAGAAGGAGCGGTCGCGGATGGGCCGCGACACCTACTCGGAATCTTACACGAGTCGATAAGAAATAGTCCGCTTCACGCTCGCGCCTCGACCGAGGTTCGAATCCATGCATGGTTGTCAAAAAGAAAAGCCCCCGTTTCCGGAGGCTTCAAGTTCAAATGGTGCGGCGTATAGGATTCCGCGCATCCGCTTCGCGGATCCGCACCGGCTTCGCCCGCCTGCCGGCGTGCTCGCCCGCTCGCTACGGACGCTCCGCGTCCGCTTCACGCTCGCGCCTCGACCGAGGTTCGAATCCATGCATGGTTGCCATAAAAGAAAAGCCCCCGTTTCCGGAGGCTTCAAGCTCAAGTGGTGCGGCGTATAGGATTCGAACCTATGACGTTCTGATTCGTAGTCAGACCCTCTATCCAGCTGAGGTAACGCCGCGACTTGTTGATTATTATGCACAGGGACTGAATAATGGTCAAGCATTTTTTCAAAAAAAGTTATTGAATTTGATTTTTACTCATTTGGGACACTTGGCGCGATCTTCGACGCATCGCGATATAAGAAAAGCCCCCGTTGCCGGGAGCTTCAAGATCAATTGGTGCGGCGTATAGGATTCCGCGCATCCGCTTCGCGGATCCGCGCCGGCTTCGCCCG
>JAGZDZ010000058.1:0-4247 GCA_018368535.1 Collinsella sp. | reverse complement strand
GAAGTGTCCATCCTCGCAGTATCCGGTTCTCAAGGTGCACGCTTTGCGGCTCATCCGGTTCGACCGGGCCGCGCGGCAAGGAGATATATTGCCAGACCGCGAAGCGATGTGGGACGTCAATTCCACTCTTCACAATTCCTACACAACATATCGCTTCCTATATAAGTAATAGAAAGGCTGATGCAGAAAAACTGCACGTATCAGATGATGACCCTTCGATTAAGAGATATATAAAGATCGGTCACCTGTAAGTGTCTATCTACCCGCGCTTTTGCTATATAAACCAGCGCTCTAGATAAAAAGAGGGAGTGCCGCGCACAGTGCGACACTCCCCTAGCGATTCAACAGAATCTATTAGGCCTCGAGAGCCTTCTTGGCAATGGCAGCCAGCTCGTTGAAGGACTCGATGTCCTCGTAAGCCATCTGAGCCAGGATCTTACGGTCGAGCTCGATGCCGGCAACCTTCAGGCCGTGCATGAACTGAGAGTAAGAGATGTCGTTCAGGCGAGCAGCAGCGTTGATACGAGTGATCCAGAGAGAACGAATCTCGCGCTTCTTGTTGCGGCGATCACGATACTGATACTGCAGGGAGTGCTGGACCTGCTCTTTAGCATGCTTGTAAGTACGCGAAGCGGCACCGTAGTAACCCTTCGCACGGTGCATAACGGTACGGCGCTTCTTCTTGGCGGCAACAGCGCGCTTAATACGTGCCATGTTCTATCAACTCCTAGACGGTAAAACGAAAAACGGGAACGCGAACTTAGGCGAGACGCGACTTGATGACCTTGCGGTCGGCAGCGGCGATCTCGGTCTCCTGACGGAAGCCACGCTTACGCTTGGTGGACTTCTTGCTCAGGATGTGGCTCTTGAAAGCCTTGGCGCGCATAAGCTTGCCGGTACCAGTCTTGCGGAAACGCTTCTTGGTGCCGCTGTGGGACTTCATCTTAGGCATGAAATACTCCTTAATCGGTTACAGAACACTAGTTACTTGGTATCGCTTGCCGCTTTATCCTCATCGAAGGCGCCCTTAATCGGGGCGAGCAGCATAAGCATGTTACGGCCTTCCATCTTAGGCTTGGACTCGACCGTAGCGTAAGGCTTGAGATCCTCGGCGAGACGCTCGAGAACGTTAAGACCCTGCTCCGGGTGAGCCATCTCACGGCCGCGGAACATGATGGTGATCTTAACGCGTGCGCCCTTCTTGAGGAAACGCAGAACGTGGCCCTTCTTGGTCTCGTAGTCGCCAACGTCGATCTTGGGTCGGAACTTCATTTCCTTGACCTCGACCTTGGACTGGTTCTTACGAGCGGCCTTAGCCTTCATGGCCTGCTGGTACTTGAACTTACCGTAGTCCATGACCTTGCAGACCGGCGGCTCCGCGTTGGGAGCGATCTCGACCAGGTCGAGACCCTGATCGTCGGCGACGCGCTGGGCATCGCGGATGGCGAACAGGCCGAGCTGAGAGCCATCGACGCCAATCAAACGGCACGAAGATGCAGTGATCTCGTCGTTGATGCGGGTGTCATCAGACTTAGCTATTTTCCCTACCTCCATTCATAAAAAAATAACCCGGCGCTTCTTTGCAACCAGGTCGTACACATAGACATCCTCGGTATGAGGAAGGGAATCTAAGTTGTATGACCAGTCAGCTGCTCATTGGCGCCAAAAGGTGGGAACCCTCGGGTTCCTCTTTAGGGCATTGCGGGAACAACGCCTTGCGAATAATAACACGTGCCGCGCGTTATCACATTACGTACACGAAAAAGGGGGCCTCGACCCCCCCTTGAAGCGCAGGTGCATGTATGGTGCCCGAGGCGAGACTCGAAGGGACTTCGCTTCGCGAAGCCCCGGGCTTCGGGCGCATGGCGCCCTCGCCACGCTCCGCTACAAACAGGCCACAGGCCTGTTTGCTTAACGCTCCGCGCGCTCACGCGAGTTCGGCACGAAAAAGGGGGCCTTGACCCCCTTGAACGCTCACTTGCATGTATGGTGCCCGAGGCGAGACTCGAACTCGCACGTTGTTGCCAACGGTGGATTTTGAGTCCACTGCGTCTGCCAATTCCGCCACTCGGGCACGTAATGCGTGAGTTAGTTTATCACAGCTTTCTGTTGATTAGTCCGAAAATGGAACTTCGAGCATTTCGATAAGCTCAACCTTGCGCAACATCTCCCGCTTACGACATCCACGTCCGTCAACCGAGGCCTCGCCCATCTGGTTGTCATAGGGATCCTCGCGCATACCATCGAAAGCAGGCACAAATTCAGCTTGGAATCGGTTGTTGGCCACCATACGCCACGGGTCGAGATTGCCAAAGTAGTGACGACGACGCCACTCCTCCCCCATCCTGCGTGCCGAGGAACCAAACGATACGTCGGCGTTAAGCCAACCGGTCTGCGGCGTATAGAACTCAGCCCAATCGTGCGGCCCCACCGAATCGGGAGCAACATACAGGCCGCTCTGCCAACGGGCAGGCACGCCCGCGATGCGGCACATGGTGATAAACGTGAGCGCCATAACGCCGCAATCGCCGCGAAGCGAGTGCGCACAGTCATCGGCAATAGATCCCAAAAGCAGGTACGGTGGCTGATAGCGATAGTCGATATGCTGTGTCAGGTAATCATAGATAGCACGAGCGCGATCGAGCGGATCCTCGAGCCCGTCAACAACACGCTCCGTCAACTGTCGCAGGTACGGCGTAAACGCAATGTGCGGACGGTCCTCGGAAGTGTCCTCGGGCAGCGGCGTGTCCATGCACGTATGCGATGGGAGCGCGCCACCATAGATATCGCAATAGGCGGCATCGATGTGATAGCGATAGGTCACCGAGAATGAATGTTCGGTCGAAGATGTCCAAGAGGCAGTACGAGCCGAAACGTTTTCAGAGGCAACGGTACCCCCCGACATCATATCAAGAACCTCGATATGAGACTGTTGACGACAGGCGGCGGCAACGGGTAGCCACGCGCGAACAGCTTCTCCCTTCAGAGCCCCGGGGACAGACACGGATGCCTTAAGCGTGATGGCACGAGTCAACCCGTTTTGCGACTCCATCTCCCTGAGCATCTGGTTACGCAGCGCGATGCCGTCCGTAGAATCGGGACGCAGGCCCGGAACCTCCTTAGGGTACACGCGAAGCGAATCAAGGAAGTTATCAAGAACAAACAGCTCGCCATCGATAAAGCGCCAGTCAATACGCTTGCGATTAATCAGGTCGTCAAACTGCTCTTCGGTAAACTCTGGCCACTCCTCGCGAATCATCGCAATGGCCAGATCGCGCGACACCGAAAAATGAAGCGGCGTCTCGAGCATGCGATACCGCTCGGCACGAACACAAGCAGCCAGCGAAGGTTCAGGGTTCTGCTCCAAAAGGCGATCACAAGCCGCAACAGCCTTCGTCAAATAGCCGGCATCCTTAAGACGAAGAATCTCGGGCGGCAGTCCAATATCGAGATGACGAAAGTCATCACAGCAAACATCAACAGAGCATCCAACAGGACCCTCGTCAATAACCTTCCCATCCGAAGGCAGCACATCAATAACAGCCATACCAAAACTCCAAGTCACCAGAACGCTTGAAACCCATTGTAGCGAGATAAAAAGAAAGCCCCAACAAAGGAACCCTCAACACCGATAAACGGTACCTATAAAAATGAATTCAGACTTGTAACCCTGCGGCGTTAAACAAAGGAAGCCCCGTCCCCCGAAACTGTTTCCTTGGCGCGACTTCTGGCGAAGCCAGGTGAGCGCAAAGGAAACAGTGTAGGGGGACGGGGCTTCCGGCGGGAAGTTTAGCGACGCTTACGCCTTGTTGACGGAGCCAAACTCCTCCATGAGCTCCTTGGTGCGGGCAACGATGTTGTCGCGACCAGGCTTGAGGAGCTTGCGGGGGTCAAAGCCCTTGCCCTGCTGATCCTTGCCAGCCTCGATGTACTCGCGGACGCCCTTGGCGAAGACGAGCTGCAGGTCGGTGTTGACATTGATCTTGGAGATGCCCAGGGAGATGGCCTTCTTGATCTGATCCTCGGGGATGCCGGTGCCACCGTGCAGAACGAGGGGCAGGTCGCCGGTCTGAGCCTTGATCTCGCCCAGACGCTCGAAGGAAAGGCCAGCCCAGTCGGCGGGATACACGCCGTGGATGTTGCCGATGCCGCAGGCGAGGAAGTCGACGCCCAGGTCAGCAATCTGCTTGCACTCAGCGGGGTCAGCGAGCTCGCCGTTGGAGGTCACGCCGTCCTCGGTGCCGCCG
>JAGZDZ010000057.1:0-4809 GCA_018368535.1 Collinsella sp. | reverse complement strand
GAAAAGGAATTTCTCGGGGCCGCCTCTCGGCGGCCTTGCGAAAAACAAATCCAAGTTAGACCATTTCAAATGGTTCGATGTCTGCCCGGATGCGACACTGAAGTGAGTGTCCATCCTCGCAGTATCCGGTTCTCAAGGTGCACGCCTGCGCTGGTTCCCGGTTGCACCGGGCCGCGCGGCAAGGAGATATATTGCCAGACCGGAGGGGCGCCGGGGGCGGGAATCTGGGCGTACACATTTCCTACACATCTTCTGATCCGACTAACGTTTGCCAGCCGTTACCTACCGCTCGCCGAGCATCTCTTTATATAAGGCAGCCTCATGGTTAAAGCGGATACGTCCCCCTAGCTAAAGCACAGCCAGCATCGAGCAACTCATCACGTTCTTCCACCGAGAACCCCTCGGCGTAGACGCGCACCACTGGTTCGGTCCCGCTAGGACGGACCAGCAGCCACGTGTCATCCTCGAATGACAGACGCAAGCCGTCCATATGACTAACGTTTTGCGGCACCTTGCCACAAATCGACTTGGGGTTTACGCCCGGCAGCAGGGTTCGTAACGTTTCGGCATCTTCGGCCTCAAGGCGCAAATCGCGTCGACCGTAACTCGTCTTACCAAAACTGTCCTCGAGTTGGTCGACCAGAACGCCCAAAGGCGCGTCCGTCTTTGCCATAAGCTCACACAGAATCAGACAGGCGAGGATTCCATCACGCTCGGGCATATGCGCGGCGATGCCGATACCACCGGCTTCTTCGCCGCCCATGAGGACGCCGCCCTTCTTCATCTCCGCCGCTATATATTTGAAACCGACTGGTTTGACGGTCACGCGGCAGCCAAGCGCCTCGGCAATGCGACGCACGAGCGTCGAGCATGAAAGATTGACGACGACGCGCCCCTCCAAATTGCGAAATTGAACCAAGTCGCCCAAAACGAGCGCCATGATCTGATGCGGATGTATATATCTGCCGCGCTCGTCAACCGCGCCGATACGGTCGGCGTCGCCGTCGGTCACCAGGCCAGCGCAAGCTCCGTCCTCGATAACCGTGCGCTCGCAAGTGTCCACCCAAGGCTCAACGGGGTCGGGGCAGATATCTTCTTGATCAGACACCTGCCCGGCGTGAATCTCGTGCACCTCAACGCCAAGCTCGCGCAGCAAGTCGGCTAGATAGCCCTGGGCTGCGCCGCCCATGGGATCGACAACCACGCGCAAGTGCGCGGCGCGGATGGCTTCGGCATCGACAAACGATGCCACCGCCTGCATATAGTCAGGAATGATATCCGCGGTGCGATATTGCCCCTCGATCCCCATTGGCTCGGGAGCCATAGTCTCTTCGAGCTCTTCGATGACATCCTGGTTGGCGGTCGAGCCGTCACCCATGCGAATCTTGAGGCACAGATAACCCTGCGGATGATGGGACCCCGTCACCATGAGCGCGCCGCACGCCTCACCGTCATAAGCCGCCGCCCACGTAAGGGCAGGGGTCGGGACAGGCCGCGAAGCGAGCACGGCGTCTAGCCCGTGCGCTGCTAGCGCGCCCGCCGCAAGCTCAGCGAACTCGCGCGCCAGGGGCCGGGTGTCGAACCCTATATATACCGTTTTGCCCGGATTGGCCTTTTGCCACAACTCGCCGACGGCATCGGCGATACGGGCAACGTTATCGGCAGTGAAGTCCTCATCGACGCGAGCGCGCCAACCGTCAGTTCCAAAATGAATTATCGCGCACACGCGCAGACACCTCACAGTGTTTGGATCATGGTACGCATGGGGTATACCCGCAACATGCACTCGGCAACCTGCCGGCACCAGCATTCACCATTTGGGCAAATGCTGCCGAGGACATGCAAGCAATAAAAAAACCGCCCCGTATGGAGCGGTTTTGCCCTTTATATATCGAGCGCCTCGGCCATCGCGGCCGTAGTGATTGCCGTGGTTCCACAGCAACTGCCCACCATTGCGGCACCGGCATGTCTCCATTCGATGCATGCGCGCGCGAAAGCTTCGGGATTCTCGTGCCATACGGGGCCATCCTGAGTCTGGACCGGGTCGCCCACGTTGGGACGCACCGTGACGGGAGTAGTCGCCGATGCAACCATCCTGGGCACCGCCGCGTTCGCGGCCGCAAGCGAACAGCAATTAACACCAACCGAGTTTGCGCCGTGTTTTTCGGCGTACAAAACGGCTGCCTCGATGTTGAGGCCATCGCCCAACAGGTCGCCTTTATCGTCAACGACAAAACTCACCAGAACAGGCATGCCATCGGCGGCATCTCGGGCGCCGGCAAGCATGGGCTGCAAATTACGGATAGACGTCACCGTCTCGATCAGCAGACCGTCAACACCAGCATTGAGCAAGGCGTGCGCCTGTTCGCGCGCAATGCCTCGGATTTCACGATACTCGGCAGAGTCCTCGGCAAACCACTCAATACCGATCGGGCCCATCGAGCCCAGCAGCAGCTGAGGGTGCGCCTGGCGGGCATCGTCGACAGCCCCGCGATTGACCTCCGCCACGGACGGCGCAATCTGGTCGTGCTTGAGGGCATAGCTCGATGCCTGAAAGGTGTTGGTAATGAGCACCTGCGCGCCGGCGGCGACATACAAGCGATGGATACGAGAAACGGTCTGCGGCTCTGCCAGATTCCAAAACGCCGGTGGAATGTCGGCGGCATCGTACTCACTCAACAGAACACTGCCCATGGGACCCTGCGCCAACAAGGTCTCGCTCGACAAGCGGCGCGTAAGTTCCTCGGCACCAAAGCGGTTGTAATAACTCGTATCCATATATATCCCGCTATTCCTCGACGCTGATTCCCTGCTTTTCGAGATAGGCGAGCCAGCGGTTCATCGTGTCCTCGGAAAGCGCATGCTCCATCATGCAGGCCTCGGAATCGGCTCGCTCAAATTCGACACCGAGCTCCTGAACCAAAAACGTGCGGATGAGGCGATGACGGTACCAGATAGCCGTACCAACCTCGCGGCCGCGATCGGTCAGGACTACCTTGCCGTAGTGCGATTGCTCGACAAGTTCGGATGCCTTGAGCGCCGAAACCGCTTTATTGACCGATGCCTTGGAGACGCCAAGACGCTGCGCGATGTCGACCGATCGCACGCCGTTGGTTTCCCCCTCTTCGCTTTCAATGCGAACCATGCACTCCAAGTAGTCTTCGTTCGCCACCGTCAGATGTAGTTCGCGCGAGCTATTTGTCGTATCCATGATCTTCCGTCCCTTCTGCATTCAATGGCTGATTCTACCCCATCCAAGCGTCGTGGTATGCCGTGGCATACCGTGCTAGAGTTCTTGTTGCACACGACGACCAAGATTGGAGCGGTCTTTATGGAAAACACCACCACGAGCCCCGATGTCCTCGAACGCTTTTTGCGCTACGTCCAGATCAACACGCAGTCCGAGGATGCAAACTGCGACCAGGTACCCTCGAGCGCCGTTCAGTTTGACCTTGCCAACGTGCTGGCTGAAGAGCTGCGCGAGCTTGGTGCGGAAGATGCCCACGTGACCGAGCACGCCTATGTCTGCGCGCATATCCCCGCAAGTGCGGGCGCTGAGGACAAGCCCGCCCTGGGCCTGATCGCCCATCTCGACACCACCGAAGTTGCACCGGGCGCCGGCGTGAAGCCGCACATCGTGCACTACGAAGGCGGCGACCTGGTCTGCGGCACGGTTGACGGTAAACCCGTTGCCATGAGTACCGCCAAGCTTCCCGCCCTGAATGACCTCGCGGGTGAGGACCTGGTCTGCAGCGACGGCACCACGCTGCTGGGCGCAGACGACAAGGCAGGCGTCGCCGAGATCATGTCGCTTGTCGCGCGTATCGCTCAGGACCCTTCTCTGCCCCATCCCGCACTCGGCATTTGCTTCTGCCCTGACGAGGAGATCGGCCACGGAGCCGAGCTGTTGGATATCGATACCTTTGGCTGCAAGTACGCCTACACGGTCGACGGCGGCCCCATCGGCGAACTGGAGTGGGAGTGCTTTAACGCCGCCGAGGCGACCGTCCGCTTTGAGGGCCAGTCCATCCACCCGGGCGACGCTAAGGGCCGTATGGTCAACGCAGGCAATCTGTTCTGCGACTTCAACGCGTTGCTCCCCTACGTGCAGCGACCGGAGTATACGGAAGGCTACGAGGGCTTTTATCACCTTGAGGGTGTATCTGCGACCGTCGATCACGCCACAGCGCGCTATATCGTCCGCGACCATGACGCCGCCAAGTTCCAGCAGAAACTCGACCTTATTGATGCCGCCGCCTCGATGCTCAACCAGCGTCTAGGTGAGGAGCGCGTGACGGTCGAGATTAAGCAGCAGTATCGAAATATGGCCGAGATCGTTCGTGGCTATCCCGAGCTTATTGATGTTGCCAAGGAAGCCTATCTTGCCTGCGGCGTTGAGCCCCAAGTGCTGCCGATTCGTGGCGGCACCGACGGCGCTCAGCTGTCGTTCCGCGGTCTGCCCTGCCCCAACCTTTCCACCGGCGGCTATTGCTACCACGGCGTCAACGAGTTCGTCCCGGTCAGTTCGCTCGTCAAGATGACCGACGTGCTCCAGGAGCTCGTCGCCCGCTTTGCATAAGCCTGGCTGCACAAGTCCAAAAGACGAATCGCCCCGTCCTCAACCAAGAACGGGGCGGTTTTTTTACTGCAACGAGAATAGGTTGACGCACGCCAGCCTCTTGAAGCAAGGAGTGTCCCAAACTGCCGGTACAGACGATATGAGCAGGACATAAAAACATTGAGAGCCCCTGCTGCATGAAAGACCGCGGATTAGGCCGACAATGGTGAGTGTCTAATTCAGCCGCGGCG
>JAGZDZ010000056.1:0-4974 GCA_018368535.1 Collinsella sp. | reverse complement strand
TTGTTTTGAGAAGTTCGCGAAGCCCACTTCTCAAAACAAAGCAGGCGCCCCGGCCCTCGTGGAATAGATAAGGGGGAAGCATGAGCTTTACGAGTGTGGCGCTTCAGATGTTGACGGTTTCGCTGCCTATTTTGTTGGGGTGGTGTATCGCCAAGCTGGGGTTTATGAAAGCGGAGTTCGAGCGCGAGCTGTCGCATCTGCTGTTGCAGGTGGCGCTACCGTGCTTGGTGCTTTCGTCAGCGCTGGGCGATGATGTGAAGCTTCCGAGCATTGCCGAGACGTTTTCGCTCATGGGTCTGTCCTTTGTGATGTATGTGGTGGCGACCGTTATCGCGTTTGCTGTCACCGCTGCTCTTCGCGTTCCCAAAGGGACAGAATGCTCGTATCGCTTCGCCGTGCTTTTCGGTAATGCCGGGTTTATCGGTTTTCCGGTTATTTCGGCGGTGTTGGGAAAACAAGCGCTGTTGTATGCATCGATTGCGCTTATCCCCCTAAACCTTCTTATGTTTACCGTCGGTGCCATGTTATTTAGCGGAATGGATGGCGGCCATAAAAAGCAGATGCGCAATATTGCCGCCTGCTGCAAGAGTCCTGGTCTCATTGCAAGTGCTGTTGTGCTTGGGATCGTGCTAACCGGATGGACCGATTGGGGCGTGTTGGGCGACTCGATTTCCATCGTTGGCACCATGACCACTCCGGCGGCATTGTTGCTCATGGGGTCATCTATCGCCAAGTACCGTCCGCTCGAGATGCTCACCAACTGGCGTGCCTATGTTGCCGTGGCATTTCGCCTGGTTGTCGTGCCGGTGGCATGTCTTGCCGTCGCGCGCTTGTGGCCCGGCATGACGCCCATGTTTATTGCGACGCTTGTGCTCGATATGGCAATGCCGGTGGGCAGCAACGGTACGCTGTACTGCCTTCAATACGGTAAGGATGCACGCCCCATGATGCAGTGCACGTTTTTGTCGATCATCTGCTCCATTCTGACTATCCCACTCGTAGCCACGCTGTGTGGGTAGGCATTCGGGACGGTCTCGCGCTGGGGCCTTGCCCGGCGGGGTTGCCTTGCTCCGGGAAGTGGGCTTCGCGAACTTCCAAAACCAAGCACCCTGCCCCGTCCCCGGCGATGTATCACTGGCTGACCAAAGTTACATGCACAGTACCCAAGGCAGCATCAGCAAAGTCCCTATTACATTAAAAATAATCAGCCCCCGCAAAACGAAACGGTCGAGAGGGCCTTGCCCGGCGGGGTTGCCTTGCTCCGGGAAGTTCGCGAAGCCCACTTCCAAAACCAAGCACCCTGCCCCGTCCCTCGTCCGTACGTATTCCCCGCTGAGCGGGTCATAGATGCCATGCACCGATGTGCTAAAGTGACGGCTTGAAATTGGTGCTATATTCGGCTTGAGTTGTTTAATGCTAGTACGGGAGGCTGATATGGGGCTGTTCAAAAAGAAAAACCCGCAGGATGCCTTTGATCCCGATGTGTTTACCATCACGGATACGATTTTGGACCCGCCGCGGTTTACATTTTTGCCGGCTATCTACCAGGATGCCACGCACCGCAAGTGGGCCGTGCATCAGCGCGGCGGCGAGCCGAAGATTTTTGACTATGCGGACGTGTTGCAGTGCGAGGTGGCCGAGGCAGGCGATCCGGAGGCCGACGAGGCGCCTTCAAAACAGGAATTTGTCCAGCGCATTCTGGCAAATCCTGCCAAGGCGGCGAAAATAAATGCTGCCAAGCGTAATATGTGTCTTGGTATGGGCGTTGTTGTGGCGGTTCAGACGGGAAAAGACGAGGTTTCCAAATTAGAGATTCCCGTTATGACCGACGAAGTCAAACGCGATTCAAGCCTATATAAGTCGTATCGGAATGTCGCCGAGAAGATTAAGGCCGAGTTTGATGCCATGGGAGGGCTGGCCTAATTTTGGCGGCATATGTTTCTGAATGAGGAGTCTGTGCAATGGCAGGCGAATCTAATGCAATTCCCCCCAAAGACCGTGCTGTTGAGGGAATTCTTTGGTATATCCAGCACCATCAGCTTGCCGGCGGCGATCGCCTACCGGCCGAGCGCGTGCTGTGCGAAGAGATTGGCGTTTCGCGTACGGCGTTGCGCGCCGGTATCACGCGGCTCATCTCGTGTGGAACGCTCGAGAGCCGTCGCGGATCGGGTACGTATCTGTGTCCTCCCAAGCCGCTGAACATCTTCCAGGAAACGTATAACTTTTCCGATGCTGTGCGGACTGCCGGTCTGCATCCCTCTTCTCGTCTGGTTTCCACCGGGACCATCGAGGCGGATGAGGCGCTTGCCGACAAGCTTGGGGTGGCTGTAGGCGATCCTTTACTCCGTATGCAGCGCGTTCGACTTATTGAGGGCGAGCCGGCGTCAATCGAGACTGCCCACGTTAACCTGTCCCTGTGCCCATCGCTTCTCGAGCACGATTTTGAGTGTGAGAGCCTTTACGATGTCTTGCTCAAAGAAGGTGGCGTGCGTGTTGAGCATGGACGTGAGCATATCTCCATCTCGCGTTTGAACGCCGAAGAGGCCGAGCTGCTCCAGCAAGAAGAGGGAACGCCGGTGTTCTATGAGAGCACGATCGAATTTGATAAGGACATGCGTTTTGTGGAGCATTGCAAATCGGTGATTTTGCCCACAAAGTTCCGCTTTGCCGACAACGGCGAAAAGAACGGCATGAGGAGCGTGGCAGGTGAACAATGGCTGAAACAGTAGATGCCACCCCGGTTTATATGCGCATTCGACGCCGCATCGAGGAGCGTATCGAGCGCGGTATATATCCCACGGGTTCCATGATTCCGTCCGAGAATGAACTTGCCGAAGAGTTTGACACGACGCGCCTGACTATTCGAAGCGCTGTCGATGAGCTGGTTCGGCGCAGGCAGATTCGACGCGTCCGCGGAAAGGGCGCGTTTGTGGCGCAGAAAGTACCTGCTATGTTTGAACGCACGGGCGGTTTCCGTGAATCGGTCCGTGCTTCGGGGGGCGAGCCGTCCGTCCGTATCCTCGCGCGCTCCAAACGCTATGCAGGCCCATATTATGCCAACCTGTTTGGCATTGCCGAGGACGATTTACTGTATTCGATTCGGCGTTTGAACTGCGTCAACGGCGATCCAGTATCAATTGAGATGGCGTTCATCCCGTGCCTGCTGTTTCCCACAATCGAAGATATTGACGTGTCGGTCTTCAGTTTGTACGAGACCTATGAGATGCTGGGCCGAAAGCCGGTCATGGCGCAGGAGAAGCTCGATATCGAGGCGGTGGGTGCACGCGACGCGGGCTTGCTTGGCTTGGAACAAGGGGATCTTGTTCTGCTTTTGGAATGCGTGAGCTATGACGCGAGCGGTCAGGCTATCGAGTACGTAAAGTCCTTCAATCGTGGCGATGCGGGTGGCTACACCTATACGTACTAGCTGGGGCTTTGCATCACGCACGGTAACAGCCGGTCTGTTTGGGCAATTTGACCGACTGTATATACAACCATACATGGCTCAAAATCGACCGTTCGCCGAAGGAGATAAATTAATCGACAAAGAGGTATCAAAAAGCCGTAACCTGTAACTGTGATTGGTATCAAATACTAATGATTTGTTACGAGGTGAGACGATGAAGATGCTCGATTACGTTCAGCTTGCCCATGTGCGTATGGGGGAGAACCTCGAGCGTTCGTCTGAGCTGGTAGCGCAGCTCGTTGATATTTTCCAGTCCGGTTCTTTTAACGCGCTGCGCATCGTTGCTTCGGGTTCGTCCCGTCATGCCGCCGATTGCGCTCGCGATTACCTGCAGGATGCGCTGCAGATGCAGGTGTCCGTTGTGACGCCCGAGGCCTTCGTCGATTTCGAGCACTCCTATCCGCAAAACGCGCTCAACATTGCCATTTCTCAGAGCGGCTACTCGACCAATACGATTGCGGCGCTCGATTTTATGCGAGCGCACGACATGGCGGCAGTTGCGCTGACGGCAAACGTCGAGGCTCCCATTAAGGAGCATGCCGATATCGTTCTCGACTACGGCGTGGGCGTCGAGTCGGTGGACTTTGTGACCCTGGGCGTCCAGACGCTCATCGAGTATCTGGTGCTCTTTGGTATTTACGGTGGTCAGGCACGCGGGGTGATTAACGCCGATGGCGTTACCCAGCGCCTGGGCGATCTGAGCGATGCGATCCAGGCCAACGCCACGATGTGCAAGACCGCCGAGGCATATGTCCAGGATCATCTACTCGAACTGTCGGAACACGTGCCGGCCATGGTTGTGGGCAACGGTCCCAACTACGGCGTTGCCGAAGAGGCGGCACTCAAGCTGAGTGAGACCATCAAGATTCCGGCCATGCATCACGAGGGCGAGGAGTTCGTCCATGGTCCCGAGATGCAGATCATCCCAGGCTACCTGGTGTTTATCGTCGACGACCCTCGAGGGTCGGAGCGCCTGGCAAATATCGCCGACGCGCTGTCGAAGGTATCGAAGAAGGCCGTTCTGCTGACCATGCACCCCAAGGGCAAGGCTCACGATATCGCGGTGCCGCAGGTGGCTCCGCTGCTGGTCGCGATTCCCAATCTGGTGTTCTTCCAGACGATTGCGGCAATGATCGCCGAGCGTCTGAAGTCATGGGACGTGCACCCGTATCTCGATGCCGTCTCCAAGCAAATGGAGGTCAAGGCAGAGGGCTACGAAGAGTCAGTCAATGCGCTTAAAGCCAAAGCGGCTGAGTGTTACGGAATGTAAGCGGGCTTTGATGCCCGTTGGCATGGGGGATGTGGAGACAACCCCAGAAAGGAGAGACAAATGAAGGAAACCGAGAAGATCGAGATCATGCATTTCGACCAGGAGGGCTACCTCGAGGACGGCAAGGCGCTCTACGAGACCGGCAAGAAGATGACCGCGCTCGCCGACAAGGTCGCCGACGAGGGCTACGACGCCGTGTTCCTGATGGGCGTCGGCGGCACCTGGGACGAGCTCATGC
>JAGZDZ010000055.1:0-6137 GCA_018368535.1 Collinsella sp. | reverse complement strand
CAAGACTTCGACGGGGGTAACGTACTCATCGACGGCGAGCCGGTGGGCTGCTGGGAGTGGTCGGCCAGAGTTTCGAGGTAACCATCCCATCGGGGGCCCAGACCATTAGTTTTGTAAACGTCCTCGCGCCTGAGCCCCGCTTATCCTGCTCCTTCGGAGCATCGGATAAGCGGGGCCCGCGCTGCGGAATGTTTACAAAACTAAAGGTCAGGGCCCCCTAAGTTAACGTTGTTCGAAACGCTGGCCGGGCGCTTCCGGCAGCACGCCGGGTCGGTGGCGGTGAGGGCGTGGGTCCCGTCTTGCCTTGCGCGTAACTGGCTAAATTGATTTTGATTGGAGCTGTTCCTATGTCCCAGAAGTTGACTCGGGTGATTGTTACTACCGATATGGAAGTCGACGATATGAACTCGCTCGTTCATTTGGCTCTGTATCTCAACTTACTTGATGTTCAGGCTGTGGTGTATACGGCTTCGCAGTATCACTTTCTTGGGGATGGGGTTCATACGCTGGGCGAGGTGAATTCGCATTGGCGGACCAAAGGGCGTCGCTCTTACGAGTGGGCTGTTGTGCCTCATGAGCCTGATCCGCTGGCCGGGGAGCTTTGTGAGTATCGTCCGTTTCCCGAACATTGGATCGAAAGCCTCTGGAGTAATGAATATGCCCAGGCTTGGCCGCAGTTGCAAGCGAATGCGGGCGCTGCCGGTGAGCCGCCGTTTCCCACGCCTGCCCAGATGATCGAGCGCACCTTTGTGGGAAATGTTGCCTTTGAGGGTGATGTGACTGAGGAAACTGAGGGGTCTCACGTAATTGCGCAGGCGATTTTGGATGATGACCCGCGTACGTTATGGCTGCTCAGCTGGGGTGGCATGAACACCATCGTTCGCGCCCTCATGAGCATTGCCGAGTGTTATCGCGCCACGCCCGAATGGCCTGCCGTGCAGCAGCGGGTCTATCAGAAGGTGCGCGTGATGGGCGTTGCCGATGGCGTGGGGCAGGACAACTCATGGCTCGACCATGGACGTGAGCTCTTTCCCGAGCTCATCTTTTGGTGTGTGCCCTATATGTATGGCGGCTATGTCGATGCCAAGATGGCTCAACCCGATACGCTGCCGCTGTTTAAGGCACCTTGGCCTGAGCAGAATCTCACGCAGGGTAACGGCCCCCTCATGGCACGCTACATGCTCTATGGCGATGGCAAGGTCTACGAAAACGAGCCCGAGCGCTTCCAGTTTGGCAAGCATGCCCATCTGGATTGGGGCCTAGAGGGCATGCCCGCGATGCAGTTTGAGCGCGGCGACTTTATGGCCGAAGGCGACAGCATGACCTACATTCCGCTACTGCCGTTTGGCCTGCGCAGTATCGATGACCGCAACTTCGATACACTGCTCGGCCGTATGTTTCTTGATGGGCATCCCGATTCGGACGCGCCCGCCGGTTTTGCCGCCATCGGCACGCCCATAGACGGCAACCCCAATCCCTACCTGCGCGCCTATCAGGAAGACTTTGCCGCCCGCGCGCAATGGTGTGCCCATGATCCGGCAGCTTGCTCGCATCCGGCACATGTTATCGAGGTCACGGCCGACCGCAGCGCTACAGCCGGCGAGCGCGTCGCCCTTGCAGCGACTGTCGTCGACCCCGACGGTAAGGGCTTTGATGCACATTGGGATGTCGCCGTGAACCCGTCGGGCTATGCAGGCGCGCAGGATCTTTCGCTATGGCAGGAATGCGCGGTGAGCACCGCTTTTATCGTGCCCGCCGACGCGCAGCCCGGCAACCGCTTCGTGCTCACCCTTACCGTGCAGACACGCGCCGAGCGCCCCTGCAGCCGCTACGCCCAGATTGCCGTAACCGTGGCATAGCAAGGACGGCGCCCACATTCGGCAACCGCCACATTCGGCATGGAGCGTCCCCAACTGCCACTCATTTAAGTGCGTCCCCAATGAGTGGCCGAAGAGTGCCTCCAACGACTAGTCAAAAATGGGCCATGTGTCCCAGTTGTGGAGACTCGTTGAGCCGTCTGGGTATCGTGAAAGATCGCGCACTCCCCCATCATCAAAAGTGACACACGCTACCTGTTGATGGGAGGCAGCCATGGGCTTCTTTGACAAGATGTTCGAAAAGAAAGAGTGCGCGATTTGCGGTACCGAGCTGGGACTTTTGGGAAAGACCAAGATCAGCGAAGGCTACCTGTGCAAAGAGTGTGCCGGCAAGCTCTCCCCCTACTTCCACGGCTATCGCTCCAGCACCGCGGACGATATCCGCGAGCAACTCGCCTACCGCGAGGCCAATGCCGAGCGCCTGGCGTCGTTCAACCCCACGCGCACACTCTCGGCCGGGCGCACCAACATCATGCTCGACGAAGACGCGGGCCTGCTGATCATCACTTCGCAGAGCCGCTGGCGCGACGCCAATCCCGACATCATCGAGTTCTCGCAGGTACTCGGCTGCGATATGGATATCGACGAGCACCGCACCGAGATCTATCGCGAGACAAAAGACGGCGAGCGCGAGAGCTACAATCCGCCGCGCTACGACCTGGATTACGACTTTAACCTGACCATCCACGTCAACACGCCGTACTTTACCGAGATCAACCTGCGCGTGAACGACTCCACCATTGATCAGCGCGGTTCCATCGAATACCGCGAGGCCAAGCGCCAGGCAACCGAGGTCCGCGACGCGCTGGTGCAGCTGCGTCAGGAAACGCGCGACAGCGTCGTGGCCGCTAAGGCCCCCAAGACCGCGGTCACCTGCCCCTTCTGCGGTGCAACCACCATTCCCGATGCCAGCGGGCGCTGCGAATACTGCGGCGGCGCCATCGGCGCATAGCCTCCGGCAGCGAAAGGACCGATCATGGCCTTTGAGAGCGTCAACTATCAGTGCCCCGCGTGTGGCGGCCCCCTTCACTTTGCCAGTGCCGAGCAAAAGCTCGTCTGCGACTACTGCGATTCGCGTTTTGAAGTCGAAGAAGTCGAGGCCCTCTATCGCGAGCGCCAGGACAAGGCAGATGCCAAAGCCGATGCCGCAGCCGCGGCCCCCAAGCCTGCTGTCGACGATGCCGTGCAGGAGCTGGCTCAAAACGCCGGCTACATCTGCTCGTCGTGCGGCGCCGAGCTCGTGTCCGACGGCACCGTCGCCGTCACCACCTGCCCGTACTGCGGCAACTCCGCCGTGGCACCCGGCCAGCTCTCGGGCGACTTCTCACCCGACCTGGTGATTCCGTTTAAGCTCGGGCGCGACGATGTCATGGCCGCGCTCAAAGACCACTACAAGGGTAAAATCCTGCTGCCCAAGAGCTTTGTCACCGGCAACCACATCGACGAGGTCCAAGGCGTTTACGTGCCGTTTTGGCTCTACGGCGCCCGCGTTGACGGCGAAGTGTACTTTGACGCGACCAACGAGACCGTGACCGAGGAATCCGACCGCACCGTCACGACCACCGACCACTACGACGCCTACCGTAAGGGCAATATCTCGTTTGAGCGCGTGCCCGTCGACGGATCGTCCAAGATGCCCGACGGCCACATGGACGCCATCGAGCCGTTTGACTACGACGCGCTGCGCCCGTTCTCGGTCGCCTATATGCCCGGCTACATCGCCAACCGCTATGACGAGGATTGCGAAACCTGCAAGGCGCGCGCCGAGCGCCGCATGGAGGAGAGCACGATCTCAGCCCTGCGCGAGACCGTCGTCGACGAGTACGACGACGCCACGGTCGAAAGCAAGCAGCTCGACTACACCTGGGAAGAAAACGATTATGCTCTGTTCCCCGTGTGGATGCTCTCTACCTCGTGGAACGGCAAGAGTTACCTGTTTGCCATGAACGGCCAAACCGGCCGCATGGTCGGCGAGCTTCCCTGCTCCAAGCCCAAGCTCGCTATCGCCTCGGTGCTGTTCTTTGCGATCGGATTTGTCCTTTCCCAGATTCTCTTTATGGGCGAGAACGCCTTCGATCCGGATTACCTCACCTTTGATGTAGAGGGCATCCTCATCAACATCGTCGCGCCGCTGATCATCGTGATCATCGCAGACGTGCTGCTGGTAGGCCAGCTCAAGACGGCCAACGAGGCCACCCACGCCGACTGCTACTGCGGCGAGCTCGACCTGACCGAGAAGCACGACACCTTCAGCCACACCGAGACCACCGTTGTCATGAAGGACAACAAGGACGATTAGCCATTCTGACCAATACCACCCGGCCTTTGACGAGAAAGGAAGATCACCATGGGACTCTTGAAAGCTGGATTGGGTGCTGCCGGCGGCGTCATGGCCGACCAGTGGAAGGAATTTATCTATTGCGAATCGATGCCCGCTGACGTCTTGGCCTGCAAGGGCAGCAAGCGCACCGGCGGCCGCAGCTCCAACACGCGCGGCGAGGACAACGTCATCTCCAACGGCTCCGTCATCGCCGTCAACGACGGCCAGGGCATGCTCGTGGTGCAAAACGGCAAGATCATCGAGGTCGCGCTGGAGCCCGGCGAGTTCGTCTTTGACACCGGCAGCGAGCCGAGCGTCTTTAGCGGCAACCTGGGCGACTCCATCAAGGAGACGTTCGCCAATATCGGCAGCCGCTTTACCTTTGGCGGCGACGCAGGCAAGGACCAGCGCGTCTACTTCATCAACACCAAGGAGATCATCGGTAACAAGTACGGCACCGCCTCGCCCGTGCCTTTCCGCGTGGTCGATAACAACATTGGCCTGGACGTCGACATCTCCGTTCGCTGCAACGGCGAGTATTCGTACCGCATCACCAACCCGCTGCTGTTCTACACCAACGTGTGCGGCAACGTGACCGATAGCTACACGCGCGATAAGATCGACAGCCAGCTTAAGTCCGAGCTGCTCACCGCTCTGCAGCCCGCCTTTGCCAAGATCTCGGAGATGGGCATTCGCTACAGCGCCATTCCCGGCCACACCACCGAGCTCGCCCGCGCGCTCAACGAGGTCCTCTCGGCCGACTGGCGCGACCTGCGCGGCGTCGAGATTGTGAGCTTTGGCGTCAACTCCATCGCCGCCTCGCAAGAAGACGAGCAGATGATCAAGGATCTGCAGAAGGCCGCGGTCATGCGCGATCCCACCATGGCAGCCGCCAACATCGCCAGCGCCCAGAGCGATGCGATGCGCGCCGCAGCGGCCAACCCCAACGGCGCGATGGCCGGCTTTATGGGCATGGGCATGGCAGGCGGCATGGGCGGCATGAACGCCAGCCAGCTGTTCGCCGCCGGCCAGGCACAGCAGCAGGCCGCCCCGCAGCCGGCTCCGGCACCCGCCCCCGCACCGGCTCCTGCCGCTGCCCCCGCGGCCGGCACGTGGACCTGCAGTTGCGGCGCCACCAACACCGACAAGTTCTGCTCCGAGTGCGGCAGTCCCGCACCCGCCCCGGTACCGGCCAAGTGGTTCTGCCCCAACTGCGGTAGCGAAAACGGCGGCAAATTCTGCAGCAACTGCGGAACGCCCCGGCCCTAGTCCCTCTATCTGGTAATTGGCGGGGGATCCGCCACCCCCGCATTTGCTTCTATGGGCTTTCACACAAGAAGGAGGACACCATGAAGACAACGTTCAAAAAGTCCGTACTCGCATTTCTGACATGCGTCCTGGCGCTCGCCTTTGCCCTGACGGGCTGCAGCGGCGGCGGCAAAGACCCCAAGGCCAACTTCGTCGGCAGCTGGGAACTCTCGGGTGGAACCCTGGAGGGCGAAGAGCTGACCGATGAGTACATGAAGATGCTCGAGGATTGGGGTGTCCACTGCGTCCTGATTCTCGATGAGGACGGTACAGGCGCCCTCGATCTGTTCCTTGAAGTCGTCGACCTTAAATGGGAGGCAAAGGACGCCACCACCGTAACCATCACCGCCGAAGACGAGTCGCATGACATGAAGCTCAAGGACGGAAAACTCATCCTCGAAGAAGATGACGGCAATCTTGTCTTTACCAAGTCCGACAAGGACCTGTCCGGTACGGTGAAGAAGGATCGCGAGGCGGCTGAGAAGGAAGATGAGATCGTTGAGGCCGTCGAAGACGACGACGTCCAGAAGATTGAAATCTCCCCCGCCGTCACCGTCGCCGATGACGATCTGTGCACCATCACCATCACCGAGAAGTTCAAGGACGACTGGGGCGACATCGGCTTTGTCGTC
>JAGZDZ010000054.1:0-6545 GCA_018368535.1 Collinsella sp. | reverse complement strand
TACCCTCAAGCCCGAGAAGGACGGCCTGTTCTGCGAGAAGATCTTCGGTCCCGCCAAGGACTGGGAGTGCTCCTGCGGCAAGTACAAGGGCATCCGCTTTAAGGGCATCGTCTGCGAGCGCTGCGGCGTCGAGGTCACCTCGGCCAAGGTGCGTCGCGACCGCATGGGTCACATCGAGCTCGCCGCTCCCGTGTCCCACATCTGGTACTTCAAGAGCCCCACGAGCTTCCCGATGAGCCGTATGCTCGACATCAAGTCCAAGGACCTCGAGAAGGTTCTGTACTTCGCCAGCTACATCATCACCGAGGTTGACTATGAGGCCCGCGAGGCCGACGCCGACGACCTGCGCGAGGAGCTCGCCGCCGATCTGGAAGAGATCGATGCCGAGTGCGCCCGCCAGATCGAGTCCCTCAAGGAGCAGGGCAACCCCGAGAACTTTGACGAGTTCTCCGACGAGGAGCCGCTGACCCCCGAGGAGATCGCCTCTGGCATCGTCGACATCGAGGAAGAGTGCAAGGACGAGAAGCAGCTCCGCACGGACGCCTTCAACGCCTTCATGAAGCTCAGCGAGCGCGACCTCATTTCCGATGAGCCGCTGTTCCGCGAGATGACCCGCTACTACTCGATGTACTTCAAGGGCGGCATGGGTGCCGAGGCCGTCCGCGACCTGCTCGCTGCCATCGACCTCCCCTCCGAGGCCGAGAAGCTCAAGGCCATCATCGCCGACGAGGACTCCCAGAAGCAGAAGCGCGAGAAGGCCGTTAAGCGCCTCGAGGTCGTTGACGCCTTCCTGAAGGGCGGCAACAGCCCCGCGAACATGATCCTGGACGTCATTCCGGTCATTCCGCCCGATTTGCGCCCGATGGTCCAGCTTGACGGTGGCCGTTTCGCCGCGTCCGACCTCAACGACCTGTACCGTCGCGTGATCAACCGTAACAACCGACTCAAGCGCCTGCTCGACCTGGACGCCCCTGCGATCATCGTGAATAACGAGAAGCGCATGCTCCAGGAGTCCGTGGACGCCCTGTTCGACAACGGCCGTCGTGGTCGCCCGGTCTCTGGCCGTGGCGGTCGCCCGCTCAAGTCGCTCGCCGAGGCCCTCAAGGGCAAGCAGGGTCGTTTCCGTCAGAACCTGCTGGGCAAGCGTGTCGACTACTCCGGCCGTTCGGTAATCGTTACCGACCCCAAGCTGCTGCTGCACCAGTGCGGTCTGCCCAAGACCATGGCGCTGGAGCTCTTCAAGCCCTTCGTCATGAAGCGCCTGGTCGAGCTTGGCAAGGTCGAGAACATCAAGGGCGCCAAGCGCGCTATCGACCGCGGTGCCACCTTTGTGTGGGATATCCTCGAAGAGGTCATCGACGGCCGCGTCGTGCTGCTCAACCGTGCACCGACCCTGCACCGTCTGTCCATCCAGGCCTTTGAGCCGGTGCTGGTCGAGGGCAAGGCTATCCACCTGCACCCGCTGGTCTGCTCGCCCTTCAACGCCGACTTCGACGGCGACCAGATGTCTGTCCACGTGCCGCTGTCCAGCCAGGCTCAGGCCGAGGCCCGCGTGCTCATGCTCTCTGCGAACAACCTGCGCTCGCCGGCATCCGGCAAGCCGGTCAACATCCCTTCGCAGGACATGATCATCGGTGTGTACTACCTCACCCAGGTTCGCGAGGGTCTGCCGGGCGAGAACCACGTGTTCTCGAGCTTCGACGACGCGCTGCACGCCTATGACTGCCGCTCCGAGGTCGACATGCAGGCCAAGATCCAGGTCCGCGTGTCCGCTGCCGATGCCAACGTCATCAACGAGGACGGCACCCATATCTTCCGCGTCAAGAACGGCAAGAACGAGTTTGTCGACTACGACGTCACCGGCAACAAGACCGCGCGCTTCGAGACCTCTATCGGCCGCATCATCTTCAACCGCCAGTGCCTGCCCGAAGATTACGAGTTCATGAACTACAAGATGGTCAAGGGCGACGTGGCCAAGCTGGTTGCGGACTGCTGCGATCGCTATCCCGAGGCCAAGGTCGGCCCGATCCTCGACGCCATCAAGTACTCCGGCTTCCACTACGCTACCCGCGCCGGCCTCACCATCTCGGTGTGGGACGCTCTCATCCCTGCCGAGAAGCAGGAGCTGCTCGACCGCGCCCAGGCCAACGTCGACCAGATCAACGAGTACTTCGAGGAGGGCTTCATCAACGAGACGGAGCGCCACATCGAAGTCGTTAACGAGTGGACCGCTTGTACCGATAAGGTTGCAGCGCTCATGCTCGACATGTTCGACGAGGAGAACCCGCTGTACATGATGGCCGACTCCGGCGCCCGTGGTTCTAAGACCCAGCTGCGTCAGCTCGGCGGTATGCGTGGCCTGATGGCAGACATGTCCGGCGAGACGATCGACCTTCCCATTAAGGCGAACTTCCGCGAGGGCCTGCTGCCGCTCGAGTACTTCATTTCGACCTACGGCGCCCGTAAGGGCCTGGTCGATACCGCATCCCACACCTCGGACTCTGGTTACCTGACCCGTCGTCTGGTCGACGTGGCCCAGGACGTCATCGTCCGCGAGGAGGACTGCGGTACGCACGAGGGCGTCACCTACAACCTCATCATCCCCGGCACCACCGACCTCAACACCGACCTCGTCGGCCGTTGCTTCATTGAGGACGTCGTGGCTCCCGATGGCACCGTGCTCTTTGAGCAGGACGGCTACATCGAGAAGGTCGCCGACATCCAGAAGATGGTCGATGCGGGCCTTAAGAAGGTCAAGCTTCGCGCGCTGCTCACCTGCCGCTCCAAGTACGGCGTGTGCCAGAAGTGCTACGGCTGGGATCTTTCCACCCGTCGTCCGGTCGCCATCGGTACCGCGGTCGGCATTATTGCCGCCCAGTCCATCGGCGAGCCCGGTACGCAGCTTACGATGCGTACCATTCACTCCGGCGGCGTCGCTGGCGTCGACGATATTACGCAGGGTCTGCCTACGGTCAGCCGTATGTTCGATATCGTCGGCAACGTCAACGAGAAGATTCTGGGTCGCGAGGCCGAGCTGGCCCCGTACTCCGGCCACCTCTCGATTAAGCCCGAGAAGTCCGAGTACGTGCTGACGCTCACCGACTCCGAGGATCACACCCGTGTCCTCGACGAGCGTCGCGTTCCCGCTTCGGTGCGCTTCATGCCCGAGATCGAGGACGGCTGCGAGGTTCGCGCCGGCGACCAGATCACCAAGGGCTTCGTCAACTTCCGCAACCTGCGCAAGCTGACCGACATCGAGTCGACGATGCACACCTTCGTCGAGAGCGTCAAGGACGTCTACACCAGCCAGGGCGTCGACCTGAACGACAAGCACATCGAGGTGCTCGCACGTCAGATGCTGCGTCGCGTTCAGATCACCAACCCCGGCGACTCCAAGTACCTGCTTGGTCAGTACGTCGACCGCTACGAGTTCGCCGACGAGGTCGAGCGCGTTGCCCGTCTGGGCGGTCAGGCTCCCGTGGCCGAGCCCGTCATCCTGGGTACGCTCAAGGTCGCGTCCAACATCGACTCCTGGCTGTCGAGCGCTTCGTTCATCCGTACTGCCGGCGTCCTTACCGAGGCTGCCATTGAGGGCAAGGTCGACCACCTGCTCGACCTTAAGTCCAACGTCATCGTCGGTAAGAAGATCCCGGCTGGTACCGGCCTCAAGCCGTACGCCAACGCCAAGCTGACGTATCGCACGGCCGACGGCTATGTCGACATCGACGGTCCGGCTTCGCCCAACGCCAAGTCGCTGCCTGAGTGGGCTCCTGTGGAGCTCAAGGACCTGGACGAGCAGCTCCCGCAGCAGCTCGACTGGGCCGGCTACGATGAGTTCGGTGGTGCTGACGGTTCGTTCACCCGCAACGGCCACACCATCTCCGCCGAGAAGGCTCGCCTGTACCTGTTCGACGACCTGGGCGTGTCGCAGCGCTGGACCAACAAGTTCAGCGAGGTCGGCATCGAGACGGTCGGCGACCTGGTCGGCAAGTCCGAGGAGGATCTGCTGCGCATCGATGGCATCGGTGCCAAGGCGATCGAGGAGCTCCGTGACGGCCTGGAGGCCCACGACCTGCTCTACATCCTCGAGAACAACGACGACGTTGCCGACGAGGAAGACCTCTCGCAGCTGTTGCAGATGGTCTTTAGCCCCGACGGTCCGGACGATATCCTGCTGGGTACCTCCGCTCCGACGCATCACGCCGACGCCGACGAGGAGCTCCTGGGCGCCCCGATCGACGACAAGAAGGCTCCCGCCAACGGCGCGATCAACGAGGACATGGCTTCCCTCGACGAGCTGCTCAACCAGCTCGTGGACACCGACGACGCCGAAGAGGCCAAGGACAACGACGAGGAGTAATTTCCTAGTACGTTAACCGTCCTTCCAAAGACCCGCTTCCCAACAGGGGAGCGGGTCTTTTTTGTTGAAGAAAACCTACCAAAAAGGGACAGGTTTATTTTGGTAGGTTATTCCTGCTTGAATTTGAAACATTTCGTTCGGTCAAAGCGTATCTATGGTGAGGGCCTCAGCAAGAAACATCAGCATCACCGGGAGGTGATTATGGAAGAACAAGCATTTAGACAGGCGGTCGAAGATTACCGGGATGTCGTGTTTCGGATCGCATTGACGTACCTACGCGATCGTGCCGATGCCGACGATGTTGCCCAAGATGTCTTTCTTAAGTTGCTCAAAAGCGATGGACACTTTGAAAGTTGGGAGCATCTTCGTCGCTGGCTTATTCGGGTCACGATCAATGAATGCAAATCGCTCTTTCGAAAGCCATGGAGGCGCATAGAGGATATTGAGAACTTGGCCGATTCACTCTCGGCAGCGCAGGATGAGACCAAGGTGGTCCTGTCAGACGTTATGCGACTTCCGGAACGATTCCGTGTTCCCATCGTGCTCTATTACTATCTAGGCTTTTCGACCTCAGAGATTGCCGAGTTGTTGCATGTACCAGCCGCGACCGTTCGAACGCGTTTAGCTCGCGGTCGATCGAAGCTCAAATTCATCCTAGAGGAGGGCGACCGTGAAATCCAATCAAATCAAGCAGGCCTTCGAGTCCATCCAAGCCGATAGCAATCTTGCAGATCGCGTTCTTAATGCAGCTGAAGGCGAGCCGCTTCGCAAAAGGGGTCATGCTAAGCCCCTCTATGTTGCGGTTATCGGATGTCTTGCCGGAGTGTTGGCGACCGGAGGGGTCGCCTACGCCGTTGTCAATTCCAGCTATTTTGCCTCAGCCTGGGGAAACCACGGCAACGGGGATTCCATTACCTGGACCAACGGCGGCTCATCGGGAACTAAATATACCTACACCAGAGAGTTTGGCGATGGCATCGCGCCCCAAAGCCTGGAGGGCACAGTCCAGAAGGTTAATCTGTCCGTCGAGGGTAACGGCTATACGCTTGATATCCATGAGATGGCAATCGACCAAAACGGCTGCGGAGCCGTGACGTTTACGTTGTCCAATCCAAATGGAGTTAACTACTACAAGCCAGCAGCAGAGATTGGCGAACTTGTTCTCTATGGTGAAGAAGAACAGGGCATCGGCACGCCCGATATGAAGTTCGGCGAGGAATGGCCTGACACACGCAGCACAATTGATAAGGACACATCAAGCGATACTGTCATTAATGGCACGATGTACTTTGCCGCTATGGATCGCGAGCGAGATTTGCAACATGCGGTCACCTGGAATATCCACTGGACCGAGGGTGAAGGTGAGAGTGCGAGGCGGTTTGAGGCGTCGACACCCGAGTTCAATATTGGAGCGTACGTCGATACAAAGGAACTCCGCTCCGGTGACTCGCCTCTTGAGATTAGCCCGTTTTCCATCCAGACGCACATCGATGATTTGGGCTATGAAGCAGTTGATAATAAGCTGGCCGTCAGCTACAAGGATGGATCGGAGCAGATTATCGAAGATGACGACGCAGGGGTGTTCAACTTATATTTTTCTTATGGGCGCAATAGCGGAGAGAACATCTGGGTGCCAACGAAGTTGATTGATGTCGAACAAGTGGTCTCAGTAACGCTTGAGGGCACGAGGTGCACGTCAACAGGGGAGACCGAAACAAAAGTACCCTTTACCATCGTCTATTCGTAAGGTCTGAGGCCGCTTCCTACTAGGGGAAGCGGCCTCTTTTGCGTTAAATGGAAACGCCGCCGATTTCCATGCGTCAGATGAGAGCAGATTACCGCTGGAGCGCGACGTTTCACCAGATAAAACCGAACAAAATAAACCTGTCCCTTTTTGGCGGGTAGCGTTGCCCCGCCGAGCACGTCGGATTCCCGGCCCGGGCGGCCGGCGGCTTAAGTTTGTCGCGAGTTCCGCACGAGCCGGAGAGCACTTAATGTGCTCTCCGTGCGAGTCAGGACTGTAGAGCAGCAAACTTAACCCCCGCGCCGCCCGGTCCGGGAATCCACCCCCGCGCACAGAAAGGGATTCCTTTTAATATGAGCAGGACATTGTCAAGAGGCAAAATCGGGCCTGGCCCCAACGATATGGGGTCAGGCCCTCTCCCTATATCAACCCGTCCGCGGC
>JAGZDZ010000005.1:0-85841 GCA_018368535.1 Collinsella sp. | reverse complement strand
GGAAGGCATTTAATGGCGGTGCCGAACGGCAATATTCGGTTGGGTGGGCGGCGGTGCTGATTCGCAATATAGGTGGTGTCGAAAGGGCCTAGGACTCAACGCAACAGGGGTCGACTCCAAGCCAGATTGGAGTCGACCCCTGTTTTCGTTTTAAAGGTTGCCCGCAGGCACCATGGGCGCCAACATGCGCTTCAGCTTGGCTGGTCTATTTGAACATAAGCTCGACTATTCCCGCCCAAACCGCTTTCTCATCAATATCCTCACCTTGAGCGACCGTATTGCTTGCTCCCTCCAGAACGGTATAAAGAATTTGTACGTAGAGCATTACGTCGGCGCTATCGGAAAACGCGCCAATCTCTACACCATGAAGAAGGATGTCTTTAAGCGCATCCATGGTTCGTTTGGTCGCCGTCGCTTGACGTTCCTGAACTGCAGGAATTCGATTTGCTTGAACGCTAACCTCGGCCAGCACGCGCCGGCGCTTTTCATCGCTTCGATAGCCACCTATAACTGAATTGCCGAGCTCGATAAGCGCGGCCTTGAACCCGTCCCTATCGACTATTAGCGAGTAGTCGCGCTGATAGTCAATGGTCGGAAACATGCTGTCCAAGAGCGTAGTGAAAATCTTCTCTTTTGAGGGAAAGTAGTAGTACACCGACGGCTTGGATATACCGACAAAGTCGCAAATCTTTCCGATAGACGCTTTGTCATAACCGACTTCTGCCACAAGATCGTACATTGCGTCCAATATTTTTTTTCTTGTGCTCACGCTGCATTTCTCCATTGCAAATCACTTCCGCACTACCAACATTATTAAGGATGGCAACGGAACATCAATTCGTGTCCAAACATGACCACTATATACGGCGAACGGTATGTATCAGTAGGCGAGCGGCAATTATTCAAAATTATCTACCGAACGGTAGGTATAGTAGTACTATAGCAGGTGAAACCCCGCTATTGTCGCGGCCGGACAGCATCGCGGGAAACCCGACGGAAGGACCAACCATGTACGAGAACTATCGTATGCCGGGCGAGTTCGAGAAGCGCTCCAACGTCTATGTGACATGGCTTCCCGATTACATCCGTGCAGAGGGCTACGATAACCGCCAGCCCTGCGTTGACGTGATCAAGGCTCTGCTCGAGTATGGCGACGTTACGGTCAACCTCAATTGCGGCACCCCCGGCTCCTATGAGGAGGCTTGCTCGCGCCTGAAGGAGGAGGGGGTTGATCTCGATCGCATCGAGATCACGCAGTTCGAAGACTCCAACTTCTATGTCCGCGACAACGGTCCCAGCATCATGGTCGACGACAAGGGCCATTCTTATATGGTCAACCCCGCTTGGACCTATTACGGCGTGTGGGACAAGAACTCCCCGGAGTGCCAGTCCGCACGTAAGGCAGCCGTTCACATGGCGGTTGCGCTCGGTTGCTTCGATATCGTCAATTCCGAAATGGTTTCGGAGGGCGGCGACCGCGAGTTTGACGGTCACGGCACTCTGATCGCCATCGAGGACACGGAATGCCGCAAGCGTAATCCCGAGTTCACGAAAGAGGAAATAGAGGCCGAGTATAAGCGCATCTACAACCTCAACAAGGTTATCTGGCTTCCGCAGCCTATGCTCGAGGACGACGACTATCGACTGGGCATCCTCGACGAGAAGGAAGACGGAACTCCCGTCTTTGGCATGAGCTTTGCAGCTCACATTGATGAGATGTGTCGCTTTATCACTCCGAACAAGATTCTTCTTGCCGAGGTGTCCGATGAAGAGGCAGCCTCGAGCAAGGCTGGAGCAGAGTCTCGTCGCCGCATTGAGGCAGCCTACGAGATCCTGAGCAACGAAACGGACTGGGAGGGCAAGCCCTTCGAGATCGTTCGTATGCCCACCGCCGAGCCTATTGAAGTCGTTATCGCCCCTGGCGATGAAGATTACGAGCTCTATAAGGGCTTCATCGACGAAATGGGCGGCAAGTTTATGGATGGCACCCCCTGGCCCGAGGGCCCCGTCCACTTCTACGCCGCAGCGAGCTACTGCAACTTCCTGATTTGCAACGGCGTCGTTCTTGGCCAGCGTTATTACCACGAGGGCATGAGCGAGGTCGTGAAAGAGAAGGATGAGCAGGCCAAGGCAGTTCTTGAGAGCTGCTTCCCCGATCGCAAGGTCATCATGATTGATTCCCTCGCGCTTAACCTGTCCGGCGGCGGCGTGCACTGCTGGACTAAGGACGTGGCGGCCAGTCGTTAGTGAGCCTTAGAGCCTGCGCTCTTTGGCTTAGGCGCCACATGTACCGCTCCCCGAGGGATATCCGTGTTTTCCTCGGGGACACATTCAACAATAATTTTGATAATAATTCGAAAGGAAATAGGCATGAACAACAGCCTCCGCGGTCGCGACTACATCAACATCCATGATCTCTCCTCCGAGGATTTCCGCTATCTCATCGATCTTGCCTGGAACCTTAAGGCTCAGAAGAAGTCTGGTGTCGACCAGCGCTACTTCCCCGGCAAAAACGTCCTCGCCAACTTTGAGTGGGGCTCGACCCGTACTCGTTGCGCATTCGAGACCTCCTGCAACGATTTGGGCATGGGCTTCACTTATCTGACCAACTCCCACATGGGTGACTGCGAGACCGTCAAGGACGCCATGCGCGTCTTTAACGGCATGTATGATCTCATCGTCTATCGCGCACAGAAGGACGAGCAGTTCCTCTATGACGTCGCCGACCTGGTTGACATCCCGGTCATCAATGCCCTTACTCTCGGCGATCACCCGACTCAGATGCTCGCTGACGCTCTTACGATGGAAGAGCAATGGGGCGGTTTGCGTACGAGCCGCGGCAAGAAGATGGCTTTCGTTGGCAACTGCGCCGGCGCCCCGGTGTGGTATGGCCGTCTGTGCGCTATGCTCGACATGGACTTCCTCGCCATCGGCCCCGACGACCTCCGTCATCAGATGTGCAAGGAAATGATCGAAGAGGTGGAGGCCTGCTACGCCAAGTACGCTCCCAATAGGACCTTTACCATCACCTCTGACCTCGATGCCCTGGATGGCGTTGACGTTATCGTTACCGAGGAGTGGCGCTACATCAACCCCGAGTGCGGCGAAGAGGTTCTGGATCCCGACGACTACAACTCCTGGCTGGGCGATGCCGAGTCTTTGTACCCCTATCGCGTCACCAGCGAGCTGTGCAAGCGCACCAACAATCCCGACATCTTCTGCATGCATGAGCTTCCCTCTGTCCATAACGCAGATCACCGTGTCGGCAAAATGCTCCTCGACCAGTGCAAGAACGACCTCCATCGCGAAATCATCACCGAGGGCTTTGAGATTGCCGACGAGTGCTTTGAGGCCAACGCTTCGGTCATCTTCCGTGAGGCAGAGAACCGTCAGCACACCATCAAGGCCGTTATGTGTGCCCTTCTGGGTCTCTAGGAGCTGTATCAATGGAAAATGCAAAGTTAAAGAGCAGCAAGGTTTACGCATGGGTTCTCGTAATCGCGCTCGGCCTTATGTCTGCCGGCACGACCGGATCCTATAGCGTCATCGCGGGCTCCTTCGTCGCACCCGTGTGCGAGGAGTTCGGGTTTGACTATTCCATCTTCTCGTATTACTTCACCGCAACGCTCATTGGTCTTGCGGCAGCTCTTCCGTTTGTCGGAAAACTCATTCCCAAGGTCGTTGGCAAGGTTTGGCTCCCCGTTGTCGAGCTTATTTTGCTTGCTGCCGGCGCAGGCATGGCCTTCTACACCGAAGTCTGGATGTTCATCGCCGCTGGCGCCCTGATTGGCGTTTGCTTCGCCTTCACCACCGGCGTCGCCATGTCCGACGTTATTGACCAGTGGTTCAAAAAATCTGGTGGCCTGGCAATCGGTCTCGCTTGGGCAGTGAACTCGATTTACATGCTCATCATGAGCCCCGTCATCACCTCTGTCATCGAGGCCGCTGGCTGGAGGACTGGCTATCTGGTGCTCGCTGGCGTCTCCGCCGTGCTCATTCTCCCCGCTTCCGTCCTGATTATTCGCTATAAGCCTCAGGACAAGGGCATGCTGCCCTATGGCTACGTCGAGGGCGAGACGGTCACCGAGACCGAGGAGACGACCGAGGATAGCACGCGTGGCGTTAGCTATGCGCGCGCCATTAAGTCGCCTGCCTTCTTCTTCTGCATCGGCTTCCTCTGTCTCGTTCAGCTCACTTGCTGCATGAACCAGCTCTTCCCGACGTATGCTTCCGAGGTTGGTTTTAGCCCCATGGTGGGCGGCTTCATGGTATCCGCTGCATCGCTCTTCGATCTGTTCCTCAATCCGATCGTCGGCACCACTTGCGATAGGTTCGGCAGCACGAAGGCCATTCTGGGCTGGCTCGCTGTCTCCATCCTCTCCTTTGTCATGCTCATGATGAGCAGCGGCAACTCGACGCTCAGCATCCTCGCAGCAGGCGTGAACGACGTAATGTACGTCATCGCTGGCACTGCCCTGACCGTTTTGGTTATGGATGTCTTTGGCTCCCGCGATTTCGGTCGCATCTTCGCGCTGATCTGCTCCGTGGGCTATATCGTCGGCGCCTTTGGCATGCCCGTTATGATGAAGGTCTATGAGCTTGTCGGCTCCTTCCAGGGCGTCTTCATCTTCTGCATCGCATGCAACGTTATTATCGGCCTGTTCTTGCTGCTGGCAAAAAAGACTGGTAAGAACCTCTCCTGGGACGAATAGTTCGATTCGTCTTAGACATACGCTGTAGGGCTTAACCTGCAGCCGCTTTGGGGCATCGACTAACATCGGTGCCCTTTTTCATCGAATGTGACAAAGGAGCAGCCACTTTGTCACATTGAGTGGCATGTAAATCGAGGTCTAATACTTTTCCGAGAAGTGAACGGCCATACTTGGACCTCCGAAGCATCGACATTTTTAGACGTCAAACCCGCAGGATTTGGCTGGCAAAACCGCAGGAAATTGCATCTCGAAAGTGCCGATGCTTCGGGGGCCCGTTTTCACTCGTTCACTTCTCGGGAAAAGTATTAAACCTCGTTGTATGGGGTGCGGCTGGAGGGTGGTCATCGTTCAGTAGCTACCTCTTCCTTGTGAATCGCCTGAAGCGCAAGGCATAATGCATGTGACAAAGGGACGGCCCCTTTGTTGTGTTGATATGAGAGAAGAGTAGATGATCCTTTCGCTGGCCCCTATGGAGGGGATTACCGGGCATGTGTTCCGTCGCGTACATGCGGAGTGCTTCGGTGCGCTCGATTGCTATTACACGCCGTTTTTGCCGCCGCCGCGGGTGGGAAACCGCTTTGGCGGCAAGGCGTTTAAGGAGATCGATCCAGCCAATAACCAGGGGCTCAACGTGGTGCCTCAGCTGATGTCCAAGAACGCGGACGAGTTTGTGTGGGCGGCACAGGTGCTCGCCGACATGGGCTACCGCGAGGTCAATCTCAACTTAGGTTGCCCTTCGGGAACGGTTGTCGCCAAGGGCAAGGGCTCGGGTTTCTTGCGCAATCTCGACGAGCTCGAGGCGTTCTTAAGCGATGTGTGCGAGCGGTCGCCGTTGCCGGTGTCGGTAAAGACCAGGCTGGGGCTGGAGAATGACGACGAATACGAGCGCGTGCTCGATCTGTATTGCCGCATGCCGTTGGCAGAGCTGATCGTGCATCCGCGCGTACAGAAGGACCGCTATACGGGCTTGCCGCGCAAAGAGTTTTATGGCGAGACGCTGGAGCGTGCGCCGTTCCCCGTGGCCTATAACGGTGACATTTTTGATCTTGAGGATATGGACGCGCTGGTGGAGGCCTATCCCGGCACGCGCCATGTGATGTTGGGGCGTGGCCTGCTCGCGAACCCCGCTCTGGCTCGCATGGTCAAGGGCGGCCCTGCTGCAACGGCTGCTGAGCTGCAGCGCTTCCACGACACGCTGTTTGCGGCATATGCAGAAGAGATTGGCGGCAATGCGGTCTTCCGCATGAAGGAGTGGTGGTTCTACGCCAAGTGCGCTTTCGCTGATCCCGCTACCGTCCACAAGATCGTACGCAAGACCAAAAAGGTCGACGAATACCGCGCTGCCGTCGAGCGCGTCTTTCGTGAACAGCCGCTTGCACCCACAGCTCGCTTCCACGGCTAACTAGTCATCGGGGGCGTTCTTTAACGACTGGTCATTTAAGGACGTCCCCAACGACTATGTAGCAAAAACATGTACACCAGCATCCAAAGATGTCGAAAAATGTCGACTTTGGATGCTGGTGTACATGTTTGGGTCCGACGGGGGAGCGGGCCTAGGCAATCAGTGCATCAAGTGTAATGAGCTCTCTGAGCCGCTCCGTGCGTGTTTGCCCATGGCGTTTGGCTTTTTCGTCAAACGCCTCAAGAATCGATTCGCCCACACGTGCTGATATAACGACGCTCGGCTCATCGGAGATTGGTGGCCTTCCCAACTTGATGGTGTGACCTTTCGGCCACTCATCTTTTTCGTAGGCTTCCGCGGCTTTCTTCAACTCTCCGGGAGCAAACCCCATCATCTTTTCGAGCTGCTTAGCATCCATGGCGCCTCCTATCGATCGACATAATGTCGAGCGCCGGTTCTCGGATTCTCTTTTTGTATACAATTTTGTAGACAAAAATACAAGCAGTTCATCGGGCTAATTAGCTTGTTTTGACCTGCCTGTTCGATAGGAAATGAGCATTGACGGCTTCGATACTCCTTTGCTTTTCAGCTTGGAATTTGGATGCTCATTGAACTTCCGGAGGGGAGCCCTTTATTAAGCTATTGAGATTCTGGGCAGGAGCTCTCACTGGTCTTCGGTAATGGGGCCAGCTTAATTCGCGACACAGTGTGTCGCGAATGGGAGTAGTCGTTAGGTGTCCTTCAATGGCTACTCATATAAGAACGTTCAAGTGTCGGATTTTGTCATTTAGTGTCGCTCTCAGCGACTATTCTGGAGGGTCGTGGTCAAAAAAGGGCAAATATGAGTACTGTTGCCATTATGGTTGCATTTATTTGCTATAAATTGTAGCTCCTGATGAGATTTGTTCCCATTAAGAGCTACTTTTATTGAACATATGAGGAGAAATAACGTCGTCTGCGGACGAGTGGAACGTTGAATAGTTCCTGAAGTGATCAAAATCGCTGCTACTAAACAGGTAGCAGTACTCATATTTGCCTTTTTTGACCACAGCCCTCTCGGAAACCTTTCCAGAGGCGTCAAACAGCCATAATCCAAAGGTCTCCTCAAACAATTAGCCGGCCAAGAGCGTCCATGACTACCAAAAAGCTGTACGCCAGCATCCAAAGATGTCGAAAAATGTCGACTTTGGATGCTGGTGTACATGTTTGGGTCGTATGGGTTGGGGCCCTGGACGGACAGAGCGTGCGTACTAGAGCAGGTTTTCCTGCACCCATGCGATGATGTCGCTTGACTCGTAGAGTGGTTTGCCGTCGATGAACAGGCAGGGAACCTGGCGTTTTCCGCCGACGGCGATGAGTGTCTGTTCGGCATCGGAATCGGTCGAGATATTGCGCTCGGGAATGGTCACGCCGTTATCGGCCAAAAAGTGCTTGACCTTTAAGCAATACGGGCAGCCGGTCATAACGTACAGCGCGAGCTCGTGATTAGTAGCCATAGGTCTCCAATCGGTTGAGGTTTTGATTGAAATACCCAAAGCCGCCGCGGTCTATGCGCGCGTCAACGAAGACTCGATGGCCTGGACCAGAAACGCCGTGGCTCCGGTGGCGCAGGGCTTGTCGTAGTAGTCAACAAAGCGCTGGTCGGCAAGATAACCGTGGGCGAGGCCCAGGTACGCCTCGTCTTGGGGCTCGCATCCCCAGTTGAGAGCAATCCAGCGACGATGCATCGCGACAAGCTTACGAGCCTCGTTGCTCTCTGGGTCGCCAATGCCCATGGCAATCGAGAGCTGGCCCAGAATAGCGCGTTCAAGTTCCTTCATGTCGTTCCATGTCTCGGGGTCCATGTCCAGCAACGCTTCGTTTGCTGCATCGATAGCCTCATCGCCGTAGCGCGCCCGCGCCTCGGCACCGTAGCGCGCCTCGTTTTCCTGCACGGTGCGCCAGCGCTCCAGTTGCGGCAGGACGGCGCCCATGAGCGAGACGGCTTCGTCGAGCGACATGCCGGTGTTTTGTGCCAGGCGCGGGGCACAATCCTCAATCATTGCCTCCATGGTGGTGTCATAGGTGTACTTGCCGTGGTCGTAGCACCACTTGCAGTAATGATCGGTCGCGGTGCCCGTGGCATCGGTGCCGCAGTCGTCGGGCGTGAGTATCATGCCGCAGCTCTGGCAATAGTGCTCAGGCATTTCGAGCAGGTGGGACAGCGGTTCTCCGGTTACGGCGGCGATGAGCTTCATCATGTCGATGCCCGGTGTGACCTCGCCGCGCTCCCACCGGCTGATGGCCTGGCGTGTGACGAAGAGCTTAGCGGCAAGCTGCTCTTGGGTAAGGTGATGGGCGCGACGGACAGCAATGAGCTTTTCTGCAAAGGCCATAGCGGCTCCTTTCTGCTGGTTGATGGCTTAAGCATACGCGGCGGCAGGCGCCCTTCCAAGCAACCGTTGGTTGCACGACGGGGGACCGCGGCGAAGAATTGCGCGCAACGCCCCACGCCTCCATGCCGTACAATGACCGGCATGGAACCTATCGCACGCATACATACCGACCTGCCGCAGAAGTTCGGCATTCCGCGCAACAGCTTTTTGGCGCCCCATCTGCAGGGACGAATCTTTTTTGAGCCGGAATTTGCCTCCAATGCAGCGGTTGAGGGCCTGGACTCCTTCTCTCACCTGTGGCTGCTGTGGCGCTTCGAAAACGGAACGCCCGGCGGCACGGCTAAGGATATTGCCGTCGACGCTAAAACGCAGGACAGGTCCGGCACCAACGCAAAATGGTCGAAAACCGTGCGCCCGCCGCGTCTGGGCGGAGCCGAACGTGTGGGAGTGTTTGCCACGCGCAGTCCGTTTCGCCCTAATCCCATCGGGCTCACCTGCGTCAAGCTTGATCGTGTCGAGCTCACCGACGATGGCCCCATCATCCATGTGTTGGGGGCCGACCTGCGCGACGGTACGCCCATCTACGACATCAAGCCCTACATTCCGTTTGCGGACTGCCACCCGGATGCGACCGGAGGCTGGATTGAGGATGCTCCGTGGCAAGAGCTCGATGTTGAGTTTCCGCAAGCACTGCAGGATATGGTCCCGCCCGCAAAGCTCCTCGGCTTGGTCGAGGTCCTTCGCCAAGACCCGCGCCGCGCGGGCAGCAAGCACGAGCCACACCGCGTCTATCATCTGGCTTACGCCGGGCTCGACATATCGTTTACGGTCGATGAAACCCAGCTAACCGTAGTTGCCGTCAACGACGCGCAAGACTAACCAGCCATTCGTCCGCACCCGTCAAATTAAGCGCCAAACCCCGCGCCAAAACCGCCCACGCTGGTGGACAATAACGCCTACCAAAACAATCAACTTTGCACGGGAGTCCAGCATGAAATACGACTTCACTTCAATCATCGACCGCCACGGCATGGACGCCATCGCCGTTGACTCTTGGGGTGAGATCCCCGGTATGGCCCCGAACGCACCCGACGAGGGCTTCGACCGCATTCCCATGTGGGTGGCCGACATGAACTTTGCCACGGTGCCCACGGTCCAGGAACACATCATTCAGCGCGCCCAGCACCCCATGTTTGGCTATTTCAATCCGCGCTCCGAGTATTTCGACCGCATCATCGAATGGCAGAGCCGCCGCAATGGCGTCGAGGGCCTGCGCCCTGAACATATCGGTTACGAAAACGGCGTGCTGGGCGGTGTCGTGTCGACGCTGCGCGCGTATGTCCAGCCGGGCGATGCGGTGCTGGTCCACAGCCCCACCTACATCGGCTTTACCAAGTCCATTGAGGCCGCGGGCTATCGTATTGTCCATAGCCCGCTTAAGCTCGACGATCAGGGCGTGTGGCGCATGGACTTTGAGGACATGGAGTGCAAACTCGCCCAAAACCACATCCATGCCGCGGTGTTCTGCTCGCCGCACAATCCCTGCGGCCGCGTATGGGAGCGCGACGAAATCGAGCGCGCCATGGACATCTATCGCCAGCACGATTGCGTGGTGATTTCGGACGAGATTTGGTCCGATATCATCCTGCCGGGGCACAAGCACATCCCGACGCAGTCGGTGAGCGAGGATGCCCGCATGCGCACGGTTGCCCTCTATGCGCCGAGCAAGACGTTTAACCTGGCGGGCCTTGTCGGCAGCTACCACATTGTCTACAACGAGACGCTGCGTGACCGCATCTGCGCCGTGTCCAACAAGACCCACTACAACGAGATGAATGTCCTCTCCATGCATGCGCTTATCGGTGCCTACCAGCCGCAGGGCTACGAGTGGGTGGACGAGCTCAACCAGGTGCTTGCCGGCAATATCGAGTACTTCTGCGATTACGTGGACGGGCATTTTGAGGGCGTGTCCTATTCGCGTCCGCAGGGCACGTACATGGTGTTTCTGGACTGCACCGAGTGGTGTCGCGAGCATGGCCGCGATATTCAGTGGCTGCTCGACGAGGGGGCGCGCGTGGGCGTGGGATATCAGGACGGCCGCCCGTTCCACGGGCCCTGCCACATTCGCGTGAATCTGGCGCTGCCGCTTTCGCGCGTAAAGGAAGCGTGCGACCGCCTGGACCGCTACGTTTTTAATGCACGGTAAGTGAGCACTGCATGCGGGGCCTTCTGCCAAGTCGGCTGGAAGGCCCCACATGGTAAAACGTCTGTAGCCATTGGGCACTCGTGTGGTTTTGTTTGCTATTATTTTTTACCATTTCAGTCTGTAAACAGGATCGTATGGAGCTCGATGAAAAGGTCCCGTCGCTCGGTTGCCATTTCGTTGTTTGTTGCGCTTGCGGTAGCGTGCGCCTTTGTCGTAGCGATAGCCGGCTGTTCCGGGTCGAATGGCAGAGCCTCGACGTCTGCATTAGAAGGCCTGGATGCCTCGCAGGCCAAAGACGACAACCTTAAGACGCTCAACGTCGGCAGCGACCTCTATCCACCGTTTGTGTATACCGACGAGTACGGCGATATCGTTGGCCTGGATGTCGAGATATTGACCGAGGCTTTGGCCCGCATTGGTTACAAGCCAAAGTACCAGCTGATCGATTGGGAAAAGAAGAAAGAGCTGCTGGCGAGCGGCGAACTCGATTGCGTCATGGGTAGCTTTAGCATGACGGGTCGCGAAAACGAGTATCGTTGGGCCGGCCCGTACCTCGCGAGCCGCCAGGTGGTCGCGGTCGATTCCCAGAGCGATATCTACACGCTTGCCGATCTTGAGGATAAGGTCGTGGCGGTCCAGTCCACCACCAAGCCCGAGGACATTTTGCTCAATCGTACAAATGAAAACGTTCCGCAGATCAAAGAGCTCTACTGCTTTTCGGACCGCTCATACCTGAACCCGGCGCTCGTCGAGGGTCTGGTCGACGCCATCGCCGCGCATGAGTCTTCGCTGCTCACCTACGAAAAAGACTATGGTGTGACGTATCGAATTTTGGATGAGCCGCTGCTTGAGGTTGGTTTGGGTACCGCTTTCGATATCAACGATACGCGCGGCATCGACGTTAAGCTCACCCATGCCTACCAGGAAATGCTAGCCGACGGCACCATGAAACGCCTGGTGTCAAAGTACTTTGATGACCCTTCGCCCTTTTTGAATATAGAGGGCCTGTCATGATCGGTGCACCCGACCACGCCGTAGAGAAGCGGGGCAATCGTTCGGCAGGGGCATGGTTCCTTGTCGCCCTGCTGGGGATAGCGCTCTCGGTTGTTGCCGGTATGATGAGCTACGGCTACACGACAGCTCAGGCCGAGCAGCGCTTTGCCGACGTTGTCGATTACGTGGCGACGCAGAGCCTTTCCTACGATGCATTCAATAGCGCCTATACGACCAAAAACCTGATTCGCGTTATGGAGATCGCCGGAGAGACAGCGCGCGATATGGAGCGCGACGGTTCGGTGGATAACGCCATGCTGGAGCAATATGCCGACCAGTTCAACGTGAGCGCACTGATCGTGACGGACGCATCGGGCAATTTGGTGTCCGAGTCCTCGACGGATGGCGTGGGCTACGAGTCGCTCGCTACGTATCTCAAGGAAGCACCCGTGCTGGAGGTGGCAGCCCATCCGCTTAAGTCCTATACCGCCCGCATCACGCTTGCGGATGATTCGGTCGCAGACATTGGCTGCGTAACCCGGCGGGATGACGAGGGCATCGTTGTTGCGGTAAGGCATCAGAGCGCGAAGGCAGTTGCAAGCAATACGCTCAAACTGCAGAGCCTGCTCGGTGGTTATGAGACCATCGACAGTGGCAATATCGTGATCGAAAGCGATGGCAAGGTCGTTGCGACCAATGTCGTTGAACCCACCATATTGGGCGTATTCGATCTGCCTGCAACGGATGTCTTTATTGTCGACGGTATTAAGGATCGATGCCTGCCCGGCAAAGTCCGACTGGTCAACGCCAACGGCGAGTGGTATTTGGGCACATTTGGAAAAGCGCGCGGGTTCTACGTGTACACCTATGCCTCGGCGCGGCGCTACTTTGAGGTCGTCGCCGCCGTTGTCGCCTGCGTGCTGGTGCTCTACGGCGGTGCAATAGCCGCTGTTGTGATGATGCGTCGCCGTGCCGAGCGCCAGCGCATGACCGACCTGTTGCTGCAGGAGCGCGACTATGGCGACAAGCTGGCAAAGGCGGCGCGTGAGGCCTCGTCTGCCAACTCGGCAAAGACGGAGTTTCTGCGCCGCATGAGCTATGATCTGCGCACGCCTATCAACGGCATTCGCGGCATGGTCGAGGTTGGCGATGCCAATGCGGACGATCTGCAAAAGCAGACCGAGTGCCGCTCAAAAATCTGGACGGCATCGGGACTGTTGCTCGACCTTGCCAACGAGGCACTCGATATGAGTCGCCTGGAGAGCGGGCAGGTCGACCTGAACCTCGTACCCACAAATTTGGTGGCACTCAACTGTGAAGTGCGCGATATTCTGGAGCGCCAGGCCGAGGAGCGTCTGGTGACAATTATCTGCGACCAGCAGACGCTTGATCATCCCTATGCTCGGGTGAGTGTGACGCACCTCAAGCGCTTGTTGCTCAATATTGCCGGCAATGCCGTCAAGTACAACCGCCAGGGCGGCTATGTTCGCCTGGTGTGCCGCGAGGTGGAGCCAGTGGATGGCGTCCCTGTCTATGAATACACGATCGCCGACAACGGTATTGGCATGAGCGAGGAGTTCCAACAGCACCTCTACGAGCCGTTTTGCCGTGAGGAGCAGCAGGTGGAAGGCGCTTCGTCGGGAACTGGCCTGGGCGCGCCTATCGCAAAACAGCTGGTCGAGCTTATGGGCGGAACCATGAGCTTTACGAGCGTCTTGGGGCAGGGGACGACGTTTACCATCCGCCTGCCGTTTGAGAAGTGCAAGCGCTCCGAGATTCCTCAGGAAGTTCGCGTGGATGCGGGTGATGGCGATGCGCTCCAGGGCTTGCGCGTTTTGCTCGTAGAGGATAACGATCTGAATGCCGAGATCGCGCAGTTTACACTCAGCCGTGCCGGTGCCGTCGTGACGCATGCTAAGGATGGCGAGTCTGCCGTTGAGGCGTTTGCCGCGAGCGCACCGCACGAGTACGACGTGGTGTTGATGGACATCATGATGCCCGGTATCGATGGCCTTGAGGCCACGCGTCAGATTCGAGCGCTCGATCGCGAGGATGCCGCGACCACGCCGATTATCGCCGTGAGTGCCAATGCCTTTGCCGACGACCGCAGACTTTCGCGCGAGGCGGGCATGGACGCGCACCTGAGTAAACCCGTGAGCTCGCAGGAGCTCGTCGAGGCGCTAGCGCACATTGCCGCCGACGCTTCATAAGCATATGGCCCGGTTCCAAGGTTGGTTGGAACCGGGCCATATTGCTATGTGTGAATTTTGCTTTTGAGGCTTACTTTTCTTGAATCTGCTTGCCGCAGAGATGCTCAATCGTAATCTCGTAGAGCTGGACGCCCTTAATGTCCTTGGCGATTTCCTCTTCGACCTCCTCGGCAGAAGGGTAGTACTTAAGGGCGAGCTGGCGGACTTTGTCCTCGATAAACGCGGGGGTGTCATTCGCCAGGCGACAGCGGCCAAAGACCACGGTACTCATAACGTAGGGAGCCCAGTCACCGTCCTTGTACCACTCGTTGCCGTAAACGGTAAAGCAGACCTTGTCATCGCGCTTGAGTGCGTCGACCTTGTGGCCGGCCTTGGCGCCATGGAAATAAATCTTGTCGTGCTCGGCGTCGAAGAAGTAGTTGACGGGAATGGCGTACGGGTAGCCATCGTCGCCGTTGACGGCAAAGACGCCGCGCTTGCAGGTGGCGAGCAGTTCGCGCGCTTCCTCGTCGGTGATGGCGCGTTTCTTTCGACGTAAGGGCCTAAACATCGTTGGCGTCCTTTCTGCTGCGTATGGTTGTTGAGCACAAACTATAGCGAAACGGATCCGTTTTTCTTGATGCGGGCGAGTATGTTTTTGAGCTTGTTAAAGTCGAGCGGTTTGGACAGATGGGCGTTCATGCCGGCGTCGTGTGCCGCCTTGGCGTCCTCGGCAAAGGCATTGGCGGTGAGCGCGATGATGGGGATATCGGCTGCATCGACCTTCTCGCTCAGACGAATCGCGCGGGTCGCCTCGTAACCATCCATTCCCGGCATCATGATGTCCATCAGAATCGCATCGAAGCTGCCGGCGGGACGGCCAACGTATAGGTCGACCACTTCGTTGCCATCGGCGGCGCGAGTTACGACAATGCCTTCGCTTTCGAGCAGCGCCTGGGCAATCTCGGCATTGAGCTCGTTATCTTCTGCCAAAAGAACGTTCATGCCGGCAAGCGAGCAGCTGTCTGCTTGCTCGTCCGCGCGTTCTCTTGCCTGAGGGTCTTTGTCGATATCGAGCGGAATCTGGACGTTGAACGTACTCCCCACGCCAACCTCACTCGAAATCTCAATCGTGCCGCCCATCAGTTCAATAAGCGACTTGACGATTGGCATGCCCATGCCGGTTCCTTGGAACTTGCTGCGCGCATCGTCACCTTCTTGGGCAAACGGCTCATAGATATGCTTTAAAAACTTGGGAGTCATACCAATGCCGGTGTCCGAAACGCTAAAGCAAAAGAGAGCGCGCCCGTTATCGAGTGGCTTGGTCTTTGAGCTAAAGGTGACGGAGCCGCCGTGCTTGTTGTACTTAATGCTGTTGTCTAACAGGTTGATCATGATCTGTCGGATATGGGTGGGACTGCCGATCATGTATGGCCCCGTGGCGTACGGCAGACTATTGTCCTGCATGGTGATGCCGTTACTGGACGCGCGGAGCTTGCACAGCACCAGTGTATCGTCACAGAGCTCTTTGAGGTTAAAAGGCGTATGCTCCAGTGTTAGCTTGCGGTCTTCGATTTTGCCCATCTCGAGGATGTCGTTGATCAGCGAGAGCAGGTGATTGGCGGCAACGCGCGCCTTGGCACGGCTCTCGCGGGCGACCTGGATATCGCCTTCCTTCAATTCCTCGATCTCGATAAGGCCCAGGATGCCGTTGAGCGGCGTACGGATGTCGTGGCTCATGCGCGTGAGGAATGCTGTCTTAGCGGCGTTGGCAGCATCGGCTTTTTTGCGCTCGGTCCGAGCGCGCACGAGCGCCCAGATGAGCAGGACGATGCCGACCGACAACACACCGATGAGGGCAGCTGCAACGGCGGCACGGTTGCGATAAAGGAATTGAAGGGTGTTGGATTCCTGGGCCGTGTACGACGTGGAGGAGTAATTGCTTGCGGAGAGCGATTCTCCGGCATTGATGATGCCCTTGTTGATGATTCCCAGCAGCTCGGGCCTTCCGCGCGAAATCCAGCACGAGAGCTCGCAGGTGTCAGGGAGCTCGGCCGTCTCGCAGTTCTCGAGATCATAACGGTCGCCGATGGTTTTTACGCGTGAACTGGGGGCGAGGATGCAGTGCACTGTTCCCTTCCTGAGGGCGTCGAACGCTTCATCGTCGGATTGGCATTCGGTCACGGTCGCTGTGGGGAACAGACTTTCGAGTACATTTCGGTTGATAAACGATGATTTGGTACAGGCGATGTTCTGAAGGTCTTTGTTCAGGTTGCTTCCGGTGTGGATGGCGGTGAGGGTTGTGGTCCCCAACGATATCGACTGCACAACGCCTGATTGCTCGGCAAACCAGTAATCTCGGTATACCGGCAGCGCAACGTCGATGCTTCCCTTTGACAGGGCCTTTGACATCATCTTGTAGTTATCAAAGGCGACGGTTTTGACCGTAATGCCAAATTTATCGTGCAACGTCGTCGCAAGCGATGCGAGCGAACCTTCCATTTTGCCGTCTTCGTCTTCGTTGCAGTAGGGGAGTTTGCCCGTAATGTAGCCAAGCGTGATTGTGTTGTCATTTGCTTTGAGCCAGGAACGTTCGGGGCCGTTGAGCGATGATGAACCGCTGTTTTGGGCCGAGTAGTTAGATTTGACTTCGTCGATATAGCGTGGGTTGACGCGGGCGATTGCCGACATGGCGGCATTGATGTCGTCCATCAGGTCGGGGCGGCTTTTGGGGACGGCAAAATAGTAATCACTCGAGCCAACGTAGAACATGGGGGAGGCATCGGGCGACGAAATGGTGTCGTTCATGATGACGGCATCGACTTCGTCGTTTGCGAGTGCGTCAAAGAGCATGGATCCCCCGTCATACTCCCTGTATGTGCAGGTAATGCCTTCGTTGGCGAGCCACTGCTGGCCAACGAAGGTTTGCATAACGTCGGGGTTGTAGCCGATGGTAAGGCCTTGGAGCGCTTGGGGGTCACCCTTGGTCAGGTCGTCGCGATCGGGCTTGGCGTAGATGTAGTAGCGCTCGGTGCCCTCGGGGTTCGAGGAAAAGAGCAGCTTTTGGGCGCGTTCCTCGGAATAGGAGATGTTGGGCATGAGGTCGATTTCGCCCGTCTCGAGCATGTCCATAAGCTCGGTGAAGGTGCCGGAGACGTATTCGTACCGCCAGCCGGGCGTGTAGTACGACAGGGTCTGGAGGTACTCGTAACCCCATCCCGAGAGACGCTCGCCGGGGGTGCCGTTCTGGAAGCCCTCGTTGTTGACGAGCCAGCCGACGCGGACCGTTTTGACTTGCTGACTAGAGTCATCGGCAAAGCCTGGACAGGCGCGATAGAACTTAGTACGGCAAGCGCGGCAAGCACAATGGCCAGAGCGCGATATATAACTGAACGAAGGACAGTGGCAGCTCTCACATGCATTCCTAACGAATCGAGACATTACCGCATAAGGATACCAGCTCAACCTGCCCAGTCGGCAGCTGCACCGCTAAACGCTTCCGCCCGGCAGTCATTGGGGACGTTCTTAAACGACTAGTCATTGGGGACGTTCTTGTTTGACTAGTCATTTAAGAACGTCCCCAATGACTAGTTTCGTTTGCGGGGGAGGCGTGGGACAATACCGAGCGAACGTGATTGGGCGTCTGGGAAAAGGGGTCGCGATGAACAAGTTGAGGACGCTTGCCGACGTGTTGCGCCAGGCTGGCTTTGCGCGCATCACGGGCCTGTTTCTTATCTTCTATCTGCTGTGCTCGACGGCCGTTTGGCTGTCCGAGCCCACGACCCTCACGTTTGGCGATGGCCTGTGGTTTAGCTTTGAGACGGTCTCGACCATCGGCTTTGGTGACATTCCGGCCGAGACACCGGTTGCCCGCGCCATTACCGTCATTCTGAGCGTCATCAGCATCTTCTACATCGCCATGCTCACGGGCGTGGCGGTGAACTACTGCAATACGCTTATCAAGATGCGTCAAAAGGACACCATGGCACGCTTTATGGATGATCTGGAGCATTTGGAAGAGCTCGATCACGACGAGCTTGCCGATCTTTCGCGTCGCGTGCGCGAGTATCGTCGACGCCAGCGCTAAGACGAACGTCGTGCGCCACAACAGGGGGGCCAAATATGAACATCACCGTGTACCTGGGTGCCAACACTGGCAATGACCCAGCGTTTCTGCCCGCGGTGCAGGAGCTGGGCAACTGGATTGGCGCCAACGGACACGCGCTGGTATACGGCGGGTCCAAATCGGGCCTGATGGGCGCGCTCGCCGATAGCGTGCTCGATGCTGGCGGACGTGTGACGGGTGTTGAGCCGAGCTTTTTTATCGAGGCTGAGTTTCAACATGACGGTATCGACGACCTCATAGTGACGAGTGATATGGCGGAGCGCAAGGCCAAGATGATTGAGCTCGGCGATGCGTTCATCGCCTTTCCCGGTGGGACGGGCACGCTCGAGGAGATTGCCGAGGTCATGTCCGCGGTGTCGTTGGGGCACCTGAGTGCTCCATGCATCCTGTATAACCTGGACGGTTACTACAACGACCTCAAGGCGCTGCTCGAGCACATGATTGATAAGGGCCTATCGAGCCCGCGGCGCCAGCACGGCATCTACTTTGCCGACGATTTGCGCGAGATTGCCTCGATTATCAACGGATAAGTCTTGAGCCTGTCCCACTATGGCTCCCAATGGTGCCGTTTGCGGCGCAGACGGTTAGCTCGTTCGGGCAACGCTCGCTCTACAATAAAACATAACTATGTCGACTTTGACCGCGGGAGGACCCGATGGATAACCTTGCCAAACCCACAAACCGCGCGCTGTTTTTAGTTAGCGTTGCCGTGACCGGTGCGTTCGCAGGTGCCGCGGTCTGGCTGTTCTTTTTTGCGATGGAGCACGGTATCGACTATCTGTGGACCGAGATTCCGCACGCGCTGGGCGTCGCTTCGCCCGAGCTTGCCAGCGGCCCGTTTGGCTTTTTGCCGTACCCGTTTTTTGTCTGCTTGCTGGGCGGTCTGTTAATTGGTCTGTACGAGAAGATGACAGGCACCAAGACCGATGACCTCAACCAGGTGATGGCTAAGGTTAAGCAAGACGGGCACTACCCGTACGACAACCTGGGCAAGCTTTCGCTCGAGGCATTGCTGCCGCTGCTGTTTGGCGGAAGTATTGGACCGGAGGCCGGCCTGACCGGCGTTATCGCGGGTCTGTGCAGCTGGGTTGGCGACCGCATGCGCCGCTTTGGCGCCGAATTTAGGGAGCTTACGCTGCTGGGTACCCAGGCCGCGTTGACGGCGCTCTTTACCGCGCCCGTCTTTGGCTTTGTGGCACCGCTTGCCGGTAGCGCCGACGGCGACGAGGGCTCTGCGTCCGACGAGATCACCATCAGGCTGCCCAAGGCGCAAAAGACCGTGGTTTACGGCATCGCGATTGCCGGCGGCCTGGGCACCTACCTGCTGCTTGGCCAGCTTGTGGGCGGCGGCATGGGCATGCCCAGGTTCGAGGCCGCCGAGGTAGGCAATCTGGAGCTTACCTAGCTCATTCCTCTGTCGCTGATCGGAACAATCTGCGGCTGGCTGTACTTTGTCTCTGAGCACGCGAGCGAAGCGCTTGCCCATGCCATAGGGGAGCGTCCTGTCGTCAAGGCCATGCTAGCCGGTCTGGCGCTCGCCATCTGCGGCACGGTCCTGCCCTACACCATGTTTGCCGGCGAGACTCAGGCCGACGTGCTCATGGAAACCTACCTGACCATTCCCGCTGGCGTGCTTATCGCGACCGGTCTTGTTAAGGCCATGCTGACGCCCGCCCTCATCAACCTTGGTTGGCGCGGCGGCCACTTCTTCCCGGTTATCTTCTCAGGCGTAAGCTTGGGCTATGGCCTTGCCATCCTCACCGGCGCAGATCCGGTCTTTTGCGTCGCCGTCTGCACGGCATCGACGATGGGTGCGGTCATGCGTCAGCCGGTCATGGTCGTGGGCCTGCTGCTCATGTGCTTCCCACTCAAGGGTATCGTCTGCATGATCATCGCCGCCGTCATCGCCGCCGGCATTCCACTGCCCAAGCCGCTGCGCAAATAGCGCGGTTAATCGCGAGTCAACTCCAGGGGTACGAGATGATCCTGTACTTTAGCGCGACAGGGAACAGCGAGCATGTGGCGCGTCGCATTGCGGCGGCGACGGACGACAGGGTTATGTCGATTGAGCGTTTTGATGCCGAGGCCTTTCGCCTTGCCTTGGCGGAAGGTCCCCGCCAACTGGGATTTGTTGCTCCGGTGTATGCCTGGGGTCTGCCGACACCGATGATCGAGTTTTTGAAGACTGCCGACCTGTCGATTGTTGCCGGTACAAAGGGCGGCGAGCGCCCCTATACGTTCTATGTTTCGACGTACGGTTCGACGACCGGCCAATCGGCCAAGTTTGCCCGCGATCTGCTGCGCGAGCGTGGGCTCGAGCTGCATGCGGCGATGAGCGTCAAGATGCCCGATACCTGGACGCCTGTTTTCGACCTATCTGACCCTCAAAAGGTTGAGGGCATCAACAGGGCTGCCGAGGCGCAGATCGATGCTGTGATCGAAGCGGTGCGGGGGCGGCGCACGGGCGACATGATGCGCCATCGCGTGCCCCTGTTTGCATCGTGCGCGTATCACGCAATTGGGCTGCCGCGCATGCAACAGACGAGCAAGTTTGCCGTCGATGCCGATCGCTGCATCGGCTGCGGCCTGTGTGCCAAGCGCTGCCCCATGGCGGCGATTGAGATGCGCGACGGCCTTCCCGTCTGGACAAAGCCGGAGTGCGCAGCCTGCCTTCGTTGCCTGCACTGTTGTCCCAAATTTGCCATCTCGCACGGTAAGCGCACGGCATCCCACGGTCAGTACAGGCATCCCAAGCCAGGTGTGAGGATGTAGCGGCTGCTGGCCGCGCTATTTCCAAATCGCGAGCGCGGCGGTGCCCAGTACGATGAGGGCGAGACCGATGGCGTTGCGTCGTGAGAGTTTTTCGTTGAATGCCAGGCGCGCAAATAGTACCGATACGACAATCGATAGTTTGTCGATCTGCACCACGACGCTCACCTGGCCTGTGGCGATGGCGTAGTAGCACAGCAGCCACGATGCGCCAGTCGCAATGCCCGATGCCGCGAGAAATACGAGTTCGTAGCGGTCTACGTGCACGGCTTGGCCCATCTTGCCTTTAGCTGCCACGATTGCCCATGCCATAACCAGTACCACGCAGGTGCGGATTGCCGTGGCCAGGTTTGACTCGACGCCTTCGATGCCAGCCTTGGCAAGGATGGACGTGAGCGCTGCGAACACGGCGGCGCCGAGGGCGTAAGCGAGCCAGGTTCGGTCTTGCTGCTGCTCGGGTCCGGCAGACTGCTTCTTCTCGATCATTAAAAACGTGCCGAGGGTGATGACAGCGGTTCCCACGAGCTTAACCGCAAGGTTGCTCGTCTCGCCAAAAAGCACGATGGCGATCAGTGCAGCGAGTACGGTGCTCATCTTGTCGACCGGTGCGACCTTATTGACGTCTCCGATGCCCAACGCCTTAAAGTAACAGATCCACGAAGCACCGGTAGCGAGTCCCGAGAGGACGAGAAAGAGCCAAGATCTGGGTTCGATGCTGCCGATGGTTCCAATGGATCCAGAAATGCCCGCCATTGCCCAGGCGAAAACGAGCACCACGCAGGTGCGAATGGCCGTCGCGACATCGGAGTCGGTCTGCTTGATGCCGCATTTGGCCAGGACAGATGTGACGCCGGCAAAGAAAGCCGACACAAATGCTGCTGCGACCCACGACACGGGTGAAATGCCTCCCCAGAGAACGACCGCGCCAGATTTACGGCGCTCGTCCGATGATACCGTCCCGCCATGAAGCTTTGATATCGCTGTGGTGAGACAGGGGCCATAGTTCGAGAGGGCATTTGGTTAAGGCTCGAATCGAAGGTGAATGGTTTTCCGCGAAGTGAACGAGTAAATCTGGACCCCTGGAACATGCACACTTTTTTCGAACAAAACTGCAGGATTCTTGGACAAAAACCGCAGGAATTGAGTCCTTAAAAATGTCGATGCTACAGGGCACTGTTTTTACTCGTTCACTTCTCGGAAAAGTATTCACCTTCGATATGCTGACGGTGTCTTTTTGGTTGCCAAGAACTAGACGGCCTGCTGTGAAGGGCGGTGGTGACGCTATGCCGCCTCGTTTCATTGAAAAAATAAGCGGGGTACCACCTAAGCTTTTTTAGCCGTCGATTACAGATCGCGTGCTCGATAAACCTTGGTGCTGACGGTGTAGCTGATTGCACATAGCGCGAGGGCAAGTGTGGCGATGCCTGCACACAGACAGCCAAGGACGGCGGGATCGGGATTTGCCCCGGCAATCGACATGAGCCAGTTGCTGATGGGGTTGGAGGAGCTCAGCGTGGCCATGGTGCCGCAGCCAAGCAGGGCAAACAGGCCAATGGATAGGCGCAGCGCCTCCATGTGTCCAAAGCGAAAGAACAGCGGCTGCGCCAAAAACACCATCATGAGGGAGATGAGCATCGATGCCACCGAGGCCATTGCGGTCTCAAAGACGGCCTGTCCCGTCGAGGGGATGCCCGCGCTGTTGAAAAGCGGGATGGAGACGATGCTCAGAAGCGCGGCGGCGCAGGCCATGATGGCCGAGAAGACAACGATGCACAGGTAGCGTGCGCAGATGATGTCTTTGCGCGAGAAGGGCAACGTTGCTCGATAACGCTCCCAGCCGTTTTGGTTATCGTAGCCAGCTAGCGAGTTCATGATTATGATGGGCGACATTGCGCTGACCGCACAGGCGCCGGCGCTCATGCCGGAATCGACATCCGACGCGTTGGCAAGGGTCAGCACGACAAACATGAACAGGCCGACGCCTGCAATGCTCGGGATAAGCGAGCGAGCGATGGCGAGCTCGGACATAAAGGCGCGTTTCATTTCGAAGCTCCTTTCAGCATGAGGCGAAGATAGTCATCAATGGTTGCCCGATCGCTGGGAATCTCGGGGAAGGCCTCGAGCGTTTCGCGACGGTTGGGCACGAGCACGTCCACGCTATAGGCGTGGTGGACGGCACGGGCGCCTTCGACGCAAGCCATAAGCTCGGCGGCCTGTGCTTGGGTGCAGTGGGCGATGCCGGCTCGGTCGGTAATGTCCTCGCGCGGCAGGTCAAAAATAATCGAGCCGTTATCGATGCAGATGACGCGGTCGGCGGCGCGATCGAGGTCGGACGTAATGTGGCTCGAGAGCAGCACGCTGTGCTGACCGTCGGCGACAAAGGCAAGCAGCTCATCGAGCAGTTCCTCGCGTGCCATGGGATCGAGGCCTGCGGTGGCTTCGTCCAAAACGAGCAGTTTGGCATTGTGACTGAGTGCACAGGCAAGCTGCAGTTTCATGCCCATGCCGCGGGAGAGGTCCTTGACCTTTGTCTTGGGATCGAGGCCAAATCGGTCTATGAGGCTAGTGAAGGTGCCATGGATCCAGGCGGGGTACGCCGGGCTTACGAGTGCCTCAACTTCGGTCACCTTGAGTGTGGAGGGGAAGGGGCACGTGTCCAGGACAAGGCCGACACGAGTGCGCAGACAACGCTGCGCTTCATCGGGCGCGTCGGCGCCACAGCGCTGCCCAAACAGGTGCACCTCGCCGGCATCGAGTTTGATAAGCCCAAGCGCGGCTCGAATCGTCGTTGTTTTGCCGGCACCGTTGGCACCCACAAAGCCGACAATCTGGCCGGGCTCCACGGCGAGCGTGACATCACGCAGCGAAAAACGTTCGCTCACGCGGCGTGAGACACCTTTGAGTTCTAACAAGTTTTGCATGGTATGGCCTTTCTTGCAGATGGCTACTGCATGGTTTCGGGAGCTACCAGGTCAAGCATCTCGTGCAATTTGTCGCGTGTGACGCCCAGGGTTTCGGCTTGGCTCGCCGCTTTTGCAAGTAGCTCTTCGATATGGCAGAGCTGGCTTTCGCGTAAGAGTTCTTGGTTGCCCTCAGCGACAAAGCACCCCTTGCCCTGCACGGTGCAGATAAACCCGAGCTGCTCCAAGTCGGCGTAGGCGCGCTTGGTGGTGATAACGCTCACCCCAAGATCGCTCGCGAGTGCACGGATGCTGGGAAGTTTGGCTCCCGCAGCGAGTGTGCCCGAAAGGATCTGAGCTTTGACCTGCGAGGCTATTTGCTCGTAGATGGGCTTGTCGCTCGAATTGGATAGGATGATGTCCACAGCGGCTCCTTAGCTGTTGGGCTACACGTGTATATAACCGGTAAGCACAGTATATATACACTATGCACAGTTACGCAAGAGGTAAATAGGGATTGTCCGCTCGTTCATTCATCTCAATCTGTAACATCTGGAACCGATATGGACGGCTACCTGTTACAGATTGAGATTTTGCTGGCGGGCCCCACCTGGTTGTCTAAATCTGTAACAGGTAGAGGTTCAAAAACCGGCTAGATGTTACAGATCGAGACAAACTGCTGCGGAGTGCCGCCATCGACTGCTACCCCATGCCCCATCTGATGAATTTGTCCTGATAGGCGCTCTAAAACGGGATTTCGCGGCTACAATAGTGCGGTTACAACGACGTAATGCACTCAATGCAAGAAAGGATCCGCATGGCAAGCCTGTCGGATGAAATCTCGTCGCGCCGCACATTCGCGATCATCAGCCACCCGGACGCCGGTAAGACCACACTTACCGAGAAGCTGCTGCTCTATACCGGCAGCATTCAGACCGCCGGTTCGGTCAAGGGCAAGAGCTCGGCCAAGCATGCCGTCTCGGACTGGATGGACATCGAGAAGGAGCGCGGTATTTCCGTTACCTCCTCGGTTCTGCAGTTCACCTACAACGGCGCCTGCGTCAACATCCTCGATACCCCCGGCCACCAGGACTTCTCGGAGGATACCTACCGTACCCTTATGGCCGCCGATGCCGCTGTCATGGTCATCGACGGCGCCAAGGGCGTCGAGGCCCAGACCAAAAAGCTCTTTAAGGTCTGCACGCTGCGCCACATTCCCATCTTCACCTTTGTGAACAAGCTCGACCACGAGGCTCGCGATCCGTTTGAGCTCATGGAAGAGATCGAGAACGTCCTGGGTATCAATACGTATCCCATGAACTGGCCGATCGGCAGCGGCCGCAACTTCCGCGGTGTGTTCGATCGTCAGACCCGTCGCGTCATTGCCTTTGAGGGCGACGGCCACGCCAACGCCACCAAGAAGGTCGCCGAGGTCGAGGCCGAGCTGGGCGACCCCGCCATGGACGAGCTTATTGGCGAAGAGAACCATAAGAACCTGATGGACGATATCGAGCTGCTCGATGGTGCCGGCGACGAGCTCGATTTGGATGCCGTGGCCTGCGGCAAGCTGAGCCCGGCGTTCTTTGGCTCGGCACTTACCAACTTTGGCGTGGAGCCCTTCCTCAAGGAGTTCCTGCGTCTGGCCCCGACGCCGCGTGCCTATACCGATACGCTCACCAGCGAGCCGGTCGATCCCTGTCGCGACGACTTTAGCGGCTTTGTGTTTAAGATCCAGGCCAACATGGACAAGAACCACCGTGACCGCATCGCCTTTGTGCGTATTTGCTCGGGCAAGTTCGAGCGCGGCATGGATGCCTTCCACGTGCAGGGCAACCGCAAGCTTAAGCTTGCCACGGGCACGTCGATGATGGCCGACGACCGCGCCATCGTGGACGAGGCGTACGCGGGCGATATCGTGGGCCTGTTCGACCCGGGTATCTTTAGCATCGGTGACACCGTGTGCTCCGGCAAGCGCCACGTGCAGTATCCGCAGATCCCGACGTTTGCCCCCGAGATGTTCGCTCGCATTACGCAGGTCGACACGCTCAAGCGCAAGCAGTTCGTCAAGGGTATGGAGGAGCTTGCCCAGGAGGGTGCCATCCAGATCTTCCGCGAGCTGGGTGCCGGCATGGAGAGCGTCATCGTGGGCGTGGTCGGCGTGCTGCAGTTTGAGGTACTCGAGCGCCGCCTCAAGGCCGAGTACCGTGTTGAGGTTCGTCGCCAGCCGCTGCCCTATACGGACATCCGCTGGATCCAGAACGACCCCGATACCATCGATATCCCGGGCCTTTCGCTTACGCGCGACACGTTGCGCGTCGAGGACATGCGCGGCGGCAAGCTGCTGCTGTTCACGAGCCCGTGGAACGTGGATTGGGCAACCGACCACAACCCCGACCTTATCCTGTCGGAGTTTGGCAACGTGGCCTTTTAACGCATCGGCGCGGTGGCCCTGCGGGGCTGCCGCGCCGTTTGCTTGCCTGATGCCGTGTGAGCGGCTATCATACCCACCGTCGTCTCAAGACCGGGGCGTCCGAGCAGTTCGGGTCCGATATCCTGCTCGTTAAACCTAAAACCAAAGGAGTACATAATGATCAAGAAGGTCATGGAGGACTACAAGGTCCTGTTGCGGAGCATTCCCGCGGCAACGGTTTCGCTGTTTTTCGTGAGCGTCATCATGATGAACCTGCTGGCCAACAAAGAGCTTATCAGCCTGCCGTATCTGGCACTCGATTGCGGCTTTGTGGTGAGCTGGGTCTCGTTTTTGTGCCAGGACATGATCTGCAAGCGCTTTGGCGCCAAGGCATCCATCAAAATCTCTATCCTCGCGCTGCTGGTCAACCTGGCCGTGAGCCTGTGCTTTTGGGCATGCTCGCTCACGCCCGGCATGTGGGGCGCCTACTACGACACGGGCATGATCGAGGTCAATACCGCCCTTAACGCCACCATCGGCGGCACCTGGTACGTGGTGCTGGGCTCTTCGCTGGCAATGCTCGTTTCTGCCGTGGTTAACTCCACGCTCAACCAGTCGCTCGGCCGTATGCTCAAAAAGAATAACTTTGCGAGCTTTGCCTTCCGTTCCTATGTGTCCACGGGTGTTGGCCAGTTTATCGACAACCTGGTCTTTGCCATTGTGGTGAGCCACACGTTCTTTGGTTGGACCTGGGTGCAGGTCCTTATGTGCTCGCTGACCGGCGCTGTTGCCGAGCTGCTGTGCGAGGTCTTCCTGAGCCCCGTGGGCTACAGGGTTGTGCGCGGCTGGGAGCGCGAGAATGTGGGCGCCGAGTACCTCGAGCGCCACGCAACCGCCTAAGGAGCAAGTATGCGGGTTTTGATCACGGGCGCTTCGGGTGGTATCGGAGCCGCGTGCGTGCAGCGCTTTTTGGACGAGGGCCACGAGGTCGTGGGCTTTGATCTGCTGCCGGCGGCGATCGAACACGAGCGCTACCGCCATCTGATCGTTGATGTCCGCGAGCCGGACTCGTTTCCAAGCGACCTTGAACCCCAGGTAATCGTGAATGTTGCCGGTACGCAGGATTCGGCCGACGACATCGCCGCCAACCTGTGTGGAACCATCAACGTGACCGAGCGCTACGCCTTTGCGGGGGAGGGGCTTGCCGCCAAGCCAGCGCCGGCTATCAAATCCGTGGTCAACGTGGGGTCGGCGAGCGGGCATACGGGATCGGAGTTTCCCGCCTATGCCGCCAGCAAGGGCGGCGTTATCGCCTACACCAAGAACCTTGCAAACCGTCTGGCGCCGCAGGCCATCGCCAACAGTGTGGACCCGGGTGGCGTTATCACACCGCTCAACCGTTGCGTGATGGAAGACGAGCACCTGTGGAACCAGATTATGGAGCTCACGCCGCTTAAACGCTGGGCCACCGCCCAAGAGATTGCCGAGTGGATCTACTTTGTGGGCGTGACCAACCGGTTTATGACCGGGCAGAGCCTGCTGATCGATGGCGGCGAGGCCGGCCGTACCCAGTTTATCTGGCCCGAGTAACAAAACGCGCCCGATGGCAAGATTGCCGTCGGGCGCGTTTTTGATGCATCGATTTTTAGCCGATGCAAGTCCAGTTGACGGGGGTCGAGCCGTGCTGTTCGAGTAGCCGATTGGCAGCGGAGAAGGGACGCGACCCCATAAAGGCGGGGAGTTCTGCCGTGGCGCGGTTGGCCGAAAGCGGCGAGGGGTGCGTGGAGGCAAGGCAGAACTTGTCGGTTGCCTTGCCCGCACCGGTAGCGGCGAGCTTGCCCTCAACCATCTGCTGGGCAAAGCGGCCCCATGCCAAAAAGACTACCGGCTGGGGCAGCTGGCAGCAGCGTTCAATAATGTAGTCGGTGAGCGTGCTCCAGCCCAGCTTGGCGTGCGAGTTCGCGGCATGCTCGCGCACGGTGAGCGTAGTGTTGAGGAGCAGGACGCCCTGCTGTGCCCATGGTGTTAGGTCTCCCGTGGCGGGAATGGGGCAACCCAGATCGGCTTTGAGTTCCTTGTAGATGTTGCGCAGGCTCGGCGGCAACTTGGTTTGCGTCGCGGGGACCGAGAACGACAGCCCCATGGCCTGGTTGGGTCCGTGATAGGGGTCTTGACCTAAGATGACAACCTTGACCTGGTTGGCCGGCGTGTAGGCGAGGGCATTGAGGATGTCGTCTTGTGCCGGGTAGATAGTCTGCTCGGCACGCAAAAGGGCGATGCGCTCGAGCAGCTGGTTCGTAGTGTCACGTACCGGCTGCGGCGCATCGCCCAACCAATTTGCTATGTTGCGGTCGCGGGTCGCGGCGTCCATGGGGCTCCTTTACGTCAGATGCTCTGTCGGTATCTATTGTAAAGGCGCGGAGACCTTTATGCCGCGGCTACAAAAGGTGAGGCGCTTACGAGGCTCGCTCGGGCGCTCCTGCCATGCGAGCCTGTCCATGTTCACGGAGGCGCGGAAGCTCGACGGTTGCCACCATGACGCCGGTGAGGATGAGGGCAGCGCCAAAGAAGGCGATGGGGCTCAGGACCTCGCCGACCAGGAAGAACGAGAAGACGGCGGAGCAGACCGGCTCGAGCGAGAAGGCAAAGCCGGTGGTCTCGGCGGGCACGTGGGGCTGCACGAGCGTTTGGGTGATAAAGCCATAGGCAGAGCAGATGAGTGCGAGCGCGACGACGACCACGACCTCGCCCGGCGTGCCGGGAAGTGTGAAACCGCCAAAGGTGAATGCGGCGATACCCGAGAATAAGCCGCCAAAGCCCAGCTGCCAAACGCCCAGAGCCAGCGGGTCGACATCTTCGACAAAGCGCTTCGCCACAATGATATGGCCGGCATAGACAAAGGCGGAGAGCAGCATGATGAGCGCGCCCGGGTTCAGGCTGGTAAAGTCGGCGCCCGAGAGCAGCAACATGCCGCAGGTGACGATGGCGGTGCCGACGAGCACTTTGCGCTCGGGGGCGCGACGCAGCAGGGCGGCGTTGGCAAACGGCACGATCACGACCGTCAGGCTCTGTAAAAAGCCGGCAGTGGAGGCAGAGGTGAGGCTAGAGCCCAGGCACATGCAGGTGAGCTCGGTTGCCATGATGGCGCCGATGATGGCGGCGCGGACCATAAGGTCGCGATTGATGCGGAAAGCGCGCTTGTGGAAGAGCAGCAGGCAGGCCGCAAAGGCGATGATGCAGCGCAGCGCAACGATGCTCGTGGCGTTCATGCTGTCCATGCCAATCTTCATGAGGGGATACGAAAAGCCCCATGCGACGGGAACGGAAAATGAGAGCGCGATTGCTTTTTTGCGATCCATGGGGCTCCTTTTGTTACAGAACGGTTTCGTAAAAAGGATTCTGCTCCCAGATGTGGATGTAGTAAAGCGAATGTATCTTCAGTATGATTAAGAAATGCTAATGTTGGCAGAAAAAGCCCTGGCAAAACGTTTTACAGCTACATCGATGTGGAGGCACGATGGCATCGCGGTATCAGATTGTTTGTATGGTGGTCGATTGCGGCAGCCTGAAACGTGCGGCGGACGAGCTGGGCTATACGCAAAGTGCGGTGAGCCAGGCCGTCAAGGCGCTCGAGCGCGAGCTGGGTACCACGCTTATCGAGCGCGGCAAGCAGGGTGTATCGCTTACGCGCGACGGCAAGCAGTATCTGCCGTACCTGCGCCAGATTGTGACCGCCGAGGCCGAGCTCGAGGGCAAGCGCCAGGAGCTACTGGGGCTCTCCTCGACAGATATTCGCATCGCGACGTTTACCAACGTGAGTCGTACCGTGCTGCCGCGCGTGATCCGCGATTTTGGTGCGCTGCACCCGGGCGTACGCTTCACCCTCAAGCAGGGCGATTACACGCGCAACGCTCAATGGGTGCACGATGGCGTGGTTGATTTTTGTTTTACGGCACGCGGATTTACCGCTGGGCTCGAGAAGCGCGTCGTCTATCACGACGAGTTGGTGGCATTGTTGCCGGCCGCGCATCCGCTGGCGGCAAAGGAAAAGGTGACGCTCGCCGATCTGGCGTCCGAGCCGTTTGTGCTGCTGGATGAGGGCGAACAGAGCCTGGTGCTCGATGCATTTGCGGCGCATGGACTGTCGCCACACGTGACGAGCGAGGTAACCGACGACTACACCATCATGGCGATGGTGGAGGAGGGCCTAGGCGTGAGCATGCTCTACCGCCGTACTGTGGAGGGCATGCGGGCCGATATTCGCGTACGTCCCATCGTGCACGCCCCCTCGCGCGACGTGGTGGCCGCCTGGCGCAGCTGGGACACCATGCCCATCGCCACGAGGCGCTTTATCGACTATATGAGCTCGCATGTTGTCAATTAATGGCTGGTGTGGCGTTGAGTGCGGTGTTTAGCGGGCTGTCGCTTTGGCTTGGGTGGCGCGATAGGTGCGTGCCGGGTGGCAGAGTAGCACCGCCACGACCATAAAGAACGCCGTGGTGCCCAGGCTGATGGGGTAGACCATCATGATGTTCGCAAAGGTGCGGAAGTGCGGGAACACGAAGAACACCCAATAGAAGCGGATGCCGCAGACGCAGATCATGGTGATGAGGGCGGGCGTGAGCGAGATACCAAAGCCGCGCAGGTAGCCTGACATGTTTTCGTAGAACATGCTAAAGGCGTACGCCGGGAAGATTGAGCACACGCGGATATAGCCGATTGAGACGATGTTGGGATCGCTGTTGAACAGCGACAAAATCTCGCGCCCCAGGCCGACAATAACGATAATTGTGGTGAGCGCGACGATACCGCCTTCGACTAGGCAGACCTTGAGCGTCTTGGTGCAGCGGTCGATCTGGCGGGCACCGTGGTTTTGTCCCACAAAGGTGGTGCAAGCCTGGCTAAAGCTGTTGAGCAGGTTGTAGCACACGTACTCCAGGCTCATGGCGGCGCTCGATGCCGCCATGACCTCGGTGCCCAGGCTGTTGATGGCAGACTGGATGATGATGTTGGCGACGGCAAAGACAGCGCTCTGGATGCCGGCGGGCAGGCCGATCTTAACGATGCGCTTGAGGGCGACGGGGTCGATAGCCAAGTCGCGCGGGGTGACACGGACGACGGAGTCGGTCTTGAGCAGGCGGATAAAAAGCGTGGCGGCGCTGACGGTGTAGGCGATGGCGGTGGCGATGGCGACGCCCGCGACACCCCAGTGGAGCACAGGGACAAAGATGAGATCCAGGCCAATGTTGAGGACGGTGGACACGGCAAGCGCCTGCAGCGGCATGCGGGTGATGCCGACGGAGCGGAAGATCGCGGCCTCAAAGTTGTAAAGCAAGATTGAGGGCATGCTGAGCAAAAAGACGCGCAGGTAGAGCGAAGCGAGCGGCATGGTTTCGGCGGGAACGTTGAGCGCGGCGAGCATGGGCTCGGCAAAGATCTCGCCCAGCGCGATGACGACAAAGCCCACGAGCGCCATTAAAATCGAGGTATGGACGGCGCGTTTGACCATGTTCTGATCGTTGCGGCCGATAGCGTTGGCGATGACCACGTTGGAGCCAAGCGACATGCCAATAAACAGGTTGAGCATAAGGCTGGTAAGCGGAACATTGGAGCCGACCGCCGCCATGGCGAGGGTTCCCTGGTCGCCCGAGAAGTTACCGATGATGACCGTGGCGATGAGGTTCGACAGCTGCTCCAAGATGCTCGTGGCGGCCACGGGGAAGGCGAATAGGGGAATATTGCGCCACAGCGAGCCGGTGGTCATGTCAATGTGCTTAGATACGGTGTCAGCCATACGCTCTCAATCTCTAATATGCTCTTTCGTGCTTATTTGCGCAGATGATGATACTCCTAATCGCCTAGTCATTGGGGACGTTCTTAAACGACTAGTCATTTAAGAACGTCCCCAATGACTAGGTGGGGAAGGCGTGCGACAATGGTGGGCGTTGTGTTGTTCGCGCTAAGGAGTTGCCATGTTGTTGTGTCCCGTTTGCCATGAGCCGTTGGCGGACAATGAGCGCGGTGCTGCATGCGCGGGCGGACACCGGTTTGACCGTGCGCGCGAGGGCTATCTATACCTCCTACGCTCGTCCAAGAGCGGCGATTCCATGGGCGATCCCAAGTCGCAGGCGCGCAGCCGACGTGACTTTCTGAACCGCGGCTACTATGCGCCGTTGCGCGATGCGATGGTTGAGCTGGTGCGCGAGCGGGTGTCTGGACGTGCCGCGTCTACGAACTGTCCCATGACGTTGCTCGATATTTGCTGTGGCGAGGGCTACTACACCAGCGCCATGGGCGCGGTGCCGGGCGTGGACGCTTACGGGTTTGATTTGGGCAAAGAAATGGTGCGCCTGGCCGCCAAGCGCGGCGATGCGACCTACTTCGTGGCCAACATGAAGGACATCCCCGTGGCCGATGGCGCCTTCGATATGGTGACCGAGCTCTTTGCTCCCTTTAACGAGCGTGAGTTTGCCCGCGTACTGGCGCCAGAGGGCTCACTCTATACCGTGGTGCCGGGTGCCCGTCACCTGTTTGGGCTTAAGGAAGTGCTCTACGACACGCCATATCTTAATGACGAGAAGCTGCCGCAGACCACCGAACTCGAGTTGGTCGGAACGCGGCGGGTGTCTGCGAACATTACGCTCCAAACCCAGGCCGACATCGAGGCGGTGTTCCAGATGACGCCGTACTACTACCGCACGCGCCCTGCCGATAAAGAGCGCCTGGCAAACTTGGACACCCTTCAAACCGACATCGACTTCATCATCGCTGAGTACTGCCACAGCTAACAACCTGCCAAAAAGGGACAGGTTTGTTTTGGTAGGTTTTGTCTGGGCAAACGTAAAGGGCCGACCGCGGAGATGCGCGATCGGCCCTTTTTAGTTGCTTGGCTGCAGAGCTTATGAGAAGCGAGCGCTTACAGGCGGTCCTTGTTCTCGGCCTTAACGGCGTGCGCCTGCTGAACAAAGAACAGGTCGTACACCACGATGACAAAGGCGACGATATTGACGGAGCTGCCGCCGAGCGCGGGAAGCGTGAGCGCGGCCTGGAAGAGCGTGGCTGCCGCGGCGACGATGCCGAGCTTAAACGCGCCATCCACCTGCGAAGGCTTGTTGGCGCCCTTGATACCCGCAACACCTGCGGCAAGGTCGACAAGGCCCTTGGCGACCAGCACGACCGCGGCGAGCATGGCGTTCGACCCGTACGTGGAATCGAGGTTGCCGGTCGCGATGCCGGCGATTCCAATGACGAGACTGGCGATGCTCAGAACAAAATAAATCAGGGCAAGGATTTTGAGTGTCTTGCGAGCGGCGCTCATAGCTGGTCCTTTCGATGCGGGCGCGGAGAATCTGTCGCACCCAGGTTGCGGCACATATCGTAAAGCACATTGTAGTTCAACGGGGCGATGCATGCGTTTGAAAGCGTCTCTTGCCTATACGGTTCAACCTTTCAAAAAGGAAAGCTGGACGTAAGCCAAATCGATGGCAGCCCATGTGCGGCGCTGCGATGATGAGGCCGTAACAAGGAGCTGGTCTCAAGGAGGAGTCATGATGTACGGAGCAGGGCAAGTGCGTGAGCCGCGGTCGTTGGGAAGGCGCATGGGTGATTCTGTGATCGCTGCCGTGTGCACGGGATTGATGGCGGTGCTTTGCATTGCGATGCTGTGGACCATGTCGCATGTGGGACAATAGCGAACGGTTGGGTGCCGACACAAACGGCGCTCACGTGTTCGTTTTGCTTGCTAAGGAGTGCCCATGGGCGTCGTCGATCCCTTTTCTGTTGCTCGGGCCGCGGGGCTTGAGCTGATCGGGAAGTCCGAGGGTCTCACGCTCACCGACGGCACGATGGAGCTGTGTGCCGATTTTACCCGCATGCTTCCGCGGCTCAAGCGGGGCCGTCTGCAGCAAGAGCTGTTGGTAAAGGCTGCGCGCACAAAAGGCATCGAGCAACCATGGGCGATTGATGCCACGGCGGGCTTTGGCGAGGATTCGCTGCTGCTGGCGGCCGCGGGCTTTACCGTCGATCTGTATGAGCAGGATTGCGTGATCGCGGCGCTCCTCAAGGATGCTTTGGATCGCGCGGCAGATGAACCGGCGCTTGCGACAGCCGTGGCGCGCATGCGCTTGCATGCGGGCGAGGACAGCATTGCCGGCCTTCGCCATACAGCTGAGTTGATCGGGCGGGGCGAGCTTGCCGCTCCCGATGCGGTGTACCTGGACCCCATGTTTCCCGAGCGCACCAAGAGCGCGGCGGTGAAAAAGAAGTTCCAGCTGCTGCATCACTTGGAGCAGCCGTGCGCCGATGAGGAGGCGCTGGTCCAGGCAGCGCTTGCGGTGCATCCGCGCAAAGTCGTTATCAAACGGCCGGTGAAGGGCCCGTTGCTCGCCGGAATAAAGCCGAGCCATCAACTTGCGGGCAAGGCCGTTCGCTACGATGTTTTGGTGCCGCCGCGCCCGTAGCTTGCGCGCGATAGCTGGCGCTCCGTCAGTGTCGTGCCGAAGCGGCGCCTATTTCCAAGGGTGCGACGTCAGGTGCCATCCGCCGCAGTATTCACATTTGTAGCAGGCCAAACCACGCCGCCCGCGGTTTTCGTAGTCGGCCATAACGGCCTCGGCCTCGGCGCGCGTGTCGTAACGGTTTTTGCGCTCGCACGATTTGTAGCGCCAGGCCTCATCGCGCTCGGCGTCCAGGGCGTCGCGGCGCTCGTCCTCGCGCGCAAACAGGTCGCTCATATCGCCGCCGGTAGCAGCGCCCAAAAACTCGCTTTTGGCCTTTGACCAGGCGGCTCGCTTTTTGCTTCCCATCTGCTTAGCGCCTCTCTCCAAACGCTGGTATCATTGCTCAACCAAAGTGATACCAATAAACGTGAGGTCGCCGCGTGATGATCAGAAAAACCCTCGATACCGACATTCCCGCCGTCATGGCTATCTATGACGCGGCCCGCGCCTTTATGCGCGCGCATGGCAACGCCACGCAGTGGCCCGAGGGCACGCCTTCTGCCGAGCAGCTGGCAGCCGATATCGCCGCTGGTGGCAGCTATGTGTGCGAAGTCGACGGTCGCGTGGTGGCGACGTTTGCCTTTTTACCGGGTCCGGACGAGTGCTATGACGTAATTGAGGACGGTCAATGGCATAGCGACACTCCGTACGCCGTGCTGCACCGCGTGGCATCCGACGGCACCGTGCACGGTATCGCGGCTGCGATGTTTGCCTTTGCCAAGGAGCGCGCCGATCACCTGCGTATCGACACGCATCAAGACAACCTGCCCATGCAGGGCGCCATCGCCAAGGCCGGGTTTAAGCGCGCCGGTATCGTATATGTGTCGGACGGTACGCCGCGCGTCGCGTTTGATTGGCTGCGCGAGGCATAAGAGTGGGGATGCGTATCAACAATTCGCGCGAACGAAAATGGCCCTGGGCGGGGTCATTTTCGTTCGCTGTGCTGTTTTGAAAGCCGGCTTTCGCAAGGCGCGAACCTACGAAAATCGCCGCGCGGCAACGCGGGGCGATGAGCTCGGTCGGGGGATAGGGCCCGCTTCGCCCGCCGGCCCGTAAATTGTATCATCCAGTGTGGAACGAGGGTGCCCGTTGCCGCGTGCGATGGGCTTGCAATAAGAGGAGAGCCATGTCGAAGCAAGCGGTCGTTGGAATCTTGGCGCATGTCGATGCCGGCAAGACCACGCTGGCCGAGGCCATGCTGTTTAACGCGGGCCGCATTCGCAAGCGCGGCCGCGTTGACGATGGCGACTCGCATCTGGATACGAACGAGATTGAGCGTGAGCGCGGTATCACGATCTTCTCGTCGCAGGCTGTGCTCGACCATGGTGACACCCACGTTATGCTCGTGGACGCTCCCGGCCATGTCGATTTTTCTGCCGAGGCGGAGCGCACGCTGCGTGCCCTGGACTACGCGATTCTGGTGGTAGGCGCCAACGATGGCGTACAGGGGCACACCGAAACCCTGTGGCGCCTGCTTGCGCGCTATGACATCCCGACGTTCATCTTCATCAACAAGATCGATTTGGAGAATCCCGGCCGCGATGTTTTGCTGGCACAGCTCGGGCAGCGTCTTTCCGAGGGCTGCCTGGATGCCAACGAACTGCTGGCGGGCGGCACCGTTCAGGAGGATGCTGCTGCGTTAGACGAGGCGGCGCTCGAGGAGTTTCTTGAGGCGGGTGAGCTTTCCTCCGCGACGCTGTCGCGCATGGTTGCTGAGCGCAAGCTCTTTCCCTGCTTTGCCGGCTCGGCGCTCAAGGACCAAGGTGTGGACGAGCTGTTGGATGGTATATGCGCGCTGATGCGCGAACAGACGTGGCTCCCAGAGTTTGCCGCGCGCGTCTATCGTGTCAGCCGCGGGGATCGCGGCGAGCGCTTGGCATGGGTTAAGGTGACCGGCGGCACGCTGCATGCCAAGCAGATGATTGCCGGACGTTCCGGTGCCGAGGCATGGGAGCAGAAGGTCGATCAGGTACGCATCTATAACGGCGAGAAGTATGAGCTTGCCCAAGAAGTTGCTGCTGGCGGTATTTGCGCCGTGACGGGTCTTGCGCACGTTCGCCCGGGGGACGCCCTGGGCGCGGAGCCCGCGGGCGATGCGCCTGTCATTGCGCCGGTCCTCACCTATACGGTGCTTCCGGGCGAACACGATGTCCACGCGGTGTTCAAAGCGCTGACTGAGCTGGCGGACGAAGATCCCATGCTCGGCGTAAGCTGGAATACTCATCTGGAACAGATTCACCTGCAGTTGATGGGCGCCGTGCAACTCGAGGTCGTGCAGCGCGTGCTGGCCGATCGTTTTGGCCTTGCGGTCGAGTTTGAGCCCGGCGGCATTCTCTATAAGGAGACTATTTCGCAGCCGGTCGAGGGCGTGGGCCACTTTGAGCCACTGCGCCACTATGCCGAGGTGCATCTGCGTCTGGAGCCGTTGCCGGCGGGCTCGGGCGTGCAGTTTGGCACCGTGACCTCGACCGACGAGCTCGATCTTAACTGGCAGCGTTTGGCACTCACCAACGCCATGGAGCGCGACCACTTGGGCGTGCTGACCGGCTCGCCCATCACCGATGTGTGCATTACGCTCACGGGCGGCCGCGCGCATGCCAAACACACCGAGGGCGGCGATTTTCGCCAGGCCACGTACCGCGCGATTCGCCAGGGGCTCATGCAGGCGCGTGAGGCCGGCGCGGCGGTGCTGCTGGAGCCGTGGTACCACTTTGAGCTTGAGGTGCCGGGGGAGTGCGTGGGCCGGGCGCTCTCGGATGCCACGCGCATGGGTGCCGAGTACGAGCCACCGACGATGGCGGGCGACCGGGCAAAGCTTGTGGGTCGCGTACCGGCATCCGAGGTGCAGGATTATGCGCTGGAGGTGGCTGCCTACACGAGTGGTCGTGGGCATCTGTATCTAGAGTTCGCCGGCTATGCGGCTTGCCATGATGCCGAGCGCGTCATCGAGGCGGCCGCCTATGAGCCCGAGGCCGATCTGCCCAACACGCCCGATTCGGTCTTTTGCTCCCACGGCGCCGGTTACACGGTCAAATGGTACGACGTCCCCGAGGCAGCCCACGTAAAGGTCGATCCCTCCACCTTCCGCCCCTGGCGAGCAGCAGACGCAGAGTTCTTCTGCCATAGGTGATAGAAGGGCGGCCTCTTTGTCACCTGCTGTTGGTATAACTCGGTATAAGTTGGTATAACTATAGGCAGCGTTTGCCAATCCGAGGAGGCCGACATGAATCCAAATCCCTTTAAGCCCACGGCTGGCAAGCGGCCTCCGATGCTCATTGGTCGCGAGTCGGTCATCGAAGATTTCGAGGAAGGGCTCGATAACGGCGCCGGAGCGCCGGGCAGGCTCATGCTCATTACGGGAAACCGCGGCTGCGGCAAGACAGTTCTCCTGCGGGAGCTGCAACGTCTGGCCAGCGAGCGCGGATGGGCGGTTGTCTCCGATTCCGCTTCGCTTGGCTTATGCGACCGCTTGGCCGACGCGCTTCGCTCGAATAGGCCCGTTGTGACGTCAATGGAATTCGGTTCGTCGTTTGGCCGGATGTCGGTCGAGGCGGCGCGAGCAAAGGGCGAAACGTTGCGAGGGCTGGTCAACGAGCGCCTCAAGAAGCTCGGTCCAGGCAAGGGCATACTGTTTGCGATTGACGAGGCGCAATCTGCGTCTATCGAGGAACTAGCGGCTCTTGCCGTTCTCTATCAGCAGGTGCTCGGAGACCAGGATGCCACGGGATTGCCCGATAGCGACCAGCGCGGTCTTGCGCTGGTGTTCGCCGGCTTACCCAGTATGGTTGACGATCTGCTCGAAGAGCCGAGCGTGACGTTTTTGCGGCGTGCCCAGCAGCGTACGCTGGGGGCGATATCCTTGCCCAAGGTGCGTGATTCATATATCCAGACGGTCAAAGACGCTGGTCTTTACGTTGACGCGGAGACGGCGGACCTTGCGGCACACAGGAGCATGGGGCATCCCTATATGGTTCAGCTGGTGGGCTATTACATGTGGCGCTCTGCTGTCCGGCGTGGCTCGCAAGTCATCGAAAGGCACGATGTCGAGGATGGCCATGCGGATGCCGTCTCCGAGTTCTACGAAGCGGTTGACGCGCCTCTATATTACGGGCTGCGCAGTCCACAGCGCCTTTTTATCGAGGCCATGGCGGTTGACGAGGACAAACCGACTCGCATGGCGGATATCATTGAGCGCTGCGATCGCACCCAGAGCTGGGCGAGCAAATATCGCGCAAGCCTGATTCGCGAGCGCGTCATCGAGGCTGCCGGATACGGCCTCGTCCGGTTTACCGTGCCCATGCTGGGCGCGTACGTTCGCGATCGAGTTTTATGGCATGAGTAGGGTGATAAAGGTGACGGAACAGAAGATGAGCCCGCAGGCTATCGAGGTGCGTGGCGCGCGCGTTCATAACCTTAAAGACATCGATATCGATATTCCGCTGGGAAAGCTTGTGGGCATTGCCGGCGTGTCGGGTTCGGGCAAGAGTTCGCTGGCGCTGGGGGTTCTTTATGCCGAGGGCTCGCGCCGTTACCTGGAGGCGCTCAGCACCTATACCCGCCGTCGCCTGACGCAGGCCGAGCACGCTCAGGTGGATGAGGTATTGCACGTGCCGGCGGCTCTCGCATTGCATCAGCGCCCCAGCGTGCCGGGCGTGCGTTCCACCTTTGGCACCATGACCGAGCTCAACAATAGCCTGCGTCTACTCTTTAGCCGCTGCGCCCATCACGTGTGCCCGCATTGCGGGGCGCGTGTGGAGCCGAGCCTTAACGTGGCTGCGGGCCTGTCGCTCACGTGCCCCGCATGCGGCCGCGAGTTCTACGCGCCGGGTGCCGAGGATTTGGCTTTCAATAGCGGTGGTGCATGTCCCACCTGCGGCGGCACCGGCGTTATGCATGAGGTGGACGAGGCGAGCTTGGTGCCCGACGAGTCAAAGACTATCAACGAGGGCGCGGTGCTTCCTTGGGGCACGCTCATGTGGGATCTGATGAAGCAGGTGGCCGGCGAGATGGGCGTGCGCACCGACGTGCCGTTTAACCAGCTCACGCCTCAAGAGCGCGACATCGTGTTTCATGGTCCGGCGGTTAAGAAGCACATCCTCTACGTGCCCAAAAACGGCGAGGGCGCTACGCCACTCGACTTTACCTATTACAACGCCGTCTATACCGTCGAGAATGCGCTCGCCAAGGTCAAGGACGATAAGGGCTTAAAACGCGTTGCGCGCTTTTTGCGCGAGGGCCCATGCCGTGATTGCGACGGTACGCGTCTCTCCGAGGCTGCGCGCCAGCCCCAGGTGCGCGGTATCAATCTGTCACAGGCTGCGGCCATGACGCTTGGTGATGCGATTGAGTGGGTGCGCGGGGTGCCCGCATCCTTGCCGCCCGAGATGCGGCCCATGGCAGCGGATATCTGCGATTCGTTTTTGGGCACGGCTCGTCGTCTGGTCGACCTGGGTCTCGATTACCTTTCGCTCGATCGCGCCGGTGCCACGCTCTCCACGGGTGAGCGTCAGCGCGTGCAGCTCGCCCGCGTGGTGCGCAACCGATCGACGGGTGTGCTTTATGTACTGGACGAGCCCTCAATTGGCCTGCATCCTGCCAATGTCGACGGCTTGGTGGGCGTGATGCGCGATCTGGTGGATGACGGCAACACCGTGGTTGTTGTCGACCACGATACGCGCGTGTTGGCGGAGGCTGATTATCTGGTTGAGATGGGCCCCGTTGCCGGAGCAGGCGGCGGCAATGTGATCGCCGCTGGTACGGTTGACGAGGTCGAACAATCGCAGGGCAGCCGCATCGCACCGTTTTTGCGCGCAGACCCCAAGCGTTTGCGCCCGCGGGTGGCTGACGACGAAATGTTCGATCAAGGCCATATCCGCATGGCGACCGATGTCATCCATACCGTCAAACCGCTCGAAGTCGATATACCGCGCGGTCGCCTTGTCACGGTGACGGGCGTTTCGGGTTCGGGCAAGACAACCCTGGTGCTCGAGACGCTCATCCCTGCACTCAAGGCTCAGGCAACTGGCGCGCGCCTGCCAAGCCATGTGCGCAGGGTCGACGCCGAGGGCATCGCACGCGCCAACCTGATTGACGCCACGCCCATCGGCGCCAACGTGCGCTCGACGGTGGCGACTTATGCCGACATCCATGACGAGCTGCGCCGCGCCTTCGCCCGTACGTCTGAGGCTAAGGCAGCCGGCTACAAGGCAGGCGCCTTTAGCTACAACACCGGCGCCTTGCGCTGCCCTACGTGCGACGGCACGGGCTCGATATCACTCGACGTGCAGTTTTTGCCCGATGTCGAGATCGTCTGCCCGGCATGTCGCGGCTCACGCTATGCAGACGCGGCTTCGCATATCCATCGCGAGGGCAAGGACGGGAGCTTGCTTACGTTGCCGCAGCTCATGGATATGAGTGTGGATGAGGCCATCGACGCCACACTGGGACTCAAGAAGGTTCAGACGCGCTTGCAGACCTTGCACGACCTGGGCTTGGGTTATCTCACGCTCGGTGAACCCACGCCGGCGCTTTCGGGCGGCGAGGCACAGCGTCTTAAGCTTGCGAGCGAGATGGGCCGCGTGCAGGACGATGCCGTATTCGTATTCGACGAGCCCACGATCGGCCTACATCCGCTCGATGTTCAGGTGTTGTTGAGTGTGTTCGATGGCCTCGTTGCCAAGGGCGCCACGGTTATCGTGATTGAACACGATCTCGACCTTATCCGTAACGCCGATTACGTGATCGACATGGGCCCGGGCGGTGGCGATGCGGGCGGGCAAATCGTCTGTGCCGGCACGCCGGGGGACATCGCGGCCTGCTCCAAGAGCATTACCGGACGTTATCTATAACCGAATGCGACAAAGGGACAGTCCCTTTGTCGCATTGATACCTATTTCACGCATTGAGCTGCGAGATAGTCGCGGAAGAATGGCAATTCAAATGCGACGAGCCCTCGTCCTCGCTCCCCGATGATGCCGGCGTCTATCATGCGGCGTCGGTAGCGGGAGACCTGCTGCGGCGAACGCTTAAGGCGCTCGACAAGGTCAGCGGTGGTGGACTCTTCCTCGTCATCGAGCATGGCGATGAGGAATCGCTTGTCCTCTGCCGTGAGTTCCCGATAGGTTGCCGCGAGGATTCGGTCGTCCATCTCGTCGCGCGCGATTTTGATTCCCAGGTCAAAGTCGCGTGACGAGATTTCCTTCGAATCGCTTGTGAGGTCCCAGGCACGGTAGCCTACGAGTTGCAATAGGAAGGGAAAACCAGAGATCGAGCGAACGGCTCGATCGATTCCCTCAGCATCTGCCAGGCGATCGTTTTCCTGGATTGTGCGAATCAAGGCCTCGCGCACGTCATAGTCGGCAATGCGGCCCAGATGGTATTGTTGGGCGCGGCGAAGGAACGAGACCGTCTTGTGGTTCAGTAGCGTCGATACGTTGTTGGGAAGTCCCGCCATGAGCAGAGCGACGCGTTTCCCATCGGTCACAAAGTGCTGATACGTCGCTGCGAGCTGAATCATCTCGTTGAGTGTCGGGTCCACCTCGTCAACCGTGACGAGCAGACCGGTGCCCGCCTCGTTGAGCTGGTCGATGATGTCGCTCATGCGATAACGCCAGGTTGAGGCATCGTGAACGCGACTGACCTCGATGCTGCCGAGCGGTGCAATTCCGAGACCGGTGACTTCGAAGTGGTTGGACGGGTCGATAAGATGGCCGGCAGCACGTTTCGCCCCGAGCTCGATTTCCTCAAGCATTCCCGGGAGCGCGGTCGTCTTTACGGCAATCCAGCCGTGGGATTCCGCCCTTGTCGCGAGCGACGACATGAGAGCGGTTTTACCGGTTCCACGCGCGCCTGAGAAGATCGAGGTTAATTCTGGGCGCCTGCGCTGGCTCAAGAAGGCACGGTCCAAATCCCGAATAATCTGTTGTCTGCCAGCGAGATGGGCGGGAACCTCACCAAAACTGGGGGTAAACGGGTTCTCGAGATATTCCACAAGGCTCTCCTTTCACACCGCCGTTTAACTTCATTTTACTTTAGTTAATTCTGATTAAAAGTGAGGCTCTTTATCTAGAGCATCAATTAGGCGTGTGCGCCATCGGCGCGGCGCTTGAATGTGACAAAGGGACAGTTCCTTTGTCACATTCCCGGAAAGCCTGTTTGGCGCAGGGCTTCGTAGAGGACGATGGCGGCGCTGTTGGAGAGGTTGAGTGCGCTGATGCGGTAGTCGTCCGGATTGACGAAGTTGCCGCAGATGTCCTGCCGAAGGATGGCTTCGTGGCCGTCCTCGGTATGCCCGAGCGATTCCTCGTGGGCTTCCCAGGCCTCGGCGTTATCGAGCGAGTCGCAATCGCGCAGCATAGGGATGCGCTCGCAGCGCTCGGGCGCCGCGGCGAGCAGCGGCTCGGGAATGCCCGAGCTCTCGCTGCCAAAGACCAAGTAGTCGCCGTCGCGGTAGGTGCTCTGCGCATAGGTGCGGCGTGCCTTTTTGGTCAGCAGATGCAGGCGTTCGTCGGCAGGGGAGAGGCCATTGCGCGCAAGGAAATCCTCCCAGCTGGCATAGGTGGTCACGTCCAAGTTTTGCCAGTAGCCCAGGCCGGCGCGACGTGCCGTTTTGTCGTCGAGCGAGAAGCCCAGCGGCTCCACCAGATGCAGGCGGGCGCCGGTAACCACGCAGGTGCGGCCGATATTGCCCGTATTGGCCGGAATCTCGGGCGCATACAGCACAATGTTGAACATGAATCTCCTTGGCTCAGAACGAAAAACCACCACGAAGGGGACAGGCACCTTCGTGGTGGTTTGGCGGTTACGTAGCGGAAAAATGTCCGCTTGGATAAACCTAGGCGCGGTGCCAGTCGGTCAGGCAGGCATCGAGGGAGGCGATGAGCGCATCCTTGTCCATGTGACGGCCGATGATGCACAGGCTCGTCATGCGGTCGCCCGTCTCGTCGTCCCAAATCTGCATGATCTCGGGGTTCTCGTCGATGATCTTCTGCTTCTCGCCCTCGGGCGCCGAGTCGACAAACAGGCCGTTCTCCATCAGGCGCATCTGGTGGCCGGCCTGCTCAAACATGTAGCACATGTCCGGATCGCCGGTCTGCCACAGCGGGCCCTTGACGCGAATGACCTCGTCGGGCCACTCCTGCTCAACAAAATCGGTGAACTTTTGCAGGTCAACCGGCTTGCGGCGCGAGTACACAAAGGTCTCGATGTCGTACTCGAGCACCTCGGGGTCGTCGTGCTCCTCGGGATGCTCCATGGCCTCGATCCAGGCGGCGGAGTTGTAGGCGCGCATAAAGTCGAAGCGGTCGGTGTCGAGCAGCTCCTCCATGGGGACCTCGCCGTTTTGGGCCTCGACGATCACGGCGTCTTTCTGCAGGCTGCGCACGATGGCCTTAAGCTCGGCGATCTGCTCAGGGCTCACGGTATCGGTCTTGTTGAGGATCAGCGTGGAGCAGAACTCGATCTGCTGGATGAGCAGACTCTCGATGTCGTCCTCGTCGATATCCTCTGCCAGCAGGTCGCGACCGCCGTTGAACTCGTCGTACATGCGGGCGCAGTCGACCACGGCCACGATGTTGTCGAGCGCGAGCTTGGGCTCGCCTCCCACCTTGGCCTCGTCGCAGAAGCTCGAGATGGTGTAGGCGATGGGGATGGGCTCGCAAATGCCCGAGGCCTCGATGATGATGTAATCGAAGTTGCCCGAATCGGCGATGCCCTGCAGCTGGTTGGCCAGGTCGTCCGAAAGCGTGCAGCAGATGCAGCCGTTGGTGAGCGGGATGAGGTCATCGGTCTCGGAAAGGCCGCCGTCGGCGATAAGGCTGGCGTCGACGTTGATCTCGCCGATATCGTTGACGATCACGGCGGCGCGGATGCCGCCGTCGTTAGCGAGGATGTGGTTGAGCAGCGTGGTCTTGCCGGCACCGAGGTATCCGGTAAGCATGATGATCTTCACGGGTTTGTTGGGCATGTGCCCTCCTTTGTTAGACATGGCTTACAGTTGAATCTTATGCCAAACGCCTGCTCTTATACCCACGCGCCGGCAAATAACACAAGCTACTCCCAGGCTCCCCATACATCGGGGCAATAACCGACGGTGGCCTTTTTGCCGTTGCGCACGATGGGCTCGGCTAGAACCTGCTGGTTCTCGAGCAGCTTGTCGAAGCGCTGACTGGGGGTGAGATGCTGAATGAGCGCGAGCGTCTCCTCGTCCTTGGCTTTGGGGTTGAGCAGCTTGTCGATACCGCCGACCGCCTGCATCACGCTCGTGAGCTCGCCCTTGCTCATCTCCTTTTCCTTAAGGTCGATAAACTGCACCTTAATGCGGCGCTCTTTAAAATAACGCTGTGCCTTCTTGGTATCGAAGGACTTCTTGGTGCCGAAGATTTGCACGTTCATAGTATGTTCCGCCGTTCTACCTGATGAAGTTGGTCGTTGCTCGATCTGCCTCGGGTGCGTTGATACCGGCGGCCTGTCCGGCCTCGATGCAACGTAGAAGCCAAGCCATGTTCTTACCGATGTTTCGCATGGTGGCAAGGCCCTCGGCATCCCCATCGGCGTCGCCGGGCACGCGGCCAAACACGTTGTTCCAGTAGGTGGAAGCAACTACGGGCATCTGCTTAATGGTGAAGTACTTGTTGAGCACATCGAAGGTGGTCGACGTGCCGCCGCGACGGGCGACGGCGACCGCGGCGCCGGGTTTGTGCTCAAAGGCATGCCCGCCGGCATAGAATGCGCGGTCGAGAGCCGAGAGGATGCGTCCGCTGGGATGCGCATAGTAGACGGGCGAGCCAAAGACAAAGCCGTCTGCCTGCTCGGCGGCAGCGATGAGCTCGTTCACCACGTCATCGTCAAAGGTGCAGCGACCGCCAAGCTTGCCGCACTGACCGCAGCCGATGCAGTCGCGAATGGGCTTGGCGCCCAGCTGAAACACCTCGGTATCAATGCCTTCCGCATTGAGTTGCTCGGCGATCTCGGCGAGTGCGCGGGCGGTGTTGCCGTTTGCCTTGGGGCTGCCATTGACCAAAAGAACCTTCATCATAAACTCCCTCTGCTTTTGGTGACTTCTGCTGAGAATTATCTCACGTTGCGTGCGATGACGTCGGCATGGTGCGGGCGATGTTTATCCCGCAACGTTCTTAAGGGCGTTCATGCCTAAGGCCATCTAGGGGCATTGCGGTACGGCATGGGGAATGCATTGGGAAACGTTCGATAAATGCTTATAAACACGTTTTTGACGGCATACGTTGACAGATATACTTGTTGAGTTCAAAAGCATGGGAACGGAGATGGTTGCATGACACAGCCGGAGACATCACACACGGTGGGGCTTGCGCTCGAGGGAGGCGGCTACCGCGGTATGTATACGGCGGGCGTGCTCGACGTTTGGATGGAGCACGGTTTGACCTGCGACCATATGGTGGGTGTCTCGGCGGGTGCGGCGTTTGGCTACAACTTTAAATCGCGCCAGATCGGCCGCGCCATTCGCTATAACAAGGCCTATTGTGCCGATAAGCGCTATGCGGGTGTAGCAAGCTGGCTGCGGACCGGCGATATGTTCAATGCCGATTTTGCCTATCACGAGGTGCCTATCGAGCGCGATCCCATCGACCTGGAGACATATCGCGCCTGTCCCATGCGGTTTACGTGCGTGTGTACCGATATCGAGACGGGCAAGGCTGTCTACCACGACCTGCCCTATGGCGATGAGCGCGATATCGAGTGGATCCGGGCGTCGTCGGCTATTCCCGTGGCGACGCGTCCTGTTGTCATTGAGGGACACAAATATCTGGATGGTGGCGTGGCTGATTCTATTCCCAGTGCATGGCTGTTTGCGCAGGGCTACGACCGCAACGTGGTGGTGCTGACGCAACCGGCGGGCTTTGTAAAGCAGCCCAACAGCGTTATGCCCATGCTGCGGCGCGTGTTCCGTCACTACCCGGAGTTTGTCGCGGCGCTTGAGCATCGGCATGAGGTCTACAATGCCACGCTCGATGACCTGGCGCGTCGCGAGGCTGCCGGCGAGGTCTTTATGGTGCGGCCGAGCGAATCGGTGAAGGTGCCGTCGCTGTGCCGCGAACCGGATGAGCTCGAGCGCATCTATCAGATCGGTCGTCGAGATGCGGAGGCGACTTTGCCGGCGTTGAAAGCGTATCTGGCGGGGTAAGGGTCGCATGCGGAAAGCGCATCCCGGAATGGAGGCTCAAACTGGGATGCGCTTTCCATTGCTGAAGATATGAGGCTGCGAATCAGCTGCTCGGCCTAGACTTACGCCTGCTGCCAGGTGTCGACGAGCTCCTTGGCCGCGGCGTAGGGGTCATCGGCGCTGCAGACGGCACTCACCACAAAGAAGCCGTCGACGCCGGTGGCCTTGAGCTGTGGCAGGTCGGCCGTCTTGACGCCGCCGCCCACCACGATGGGCACGGGGCTTGCCGCGTGGAGGGCGGCCAGGTCCTCAAAGCTCTTGGTGATGATAGAGCCGTCGGCCGCGCGTCCGCAGTCGCGCTTGGTCTCGGTCTCGTGGAGTGGGCCGATGCCCAGGTAGTCGACTAGGCTCATGTCGGCGGTCTTGACGTACTCGAGCATCTCCTCGCAACGGGCGGAAAGGCCCACGATGGCGTTGGGCCCCAGCAGCTTGCGACAGACCTCGACGGGAATGTCGCTCTGGCCCACGTGCACGCCGTCGACAGCAATACCCTGCTCGCGCGCGGCGAGTACGCAGTCCAGGCGGTCGTCGATCAGCAGGGCAACCTGACCGGTTTTGCCGGCCTGTGCGATTGCCTGCGCGGCGTCGCCCGTCAGCGCAATGATCTCGCGGGCGCTTGCCACCTTGGAGCGCACCTGGATGCAGGTAAAGCCGGCGTCGAGCGCCTGGGCCACCACATCGCCCACGGGACGCCCGAGCGTGTTTTCGGGGCCGAGTACCAGATAGGCCGAGATATCAAGGTTGTCGCGGATGCTCATCGTGCTTCCTCCTGCTTTTTGATCTGCGCTTCCATGCGTTCGAGCTTGCCGGTCATGGTGTCGGTAAATCCGGGTCGAATATCGGCTTTGAGCACGACTTCGGTGCGGATGCCCTTGCTCGCCAACACAAAGGTTGCGTCGCGCACGACCTGCATGACCTCGTCCCAGTCGCCCTCGATCTCGGTGAACATGGAGGTGGTGCGGTTGGGCAGGCCGCTCTCGCGAATGACACGCACGACCTCGGCGACCTCGGCGGATAGCTCATCGCCGGTGCCGCACGGGGCGATGGCCACGGCGACGAGCGTGTTCATGCCGGCATTGGTTGCGGGCTCGGACATGGCCTATGCCTCCTCGAGCTCGAGTCGGTTATCGGCGATGTCTTGGGCGGTTGCGCGGTAGAGCTCGTCGATAAAGGCGACCTTAAAGCTTGCCGGGGCGTCGGCGACAGCGGCGGCACGCGTGCCGGCCACGTTGTAGACGGCGGTGCCGCAGACGGCTGCCGTAAACGGGTCGGCGGCGCAGGCGTACACGGCCAGCACGCCGCCCTGCGAGCAGCCGCAGCCGGTGATCTTGGACATGAGCGGGCTGCCGCCGTGAGACTTGGCCACCGTCGTGCCGTCGGTGATCAGGTCGACTTCGCCCGAGACCACAACGGCGCCACCGGTGTGGCGAGCGAGCGCCACGGCGGCACCACGGGCGGCGTCGACCGTGTCGGTGGTATCGACACCGCGCACGCGGCTCAGATCGGCCGCCTCGCCCTCAAGACCCCACAGGCCGGCGAGCGCGATAATCTCGGAGGCGTTGCCGCGCACGATGGCGGGCTTGTACTGCTTGAGCTCGTTGACCAGCTGGGTGCGCAGGCTACCGATACCCAGGCCCACCGGATCGAGCACCCAGGGCTTACCGGCGTCGTGTGCCGCCTTGGCCGCGCGGGGAATCGTTTGCTCGTAAATGGGGAAGAGCGTGCCCATGTTGAGATAGATGGCGCCGCCGCCGGCAACGAGTGCCTCGCCCTCGTCGGGCAGATAGATCATGGCGGCCGATCCGCCCACGGCGAGCTGCGCGTTGGCGACAAAGTCGATCGTCACCGTGTTGGTGATGGAACCGGCCATCGGATTGGTAGCGCGAATCTCCTCCACGGCCTTGACCATATGTTGCTTAAGCTGTTCCGAATCAATCACTGCACATGCCTCCTTGGCATAGAAAAGGGGCGCTGTGCATAGACAGCGCCCCTGTAAAGGCGGCATGCTCCCTACGCCAGCATTAACTGACAGGTTCAAAGGATTGGGCCCATTGCCCTCTCAGCCTTGTGGTTTGCACCGCCGGCACTCCCGCATCGAATCTGTTGTTCCCTATACTAGCGCACCTGCCAAAAAGGGACAGGTTTATTTTGGCAGGTAACAACTGGGACTTTGCGTTTTCCCAGATGAAACCTGCCGAAATAAACCTGTCCCTTTTTGGCAGGTCGGTACAATAGATGGGATTAAGAATGACCGAGGGGACCTTATGATCAAACTTGTGCTGACCGATATGGACGATACACTGATTCCAGCCGGGCATGACGGCGCCAGCGACTACGCCATTGAGGGTATTCATGCCATGCAGGCGGCGGGTTTGCACTTTGGGCCGGTTTCGGGTCGTCAGCCGTCCGCGATGGGCTGGATGTTCCGCAATCGCTCCGAGTGCTTCTCGACCGGTGCGTTTTGCAACGGCCAGGTGATGTTTGTCGATGGCGAAGTAGTCGCTTCGCGCGCAATCGATAACGATGTCCTTATGCGCTTAGCCGATTATTTTGAACAGGAGACCGACGATACGTATTTGAAGGTCTACCGTCTGGGTGATGACTTTTGGAATAACGATGCCTATTGCGTGACAAGCGATCCCGAGCGTGTGCGTCGCGCCATGAAGTCAGGCGGCAACGCGTGGCTCAAGGGCGAAGAGGCTCCCTGTCGTCCTGTCGTTGACGATGCCCCGGTATACAAGGCGAATATCTGGAGTGCCCGTTCGCGCGAGGAGCTCGCCGAGCTGCGCGAGCGTGTTGCCGCTGAGGTGCCGGAGCTCTCACTCGTGTTTCCCAACAACCGCGTGCGCCTGTTCGACGTTCTTCCGACCGGCTGGGACAAGGGCTGCGCTGCGCTGGAGCTGGCGCGCGCTTTGGGCCTGACGCCCGACGAGGTGGCCGTATTTGGCGATTCCGATAACGATTTGCCCATGATCGATGCCGTTCCTAACTCCGTTGCAGTCGCCAATGCCAACGAGGCCGTCACGGCTGCCGCACGCTGGCATATTGGCGCTGCGGCAGATGATGCGGTTGCCGGGGCTCTGCATCAGATTGCCGCCTGCGCCGCGACGGGGGAGATGCCGTCGTTTATGAGCCAAATGGACACGGCGGGTTTTGACGTCACGAACGTCTAGGGAGAAAGCCATGAAGCTCCAGCAACTCAGATATGTCGTCAAAGTTGCCGAATGCGGCAGCATCACCGAGGCCTCGCGCCGGCTCTTTGTGTCGCAGCCTTCGATTACCGCGTCGATCCGCGATCTCGAAAACGAGATGGGTGTGCATATCTTTGAGCGCACCAACAAGGGTGTCATTGTGTCCGAGGAGGGCGAGACCTTCTTGGGGTACGCGCGCCAGGTGCTCGACCAGGCCGACCTGCTCGAGGGCAAGTACAAAGGTACGTCCGAGCAGGTGCCGCACTTTAGTGTGAGCTGCCAGCATTATTCCTTTGCCGTTAATGCGTTTGTCGATGTGATCCGCGAGTTCGATGCCGCGCGCTACGACTTTACCCTGCGCGAGGAGCAGACCCACGAGATTATCGAGGATGTCGCGCATATGAAAAGCGAGCTGGGCATCCTGTATCTGTCGGAGCACAATCGCGAGGTCATCGAGCGCATGCTGGTGGCCAACGAGCTCGTGTTCGAAGGGCTCTTCTGCGCCACGCCGCATGTCTTCGTCTGCGCCGACCATCCGCTGGCGGGCCGCTCCAGCGTGACGCTCGAGGATCTGGAAGACTACCCGTTCCTGTCCTACGAGCAGGGCAGCTATAACTCGTTTTATTATTCCGAGGAGCTGACCTCGACCTTTGAGCGTCGCAAGAATATCCGCGTGCGTGACCGTGCGACGCTGTTCAATTTGGCCATGGGCCTCAACGGCTACACGGTATGCTCGGGCGTGATCAGCCACGAGCTCAACGGCCCCGGCATTATCTCGATTCCGCTCGACGTGGACGAGTACATGGAGATCGGCATTATTACGCGCAAGAACACGACGCTCACGCGCTACGGTCGGGCCTATATCGACGCGATTCGTCAGCATATCTAGGCTGCTGTGCTCCGCACGGTTCAAGTCTCTTTATGACAGTCCAGACTGATATAGGAAGCATCTATATCAAACTGTTATAAACGTATATTTTACGATGGCCATATGAGCGCTCATACTCTGTCCCAGTAAAGCAACCAATGCAAAGGGAGATATCTATGAGCACTTCGATTCAACCGAACGCGCCGTTTCGCGCCGATATCGTCGGCAGTTTTCTTCGTCCGCAGGCTGTAAAGGATGCCCGTGCCGCCTATGTCGCGGGTAAACTTGACGCTTCCGGCCTTAAGGCCGTCGAGGACGATGCTATTCGCGATTTGGTGGCAAAGCAGAAGGCCGCCGGCCTGCAGGTCATCACCGATGGCGAGTTTCGCCGCAGCTACTGGCACCTCGATTTTATGTGGGGGCTGAACGGCGTCGAGCGTCGCACCTCGCGTACGGGATATATGTTCCACGACGAGGAGACCACGGCCGATACCGCCGTGGTGACTGGCTCCATCAGCGGCGAGAACCACCCCTTCGTCGAGCACTTTAAGTTTGTCAAGGCACTTGAGGGCGAGGACCACGTTGCACGCCAGACCATCCCGGCGCCTATCCAGACGTTCTCTGAGGTCACGCTCGACCGCTGCGATGGCCAGCAGGAGAGCCTGCGCGCTGTCTATAAGACCGATGAGGAACTTGCCGACGCCATCGCAGCCGCTTATCGTACGGTGATCGCCGACCTGTACGCTGCAGGCTGCCGCAACATCCAGTTTGATGACTGCACCTGGGGCATCTATTGCGATACCGACTTTGTGTCCAAGACCGGCATGAGCCCGGTTGATCTGCAAAAGGTGAGTGAGCTGGGCGTGGCGCTCAACAACGCCGCTATCGAGGGCAAGCCCGACGACCTGGTCATTAACACGCATGTGTGCCGCGGTAACTACCACTCTACCTATGCCTTCGAGGGTGGCTATGACCCCATCGCGCCATACCTGTTCGCAAACGAGGATGTTGACGCATTTTACCTGGAGTTCGATACGCCGCGCGCCGGCGGTTTTGAGCCGTTGAGGTACGTTGCCCCTGGCAAGAAGGTCGTGTTGGGCCTGGTGACCACCAAGGCCGCTGAGCTTGAGGACGAGGATGCCATCGTCGAGCGTATTCACGAGGCTGCAAAGTATGTTCCGCTCGAGAACCTGTATCTGTCTCCGCAGTGCGGCTTTGCCAGCTGCGAGATTGGCAACAAGCTGACCGAGGACGAGCAATGGGCAAAGATCGCGCTGGTCAAGCGTATTGCCGAGCGCGTTTGGAAATAGCGGTAACGTTCGCAGGTGACGGCGCGTGCGAGACATGGCGCATCGCGTACAATGGTTCGGATCGTATCGTTCGGGCAGGTAATCCGCTATGCTCGAGCGCCCTTCCATTTTGAAAGGACTCTCATGTCCCAGTCCTCGACGCCCGCCGCCAGCGATGCCATCTACGACGCATCGTCGCTCGGCCGCCCGCGCATGTTTTTGCTCGGTCTGCAGCACCTGTTTGCCATGTTTGGCGCCACCGTGCTGGTGCCCGTGCTCACCGGTCTCTCGGTTTCGGCAACGCTTTTGTTTGCCGGTTTGGGCACGCTGCTGTTCCACTTCCTGTCGCGCGGTAAGGTGCCGGCATTTTTGGGCTCATCGTTTGCCTTTATTGCCGGTTATGCCGCAATCGCGCCCAACGGCGAGACCGAGCTTTTGCCCTACGCTTGTCTGGGCGTTGCTTGCGCCGGCCTGCTTTATCCGGTGCTTGCGGCGCTCTTCCGCGCCTTTGGCGCCAAGCGTGTCATGCGTTTCTTCCCGCCGGTGGTGACTGGCCCCATCGTCATTTCGATCGGTCTGATCCTGGCGAGCTCCGCTATTGCTAACTGCCAGACCAACTGGCTTGTGGCTGTCATTGGCGTTGCCGTTATCGTCATCTGCAACATCTGGGGCCGTGGCATGGTCAAGATCGTGCCGATTTTGCTGGGCGTTGTGGTGAGCTATGCCGTTGCGGCTGCGCTCGGCGAGGTTGATTTCTCGGGCGTTGCCGCCGCTCCGTGGGTCGGTCTGCCCATCGTGTGGGACAACACCGTGTTTGCACTCTTTGGGCCGCAGTTCGATAACGGTCTTGCCACGACGGCCATCATCACCATCATGCCGCTGGCCTTCGCGACCATGATCGAGCATATCGGCGATATCTCTGCTATCGGTTCGACTTGCGAGCGCAACTACATTGCCGATCCCGGTCTGCATCGCACGCTGCTCGGCGACGGCCTTGCCACGATTCTGGCTTCGCTCTTTGGCGCTCCGGCCAACACTACGTATGGCGAGAACACCGGCGTGCTCGCCCTGACGCGCGTGTTCGACCCGCGCGTAATTCGAATTGCCGCGTGTTGCGCCATCGTGCTTTCGTTCTGCCCCAAGTTCGCTGCGGTCATCGCCGCCATGCCGGCATGCGTTATCGGCGGTGTGTCGCTCGTGCTCTACGGCATGATCAGCGCTGTGGGCGTCCGCAACCTCATCGAGAACCAGGTCGATTTCCAGAACAACCGCAACGTGCTGGTTGCCGCGCTGGTGCTCGTGCTTTCGCTCGGCATCGCGTACAGCACCGCCGGCGCCATCGTGTTGGAGCTGGGCGGCGTGACCATTTCGCTGTCCGGCATTGCCGTGGGCTCACTGGTGGGCATCGTGCTCAACGCCATCCTGCCGGGTAACGACTTTGAGTTTGATGTCTCCGAGCTTGAGGAGGCTGCTGAGTAGCAGCTGCGTTCAGCTAAAACAAGATATGGTGCCCATGCGTATATGCGTGTGGGCACCATTTTTAATGCGTCAGTATCCAGTGGATGCCGCGGGCCATGCGTAAGTCGGTTTGGGCAAAGTGATTGCCGGGGTTGAGCTCCAGCGTTGTTGGAATGCCGCGCTCGACGAGCAACGCTTCCATCGCGCGTGTGTCGTCGAGTACATGCCGCATCATGCGGTTGGGCGTCTTGGTTTCCTTTTTGCCGAGTGACAGGTAGACGGCTTGCGGGCTGCCGGCAAAAGGGGCCGTGCTGGCACGGTCGACAAAGTCGGGAAACCATAGCGACCCCGATGCGCTCGCGGCGCGGTCAAAGGCGTCGGTTTGCCAGAGGGACCAGAGTGCGAAGAGGCCCGCGAGCGAGTAGCCGGCAATGCCGCGCCAGGTGGGCGGCTGAGGAAGCGACGACTCGACCTGGGGGATTATCTGATTCAGCAGCTCATCAAGAAAGTCGGCAGCTTGGCCGCCGAAAGGCTCGGCATCGCGTACGGTCCCGTCGCATGCCCAGGGGCTCAGCTCGCGATTCCAATCGAGCCCGCCAATGGTGACGAGGGCGAAAGGCGGACAGTCGAGCTCTCGGCAACACTTATAAACCTCGCTGCCGTCGCCCACGACCACAGGAAGGTAGATGACAGGCGCGCTTTCCGTATGATTCGAATAAACGGTTATCTGCTTTTGATGCGCTTCCATGACGGGCTTCTCTCAGTGTTGTGATATCGGCAGCCCCAATTGTCGCACGCCAGCGTATGCCGGTTGGGCTAGACCAAAGACAATCTCGTGCATCCCCTGCGGACGCATATGGAAAACGCCACCGCCGGAGGGGAGCTCGGCGGTGGCGTTGTTAAACGGTGCTGGGGCTCGGGGCCTTCGCGGGAGCTGCCATGTGCGCAGAGGCGTCTAAGAACGCTTATGGCTCGCCATGGTGCCTGCGGCGATAGCGGCTGTTCCCGCAAGGACGGTTGCCACGATGGCCGCACCCGAGGTGTCGCCGGTTGCCGCGAGCACGCCGGTAGTCTTGGCTTTCGTGGTTGAAGCCGCAACGGCCTTGGTCGGCTTTGAGCCCTCAGGCTTGGGGTTCTGCTTGGACTCCGCGGGCTTGCTTTCTGCGGGCTTGGTCTCGTCGGGCTTGGGGTCTTCCGGCTTGGCTACCTCGGGAGGTGCGATGGTCGTACTTTTGGCGACTGCTTTGATATAGAGGGAGTCGACCGTGGCGTCGCCCGTGCCGATGGCTTGGCCTGCCTCGTAGATGCCGTCACGGAGCTTGCGATAGTCAATGACCTTGCCGCCTTCGGGCGTCTGGATGGCGGCGTTCTCAATCTTGATGGTGCCGATTGTCTTGCCGTCAGCGCTCATGGCACGGGCAAAGATTGCCGCTGTATCTCCTTCGGCCGTTACCTTGCTGCGGATGATCGAGATGACTGCGGGTGTGACGCCCTCGCTGGTCTGGGCGATGATGCCGATGTTCTCGCCTTGGGGTTCGCGCCTCGTCTCGCCATCTTGGTTTTCGCTGTAGGGGATGGGGCCGTCGCCGTTCTCGACATAGCGGGCTATGGCCTTGACAACGGAGTCGCTGATGTAGATGTGGCCGCCCTTCTCGTTGGGTCGATCGTTTCTGGTGGAGAATGCAGCCGAAACCTCGCCTTCCGCAAACGCGTCCACGGTGGAGCCGTTCTTGACGACGATGTCGTCCTGGTAGGTGAAGAGGGCGTTGGCGCCACCGTATCTGCCTTTACTTGCACGGACCGTCACGTTTGCATGATCGAGGGTGATGCCCTTGTGGGCATAGACGCCATATTCAACACCGTTTACGTTGAGGGAGGCGTTTGTGGCTGCGAGGCTGCCCTTGGCCTCGACGGCAGCGTCTTCCTCGGAGCTTGCCTTGACCTGGCTGCCGTCCGAGATGTTGATATTGTCGCCGCTCCAAAGGGCCTCACCATCGGCTGAGCTTGCCTCGACCGTCCCGCCACCCTTGATGGTGAGGTTCTTGTCGGCTCCAATACCCTTGTCCTTGGTAGCCCTGGCGGTGACGGCTCCGCTGTCGTCAATCGTGATATTGCCGTTTGCCCTGATGCCATCCGATGCACCCGTGGCGTTGACGTTGCCCGAACCTTTGATAGCGAGATCACCTCCGGCATTGATGGCATCAAACCCAGTGCTCGTGGCGTTGACGGATCCGGCTCCGTCGATGTTGATATTACCCGTGGTGAGGATAGCGTCCTCAGTAGATGTCACGCTGAGCGTGCCGCCCTCGTCGCCTTGGATATTGAGCTCGGCATTCTCGTTAGTGCCATGAGAAACGTTGATGCTTTCGATCCATTCGGCAGTGACGATGTTGGTTCCCGAGTAATTCACGTTGAGCTTGCCTGCGGCCTGGATCTCGCCGCCGTTATAGTTGTTGAGCTTCAAGTCGTCGGCGCCGTCCCACGACCAGGTACCGGCCTCGTCGCTCGCCGCGGTGTTGTACTTGTTGCCGCCGACCTTGACCCATTCCGCTGCGAGCGAGACGCTCGGCATGAGCAGCGAGCTCACCGTGAGCGCGCAGGCCAGGCCGCAGACGATGCGGCGCGTCACGCGGCGCCAGCTGCCGTGCGCGAGTCCTATGCGACGGCGAACGTCGGGTTCGGCAACATGGGTTCCGGCGGTAGTGTCATTGCGTTTGGGGGTCGTGAACAAGGCTGCCATGGTTGCTCCCGTTCTCATAGGGCCTATACGACTAGATTCAGCGTATCTGCTGGATGTTGCCGGCGGTAGTGCCGTTTGGAGGGCAAAATGGCCAAAATGGGGGAGAAATAGGCCGCACGCCGGCGCAGGGACCGGCGCTAAAAGAAAAGCGCGGGGCCGCATGGCGACTCCGCGCTTTATTGTTCAGCTTTTGCAGCCTTGCCCTTACGCTACGAAGAAGTAGACGAGGAAGGCAAGGGCCGCGATCCACCCGTCCCGTGCGAAAAAGTGTTTACGAGCGCTTGCGGCTCACCACGGCGCCCGCGGCGATGGCGGCTGTTCCCGCAAGGGCGGCTGCCACGATGGCTGCGCTCGAGGCGTCGCCGGTTGCTGCGAGTTTGCCGGCGATCTTTGCTCCCGTGGCTGCAACTGCAACGGTCTTGGTCGTCTTCGTGCCCTCGGACTTGGAACCCTCGGGCTTGGTCTCGCCTGGCTTCTCCTCGGGTTTGATCTCCTCGGGAGGCGCGATGACCGTGCTCTTGGCGACAGCTTCGTTATAGGGGGAGTCGATCACAGCGTCGCCCGTGCCGATGGTTTGACCCACCACGTAGAAGATGCCGTCATCGAGTTCTTCCTTGTTGCGATAGCCAATGATCTTGCCGCCTGTGGGCGTCTGTATGGGAGCGCCTTCGATCTCGATGGTGCCGATTGTCTCGCCGTCCGCGCTCACGGCAAGGGCGAAGATTGCCGCCGTGTCTCCCTCAGCTGTGACCTTACTGCGGACAATCGAGATGGTCGCGGGCGTGATGCCCTCCTTGGTCCGGGCAAAGATGCCGATGTTCATGCCCCTATGCTCGGGAATGACCGCGCCACTTTGGTCGTTGCTGTAGTGATCGGGGCCGTCGCTACCGGACTCGACATAGCGGGCTATAGCCTTGACAACGGAGTCACTAATGTAGATGTGACCACCCGCTTCGTTGGGGTAGTAGTTTCTGGTGAAGATTGCGGTCGAGAACTGGCCTTCTGCGAACGCATCCACGATCGAGCCGTTCTTGATGACGATGTCGTCCTCGTCGGTGAAGAGGGCGCTGGCTTCATCGTTCCCTGCACTTGCACGGACCGTTACGGTTGCGCCATCGAACGTGATGCCCTTGTAGACATAGATGCCATACCCAACGCCACTTGCGTTGAGGGAAGCGTTCGTGACCGTGAGGCTGTTTTTACCGTCGATGGTGGCGTCTTCCTCGGAGCTTGCCTTGACCTGGCTGCCACCCGAGATCTCGATGTTGCCGTCGGCCCAAATCGCATTGTCTTTGATAGAGCTTGCCTCTACCTTGCCGCCGCCCTTTATGATGAGGTTCTCGTTAGCATCGATACCCTGATCCTCGGTGGCCTTGGCGGTGACGGTTCCGCTGTTGTCGATCGTGATGTTGCCGTCGGCCCTGATGCCATCCGAATCGCCCGTGGCGTTAACGTTTCCCGAGCCCTTGATGGTGACATCGCCCCCGGCATCGATGGCATCGTGCTCGGTGCTCGTGGCGTTGACAGTGCCAGCGCCGTCGATGTTGATGCTGCCGACGGAAGTGATGGCGTCACGAGAAGATGTCACGTTGAGCGTGCTGGACGCGTCGCCCTGAATATTAAGCTCGGCGTTCTCGTTCGCGCCATCCTTAACCTTGATGCCGCGGCCGTCGCCGTTAGTGACGATGTTGTCGCCCTCGTAGCTCACGTTGAGCTTGCCCGCTGCCTCGATCGCGCCGCCGTTATAGCCGTTGAGCTTCATGTCATCGGCGCCGTCCCAGCTCCAGGTGCCGGCGGCGTCTCCCGCGGGCCCCGCGGCCGCTTCGTGGCGGACGCCGCCGACGTCCACCCACTCGGCCGCGAGCGAGACGCTCGGCATGAGCAGCGAGCTCACCGTGAGCGCGCAGGCCAGGCCGCAGACGATGCGGCGCGTCACGCGGCGCCAGCTGCCGTGTGCGAGCAGCGTGCGACGGCACACGTCGGGCTCGACAAAATGGGCTCCAGAGGTTTTGTCATTGCGATTGGGGGTCGTGAACAAGGCGGCCATGGTTACTCCCATCCTCATAGGGCCTATGCGATTAAGCCCAGCATATCTGCAGGATGTAGCCGGCGGTAGTGCCGTTTGGAGGGCAAAATGTCCAAAACTTGGGAAGCAAAACATCGCGCGTCTGTGCGTTGCCTGGCTTTAAAAGAAAAGCGCGGAGCCGCTCGATGCGACTCCGCGCTTTGGTGTTCTGTTTTAGCAGACTATGCCGTTACGCTACGAAGAAGTAGACGAGGAAGGCGAGAGCTGCGATCCACATGAGCGGCTTGATCTTGGAGGCCTCGCCCTTAAAGAGCGCGACGATCACGTAGGCGATAAAGCCTAGGCCAATGCCGGCAGAGATGGAGTAGGTGAAGGGCACGCCGGCGACAATCATGAACGCCGGGAAACCCTGCGACACGTCGGACCAGTCGATCTCGGAGGCCTCGCTCATCATGAGGTAGCCGACGTAGACCAGAGCACCGCAGGTGGCGGCGCTGGAAACGATGGTGACGATGGGGGAGAAGAACGCGGCGAGAATGAACAGCACGCCGGTGGTGACGGAGGTGAGGCCCGTGCGGCCACCGTCGGCGGCGCCGGAAGTGGACTCGACGAAGGTGGTGATGGAGGAGACACCCATGAAACCGCCCACAGCAGCGGCGGCGGAGTCGACGATCAGGATCTCCTTGATATTCTCGACGTTGCCGTCGTCGGTGAGGAACTCGCCCTGCTTGGCCACGGCCATCGCGGTGCCCATGGTGTCGAAGAAGTCACTCATGAGCAGCGAGAACGAGATGACGAGGAGCGCGGGGTCGGTAAGGACCTTGACGATGGCGGGCACGCCGCCGGCGTCGGCGATGGGGCCACCGATGCTCGAGAAGTCGAGCGGGGCGATGATACCGGTCGGAGCATGGGTCACACCTAGGGGGATACCGGCGATGACGGCGACGACGATGCCGATGAGCAGCGAGCCGGGGACGTTGCGGCAGGCGAGGGCGACTGTCACCAGGATGGAGATGATGCCGACGATGAAGGTGGGGGAGGTGATGTCGCCCAGACCGACGAGTGTACCGGCGCCAGCGGTGATAATGCCGGCATCGCACAGGCCAATCATGGCGATGAACAGGCCCAGACCCACCGAGATGGCGTGACGCAGGACAACCGGGATGGCGTCCATGATGGCCTCGCGCAGGCCACAAAGCACGAGCAGCAAGATGACGATACCCTCGAGGAAGATGACGCTCATGGCCACGTGCCAGTCACCGCCGCAGACGGTGGTGGTGATTCCAGCGATCATCGCGTTGACGCCTAAGCCCGACGCGCAGGCGAGCGGGCGGTTGGCGAAGATGCCCATGCAGATGGTCATGATGCCGGCGCCCAGGCAGGTGGCGCAGGCGAGCGCTCCCGCATCGATGCCAGTGCCCGAGAGCACCGCGGGGTTGACGGCGATGATGTAGGCCATCGCCAGGAATGTTGTCAGTCCAGCGCGGAGTTCGGTCCCGATTGTGGACTTGCGCTCGCTGACGTGAAATAGTTCGTCCATGCATACCCTTTCCTTGCTCGGCCCCGAGTTTAGGCCGATTGACACGAACTCAACTACTATATCGCCTTTGAAAGGCTGATGTTCCTCGCATGTTGATGTTCGGCGCTTTGTAGCAGACAGACGGTATTTTTCGCATGAAAATGTGTGGGTACCGTATACTTAAGCAGTTACAACGACCCCTATGGAGGAACGTATGATTAAAGAGCTCTGCCACGACGAGGCTATTCTGTCCCAGCGTTGCGAGGTTGCGACCGTCGAGGACGAGTCGGTGGCACAGGACCTGATCGATACCATCAAGTCGCTCGACGATGCCGGCTGCCTTGCCGCTAACCAGATTGGCGTTACCAAGAAGGTCTGCGTCTACCTGGACGACGCCGGCGAGCCCCACGTGCTCTACAACCCCCGTCTGGTGTTTGGCCTGGGTGCCAGCAAGATGGAGGAGAGCTGCCTGACGCACGAGGAGGTCACCAAGTCCACGCGCTATATCAAGTGCAAGGTCGCTTATGACGTGATCGTCGACGGCAAGATGCGCGAGCGCAAGCAGGACTTTGTGGGCTTCGAGGCGCAGATGATTCAACACATGATTGACCACTGTCTTGGAAAGTTGGTCTAAGGGGACCAAAGCACCGCACTTCGTCTCTTTTGGCCCGGGCATGACATTGTTGTCATGTCCGGGCTTTTGTGTTTAGCGCCTTTTTGTTTGGAGACAATGAAATTAGCAAGAACGTAAAGCTAGGAGGCGCTATGTGTACGAGTATTCGATTTACCGATAATTCTGGCCACATGTATCTGGGCCGCAATCTCGACTGGAGCTTTGACTACGGCCAACAGGTTCGCGTGATGCCGCGCGGGTTTCACATTCCGTATTCGTTTATCGACGACGCGACAGCGGCACACGCGGTGATCGGTATGTGCATCGATTACAAGAACTACCCTATGTTCTTCGATTGCGGCAACGATGCAGGCCTTGCCGTGGCGGGTCTCAATTTCCCGGGTTATGCCGAGTATGCCGAGGACCCTGTCGACGGCAAGACCAATATCGCGGCCTATGAGTTTCCCCTGTGGGTGGCAGCGACGTTCTCGACGGTCGATGAGGTCGAGGCTGCGCTGCGCGATACGGTGATTGTCGCCAAATCTGCCGGAGAGGGGCTGGGCGTGTCGCTGCTCCATTGGATTATCGGCGACAGCCAGCGTAGCATCGTGGTCGAGATGATGGCTGACGGCCTGCATGTATACGGCGATCCGGTCGACACCCTCGCCAATCAGCCCACCTTCCCGTGGCACATGGAAAACCTCCGCACCTATATCACCGCCACAAGCGATTTTCCGCAGACGGCGACATGGCGTGGCGCCGAGCTTAAGCCCTATGGAGCCGGTGCCGGCATGCGCGGCATTCCGGGCGATTGCTATTCGCCGAGCCGTTTTGTAAAGGCGGCGTACCTCAATGCCAATTACCCACAAAAGGAGAGCGAGACCGAAAACGTCGTTCGCATGTTCCGCTCGCTCGAGGGCGTGGTGATGATCGAGGGAGCGTCCAGGATGGGCGATGGCAAGTTCGAGAAGACTATCTACACCGGATGCTTTAGCGCGCGCACGGGCAATTATTACTACGCGATGTATGGGGATCCGTCGATTCGCTACGTGAGCCTGATGGATGCCGAGGGCGCGAGCTCCGATAGGCTCGTGGTTCCCGAGCCACGCCGTTCGTAGCCGCTAGCTTTACTGCAATGCAAAGCGGCCCTGCGTCTCTCGTGAGGTGCAGGGCCGCTGTCGTTGATTTGTGACGTCACTAGAAGTTGACGTCGTTGAGTTGTTCGCTCTCGAGGCCGTCGAGCTGTTGCTGTTCGGGCGTATCGGCGACGCTCTCGAGCAGCTCGGTGGGATCGACGTTCATGTTTCTACCGGCCTCGTTGCCGTTGACCAAGTCGTCCGAGAAGATGTCGACTTCCATTTCCTCGGCTTCCTCGATCTGAACTTCGAGCGGCACCTGGGTGCGCACGAGTTTGACTGCCGGGCGCATGCGGGCAAAGAGGGGCACGTACTCGATGATGATGGCCGAGTTCTCTAGACCGTACCAGCGTGCCGGGCTTCCGCAGGCGCGGCGGACGGCGTACTTGATGGCCATCACGCGGTGGTCGTTGCGGTTGATGTCCGTTTCGGGGGCGAGCATCTTGCGCAGCATGCAAAAACGGAAGTCGCCCACGTTGCCGCGTGTCTCGTAGATGGAGTAGGTGTGATGCTGCGGCGGCAGCTCACCCGATGCCATCAGGTCGCCAACGATCTGGCGCAGGTAGGCATTGATGCGCTGGTTGACCTTAAAGCCCAGGTCCAGGCGCACGCGGAACAGGAAGTCCGTGCCAAAGGTCTCGACGGAATACTCGTGCGTATAGGGCTCATCGGTAACGTACACGTTGATGAACCAGTATGCCTTGGCGCGCTTGGGATGCTTATCCAAGATGGAATAGAGCACATCGCGGTCGAGCGTGAGCGGGTCGGGGCTGTTGGTGAGGAACACCAGGTTGTCGGCAAGCACGGGATAGGTCTCGTCGTTGCGCAGGCGGTCGAGCTGGTCAATGTACTTGGAGACGGGCAGCAGGATGGTCTGCGTGCGCTCGATGGCGGTGCCGCGGCGCCACACGTACATAAGGCCAAACAGCAGCGCGGCCAAGAAGATCATGACATAGCCGCCGTCAAAGAACATGGTGAGGCACGAGGCAAAGAAGCACAGCTCAATGGCGCCAAAGAGCAGTGCGAAGACGCAGGCACCCAGTTTGTGCTTGAGGATGCCGGCGATATAGCTCGTCAAAAGCGTCGTGGTCATGAGCATGGTCACGGTGATGGCGAGGCCGTAGGCGCTCTCCATGCGCTCGGAGTTCTGGAACAGCAGCACGATGAAGATGCAGCCGACCCACATGATGTTGTTGACGAGCGGAATATAGAGCTGGCCCTTGGTGTCGCTGGGGTAGTGGATGCGCAGGTGCGGCATAAGGTTGAGGCGCGTTGCCTCGGATACCAGCGAGAACGAGCCGGTGATGAGCGCCTGCGAGGCGATGATGGCCGCTACGGCCGAAAGCACGATGGCAAAGGGGCGCAGGGGCTCGGGAAGCATCATGTAGAACGGGTTGACGATATCCATCGCGAGCATCTGGGGGTTGGAGTTATTGGCGAGCAGCCAAGCGCCCTGACCCAGGTAGTTGAGGATAAGGGCCGCCTTAACAAACGGCCAGGATGCATAGATGTTTGCCTTGCCAACGTGGCCCATGTCCGAGTAGAGGGCCTCGGCGCCGGTCGTCGACAGAAAGACAAAGCCGAGCACCATAATGCCCGAGTGGTTGATGGGCGAGAACAGGAACATGATGCCGCGGATGGGGTTGAGCGCACGCAAGATGGACAGGTTGCCGAGCATGTTGAACAGGCCGGCGCCTGCCAGGAACAGGAACCACAGCGTCATGAGCGGGCCGAACAGCTTGCCGATCGACGAGGTACCGGCGCGCTGCATGGCAAACAGGCCGCAGATAATGATGATGGTGATGATGATTACGTTGGTCTGGCCGTCACCCAAAAGCGCGTGGCCCCACTCGATAGTGCGCAAGCCCTCGATGGCCGTGGTAACCGTGACGGCGGGGGTGAGGATGCCGTCGGCGAGCAGCGCCGCGCCGCCGATCATGGCGGGAAGGATCAGCCACGGCGCCACTTTGCGCACCAAGCTAAACAGGGCGAAGATGCCGCCCTCGTTGTGGTTATCGGCCTTCATGGCGATAACCACGTACTTGACCGTGGTCACGAGCGTCATGGTCCAGATGACAAGCGAAAGCGCTCCCAAGATCATGTCTTCGCTGACGGTACCGATGCCGCCGTTGTTGGCGACGATTGATTTCATGGTGTACATGGGGCTCGTGCCGATGTCGCCATAGACGACGCCGAGCGTTACGAGCAGCATGCCAGCGGAGAGGGGGATGGCTCCGTGCCCGCCTTGACCACGCTGGTCTTGGGGGCTTGCCTCCAGTTTGTTGTGTGCCACGTGGACTCCCTTTGACATCCGGTTATCTGTCTAGGACAGATAATCTTTATGCCGTCTTTATACATACAAGAGCAGTTTGGCACATCGGGTTATTTTAGACAATAATCCTCAGCTGGGGATTATTTATCTACGCAGGTAGCATTTCAAAGCAGGGGCTTTTTAAGCACGTACTGTCTGGGCGATGCCAGCCTTGGCGTTTGCGCGTTTGCCGGCGAGTTCGCAAAAAATCGCGCCGCCGATGATAAGCGCGGCGCCCAGCAGGCGGACCGGTGTTATGGCTTCACCCAAAAGGGCGGCCGAGAACACGACCGCCGAAAGCGGCTCGAGGTAGCCGACGACGGCGACGGTCTGGACGGGCAGCTTGGCGACGGCGCTAAAGTAGAGCAGGCAACCAATGCCGGTGTTGACGACGCCGAGCATAGCGACGGCGTGCCAATCAATACTGGCGGCGACGCCGGCGGACAGGAACGAGGGAGCGCCCTGCGTGATGGGCGTGAGGACCAGTGCGGTCACAAAGGCGGCGCTCACCTGGAGCGTGGAGTTCTCGAGGCCTTCGATGTGTGGCGCACCCTTGCTAGCGATGACCATCAGCGCATAGCAAAATGCCGAGGCGATGCCGCAGGCGATACCCGCAATGGGCATATTGCCGCCTAGACCTTGCGCTGCAATGAGAAAAGCACCGCAAGCAACGGCGATAAAGCCGGCGATTTTGCCTCCGGTCAGCTTTTCGCCAAAGATGAGCGGGGAGAGCGCCATGACAATGATGGGGCCGCAGTAGTACAGCAGCGAGGATACGCCGACGCCGATCGTCTGGTAGGCGCGGAACAGAAAAATCCAGCTGGCGCCCAGCGCGGCTCCCGAGAGGAGGAGGGCTGCGGCTTCGCGGGGGCGAGATGGCGCCTGCAACTTATGGCGTTGGGTGATGGCGAGGATGGTGACAAGCGAGAGTGCGCCCAAAAACGTGCGTAGTAGCACGATATCGGAGCTCGGCAGTGCGATGGCAGCGGCGATGATGCCGTTGGAGCCAAACAATAGCAATGCTGCTAAGTACGTAAACAGACCGTTGTTCATGCGCTGACATCCCCTCTATATCCGAGCAACTTCACTATGGGTGAACTGGCTTTAGAAGAAAAGCGAATATAATGCATGGCTGACATGACAAAAGCTCATGCAAGGATGGAGGACTGCCGTGGAAACGAATATTCAAAAGATGCAGGTGCTGCTCGAGACAGTGCGCGCCGGAAGCTTTACGCGCGCCGCCGAGCGCCTGAGCTATTCGCAATCGGGCGTGAGCCGTATGGTGGCCGATCTTGAGGCCGATTGGGGCTTTAAGGTGCTCGACCGCAGTCGCGAGGGCGTGGCTCTTTCTGCTGACGGGCGACAGGTCATGCCGGCTGTCGAGGCGCTCTGCGAGGAATTCGTTCGCTTGCAGCGACGCGTGGATGAGATGCGTGGGCTCATGCGCGGCAAAATCTGCATCGGTACGTTTTCGAGCGTGGCGACCCACGTGCTGCCGCCGGTGATTGCTCGTTTTCGTGCCGATTATCCAGACATTGATTACGAGCTGCTGATGGGCGACTATTCAGAGATTGAACAATGGGTGGCAGAGGGCCGCTGCGATCTGGGCTTTATCCCGCATGAGCCCCGAGAAAATGGCATGACGTCGCGGTCTTTGGTGCGCGACGAGTTGATGGCGGTAGTGCCGGCAGACTCTTTGCTTGCCACTGAAGAGGTCGTCTCTCTTGCCGATTTGGCCAACGAGCAGTTTATTCTGCTGGAACGCGGCACCGATGATGAGATTACGCCGCTGTTTCGTCGGGCGGGGCTGACGGTGCGCTCCAAGCTGTCGACCTGGGATGACTATGCGATTATGGCTATGGTGGAGGATGGCCTGGGCGTGAGCGTTCTTCCTGCGCTCATCTTGCGCCGCTGTCAGTTCGATGTTGCCGTGCGTCCGCTCGAGGGGCATCCCCATCGGCAGATCAATGCGATATATCGCACGGCCGACGTTTCGCTTGCCGCCGCTCGATTCCTTGAATACCTCTAAACGCGTGCACGTCATTGTCCGCTTTGGGCAAATCTCGAAGTTCGGTACGTTTTCTTATGAAATTGAACTTTCGAATGAGGTACGGCGCTATACTGCTTGCTAAATTGAACCTTGGTTCAATTCGTGTTCTATAAATTGAACTTTGCCAGCAAGGAGGTTCCTGTGGCCCAAGAGACGTTTAGTAATCGCCTGCGACAGGCTATGTCCGATCGCGACGTTCGCCAGTCGGACGTAATCCGCGCATCGGAGATGCTCGGCAAAAAACTCGGCAAGAGTCAGATGAGCCAATATGTGAGCGGCAAGACGATTCCGCGGCGCGACGTGGCAGAGCTGCTCGCCCGCATCTTGGAGGTCGATGTTACCTGGCTGCTCGCCGGTGACGCCGATCAGGGCGAGGCATCATCGTCCCGCAACGTTTCCAAGCCCGAACCCCATCCCTCAGCTCAAATTCCAAGGAGCACCACCATGCGTACTTTTTCCAAATCCACCAAACTCGAGAACGTTCTGTATGACGTGCGCGGCCCCGTCGTCGACGAGGCTGCCCGTATGGAGGACGAAGGCGAGCGCATCCTCAAGCTCAATATCGGCAACCCGGCGCCCTTCGGTTTCCGCACGCCCGACGAGGTTATCAAGGACATGCGCCAGCAGCTGCCCGACTGCGAAGGCTATTCCAACTCGCGCGGCCTGTTCTCCGCGCGCAAGGCGATTATGCAGTATTCGCAGATCAAGGGTCTGCCCAACGTTCAGATGGAGCATATCTACACAGGCAACGGCGTGTCCGAGCTCATTCAGCTTTCGATGAACGCGCTGCTCGACAATGGCGACGAGATTCTGATCCCCAGCCCCGACTATCCGCTCTGGACGGCGTGCGCAACACTTGCCGGTGGTCATCCCGTGCACTATCTGTGCGATGAGCAGGCGGATTGGTATCCCGACCTGGAGGATATGGAGTCCAAGATCACGAGCGCGACCAAAGCCCTCGTCATCATCAACCCCAACAACCCCACGGGTTCCGTCTATCCGCGCGAGGTGCTCGAGGGCATCGTCGAGGTTGCACGCAGGCATCAGCTGATGATTTTTGCCGATGAGATCTACGACCGCCTGTGCATGGACGGCTACGAGCACGTCTCGATTGCCTCGCTCGCCCCCGACCTGCCCTGCGTTACCTTTAGTGGCCTTTCCAAGTCGCACATGATTGCGGGCTATCGTATAGGCTGGATGGTGCTTTCGGGCAACCAGCGCTGCATGAGCGACTTCATCATGGGCATCAACATGCTCTCCAACATGCGCCTGTGCTCCAACGTGCCGGCTCAGTCGATCGTTCAGACGGCACTCGGTGGCCATCAGTCCGTTAACGACTACATCCGTCCCGGCGGCCGTGTCTACGAGCAGCGCAACTTTGTGTATGAGGCACTCAGCAAGATTGACGGCATCTCGGTGGTTAAGCCGCGTGCGGCGTTCTACATCTTCCCCAAGATGGATGTTAAGAAGTTCAACATCACCGATGACGAGCAGTTTGCCCTCGACCTGCTGCACGAGAAGAAGATTCTGATCACGCGCGGCGGCGGCTTTAACTGGGCCGAGCCCGATCACTTCCGCATCGTGTACCTGCCGCGCATGGAAGTGCTCAAAGAGTCGCTCGAAGACCTCGCCGACTTCTTTGACCATTACCGCCAGAGCTAGTGGGATAGAAGTTCCGCACTATGAAAAGCTCCCTGCAGTTGCTTTGCTGCAGGGAGCTTTCTTGAATCGGCGGAACTAAATAACGATCCCGTTGCAGTGGTCGATTTCGTGCTGGATGATCTCGGCGGTGTAGCCCGAGAAGTTTTTGATGCGGTGGACGAAGTTCTCGTCCAAATACTCCACCTTAATGCGGCGATAGCGGGTGCAGGGACGCTCGCCGATCAGCGAGAGGCATCCTTCGCTCGTCTGATAGGCATTGACCTGCTCAAGAATTTGAGGGTTGTACATCAGGAGCGTCCTGTTGCCGTCCTTTATGCAGATGATGCGTTTGCGCACGCCGATCATGTTGGCGGCGAGGCCCACGCACTCGTGCTCATGCTCGTGGAGCGTATCCAGGAGATCCTGCCCGGTCGCGGCATCGTCGGGTCCCGCGTCTTCGGAAGGCAGGCGCAAAAAGAACTCGGATTTCATGATGGGCTTAATCATGGCGGGCTCCTCATGTCTCATGCTTTCGTGGACTTTTAATAATAGCGCGGAAGGAAAGCTGCGCGTTCGCGTTACAATTTTTCGACGTTGGACCATGTTGCCAGACTCGTCGTGTACGGCGTCTGGCGTAAGTCTAGGGCTCATTTTCGCCCTGGACTGTTCCTCTGGGGCGATGCGACTGTCGTTCCAAGAGGAAGGAAATGCATGGGGAGCAAATCTCAGCAACAAGTTCAAGAAACGCCATCGGCCACTGCGGCGTCTCTCGTCGTAATGTATATCGCAGCCTTTGTTGCCGCGTTTAACGAGAACATCATTAATGTGGCGTTGCACGACATTATGGCGGCCTTTTCGGTGAGTGCCACCACGGCGCAGTGGCTCGTTTCGGGCTACATGATCGTGACGTCGATCTTTACGGCCATCATGGCCTTCCTGTCCGGCCGTTTCTCGACGCGCAAGCTGCTGTTTTTCGCATGCGGATGCATGGTCGCCGGCGAAGTCCTGTGCCTGTTCGCTCCGTCGTTTAGCGTTTTGCTGCCAAGCCGTATTTTGCAGGCTGCGGGATCGGGCATCTTGTTCCCGCTCATGATGAACGTGGTGCTGTCTTGCGCCCCGCGCGAGAAGCTTGGTCTGTATCTGAGCCTGGGCGGTGCCTGCATTACGCTAGGGCCGGCGTTTGGACCCGTGATCAGCGGTCTTATGTGCACGTTGTTTGGCTGGAGGGCGGTGTTCGTAGTACCGCTGGTGGGCGGCATTGCGGTCGCTGCGGCGGGCGTAAAGCTTGTTCAGAATGTTGGAGAGCGCTCGAACACCACGCTTGATATTCTGTCGGTTGTTTTGCTCGCCGCCGGCATTACGGCATTTGTGTATTCCGTAGGCGAGTTCTCGACCAATCTGATTGCCGGTATCGTGACGCTTTTCGCCGCCATTGTGCTGCTCGGCCTGTTTGCGGCCCGCCAGCTCAAGCTCGAGCATCCGGTGCTTAACGTGCGTCCCATGGCGAGCGTTCGTTATTGGCCTGCGTGTCTGCTTGTGGTGGTGTCGATGATGACGACGTTCTCGATGAGCGTTTTGTTGCCGCTCTATTTTGAGGGCGCATACGGCATGACCGCACTTGCTGCGGGCTTGCTCATTTTGCCGGCGATTGCCTGCAACGCCGTGACCTCGATTGTGGGCGGACGCGTGATGGACGCCCGTGGCGCATGGCCGCTGCTGCCGGTCGGCTTTGCCCTGATTGCCGTGGGGCAGACTGCAATCTCGATGACGGCGGCGAGTATGAACATCGGCGTCGTCGTGGCACTGACCGTTGTGGTGTATGCCGGAGTCGGTTTGGTGCTGAGCCCCTCGCAGACGGCCGGCTTGGAGACGCTGCCTGCCGCCGAGCATCCTCACGGAACGGCATTGCTCAATACGTGGAACATGATTGCCGCATCGTTTGGCCCGTCGCTGTTTATCGGCCTGCTCTCGAGTTCTGCGGCGACTGCCGGCGCCGCTGGCGTTGCGACGGACGTTGCCCAGGCGATTGGATTTGCAGCTGCCGTGCGTGTGGCGGCTGTAATTGCCGCGGTCGGGTTCGTGGCGTCGCTGGTGTACGCTCGTCGCGAGTCACACATGTCGCATTAATGTGTGCACATAGATTCTGCAGCTAGATTGGATGGCGACACCATAAACTAATGGACGTTTTGCCGAGAGGCATGATTGTTTAAAGCGCAAAGAGTGCGCGACGGGCCCCGCGAATGGGGCGATGATGCCCGAGAGGGCCAAGAAGGAGTCTCATGTCCGAGAACGAAGAGATCATGAACGAGACCGAGAACGAGACCATGGCTGCCGAGGTCGAGGCAGTCGAGACCGTGGAGACCGAAGCTGCCGAGGTTGAGGCTGCTGACGAGGTTTCCGCCGAGGAGGAGGCCGAGGTTGTCGAGGCCGCCGTTGATTACGATGACGAAGAGCTGATGGACAAGATGCAGAAGGCCGCCCGCCTGCTGCGTAGCCGTCGCTTTGCTATTTCCAAGGAGGAGGAGGCCAAGGCCGAGCGCATGGCGAACATCGAGCGCGCCATCAAGCTTCTTGACCTCAAGCCCAAGATGGAGCAGAAGGAAATGTCCGACCTGCTGGGCATGCGCCTTCGTGAGCTCGATGGCCTGATGGCCGAGGCCGAGGCTGCCGATCTGGTCGGCCGCATCGACGACGCCGAGGGCGATATGCGCAAGATTGTTGTCTTCGCCGCCGAGGATGCCGCTGAGGGCCTGGTCGAGCTTGCCAACAAGAAGGAGAAGCTCCTGCCCGAGCTTTCTTACGAGGAGGCCACCGAGCTGATGGCCGCTCTCGATAAGGTTATCGCTCCGCTCGTCGCCATGGGCCTGGACGAGGATCGCGGTCCTCGCGGCGGCCGTGACGACCGTGGTGGCCGTGGCGGCGACCGTGGCGGCCGCGGCGGCTTTGGCGATCGTGGTGGCCGTGGTGGCGACCGCGGCGGTCGCGGTGGCGACCGTGGCGGCCGTGGCGGCTTTGGTGACCGTGGCGGCGACCGTGGCGGTCGCGGCGGCTTTGGTGGCAACCGTGGTGGCTATGGCGACCGCGGCGGCAACCGTGGCGGCTTCGGCGGCAACCGTGGTAACGACCGCGGCGGTCGCGGTGGCGACCGTGGCGGCCGCAACGGTGGCGGCTTCCGCGGTAACCGCTTCTAGTTGGGTTACGCGGTTTTACCAAACCGCGTAACTAGTTGACGCTGCGCGCCCACCAGAGCGACAACTTGTCATTCAAAGAGGACGGCATGACCAGAAGGTCTATGCCGTCCTCTTTTCATGCCAATTTGTTCGCTCTGGTAGGCGCTCGCTATCGGTGCCAAAACATCGGCATTGCCATGATCCAGACCTGCTAAAAGATAGTCGTTGGGGACGTTCTTGTTTGACTAGTCGTTTAAGAACGTCCCCAACGATTGCATAGCATGAGAGTGGATAATCTCCCGGTTTGAGTCTGCATTCAAGCTCAAAGTGGGAGATTATCCACTCTCATTTTGTTTGTTGATTTCGATGCCTACATTTGTAGAAACATTTCGTGGAGGCGGGTGTCTTCGTCGAGTTCGGGGTGGAAGGTTACGCCGAGCTGGTTGCCCTGGCGCGCGGCGACGATACGGCCGTCGACTTTCGCTAAGGCCTTTGCGTCGCCGTGGACCTCGACGATGCGGGGCGCGCGGATAAACGTCAGCGGCACTTCACCGTCGATGCCAGCTACCTGCCCCTTGGTTCGAAAACTGCCGAGCTGCCTGCCGTAGGCATTGCGCTCAACGAGCACATCCATGGTTGCCAGGCGCGGCGTGCCCTTATCGTCATGGGCGGCAAGGTCGTGAGCCAGCAGAATCAGGCCGGCGCAGGTGCCCAGGACGGGCATGCCTTCAACAATGCGGGTGCGAAGCTCCTCGAGCATGCCCAACTCATCTAGCAGCTTCCCTTGAACGGTAGACTCGCCGCCGGGAAGTACCAGACGGTCAAAGTCCTGCTTTAAATCAGCCGCCTGCCTCAGCTCAATACAGCGCGCGCCCAGCTCGGATAGTCTTGCCTCGTGCTCGGCAAATGCGCCTTGGACCGCCAGCACGGCGACCGTTTGGTCTGCATAATCGCTCATGTGCGATCCTTTCTGCTGGACTAGCGCCCGCGCTCTTCCATGATAATCTCGATCTCGTCGGCGTTGATGCCCACCATGGCCTCGCCCAGGTCCTCTGAAAGCTCGGCAATGAGCTTGGCATCGGTGAAGTTTGCCACGGCCTTGACGATGGCGGCTGCGCGCTTGGCGGGGTCGCCGCTCTTAAAGATGCCCGAGCCGACAAACACGCCTTCGGCGCCCAGCTGCATCATCAGCGCGGCGTCGGCGGGGGTCGCTACGCCGCCGGCGGCAAAGTTCACGACGGGAAGCTTACCCGTGGCATGGACCTCGCGCACCAGCTCGACCGGAACCTGCAGTTGCTTGGCTGCCTCAAAGAGCTCGTCGTTGCGCAGGGCAACAACGTCACGGATCTGCTTTTGGATCTTGCGCATGTGACGCACGGCCTGAACGACGTCGCCCGTACCCGGCTCACCCTTGGTGCGAATCATCGTGGCGCCTTCGGCAACACGGCGCAGCGCCTCGCCCAGATCACGGGCGCCGCAGACAAACGGCACGTCAAACTGGGTCTTGTCGATGTGATAGACGTCATCGGCAGGGGAGAGAACCTCGGACTCATCGATGTAGTCGATCTCGATGGCCTGCAGGACCTGCGCCTCGACGATGTGACCGATGCGGCACTTGGCCATGACGGGGATGGAGACGGCCTCCTGGATGCCCTTGATCATCCTGGGGTCGCTCATGCGCGAGACGCCGCCTGCGGCACGGATGTCGGCCGGGATGCGCTCGAGGGCCATGACGGCGCAGGCGCCTGCCTCCTCGGCGATGCGTGCCTGCTCGGGCGTGGTAACGTCCATGATGACGCCGCCCTTGAGCATCTGCGCGAGCTCGCGATTGAGTTTGACGCGGTCGGCCTTGCTGTTCTGTTCTGCCATGGTTGCTCCTTTGGTTGGCATGTGCATTGCTTGACGGAACATCCTATCGGGGAGCTGGGTATGACAAAATACTCAGTTTTCGAGATAATTACAAGGTCAGACTAATACCAGATTGAATGACTTAATAAGGTCAGGTGATAGGCTCATGCTTGACTACAATTTGGAAAAACGCGGCGAAGCATCGCTCTATGAGTATGTTTACCAGCAAATTCGAGATGATATCGTAGCTGGACGCATTGTGGCGGGGGAGCATTTGCCGTCTAAGCGCGCCTTTGCCAGTCATCTGGGAATCAGTGTTATTACCATCGAGAATGCATATAGCCAGTTACTCGCTGAGGGCTATATTTGCTCAATACCACGTCGTGGCTACTACGCTTGCGAGCTTCCGGATGCACCGGTTTTGGCTTCGGCTGCGGAGGGCATCGACCGAGATGCCGTCTCTGTGGGCCCCAGCGTGCATGATGTCAACGGACAGGTCGAGCGATTCGATGCGCTTTCTCCTTCTGCTTTGGAGGCGGCGCGGCTTTGGCAAAGCGCGCTACGGGCGACGCTGGCATCCGAAGACGAGCGCGAAATCTTTTCGCCCGCACCGGCGCAGGGCACTGCTCGGCTGCGACGCGCAATTGCTCACCATCTGCACGGGACAAGGGGTATGAATGTCGACCCCAACAACATCGTTATCGGTGCGGGCGCCCAGCTGCTCGATACCATGTTGGTTCAGTTGCTTGGCGCGGACAAGGTGTATGCGGTTGAGGATCCGGGCTATTTGCGTCTGACGCGTATCTATCAGGCTATGGGCTGCCAAGTTCGACATATCCCGTTGGATGATGAGGGCGTGGACTTGAGCACTCTGCAGAAAAGCGGGACCGATGTCCTTCACCTGATGCCGTCCCATCAGTATCCGACCGGCCTTGTGACGAGCATTGCGCGTCGCTATGCGCTTCTGAGCTGGGCCGCCGAGCGACCAGGTCGGTATCTCATCGAAGATGACTTTGATTGTGAGTTTCGCCTTGCTGGCAAGCCGATTCCTGCGCTCGCATCGATCGATGCCGCCCAGTCGGTTATTTACACCAACACGTTTTCGAAGAGCCTGTCATCGGCGTTGCGTCTAGCGTACATGGTGTTGCCCGATGAGCTAATGGAGCGGTTTAGGCGCAACCTTGGTTTTTACGCCTCGTCGGTTAGCTCTGTTGACCAGGTCGCTTTGGCTCGTTTGCTGGAATCGGGTGATTACGAGCGACATGTGAACCGCGTGCGCGTGCGCGCTCGCGAGGCGCGCGATGGCCTGGCGGCGCTTGTGCGGAAGGCGTTTCCGGCAGGGGAAGTCTCGATCGAGCATGCAGACGCGGGCCTTTACTGTATCGTGGTTGCGGAGCGTGGAACGGGCGGAAGCACTTTTGCACGGGCCCTCACGCGCTCGAGCATCCCTTTTATCGATATTGGTGACTGTTTTTGGTGTGCCGATGGCGCATCTGTCCCTGAAAACTCAACTCAAATTCTTGTTCAGTATGACGATCTGAGTCCAAAAGTGCTAACTAGCTTGGAATTGCAGCTAATGGGGGGGCACTCTGCAACCTAAGTGAGTAGACTTTTAGCACTTTGGCGACCAGGCAGTTTTGTAACAAGCTATCTACCTGCGGTTTTGAAAAGCAGGATGACCGGCCTGCTCGGGATGTTCAAAAAAGTCTACTCACTTGCCGCGCAAAGCTCCTGCATGAGAAAAAAATGGGGTTTTCAACAGGGCTTCGTCCAGCTCTCGGCAAGCTTTTGGCCAGTTGGGGAGTGCTGTTGAAAACTTGGCAGTCCGTTCGGCGCCATTTTTGGTGCGTTCGCGCCAATACGTGACTGACTGGGTTGAAATTCGTGTTTTCCTGTGCCTATGAAGGATCTACTTTGTGACATATCGGCTTTTAGGTACTGGCGTTTGCCTCCTCAAGTCCGCGCTTTGTGTCCGCCGCTTCCACGGCCGGAAGAAGACCGGCAGCGATATGACCTTGCCCGTAACCCGACGGCTGCGGTTGTGCTCGGCTTTCCGTTGTATACATTGGTCCGGACGAGAAACAAGCGGACTTGTCCTGCCAGTATCAGGCAGCGGCTGTTTCTTGGTGAGCTCCCCAGGGAATCCGTGCTGGAAACGGAGCATGGGTTTTTGGTTACATCTCCTCTACTGACGACATTCATCATGTCGCGGCATCTGACGGATCTTCAGCTTCTTTTGGTATTGGCGGAGATGTGTGGCTTGTTTGCGGTGTGTGCCCTGCCGGCGGCACTTGAGGCGGATCTTTCGCGTGCAATTGATTCGGGCGCGATTTCGACAACGTTCGGTTGGGTGCGCTGCCCGTCCGAGGACGGCATCGCCTCAAATTTATGGCGTCGAGACGCTTTGGTTTTGGGCGGAGACCTTGACCGTTTTTGTTCAGATGTTTGCGGGATGCGTTACGGCAATAGATTTATGGCGGTATCGCAACTCGTTCCATTGGGTGCCGCGTCGCCTTTTGAGGTCGAGGCGTTTTTGTTGCTTGGACTGCCGCGAGCCCTGGGAGGCGAAGGGTTTTGCGGCATAGAGCTCAATGTCGAAGTGACGTTAAGCACAAGTGCTCGAGCGATTGTGGGAAAGTCCCGTGTATATATCGACCTACTTCTTTCTTCGCCGGACGGTAGGCGACAGGTGGCCATTGAATGTCAGGGAAAGGCCTCGCACGGACGCGCAGGGGATGGCTTGCGTGACGCTGACCGCATGACGGCCCTTCAGGCCATGGGCTACGATGTGCTTCTCCTTACACACAGACAGATATCGGATGAGGATAGATTCCGCGCGATCGTTAAGGCCATATGCAGGATGCTCGATGCTGAATATCGTGATAAAAGCTCAGATGAGCAAAGGGCTGAGACATTACTCAGGTCTGAACTATTCGTTGACTGGACAAAATTGGGAGTAATCGACGGAAAGATGCCCGCTAGACACAAAATGGCTCGATCGTGGACGGCTGCGAATCTAAGTGAGTAGACTTTTGGCACTTTGGCGACTAGGTCGTTTTGCAACAAGGCATTTACCTGCGGCTTTATAAAGTGATATGGATGGTCTGCTCGGCAAGTTCCAAAAAGTCTACTCACTTAGTTTTTGACGAGAAGCCGATGCCGAAGGCGGTCCTATTTCAGGTAGTTAACAAGTTTGTGAGGCACGAAAAAGGCCCGAACCATGCGGTCCGGGCCTCATCGAGCTAGAGGTTATGTCTCAGGTTGCTGGCTTAGCCGAAGTAGCGCTTGAGCAGGCCGGCGAAAGCCTTGCCGTGGCGAGCCTCGTCGCGAGCCATCTCGTGCACGGTGTCGTGGATGGCATCGAGGCCAGCGGCCTTGGCGCGCTTAGCAAGATCGGTCTTGCCGGCGGTGGCGCCGTTCTCGGCCTCAACGCGCATCTCGAGGTTCTTCTTGGTGGAGTCGGTCACGACCTCGCCCAGGAGCTCAGCGAACTTGGCAGCGTGCTCGGCCTCCTCGTGGGCAGCCTTCTCCCAGTACAGGCCGATCTCGGGATAGCCCTCGCGATGAGCGACGCGCGCCATGGCCAGGTACATACCGACCTCGGAGCACTCGCCCTCAAAGTTGGCGCGCAGGTCGGCAACGATGTCCTCGGAGACGCCCTCCATCTTGGCGACGCCCACGACGTGCTCGGCAGCCCACTCGAGCTGACCCTCCTCCTGCTTCAGGAAGCGAGAACCGGGAACGCCGCACTGGGGGCACTTGAAGTCCTCGGGCAGCTGGTCGCCGTCGAACTCTTCCACATAACCGCAAACGGGGCAAACAAACTTCATGATTCGATCCTTTCGATCTATGGCGATTGTGCGCTCGTCCGGTCCCGTAAGGGCCCTCTCCGGACGTGCGTCTTGACGAGTTCTATTATCCATAAATGCAACCAAATGTGAAGCCTATTAGGAATGATTTTTAATAAAACAATTTTGAGATATGAAGATGTTGATTGATTAACGATTGGCAGGCCGTCTTTGACCGCCGCTGAGTACAATCGGGCGAGCAAATGTTGACCTATCAACAAATGAAGGAGTTTCCTTTATGCATCTAGCCCGTCGTGCCTGGTGCCGAACATATCAGACGGTTTTTCGCATTGCATTGCCGATCCTGCCCTATACCGAGCCGCGCATTTTAGAGCATGCCGAGGATGTGCCCGCGGTGCTTCAAAAGCGCTCGATCCAGAAGGTCCTTATCGTGACGGATCCCGGCATTGCCCGTCTGGGGCTCACGGCACCGCTCGAGACAGCGCTCGCGTCCAAGGGAATTGGCGTTGCGGTCTATGCCGAAACGTGTGCGAACCCCACGGTTTCAAACGTGGAGGAAGCGGCGTTCCTGTATCGAGAGAGCGCCTGCCAGGCCATTATCGGCTTTGGCGGTGGCTCGGCCATGGACTGTGCCAAGGGCGTGGGAGCACGCATCGCGCAGCCAAACAAGCCCATCAACAAGATGCGCGGTCTGCTGCGGATTCATCGTCGCCTGCCGCTGCTTATCGCCGTTCCCACCACGGCAGGTACGGGAAGCGAGGTCACGCTTGCGGCGGTAATTACCGATGACGAGACACACTACAAGTATCCCATTAACGACTTTGTGCTTATCCCGCGCTTTGCGGTGTACGACCCCGAGTTTACGCGCGGCCTGCCCGCCTCCATTACGGGGCAGACGGGCATGGACGCCCTGACGCATGCCGTTGAGGCCTTTATCGGGCGAAGCACCACGACCTATACACGCAAGATGGCGCGACAGGCGGTGCAGCTCATCCACGACAATTTGCTCGATGCCTATGAGCATGGCGACGACATGCGTGCGCGTCGCAATATGCTTTCGGCGGCGTATAAGGCGGGCGTTGCCTTTACGCGCTCCTATGTTGGATACGTTCATGCCATCGCACACAGCTTGGGCGGCCGATACGGGATTCCGCACGGCTTGGCCAACGCCATCATCCTGCCGCATATGCTTCGCGCCTATGGCGAAGCTGCTGCCCCTAAACTCGCCGATCTCGCCCGCATGGCCGGTATCGCGCCGGCTAACGCGCGGGACAGCCTGGCGGCCGAGGCCTTTATCGATTGGATCGATTGCATGAACGCCGCCTTGGACATTCCCCAATATGTGACGGGCATTCGCCGCTCCGACATTCCCGAGATGGCGGCGCATGCCGATTCCGAGGCCAATCCGTTGTACCCCGTTCCGCTTTTGATGGACCGTTTGGAGCTCGAGCGTATGTACGAGGTCGTCGCGGGTGGTATGTTTGAGGACGAGAACTAGGAGGGTGCCATGAACACCGAGGAAATTGCGCGCATCGTCGGCGATCAGCGCGCCTACTTTAAGACGCACGCCACGTTTGATGTCGATGTTCGACGTCGCGCGCTCGTGAGTTTACGCGATGCGGTGCGGGCCCACGAGGCCGATATCGCCCATGCGCTCAAGACCGATTTGGGGAAGTCGCATGACGAGGCCTATATGTGCGAGATTGGTGCGTCGCTTTCCGAGATTCGACATCAGATCGCTCACGTGGCTCGGTGGAGTCGTCCGCGCCTGCGTCCGTGCGATCTCGCTAACGCCGTGAGCGTGTGCAAAACGCAAGCCGTGCCCTATGGCGTCACACTCATCATGGCACCGTGGAACTACTCGTTTTTGTTGACGCTCGAGCCGCTCGCCGGCGCCCTTGCCGCGGGCAATACCGTGGTCATCAAGCCGAGTGCCTATGCTCCGGCATCGAGCACGGTGCTCAAGCAAATCTGCGAAGAGGCGTTTGACCCCCGTTTGGTGACGGTTGTCGAGGGCGGGCGCGCCGAAAACGAAGCGCTTCTCGATGAGTGCTGGGACAAGATCTTCTTTACCGGTAGCGTTCCGGTCGGCAAACTCGTCATGGAGCGCGCAAGTAAAAACCTTACGCCCGTGACGCTTGAGCTGGGCGGAAAGAGCCCCTGCATCGTGGATGCGACGGCAAACTTGAAGGTTGCGGCGCGGCGTGTCGCCTTTGGTAAATGGCTCAACGTGGGGCAGACCTGCGTGGCGCCCGACTACCTGCTGGTCGATGCGCGCGTGCACGACGAGCTGCTGGACCTCATCAGGGAAGAGGCCCGCCGTATGTTTGGCGAGCATCCGCTCGATAACGAGGATTATGGGCATATCGTCAACGCCAAGCATTTTGCGCGCGTGCGTGGACTGATCGATCCCGATAAGGTTGTGTTTGGAGGCACGGCGCGCGAGTCATCGCTCAAGATTGAGCCGACGATTTTGGACGGCGTGACCCCCGATGACGCCGTGATGCAGGAGGAGATTTTCGGCCCCATCTTGCCGGTGCTGACGTTTGAGAGCCTAGACGAGGCCGAGACGTTTATTACGGATCGTCCGACGCCGCTGGCTCTGTATATCTTTAGCCAGGATCGCGCAGTTCAGCAGCGCTTTGTGCGTTACGTGCCCTTTGGCGGCGGCTGCGTCAACGACACGATTATGCACTTGGCTACGAGCCATATGGGCTTTGGTGGCATGGGTGCGAGCGGTATGGGGCAGTACCATGGACGCGAGAGCTTCGATACGTTTAGCCACAAGAAGAGCATCGTGAACAAGGCAACGTGGCTGGACGTGCCATTCCGCTATGCTCCTTACGCAAGCTGGAAGCACAAGTTCGTGCGCATGTTTGTGCATTAGAAAAGGGCGCAGGTAATACGAACAAGTGTTCCTATTACCTGCATTTTGCGTTAGACTACTGTTATGGAGCACGGATGGGCCAACTCCCTTTAGAAGGGATTTGGTATGAACGTAAGCGATGTTATTTCGTTATTGGCGTTGTTGATTGCGGCTATCGAACTCGGTCTGTTTATCGGCCGAATGAAATAGCCGCCCCCGCGTAAGCGAAGACGGCCACTTCTCACGATGAAAACGTGTATCGGAGTTGGCAAGACCCGCGGCAACGGGTGCCATCCGTGTTCCTATCTTATCTGCAAGCGTTCTGTCGCGCAAGCGTTGAGGCAAACGATTGAAGGACGCAGACAGGATGTATTTGTGTCCGCACGGGACCGTAGACTTCTCAATAAGGTTACACACCGGTTTATCCGGCCGTTAGAGGAGCTGCTATGTACGAGCCTTCGCGTGTTCTTCTGTCATTTCACATTGCAGGATTTCAGTATGCCGATGGCGCCTTGGTCTTGGGCGATCTTAAAGCGGGCGATAAGCTGACGCTGTGTGCCGAGCGCGATAATCCCCATGACCCTGAGGCGGTTGCGATTTATTACGGCAACACCAAGCTTGGCTATGTTCCGGGAAACGAGGTCGGCCCACTGTCCTTGATGATGTATTACGGCCACGAGGACGTATTTGAGGCCCGCGTGCAACAGGTTGCTCCCGAGCGCAGCCCGTGGCACCAGGTGCGCGTTGGCCTCTATGTGGTGGATGCTCGCTAGTCGGCAAGGGAGGCGGCCATGTTTGATGACGACGACCTATTCAATCTGACAGACGATTCGTTTGAGTGGGATCTGCTACTCGATGACGATGAGTTGGAGCAGGATCGTAGGAAACGGCAGGGCAAGAAAACTCAGGGTGACGCTTCGAAAAAGCAAGACAAACGCCGTCGAGGTCTGTTCGGCGGGCTTTTTGGCTAACCGACGCGCCAGAGCGTCTGTATACTAGGCACGTGTTAGACGCGTTGCGAAATGAGGACACAGACGATGATGTGGTTTACCGCCGACCTGCACCTGGGCGATACGAATATCTTGCACGACATGGATAGGCCGTTTGATTCGGTCGAGGAGATGAACCGCAAGGTCATCGATGCCATCAATGAGTGCGTGGCTTCGGACGACCGCCTCTATATTCTGGGTGACTTTACCTATCGTTTGCCCCTGGCGGAGGCGGTGCGCCTGCGCGAGCGTATCGAATGCCAGAACGTGACGCTCATCCGCGGTAACCATGACGGCGACTGGGAAGATCCCGACACCCCGCAGATTTGGGAAGACGTGCGCGATTACCTGGAGATTGCTCCCGGCTATGCCAAGGGCCATCGTCTGGTGATGAGCCATTACCCCATGCTCAGCTGGAATGGTAAGGCGCGTGGCGCCATCATGCTACACGGGCATATCCACAGCAGAGGAGACCGCACCAACGTGCGCAACCGCGACCGCGAACGCCCTATCTTTCGCTACGATGTCGGTCTCGATGCCAACAAGTACAAGCCCGTAAGTCGGGATCAAATCCTGGGCTTCTTTGGACTGTAATGCTCGAACCACCACACAAACCACCACAAAGGGGACAGGCACCTTTGTGGTGGTTCTGGCGCCGTTGCCATTATGGCGGCGGCGCCTTATTTGTCCGCGCGGCGCGGTAGAGTGTAGCCGGTTGATATTTGCGTCCATCGAGGAGCTGCTATGAACGAGATCAAGTGCCCGCATTGCGGCGAAGTTTTTAAGGTCGATGCATCCGGCTATGCGGATATCGTCAAGCAGGTGCGCGATGCCGAGTTCTCGCGCGACCTGGATGAGCGTGTGAAGGCAGTCCAGCGTGAGGGTGAGCAGGCGCTGGAGCTTGAGCGCTCGCGTTCGACGGCTGCCTTGCAACAGGCAGAGTCTCAGCGCAATGCCCAGCTTGTCGAGCAGAAGAACACTGCGGATCAGAAACTGGCGCAAGAGGTTGCCAAGCGCGATGCTGAGCTTGCCGAGCTGCGCGCTAAGCTCGAGGGCGCTGCCGCAGAGCGCGAGAGTGCAAGCCAGCGCGCGGCGGTTGAGGCACGAGCCAATGCTCAAAAAGAGAATGCCGAACTCCAGCGTGAGATTGATAGCCTGCGTGCGCAGCTTGGGCGCAAAGATGACGAAGCAAAGCTTGCCGAGTCGGCGGCGCGCAACGCTGCTCAAAACGATTTAGCTGCACGCGACGCTCAGATTGCCGAGCTGCAGGCCAGGCTTGCCGCGGCGGACAAGGCCCAGGAGATGGCGCTTGCCGCTGCCGCGGCAGAGTCGCAGCGTGAGCTCGATACCGCTCGCAGCGAGGCCGAGCGCGCGCTTGCTGACTATCGCGCGAAGGTGCAAGAGAAGTTTTCCGCCGCAAAGGCTCAGTCCGAGCAAGAGGCCGAGGGCCTGCGTGCCCAGCTGCACGAGCAGGAACTGATGGCAAAAATGAACCTGTCAGAGGCGGTCGCCGCGGCGGAACGAGAGCGCGATGAGGCACGTGCCAAGCTGACGAGCGAGCTGGCGGTGCGCGATTCTCGCGAGGAGCAAGCCAAGGCGGCACACGAGCTCGAGCTTGCGCAGGCCAAGCGCGCGAGCGATGACCTGATTCGCTACAAGGATGAAGAGATTGAGCGCCTTAAGGACATGAAGGTCCGCCTGTCCACCAAGATGGTGGGCGAGTCGCTCGAGCAGCACTGCGAGACCGAGTTTAACCGTCTGCGCATGACGGCGTTTCCTAACGCGTACTTCGAGAAAGATAACGATGCGTCCGAGGGTACCAAGGGCGACTTTATCTTCCGCGAGTGCGACGCGAGCGGCAACGAGGTCATTTCGATTATGTTTGAGATGAAAAACGAGAACGACGAGACTGCGACCAAGCACAAAAACGAGGACTTCTTTAAGAAACTCGATCACGATCGTCGCCAGAAAGGTTGTGAGTACGCGGTGCTCTGCACCCTGCTGGAGCCCGAGAGCGAGCTCTATAACGCAGGGATAGTCGACGTGAGCTATCGCTACGAGAAGATGTACGTGATCCGTCCGCAGTTTTTCATTCCCATGATTACGCTGCTGCGCAACGCCGCCATGGGTTCGCTGCGCTATAAGCAGGAGCTAGCGGAGTACAAGCAGCAGAATATCGACGTCACGAACTTCGAAGCCAAGATGGAAAAGTTCAAGAATGATTTCGGTCGCAACTACGAGATCGCGAGCCGCAAGTTCCAAACGGCGATCGATGAGATCGACAAGACGATTAGCCACCTGCAGAAAACCAAGGAGGCGTTGCTGTCCTCCGAGAACAATCTGCGCCTAGCCAACAAGAAGGCGGACGATCTTACCATTCGCAAGCTCACGTGGGGCAACAAGACCATGAAGGCCGCGTTTGACGAGGCGCGCGGGGCTGCGACAGAGACAAACGATGAGCCAGCCGAGGCGGATTCGTATGAGGTCGAGGGTGCCGAGTAAGGCATAGCGTATAGCGCAAAAGCGGGGCCGCTGGCGATGTTGCCAGCGGCCCCGCTTCGTTTCGTTCCAGTATGTTCGGCTAGTCCTCGAGCAGGTCCTCGATAAAGCCGACGCGGTAGTTTTTGAAGATGACCTCGCCGCCGTCTTGTGTGGCGTCCAGATCGACATCGCCCATGATGCCAAAATCGTGGTCGCCATCCTCGTCGGCAAAGATCTGGTGCACGTGCCATACGTGCGCGGTCTTCTCGTCGGACTCGTCAATGGAAAACATCGCGGCGCTGCGGGCATCTCTGTCGGTGAGGATTTCCTCGTGCTGCTCGTGGTAAGCGTCGAGTGCTTTTTGCCAGCGGATCTCGCTCATGCCCCAGTCCTCGTCGAGTTCGCCCAGGTCGCGAACGTGCTCGCGGGCGGCAAGGGTCACGCGGCGGAAGAGCGCGTTGCGCACCAACAACGTGCAGCCGCGGCGGTCCGCCACGACCTCGTCGATGCCCTGCGGCGGCGCGGCGTCGAGGGCTGCCGGGTTGCCGGCGTTCTCCCACTCGTCCACCAGGCTCGAGTCCACCGAGCGCACCACAAAGCCCAGCCACGAGATAATGTCGCGTAGGCGCTCGTCGCGCTTCTCGATGGGCACGGTACGGTCGAGCGAACGGTAGGCCTCTGCCAGGTAGCGAAGCAAAATGCCCTCGGAGCGGGCGATGCCGAGCTTTTGAATGTAACCCTTAAAATCGCTCGCGCTTTCCAGCATGTCGCGCAGGACGCTCTTGGGAGAGAGCTGGTAGTCGTTTGCCCAGGGCACTTCCTGGCAGTACTTGTCAAAAGCGGCGTCGAGCAAATCCTCGAGCGGCTTTTCATACGTGACGTCTTGGATGTGCTCCAAGCGCTCCTCATACTCGACGCCGTCAGCCTTCATTTCGGCCATCGCGCGGTCGCGCGCGGCGCGCTCCTGTGCGCGCAGCACCTGCTTGGGATCCTCGAGCGTTGCCTCGACCATCGAGATCAGATCCATGGTATAGGTCTCGCTCTCGGGGTCGAGCAGCTCCAACGCGGCAAGCAAGAACGGCGAGAGCGGCTGATCGAGTGCGAAGTCCTCGGGCAGATCGACCGTCAGCGCGTAGTCGGTGTCTGGTGCGGCGTCAGCCGGGGCGTCAGGTGCGGGCGGCACCTCGGTGCGAACGACGACGCCGGAATCGATGAGTGTGGCGAAGATTTCGTCGGCGCGAACTTCGAGCTTGGCCTTTTCTTCGGGGGTCTGTAAGCTCGTCTCGATGAGGTCGTGTACGCGGGCTCGGGCATCGCCGCCCTGCTCGACCACGCTAATCACCATGGAGTGTGTGATGCGCAGGCGCGGCTTGAGCGTCTCGGGCTGCGTCTCGATCAGGCGCTCAAAGGTTTGCTTGTTCCAGGTGACAAAGCCCTCGGGGGCCTTTTTCTTTTTAATCTTGCGGAGCTTCTTGGGGTCGTCACCCGCCTTGGCCATGAGCTTGGCGTTCTCGATCTCGTGCTCCGGGGCCTCGGCGATGACCATGCCCTCGGTATCGAAGCCCGAACGGCCGGCGCGACCGGCAATCTGATGGAACTCGCGGGCGCGCAGACGACGCATCTTGTAGCCATCGAACTTGGTGAGTGCGGTGAGGACCACGGTGTGGATGGGTACGTTGATGCCGACGCCGAGCGTATCGGTGCCGCAGATGACAGGCAGCAGGCCCTGCTGCGCCAAGCGCTCGACCAGCAGACGATAGCGCGGCAGCATACCGGCGTGGTGCACGCCGACGCCGCAGCCAAGCAAGCGCTTGAGGATCTTGCCAAAGGCCGTCGAGAAGCTCGTGCCTTTGGCGGCTTCCTTAATGGCCTCGCGCTGCTCCTTGCTGGCGATGCCAAAATTGGCGAGCGACTGTGCCGTCGCAAGGGCGGCATCCTGGCTAAAGTGCACGATATAGAGCGGGGCCTCGCCGCGGCGCATGGCGAGCTCGACCGTGCCCTCGAGCGAGGTCGTCACGTAGTCGTAGCTCAGCGGCACGGGGCGTGGGGCGTCGACAACCAAGTCGCAAGCAGCGCCGGTGTGTTCCTCGAGTGAGGCGGCGATGGCGGTGACATCGCCGAGCGTGGCGCTCATGAGCATAAACTGCGTGTGGGGCAGGGTGAGCAGCGGCACCTGCCAGGCCCAGCCGCGGTCGGTGTCGGCAAAGTAGTGGAACTCGTCCATGGCCACGCAGCCCACGTCGGCGCCCTCGCCCTCGCGCAGTGCATCGTTGGCAAGGATTTCGGCCGTGCAGCAGATGACGGGCGCCTTGGTATTGATATGCGTATCGCCGGTGATCATGCCGACGTTATCGCGGCCGAGTACCTGCACCAGATCGAAGAACTTTTCGCTGACCAAGGCCTTGATAGGGGCCGTGTAATAGCAACGCTTGCCCTGTGCCATGCCCATAAAGAGCATGCCCAGCGCGACGAGCGATTTACCCGATCCGGTCGGTGTGCCTAAAATGATGTGATCGCCGGCAGCCAGGTCCATGAGGGCCTCTTCTTGGTGATCCCACAGCTCAATGCCGCGATCGCTTGTCCATTCAAAGAAGCGTTCGAAGGCCTGATCGGGCGTGAGCCATGGTTCGGGCTCGCTGCCGTCCTCGGGCTCCCACCAGGTGGGGGAGAGCGCGCCGAGCGAGCCGAATTCGGCTTCGGTTCCCGTGCCGCCCGAGAACGAGCTGGCGGCGCCGGCGCCAGAAACGGTGCTGGCGGAAGTATCTGTCGTGGTCTGTGCCATGTGGTTGCTTTCTCTCGCCGTTTGTCCGCCAACTATTATGGCGTAGCAGCGGCGCGGGGTGCCAGCGCGCGAGAAAATGCAGGAAATGGGCGTTCTGCCCAGCCGTTTGGTGCAGTTGCCAGCTAAGTGAGTAGACTTTTTGCAATATCGCGAGCACATGGCTTTTGCGCAAGAGCTCTACCTGCACTGATAATTGTTCTCGGGGGAAGCGGGCACTGCGGGGCGCGGCAACGGCGCGCGATTTCCGCGTCGCAGCGCTACCCTGATGCTGAATG
>JAGZDZ010000053.1:0-6717 GCA_018368535.1 Collinsella sp. | reverse complement strand
GATATAGGGAGAGGGCCTGACCCCATATCGTTGGGGCCAGGCCCGATTTTGCCTCTTGACAATGTCCTGCTCATATTAAAAGGAACGTCCCCAAGTGCCGGCACGAGAAAGACAGCGCTGCGGGAAACGATCCGCAGTGCTGTCTTTCTTTATGCAAATACGATCAAGTTATCCCTGTGTATCGCCGGCTTCTCGGCCAGGTTAGCGAGCAGGCGGTTGCTGGCGATCTGGTCCTGGCGGCGACCGGCAGCAAGTTCCAGCACGTCCGAATCGGCCTCGGCGATACCGCGGGCGACGACCATACCGCTCGGATCGCACACATCGAGCACATCGCCCTCGGCAAACTGGCCATCGACCTCGCGAATACCCACCGCAAGCAAGGAAGAGCCACGGCTAACCAGCGCCTTCGCAGCACCATCATCAACCGTCACCGACCCATGTGCCTTGTCGCCCAGCGCGATCCACAGCTTGCGGGGCGCGATGTCCAGACGCTCCGCCGGCGGATCGAACAGCGTGCCCACGCTCTCGCCGCGGGCGAGGCGCACGAGCGCATCGGGCTCCTCGCCCGAGCAAATCACGCTCTGAATGCCCGCCGTCATCAGGATGCGACTCGCGCGGATCTTGGTAATCATGCCGCCCGTGCCCACCGATGTGGAAGAATCGCCCGCCGAGGCAATAATCTTGGCATCGATCTTATGCACGACAGGAACAAACTCGGCCGTGGGGTCCTCATGCGGATTGGCAGTATAGAGACCATCGATGTCCGAGAGCGTCACGCACAGATCGGCAGATACCAGGCAGCTCACGAGCGCCGCCAGTGTGTCGTTGTCGCCAAACTTGATCTCGTCGACGGTAACGGTGTCGTTCTCGTTGACGACCGGCACCACGCCCAGCTCCACCAGACGCAGCAGGGCGTCGCGCGCGTGCAGGTAGGACGTGCGACGCGCCGTGTCGTGACGCGTGAGCAGCACGAGCGAGGTGAGCAGGTCGCGCGCATGGAACTCCTCGTCGTAGGCCGACGAGATGATGCACTGACCAGCCGAGGCGCAGGCCTGCAGGCTCGGAAGGTCGCCGACCGGCTTGCGGTCGAAGCCCAACACGGGATAGCCACAGGCAATAGCGCCCGAGCTCACCACGACCAGACGCCAGCCGAGCTTGCGCAGCGCTGCGGCTTGATCGGCAAGTCCGCCGATAAAGGCGCGGTTGACCTTGCCATCGGCGCCCACCACCGTGGACGAACCGATCTTTACCACCATCGTTTTATAAGAAGTCGTCATACGTCAAACCAATCAACTGTTCAGCGAACGGCCGAGCTGGCGGCCAAGGGAGCGTGACTCGCCCCTACCGCCCAAGGAATCATTTTGCCCAGGGGAAAGCCGAGGCCGCGGCCATATTCTTGCGCACGAGCTCGTCGCGCACCTGGGCCAGGCCCTGTTCCATACCCACCACGTAGGTCTGCGGATACAGGAAGCGCTTGAAAGCCGCATCCAGATGATCGAGCGCCCAAACACAGCGCTCGCGCGCGTCCTGGATGCTCTCACGCGGAGCCACCGCACTGCCGTCGCGCACGATCGGCACCAACAGCTCACGATACTCAAGTTCGGACACGTCGGTCACCAGGGCGGCATCATTCACGGCCACGAGGGTATTGCCGCGCGCGGCGCCCTCCCCCGCCAGATGGTCCTCGTCGTAGATCATGTCGCAGACCGGGCCGCCAAAGCCGTCGTAATAACGGCGCACGCGCTGTACGCCCGGGATCGTGCGCTTGTAGGGCTGCTCGGAGAGCTTGACCACCGGCGTCCATGGATCTGCCTCGCTCGCACGGCGGGCGGAAAGCTTGTACACGCCACCCAGCGCCGGCTGGTCATAGCAGGTCGCGAGCTTGGTACCCACGCCAAAGCTATCGATGGGCGCGCCCTGGTCCAGCAGCGACTGAATCGTGTACTCGTCAAGATCGTTGGAAACCGAGATCCCCACATAGGGCAGGCCCTCGGCATCAAAACGGCCGCGAACATACTTGGAGAGCTTGGCGAGGTCGCCGGAGTCGATGCGAATAGCCGACAGACGCTCGCCCACCGCCTCCATCTCCTTGGCAACCGTAATGGCATGCTCGCAGCCCTCGCGCACGTCATAGGTGTCGATGAGCAGCGTACAGTTCTTGGGGCTCGACTTGGCAAAGGCGCGGAAGGCCTCGAGCTCGGAATCGAAGCTCATCACCCAGCTGTGCGCATGCGTGCCAAAGACGGGAATACCATAGCGGCGGCCGGCGAGCACATTGGACGTAGAGGAGCAGCCGGCAACGTAGCTCGCGCGCGCAACGGCCAGGCCGCCATCGGGACCCTGGGCGCGGCGCAGGCCAAACTCCGCCACGGGGCGACCGTCGGCGGCGAGCACCACGCGCGCCGTCTTGGTGGCGACAAGCGTCTGGAACCCGACGATGTTGAGCAGCGCCGTCTCAAGCAGCTGGCACTCGAGCGCAGGACCGGTGACGCGCACCATGGGCTCGCGCGGAAAGACGAGCTCGCCCTCGGGGACGGCGTCGATATTTACATGCGCACGAAAATCGCGCAGGTAGTCGAGGAATGCGGACTTGAACATCGCGCCGCCGGCAGGGGCCTCAAGCGAGGCGAGGTAGTCGATATCCTCGGGCGTAAAGCGCAGGTTCTCGACGAGCTCGGGCAGCTCGGCGGTGCCGCACATGACGGCATAGGCGCTGCCAAAGGGATGGTCGCGGTAAAACGCGGTAAAACAACCCTGCTCATTGGCCTTGCCGCTCTCCCACAGGCCCTGGGCCATAGTGAGCTCGTAAAGATCGGTGAGCATTGCAATGTCGGTGGGATGCGAGATGTCGGTCAAAGCCATGGGGCGACCTTTCGGATGTGTGGTGCAGAATTTGAGGGTTGGACGAGAGCAGAGCATGCGGACATGACGCCCGATGCGAGTCGGTTAGAGCAGGCCCATGCTGGTCAGGATCGTGTAGCCCATAAAGATGACAAACGCGATGAGGGCAAGGACAATGATGATTTTTTGAGCCGGCGCCATGCCAGGGATCTCGTTCTCGCCCATAGGCTCCTTGGAGGTAACCATGCGCTGGGCAAAGGTCATCTCGTCACGGCTCGGCTTGGGCTCGACGGACTTGGGACGGGCGGCCTTTTTAGGCTGAGGTTTGGGCGCGGCAGGTGCAGGCTTCGCAGCAGCGGGCTTGGGTGCGGGCGCGGGCGCCGATGCGGATGCGGCGTTCGCGGCGGCCTCCTCGGCCTTCGCACGCTCGGCACGCAGGGCAGCCAGCTCCTCACGCTCGCGACGGGCCTCTTCCCGAGCCTCGCGGCGAGCCTTCTCAGCGCGGAGCTCTTCCAACTCGGCGCGCTCCTCGTCGGACAATGGTTGGGACTCAAGCTCGGCCATGGTATAGCCCTTTCTTTTAAAAAAAGCCGCCGACACAATGTCAGCGGCTTATCAAATCCATGGGTGGAGACGAAGGGAGTCGAACCCTCGGCCTCTGCCATGCGACGGCAGCGCTCTCCCAACTGAGCTACGTCCCCAGGACAAGTCGATATTTTACCTACGGCTCGCCAACTGTCAACGCCCAATAACCAGTCTTTTTGGGACGCGGCTATTTTGACAACTTTTCGAACAGGCGATCCTCTCGATGATTTTTTAATCCCCGTCCCAGAAAAATCATCAGCGTGCGCTCTACTTTGCGCTGGTGAGGACGCCGGTGGTGTCGAAGGCGGGGGTGAAGCTCTCGTCTACCGCGCCGCCCTCTTGCCAGAACATTGTCGTAAAGCCCAGGTCGTCGGCATGGTCGAGCACCTGCTCGTACTCCTCGCGCGTCACGGCGCGCGCCAACTCGCCGCCCTGCTCGCGCATGAGCGCATTGGGCGTGTACTGGTTCATGACCGAGATCGGCACGTCGCCCACCGTCTGCCACACCAGGTCTAACACGCGGCACGAGTCATCCGCATGCCCCGGCAGCACCAGGTGGCGTACGATGATGCCGCGCTTCATGAGCCCGTCGTCATCCACCAGCTCTCCCCCGCGGCGATCGATCTCGCGCGCCATCTGGGCCAGACCCGACACGGCCACACGCGGGTAATCCTTTATATGGGAGAGCGACTGCGCAAGCGCCGCATCGGCATATTTAAAGTCGGTGAGCCACACATCGACCAGGTCGCCCAGCGCCGCCACGGCACTCGCGCGCTCGTAACCACTCGTGTTGTAGACGATTGGGATAACCAGTCCGCGCGCCCGTGCCGCGGCAATCGCGGCAGGCAACAGGTGCGCATAGTGCGTCGCCGTCACCAAATTGATGTTGTTGGCACCCTGGTCCTGCAGTTCCAGCATAATCTCGACCAGGCGCTCAGGCGAAATCTCAAGGCCAAAATTGCCGGTCGAGATCTCGTGGTTCTGGCAGTAGATACATTTGAGCGAGCAGCCGCTAAAGAAGATCGTGCCCGAACCGGCCTCGCCCGAGATAGGCGGCTCCTCCCACATATGAAGCGCGGCGCGGGCCACCTTGAGCGTGTCGTTAGCACCGCAGACGCCGTGCGCGCCCTCATCGCGCGCCGCACCGCAACGGCGCGAACACAAATGGCAGGCGGGCGAAAAAAGTTCGGTCAACGACGTCGGCATAAAACCATGCTCCAAAACAACGATTCAGCAGCTCAAACGTAAAGGGATCAACCCCACAGACGGCTCGAGCCCAAGGCGCCGTAATCGTCCGACACGATTTTTGTAATGTCAAGACTGGAATCGATAAAGTGCCGCTTTATGATGTAGGTATTCCGCCCCCCGCGGAGCAACTGGGTGAACCGTCGCGTTTATTTAGGGAGCCCACACAGTCGTACCTAGTACAGGTATCCTTCGTTGTTAAGGACGCTGGAACAGTCGATGAGGGCACCCACCTGTTTTAGGTGGGTTCATTTTCGTAACGTGGGGGGTGGTTTTCTTTTGCCGAAAATCACCATTACAGTCCATATGGATCCCCGCCGGCATCCCGACAAGCCATCGACAACATCCCAATATCTGGTAAGCGCGTGATTATCGCTGCGTGCAATTCCATGTACCCCCCTTGGTCGAGTATTATGGTTCGGCTATGCCCTTTGCGCATGGCGTTCTTCTGACCTTTTCCTTCGACGCTTGGCGGTTTTTAGATTCATGGCTTCATCCCCGAGCTACATACCGTACCTATGCGTGGCAGCGGCGGCCTTTATCACGACCTTCCTCGCGGTGCCCCTGGTCAAGCGCTTGGCAATTAAGCTCGATGCCGTCGACTATCCTTCTAAGCGCCGCATCAACACCAAGCCCATCCCGCGTTTGGGCGGAACGGCGGTGTTTTTGGGCCTGGTCGTCGCCTGCACTGTGCAAATCCTAGGCACCTGGTACCTGGGTTGGCAGCCCGTTTTGGTGCCCCACCCCCGTCTGCACATCAGCTACCCCATGCTGGCGCTCTCCTTTACCGTCATCTTTGCGACCGGCGCTATCGACGACGTCTTCCAGCTCACGCCCAAGCAAAAGCTGGCCGGACAAGTCCTCGCCGCGCTTATCGCCTGTATCGGCGGCCTAAAAATCGGCGTCATCGTCAACCCGTTTGCCCCCGGCGAGATCATGCTCGGATGGCTCGCCTACCCCATCACCGTAATCTATCTGGTGGCATTCACCAACATCATTAACCTCATCGACGGCCTCGACGGCTTGGCCACGGGCATCTGCGGCATCGCGTCGTTCACCATGTTTTCGATGGCCGTTCTCTCGGGCCGCATCGACGCCGCCGCGCTCTCCATTGCGCTCTTTGGCGCCTGTCTGGCCTTTTTGCGTTACAACTTCAACCCCGCAAGCATCTTCTTGGGCGACTCGGGGTCGCTGCTTCTGGGCTTTGCGCTGGGCTCCATCTCGCTGCTCAACGTGAGCCGCACCGCCGCACTCACCTCGCTTATCATCCCGCTCATCGTTGCCGGCGTGCCCATCATCGACACGTTTAGCGCCATTGTGCGCCGCAAGCGCGCCCACATTAGCATCGGGCAGGCCGACAAGGGCCACATCCACCACCGCCTGATCCAAGAAGGCTACAACCAAAAACAGGCCGTGCTGCTCATCTATGCCTGGTGCATCATGCTTTCGGCCGGCGCCGCCGCGATTAACCAGGTCGAGGTGCCCATGCGTGTGCTCATCTTTACCGTGCTCGCCATTGGCTCGGCGGCCTTTGCCAAGCATCTGCATCTGTTTGAGCCCGTGCTGCGCCACCATTACAACAAGCGCACGCACGAGGACGAGCTCGTCACCCCCGACGACCCCGCTTTTAAGCAGGAGGAGCAGGCAGCCGAGGAGCGCAAAGAAGAGCGCCACCACAAGCTCTAGGGCAAGCTGCCGAGGATGTGCCAAGGCACCGTTGGCCAAGCGCGGCCGCGCCGCACCCACCGCACAAGCCACCCCTCTCCCGCCCCTCGCCTACTTACGTCCCGCCCCTCCAATAAACGCGTTATCATCTTGACCCATGAACATACGTTAGGAGCAATCATGCCAAACGAGAACAGCTACGAAGTCGCGCTGCAAAAGAGCAACGCCATTCGCGAGGGCCTGGCCAATACGCCCGAGAAGTTCACCATGCTCACCGGTGATCGCCCCACCGGCCGTCTGCACCTGGGCCACTACTTCGGTACCCTCAAGGGCCGTGTTGAGCTGCAGGACATGGGCGCCAAGACCAACGTGCTCATCGCC
>JAGZDZ010000052.1:0-6907 GCA_018368535.1 Collinsella sp. | reverse complement strand
CTGAATTAGACACTCACCATTGTCGGCCTGATCCGCGGTCTTTCATGCAGCAGGGGCTCTCAATGTTTTTATGTCCTGCTCATATCGTCTGTGCCGGCAGGTGGGGACACTCCTTTGCTAGAAGATCCGGCGCAGGTCTCCGCGGTTGAGGGCTTCGTCGAAGAGGTGCTTGAACACCACGCTGCCGTGCAGACCGTCGTGCTCGAACTCGTTGGTCACCCAGGCATGCGAGTCGCCCACGCGGCTGAGCGTATCGAGCTGCAAGCCCGAATCGACGTACATGTCGTCGAAATACACCGCGGCCTGGAGCGGCACCTCGTTGCACGCCAGTCGCTGCGGGTCGTAGATCTTGTCCCAGCTGGTGTCTTCCATCAGCAGGTCCATGGCGGGTTTGAAGGGCTTGAGCTCGGGCATCTGCTCGAACATCCACGGGAACATTGCCTCGCCGGTAAACATGAGCGGGCGCGCGAGGGTGTCGAACTCGGCGCGGTGTGCCTTCTCTTCGGCCGCGGCCCAACCAATGGGCATAGTGTCGCCGTCGGCGTAGATGAACTCCTGCAGTGTCCAGTACAGCGGGTTTGTACGCGTGTTGGTGCGCTCGAAGGCGCGCATCAAAAAGCTGTCAGATACCGAGGCGCCGCAGGCCAGCGTGCCGTCGCCGTCGGCAAAAGCGTGATCGACAATCCAATGCATGCGCTCAAAGCTCGGCTTCATACCAAAGTCGCTGCCCATGAGCTGTAGGCGCTCGACCGTCATCGGTGAGCCGTCGGGCAGCACGGGCTTCTGGGCCTCGAGCGCATCGGCCAGTGCCGCCACGCGCTCGACGTCGGCGGGGTAGCGGTCGTAATACTGCTGAGTCTTGGCCGCCATGCGCGGGAAGGTGTGCGCGTAGACCTCGCTTGCGCTCGCTGGCACATGTGGAATGCCGCCGCAGGTAAAGCTCGCCGCCACGCCTTCGGGGAAGAGCGACAGATAGCTCAACGTCAAAAAGCCGCCGTAGCTCTGCCCGAGTGTGACCCAGGGCTTGCCGCCAAAGCCCACCAGGCGCAGGTACTCAAAATCGCGCACGATGGAGCTGGCGAGGTGGCGCTTGAGGAAGTCAGCCTGCGAGCGTGCGGCATCGGAGCCGGCCGCCGTCGCGCGCTCGCCCAGTGCGGCAATCGTGCGCCCGTCCACGCAGCAACTGCGTCCGGTGCCGCGCTGGTCGGGAAGGACCACGCGGAAGTGCTTGACGGCCTCCTCGATCCAGCCGTCGCTTGTGGGCGACAGCGGACGCGGGCTCTCGCCGCCGGGGCCGCCCTGCAAAAACAGGAGCAGCGGCAGATCGTCGTTGATGCGGTCGGGCGCGCAAACCACGCGGTAGAAGAGCTTGATGCTCTCGGGCGCGCCGGCGATTGGTGCCGGCATGGCGCCGCGGCGCATGGTGCTGCCGACGGCCAGGAGCATCGGCTCCAGGCCGCGCCAGTCAAGGGGGACGTCGATGCTGTGGTCCTCGACGTAAAGGCTGGGGACGTGGTACGAAGTGATGAGGGCCATGTGAGTCTTCCGTTCGTTGCGGTGTTTCGGGTTGACCAATTCTACCGCCGCGGGCGAGGCCATGCGCAAATCGGCTACCATGGTTGCAAACTTCTAGGAGAAAGGGCCGCCCATGTCGGTCGATATAGCCACGTATGTCCACGATCTTGCCGTTGCCGCCAAGGCAGCGTCGGCCTCGCTTGCCACGGCGAGCGATGAGCAGCGTCAGGAGGCCGTGCGCGCCATGGCCGCAGCACTGCGCAACGGTGTCGACTCCATCGTCGCCGCTAACGAGCTCGATATGTCCGCCGCGTGCGATGCGGGCACTTCAGCCGGTCTGCTCGACCGTCTGCTGCTGACGCCTGAGCGCGTCGAGGGCATGGCCGCCGGTTTGGAGAAGCTCGCCGAGCTGCCCGATCCCGTCGGCCGCGTGCTCGACCACCGCGTGCTTGCGAGCGGTGTGGACCTGACCCGCGTGAGCGTGCCGTTGGGCCTGGTCGCCATGGTCTACGAGGCGCGCCCCAACGTGACGGCCGACGCCGCAGGCATCTGCATCCGTACCGGCAACGCCTGCATTCTACGCGGCGGCTCGCTGGCCTATCACTCGTGTGCCATGATCGCCGAGCTGCTGGCCGATGCGCTCGAGGCCAAGGGCTTCCCGCGCGAGGCCGTGTCGATGATCGAGTCCACCGACCGCGAGGCCACCGGCGAGCTCATGAAGCTCCGCGGTATTGTCGACGTACTCATTCCGCGCGGAGGTGCAGGCCTGATCCAGCGCTGCGTGCGCGAGTCGCTTGTGCCGGTGATCGAGACGGGCACGGGCAACTGCCACATCTACGTGCATGAATCCGCCGACTTTGATAAGGCGCTCAACATTATCGTTAATGCCAAGACCCAGCGCGTAGGCGTGTGCAATGCCGCCGAGTCGCTGCTGGTCGACCGTGCTGTGGCCGATGCGTTTTTGCCTGCGGTCGTTGCTGTATTGCACGACCACGGCGTGCTCATTCACGGCGACGAGGCCACGTGCGCCGCATGCGCCGACGCCGGGCTTGCCGAGGGCGACAACTACGTCGCCGCGACTGAGGAGGACTGGGGTCGCGAGTACCTGGCGCTCGAGATGAGCGTGAAGGTCGTGGCAAACGAGGACGAGGCCATCGCACACATCAACCGCTACGGCACGATGCACTCCGAGGCCATCGTTGCCGAGGATACGGATGCTTGCGAGCGCTTCCTGGATGCGGTCGATGCCTCGGCCGTGTACTCCAACGCCAGCACTCGCTTCACTGACGGCGGCGAGTTTGGCCTGGGCGCCGAGATCGGCATCTCGACCCAAAAGCTCCACGCCCGTGGCCCCTTTGCCGCCGAGGCCCTCACCACCTACAAATACAAGCTCCGCGGCACCGGCCAGGTCCGCCCCTAAACCCCTCGTAAACGAAAACCACCACAAAGGTGCCTGTCCCCTTCGTGGTGGTTTTAGGTGGCGTGGGCGGTTAGGCCTGGAAGGTATCGCGGTCGGGGGCGAAGGACTGCATGGCCGCGATGGTGCGGTCAAAGAGCTCGGGGAGCTCCCAGCCCAACATCTCGGCGCCCTGCGAAATCACGTCGCGCGAGCAGCCGGCGGCAAAGCGCTTGTCCTTGAACTTCTTCTTGAGCGACTTGGTCGTAAAGTCCATAACGCTCTTGCTCGGGCGCATGATGACTGCAGCGCCGATCAGGCCGGTGAGCTCATCGCAGGCAAACAGGATCTTTTCCATCTGCAGCTCGGGTTTGGGCAGCGAGGTATTAAAGTCGGACGTGTGCGTCTGGATGGCGCGAATGAGCTCGGGAGACGCACCTTCGCCCTTAAGAATCTCGGCAGCATAGATGGTGTGGTTCATGGGGTCGTCCTCATGCTCCTCCCAATCCAGGTCGTGCAGCAGGCCGACGATGCCCCAAAACTCCTCGTTCTCGGGGTCGAACTCGCGCGCAAAGTAGCGCATAGTGCCCTCGACTGTCTCGCCATGGGTGATGTGGAACGGGTCCTTGTTGTGCTCGTTGAGCAGTTCGAACGCGCGGTCGCGGGTGATTCCGGCGGTAAGCGGCTCTGCCATAGGAGACTCCTTGTGCTCGTGGGTATCGATAAGAATGAATACTACTAGAACAAGAAAACCACCACAAAGGTGCCTGTCCCCTTTGTGGTGGTTTTTGGCGCGGATGGGTTAGTTGAGGGCGGCTTGGGCTAGGCGGGCTTCAGCGTCCTCCTCGGTGACGCCAAGGGCCACGGCGAACTCCTCGATGGAGCGGCGCTTGGCTTCCTTGAGTACGCGCATGTAGTAGGAGCTGGGCTTTTTATCAGCTTTCTCGGCCTGGCGAATGCGGTGCATCATGGTTTTTGCCACGCGGACCGTCTCGGGCGCGCCCAGCTTGAGCTGCTGTTTAAAGTGCGTCTCCTCAAGTGAGCTGTTGCGCTCGGTAAAGGTGTCGCACTCCAGCTCGTCGTAGTGGCTCAGCAGGTGCTCGGCATCTTGTTGAGAGATGGCGGCGTGCAAACGGTCGGCCTGCGCTACGGGGTACATGAGGATCGTCTGCGCATGTCCCTGCTTGGTCTCGAGCAGCAGCATGGGCTGCGGCGTGTCGTCCCTAAAACCGACGACGGTGCAGACTCCCTGGCCCGGATGAATGACGTGTTGACCGATTGAGAACATGCTACCTCCAACTTATACGAATTTACGTATGACTAGAATAACACGCTGACGTGCGCAAACCCTTACTTTATGCAGGAAAAGCACACAACTCCGATAGGTAAGAGTATTCGATAACAGACGCAGCTCATTCACACCTTTATGCATTTTCAACGCTTGCATAATCTGCAGGCAGACCGGCATCTTTGAGTGACTCCATACAAGCTGTAGTCAATTTTGTGCATATGCAATATCTATTAGCTTTACCCTGCGACAGTGCCCGTCGCTTGTGATAGAGTGCTACAAACTCTGGCTTTTGCCCTACGAGTGACCAAGAGCTCGGGGGCTTTAACACAAGGAGGATCTATGCCCGAGAAGATTGAAGAGCTGGTACGCGCTGCGCTTGCTGCGGCCCAGGAGGCCGGCGACCTTTCCGCATTTGAACTTGACGATTGCGCTATCGAGCGACCGGCTGACACTTCTCATGGCGAGTGGACCTCTACCATGGCCCTGAAGTCCGCCAAGCTGGCCCACTGCGCCCCGCGCAAGATCGCCGAGGCCATCGTTGCCCATATGCCCGAGGACCCCGCGATCGAGAAGGTCGAGATCGCAGGCCCCGGCTTCATCAACTTCTACCTCTCCGTTGCCGTCAAGAATGCCATCTTTGGCGAGGCTCGCGAGAAGGGCATGGACTTCGCTAAGTCCAACGTCGGTGGTGGCCTGAAGACCCAGGTCGAGTTCGTTTCCGCCAACCCCGTCGGCCCCATGCACATCGGCCACGGCCGCTGGGCCGCGCTGGGCGACTCGCTCTGCCGTGTGATGGACCACGCCGGTTACGACATCCAGCGTGAGTTCTACATCAACGACCACGGCTCTCAGATGAACACCTTCGGCAACTCCATCAGCACGCGCTATATGCAGCTTGCCGACATCATCGCCAAGCAGGGCGTGGATATCGACGAGGCTCACAAGCTACTGATCGCCGACCGTGACGCCTTTGTTGCCGACGAGAACGACGAGCACCCCGAGACCCATCCGTATCAGGACAACTTTGCCGAGACCCTGGGCAAGGACTCCTATGGCGGCGACTACATCATCGACGAGGCTGCCGAGTTCTGGCGCACCGACGGCGATAAGTGGGTCGACGCCGACCCGCAGGAGCGTATGGAGAGCTTCCGCGAGCGCGGCTATGTGAAGATGGTCGACAACATGCGCGACCTCTGCCACGCCGTCAATTGCGACTTCGATCGTTGGTACTCCGAGCGTTCGCTGTATGTGAAGGACACCGAGGGTGAGACCGCCGGCACCTCCGCCGTCGACCGCGCTTTTGAGAAGCTCGACAAGATGGGCTACCTCTACACCAAGGACGGCGCCCTGTGGTTCCGCTCCACCGACCTGGGCGATGACAAGGACCGCGTCCTGATCAAGTCCGACGGCGAGTACACCTACTTCGCCTCCGACGTTGCCTATCACTGGGATAAGTTCCAGCGCGTCGACCGCGTCATCGACATCTGGGGTGCCGACCACCACGGCTACATCGAGCGCGTCCGCTGCGTCTGCGACGCCCTTGGCTATCCCGGCAAGTTTGAGGTTCTGCTGGGCCAGCTCGTCAACCTGCTGCGTAACGGCAAGCCCGTCCGAATGTCCAAGCGCAAGGGCACCATGGTGACCCTGCAGGAGCTCGTCGACGAGGTCGGCTCCGATGCCGCTCGCTACACGCTCATCTCCAAGAGCTCCAACCAGATGGTCGACTTCGATATTGAGGCCGTTAAGAAGCGCGATAACTCCAACCCGGTCTATTACGTGCAGTATGCTCACGCCCGCGTGTGCTCCATCCTGCGCCGTGCCGCCGACGTTACGCCCGAGCAGGCTGACGAGATGGGCATGAAGGCCGTCGCCGCCAAGGCCATCGGTGAGAACGTCGATTACTCGCTGCTGACCGACCCGACCGAGCTCGCCCTTTCGCGTAAGCTCAACGAGCTCACCGACCTGATTGCCAGCTGCGCTCGCGACCGCGCCCCGTTCCGTCTGACGCACTTTGCTGAGGAACTCGCCGGCGACTTCCACAGCTTCTACGCTGCCTGCCAGGTTCTGCCGAGCGAGGGCCGTCCCGTCGACCCCGAGCTTTCGCGCGCCCGTCTGGCCGCTTGCGACGCCGTTCGCGTGACGCTCGCCCTGGTGCTCACCCTCGTTGGCGTTTCCGCGCCCGAGCAGATGTAAGCTACGGATCATTTGACCGTGTAGGTTCGGCTTTGCTGAGCCCTATAAGCCCGATCTCCATGCGGAGGTCGGGTTTTTTGCGTTTGGTGAGACTATTTGGTTTGCTGGGAAATGCTACCAAATTGCAACTATACCGGTTTACGGGGCTGAATCGCCAACTGGCGACCATGGTGCCAATAGTGAAATTAAACCCGCAGGTAGATGGCTTATTGTTTCTTGATAATGCAGGGTATGGTTGGCTTGCAGCATCCTGGCCCCGTAATCCGGCGTAGTTTTGAAAATTGTCCCTTGGGGACGGAGGAAAACGGATCATTTTTGTCTCGAAGAGGGGTGGCGGGATACCGTCCGTCACGAATTGGGCTCATCTCCTACGTTTGGACGCATATCCCGAACCATGCCGAAAAGTACGATATTAAAACCGACGCTCCTATAAGTTGTCAAGAGGCAGTTTGCGGGAGCGTTCTCTCCAATTCGCACAGGAGCTCGTAATACCTCCTCTCCAGTTTCGTCGA
>JAGZDZ010000051.1:0-7416 GCA_018368535.1 Collinsella sp. | reverse complement strand
TCGACGAAACTGGAGAGGAGGTATTACGAGCTCCTGTGCGAATTGAAGGGAGCGCTCCCGCAAACTGCCTATTGACAACTTATAGGAGCGTCGGTTTTAATTTCGCGATTCTTCTCATGATCAAGTAATACAGGTCCAGCCCCGTAATCCACCATACTTTTGAAACCAGCCCATTTGGGACGGGCCTCTTTTAGCTACTTTTGCCCGAACGTTCGCTCAAATGATTTTTCTGGGACGGGGATGAAATAATCATTGGGTGCCCAATGATTATTTCATCCCCGTCCCAGAAAAATCATTCCGCATGTTGGACGCAGCTAAAATAACCCCGTCGCAAATTGACTACCCTGGCATTGGGGATACCATGGTGGCACCCTAGCGAAAGGATGTTTCATGGCACATGTCGATGACCAGCGAGTGGCGCGCGTGCTCGATGCGCTCGAGGCTCAGCACCCCGGCGCGCAGCTGCTTGTGAACGACCCGTGGTCGATCTACTATCTGACCGGGTTTTATGCCGATATGTTCGAGCGTTTTTGTGGCGTGCTGCTCGCGCGCAATGCCGAGCCGGTAATCCTAGTCAACGCTCTACACCAGCTGCCGGAATACGACAATGCCCGCGTCGCCTACCACACCGATACCGACGTCGTAACCGATGCCATCGCGAGTGAGATCGACACAACCAAGCCACTCGGCATCGACACCGTCATGCGCTCCGGCTTTTTGATGCCGCTCATGGAGCGCCACGCCGCCAGCGAGTTTTTCCTGGGCGACTTTGCCGTCACCGCCGCGCGCACCCACAAGGATGCCGCCGAGCAGGAGCTTATGCGCATGTCCTCGGCAGCCAACGACACCGTGATGGCCGACGTGATCAAGCTCGTCCACGAAGGCGTGACGGAGCGCGAGATTGCCGACCAGATGCTCGGCCTGTATCGCAAGCACGGCTGCGAGGGCTTTAGCTTTCCGCCGATCGTGAGCTTTGGCGCCAACGCAGGCGACCCGCATCACGAACCAGACGACACTGTGCTCAAGCGCGGCGACGTGGTGCTATTCGACATTGGCGGACGCCGCTGCAACTACTGCTCGGACATGACACGCACGTTCTTTTGGGGCGAGCCGGACGAGAAGACGGCACACATCTACGACATCGTGCGCCGTGCCAACGAGGCCGCCGAGGCGCTCATCGCACCGGGCGCGCGCATGTGCGACCTGGACCGTGCAGCGCGCGACGTGATTGAGGACGCGGGCTACGGCAAGTACTTTACGCATCGCCTGGGGCACTCAATCGGCCTGCAAGACCACGAGCCGGGCGACGTCTCGCTCGTCAACGAGCAGGTCGTCGAGCCGGGCATGACCTTCTCCATCGAGCCAGGCATCTACCTCCCCGGCCGCACCGGCGTCCGCATCGAAGACCTAGCCCTGGTGACCGAGAACGGCGTCGAGATTCTCAACGCCTACCCCCACGATCCGCTCCGCCTAGACTAGCCAATGTGACAAAGGGACAGCCCCTTTGGCACATTCCGCTAACGCCGCGCCACGAAAACGGGCTATCTACTACGTTTAACCCGCATGGGTCGACCATGCGGGTCTTTTTTGAAAACCAGCAAGCCGTCTACCTGCGGTTTTTGTTTCGCGATGTTCCGTGTGGTCGAGGGTAGTCGGTAAAACGTAGTAGATAGGCCCATTTCGTGGCAAGCTGTCCGCTCAAGGCAAAAGCCCCGTCCCAAATTAGCTGCCCTGCAGTCAAACGAAAGGCCTCCCGATTCCCCGAAGAGAACCGGGAGGCCTTCTTGAGTCCTAGAGCCCTAATGCTCTAAGCTCGCAGCCTTACTCCGTACGATGACGCAGTTTTTCAATCGCTGCGGCAATCAGCGCCAGCAGGCCAGTTCCGCCAAGCGCCGCGACGGTCACGGCAGTATTGTCGCCCGTCTCGGCCAGGCTTCCCTTAGCGGCCTTCTTGCCATTCTTCTTGCCCGAAGGATCCTTGGCATCGGGCTTGGTACTGTTATCCTTGCCGCTCGTCGGCTTCTGCACGACAGCAGGCTCAACAACCTCGACGGTCACCGAAGCGGTGAGCTGTTGAGGCGCCGGCGTCTCTGCAGCGCCATCCTCGGCAAGCGTCGCAATCGCCGCGGCGTCACCGTCAACGGGCATCGTCGCGGTAATGACGACGGTTCCGTTCTTGAGAGCCTTGACCTTACCGTTCTCGACCGTAGCGATCGTCGGGTCGGACGAGGTCCACGTCACGGCACCACGCAACAGAGCGCCATCGGCCGCATTGCTCGCCGCGGCAGCAAGGTCAATTGCCTTGCCGCGCTCTACCTTGAGCACGGTTTCGGCAGTCGTGGCCTTGCCGTTTTGGTCAACGATAACGAGGTCCTTGGCCGCCGGGCGCGGCTTAACGATCACCCTGCAGCTGACCGTCAGATCCGTACCGCGAACCTTACCGTCCACGGTCACATCATCGGCACCCCAATCCAGTGCGGGGACATTCTCCCAATCGACATCGTAGTCTTCCTGGCTGCCGTCCTTCATCATCACGGAGACCTTCTTGGGCAGCGCCTTGAGCACATCGTCGGCAGAGCTTGCCTCAAACACCTCAACGGGAGCGAACGTCGCAGGCCTCACGGGAATCTCGCTTGCCGGCGTCTCGACGACCAGCTTGCAGGTCGCCTTGAGCGTCGTACCCTCGACGGAGCCTTCGATCGTGTACTCGCCAACAGCGGCAAGCTGCTTGTCCAGGCCATCCATATTCCATGTGACCGCGGCCTCATCCGTGTGGCCATCGGAGTACGTCACGGCAACCTTCTTGGGCAGCTGTCCCGTCACGGTGTCGGCCTTGGCATCGCGCTCGACCGTAATCTGCGGTACCTCGGCAACCTTGTTGATCGTCGTCGTGGAGGTAACAATGACCTCGACAGGCAGGTTGCCGTTCACCGTCACGCCCTTGGCGACGACGCTGTTGCCGTACGTGTCGGCCGCGGCAGGAACCTCAGTCCATGTGATCTCGGACTCCGCCGTCGTCTTGCCGTCCTTCATAAGGACCGTCGCCTTGACGCCCTTGAGCGCATCACGCACGACATCGACCGATGCGCCCTCGGGAACGGAAATTCCGGCAATAGGCTCAACGGACGCCGGAATCTCGGCATCACTCTTTACAACCGTCACCGTGCACTTGGCCTTGACCGAAGCGCCCTCAACCGTACCCTCAAGCGCAACATCGCCCAGCTTGCCCAAGGCATCTGCCGTGAGCGGAGTCTTATTCCACGTGACAGCGGCAGTCTTCGTCGAGCCGTCGGACATGTTGAGGGTCACCTTGGTGGGCAGCGCAATGTCGTCGGCGGCAGTGTTGCGAGTAACCGAAAGCTTGACGTCAACGACGCTCTCAACAACCGGCACCAGGTTAACCGTAGCATTAACCTCAAAGCTGCCAACCGCGGTTTTACCCGTAACGACAATGCTTGCACCGTCATTCTTAATGGTGACGGCCTTCTTGGGGGCAGTCCAATTGATCTTCGAATCGACCTCGGATCCGTCCTTCATAGCGACCTTCACGGTCTTGGGCAGTGCGGCCACGACAGCATCGGGCTTCGCGCCGTCGTCGACCGTCACAGCATCAACCGAACCGGCCAAGTGATCAGGAATCTCGCGAAGCGGTTTGACGACCTTGATCGTGCACTCTGCCTTTTGATCGGTACCGGCAACCTTGCCCTTGACCGTGACCTCGCCCTCCTTGGCAAAGTCCTTGTCGGAGAGGCCCTTGGTATCCCACGTTACGTCGGCTTCGGAATCGGAACCGTCAGAGTAAATCGCCGTGACCGTGGCGGGCAGCTTGGCCTTGGCCTCATCCGCCTTGGTATCGCGCTCGACCTCAATCTCGTCAACGGTATCAAAGTACACGATATGCGCCGTCACCTTGACCCGGGCCTTTACGGTCATGCCGTTGTCCGTTAGACCCGTGACATCAAACTCAGTGCCGGCACGGCCCAGGCTGTCGACCTGAGACCACTTAACAGGCGTCTCGTTCTTGGTCTTGCCGTCTTTCATGACCACCGTCACCTTAGACGGCAGCTTATCCATAAGGTCGCTGACCTTGGCATTGTCTGCAATCTCAATAGCATCGATCGGTTCGACGTAGTCGGGCGTCTGGACATCCTGATCCACCACGGTCACATTGCAGGTCACCTTGGCGCCGTTGAGCTTAACCGTACCCGTGATCTCCACGGTGCCGGTTCCGTCGAGCAGCTCGTCCGTGACGTTAGAAAGATCCCACACGTCAATGTCGAGCAGATCGGTCGAGCCGTCGGAGTAAGTCGCCACAACCTGCTTGGGCATCTGGGCGTACAGATCCTGCTTGGACGTGCCCTTGGCAACGCTAAACGACTTGGCCTCGAGCTTGGTAATGGTTCGCGGCGCCTCGGAGACGTTGACGTACACGATGGCATTGACGTTGTCGACATCCTTGAGCTTGCCGACGAGTTTATACGTACCCTTCCTGGCGAGCGGCTTGGAGAGGTCGATGCCGTCGGTGTCGGTCCACTTTTCGATCTCGATGCCGCCTAAACTGCCCCGAGTATCCCGCGCTGAGCCATCCGAGAAATATACGGACACGGCATCTGGCAGCTCCAGCATCGATCCGACCGTGGTGTTGACCACGACTGCCTCGGGCTGCAACGCAACCTTCTTCGCCTTCTTGTCGACAACCGTCACCTTGGCGGTCACGTTGCCGTTCTCATCCACGCCGACCTTTTGGCCGTCATCGTCAAGCAGCGCCATAACAGCAGCGGCATCAAAGCCGACCACATGGCCCGTCGCATAGAACGTGCCAGGCCGCTCGTACTTCTCGGGCGCAATCGGATCCCAATCAATAGCCGCCGTCGAAACGGAGCCGTCGCTCATCTCGACCGCCATCTTGGACGGCATAGCAGGCGCAGTGCCCGCCTTGGTGGTCACTGCGGTCTCGCCGTTATCGATTGCCTTCTCAACGCCTTGGATAACGATCTTGGTCTGAACAGTGAGACCGGTGTTAGTGCCGTCACCGTATCCGTCAAGGCCGCTTGCAAACAGCGTGCCAGACACTGTCGTGACCTGACCCGGCTCTCCGGTATAAACCGAGGGACGAACGTAATCCCATTGAACCTGGGCATTATGAGTTTTGCCGTCACTCGTGGCAACCGAGACATTCCACGGCAGCTCGGGGAAAACACCGCTGGCCGTATTAATGCGCTCAGGAACGGCAACGGAGATGACGGAACAGACGTCAACAGTGATTGTCGCCTCGGCACCACCTTGGAGCTTGCCCTTCACCTTAAACGAACCGTCCTTGGCATAAGCGTCTTCGGCGACACGGTCCCATGTGACCTTTTCGCGCTGGGGCTCAGAAGACACATCGTTGTCGTATCGAACCTCAAGGTATTCCGGCAGCATCGGCTTGGTGCCGGGGACGGTCCATATGGTTCCGCCCTGAACCGAGGTTGCCTTACTCGCGATCTTAACGGTGGCAGTAATCGGAACGTCGACAGTCTGCATGCCGTACCCTGCATTAAAGCTAATTGTTGCAGTGCCGCGTACCACGCCGCCCTGGGTCCAATCGAAGCCCTTCGTGTTCCACTTGGTCTCGGCGTATTTGTGCGAATAGTCCGGATGTTCTGCCGCATCGGGGCTGATAAGTTCGACATAGCCGGGAAGCATGGCGGTGCCGTCGCTGCCCTTGAGCACTGTAATGGTTTGTGGCTGAGCCTCCCAGTTTTTAGTCACGATGACGTGCACTTTCACGGGGATATTCGTTCCGGCGACCGTTCCGGTAATCGTGCAGTCCTTCTGGGGGCACCTATCGTAGGTATCCCAGTTGACGCCAAGCTCGTTAAACGTCGTTCCGTCCTGCAATGCACCGGACACGTAGAAGTAGTCCAGATTGACTTCCTCACCGGGGTAGACAACGCGCCAGTCCTCGTACGACTGTCCAAGCGTCACACCGTTATCGCTATAGTTGTTAACGCCCTTGACCTCGCCGCACGCTGCTGTCGCATGGATTTTTGCCAACGAGCCAGTGATGGTACCGGTAATTTCGTACTCGCCCGGCTTGCCGTCCAGCAGTTCTTGGGGGAACTCATCCCAGCTATAAGGCTGCCCCGAGGAATACTGGGGATAGAACGAACTGCCATCCGACAAATACAGCGTGGATGTGTAGCGCGGAGCCAGAAGTCCGGCGCCGGGAACATAAGCGATCTTGCCGATGTTGCTGTCCTCGAGATCGCAGACATTGACCGTCGCCGTAGCCGGAATGTTAGAGCCGGTAAAGTATCCGCTAACCGTAATCTGGCCAAGGTTCTTTAGGGCGTCCTGACTAATAGTCGACCACTGAACGGGGAAACTGCCCCGCGAGCCATTCCACATCGTGGCCTCGATTGAACCCGGCATATTGGGCTGGCAACCGATAAGCGTGCTTGTCGATGTCGAGGAAGGCATCTGCAGGGCGCGGACGGAGATGGTCGCCGTGACTCGATTGCTGTCACCCAGCTCCACCTGAGTAGACGATGAAGATGAGGTATTGGTCCAATACGACAGCGAACCGGAAAGCTTAAACGACCCCTCACTTGCCACCTGCGTGTCCAAAATAGGGTCCCACGCAATGTTGCACTGCTTCTTTGTACCGTCGGTGAATGCAACCTCAACGCTGTAGGGAAGACCGCCGCCCGTTGTAGGACGTACGCCGACGGGCGTGTTAACGGGAGCAAGAGCGTCGATAGAGGCAACTTCTTTGACCTCGACCTGAGCAGTTACCTTTAGGCCATTAGCGGCTGAAGATTCGTTATATGTCACAAGCGTGCCCGTGACCGTATAGGTGCCTGCCTTTTGGAATTGAGACACGTCGGCGTTGTCCCAGTTAACCTGATAACCTTGGGTGTATGTAGTGTTATTTGACTGCGTAACCGGGAAATAGACATACGTGCTAAGAGGAGAAATGTCGCCGACCACGCGCTCGAACCTCAGAGAATTTAGATCGAGTACGTCCTTAGGATCTTTGACGGTAACGGTGCAGGTAACCTCACGGTAATCATAACCGTTTAGTTTACCTTTAACCGTAAAAGAGCCCACCTTAGAGTAAAGCGACGCGTCGAAAGGATCCCAAGACACCGGAATCTGCTCGGTGGCTCCGTTATCGAAGGTTACCGCTGCAGAATACGGCAGAGACGGGGCCTCGCCGGTTAGGGTCGTACACGTCAACTCGGTCTGGACACTCTTAACCGCGCGGACTGTGACCGTGCAGTGCGCAAGCATGGAAGGATAGTTCTTCAAATGTCCCTCGACAACAAAGGTTCCTTCCTTTTAATATGAGCAGGACATTGTCAAGAGGCAAAATCGGGCCTGGCCCCAACGATATGGGGTCAGGCCCTCTCCCTATATCAACCCGTCCGCGGC
>JAGZDZ010000004.1:0-90298 GCA_018368535.1 Collinsella sp. | reverse complement strand
AATAATGACAGACCGAATGAAGATGCGTGCGATGGGGGCGAGGCGAATGGCTGAGCGGTATCGATACGCGGGTTCAACGGCATCATATTGACCACATAGATTATTAACTTGCATTTCTACCCGCCCTTTTCGTAGAGTCGCCGATACGTGCTTAGCGCACCCTCGGCGCGTCCGGCAGGCTTTGCGAAATGGGATCCAGGAGACTTCGGCGCAGCATCATCTTGCGGAATGCTTCTAATGAGCCTCCCATCCTTCAAAAACAGAATCTCATCGCACAGCCTATCGACCGAATCCAAGATGTGGGATGACATGATGATGCACGTACCAGAATCGGCCAGCTTCCTGAGAATCTCGGAATGCAAGTCCACCCTGCTGGGGTCGAGCGCGTTCATGGGCTCATCTAATAGAAGGTACCGCGCGCCCGTCGCATACGCAATCGCCAGGGTAAGCTGCTGCTTCATGCCCTGGCTCAGAGTGCGGATCCTCATCTTCGCGAACTCGCCTATCTGCGTTTGTTCCACTATCTCTTCGATATCGCGAGCGTGCGGCCACATATCGCAAACCATCTTGAGGTGATCTTCCGCACGCAATCCGGGATACAGCAGCGTCCCCTCACCAGGTGCATAGAAGATCATAGAACGGACCTCTCTCGCACCCGTACCCTGCACCTCATCCAGAACGATGCTCCCGTCCACGCGAGGACCCGGCAAACCTGCCATCGCACGCAGCAACGTCGTCTTTCCATGCCCGTTCGGAGCGACGAGACCGTAGACCGTACCCGGGGCAAACTCAGCGTTCACCGAATCTACGAGCACCTTCTTTCCATAAGAGATCGTCAGCGTTTGAAGGTCAATCATCGAGATCATCCCCTTTCGATCTTTGGAACACTCAGGCGCACCATCAACGGAGATACGGCGCCCAAGACCACCAGCAGAGCGCCCGATGCGCCGACGACCTCTCCAAAAGGCATCGCGTTCGTCCCTCGCCCAAGGAACCCAATCGTCCCCACCTGGGAAGCGGGATCAAACGAGGCGAATGGAGCCAGCAGCGCGACGCCCATGCCCACGCTTTCAACATGAGCGCTCAACGAACCCAACACCAAGAGAACCGCGCAAACCATTCCGGTGACAACGGGGTTGCGGCTAATCGCTGCTGTCAACGCAGCGACGACGGAAATCACGCCGTATGCCATGACCAGCAACGGAATACTGCACAACACCGCCTCCCCCACCATGGACGTTGTCGAAGCTCCCGCCCGAATGAGAGCGACGGGATACTCCGATCCACCCGCACCGTTCTTAATCACGGACACAACGACAGCGGGAACCATCGACACCAAAAGCAGCACCAAGCCAAGCAGGAGAGCCAGCGCAACAGCCGTCAGAAAACGCACATGCGCTGTTGCGGGGATCTGGAGAACCAGAAGGGAACGACACTGCAGGTGGGTGCACGCGAGCGATGTGACAACCACGGGCAACAGCAAAAATAAGGAGGGAAGCGCTGCCTGGAGATACGAAAGGAGGATTAATGGGGGCATCTTCGTACTTAACTCGTAAACCTTGGGTTCCGGCAAGCTCGCGATCGACTCAAGCAGAAGGGCGCGCGCCTCCGCACGAGAAGGAGTCTCCGGCTCGATTCCGATCGATTGCAGGAGAGTCGCATCTGCCGCGCCCAGCTCACCTCGAGCGCGCTCGTACGTCGCAAGGCTTCGAAACCCCTCCGCAGGCATAGGCGCGTACACGAAACCCGAAAGAGCATCCCGCATGTCTTCCAGGGCCGCTTTGCCCTCGACGTCCATATTCGCAGCGTTCTGCTCTAGATACCGATCTATTGAACGGAGCTCCCCATCCCTATACCGAACAGCGGAAACGTTATCAGCGTCAGGAAACATCTCGACCAGAGCCGGGGCCAGCATCGTCGTCGACATTGCAATCGCGCATACGGCGAGGGTAGGAGAACGCAGGAGCAGTTTCCCCATCGTTCTTACGTATGCAACGGCGGAGGCACAAGCGCTCGAACGAGTTGCCGTTCTCGATGCAGTGAAGGAACCTCTCTCAAGACAAATCGGGGATATCGGGCACGCGCAGCCGCTCTTTCCAGCAACGCAAAGCAGGCTAATTGCCAGCACCTCGATCCCGATTGCGCATACGAGGGCAATCGCGCCACGCTCGAAGCAAAGTCCAGGCAGATTCACTATCTGCGTTGTCGGGTACGGGCTATAGGCGCCGACGGTCAACTCAGTGTTCGCATACGTAAGGGGATTCAACAGGGCGAACTCACGTAAAGCGATGGATCTTCCGTAATACCCGGGAACCATCGTCACCCCCATCAGGGCACATACGAACACGATTCCAAGCGTAGGGTTATTGGCAATCTTCACGGCAAGGTGAACGACAAGCGAGATGAACGCTGCCACCAAGAATTGCAAGATGGCCGTCTGCGCGAACACCAGCCAAGCCGGTTTGATAACCGGAGTCGCATATTGAATGTAGCCTATCGGATAGAACGGCGAGCCCGGGCCATTCTTCACAAGCGCGGCGATTATCCCTGGAAGATTGATGGCGAGGACGGCAAGCATTGCAAAAACACTCGCCCATACGCTCGATGCAACAAGTCTACCCAGCTCGCCCATCGGTGCCTGGATGATGAGCTTTTCACGTTTGTTAAGACGCGCGGCAAGGAACGAGACGGCAACGGCCGTTGCGACCCATAGCAAGTACTCCTTCGATCCGTCATAATAGGTGTACTCTCCATCCGATATCTGCAGAAACGGAAGTAGGGGAGAGAGCGGTGCCAAGATAAGACGTCCCGCGGCAAGAGGGTACAGAAGCGCGGGCATGCTTGATGAAGAGGTATAGACACCGTCCTCCCCCGCATTCACAAGCGCATCCGCATAGGATGCTGACAATTCCTGCTCAACACGGGTTATTCCCGACTCGAGGTATTCGACCCGTCCGTCGATGCCAGCCGCGCTCCTGAAGACGGGCAGAGCACAAAGAACCATCAACGCAACAACGACAACACAGAGCGACCTGGAGGAGAGAAGCGACCTAAAGATCGCCTTCGAGATTTTGAGCATATTCATCGCCAACCTTAACCTCATCCAGTCGGAACAGAGGGGCCGAACAAAATGCTCGGCCCTTCCTCGCATCTAGTAGGTGCTATAGACAAATTGCCATTTATCAGTTGTGCCAAGAACACCACAGGAGCACATTGCAGCGAGGCGGGATTCCCTATGATGCGCGGATCGGCGATAGCCATTTCGGTAGGAGATCGTCTTGTAAGAGATGTTGAACATCGAGATGCTGTGCCCGCTTACGCCGCGAGGACAGCTGTAGCTCCAGTAGGTATCGACGACGTCGTCCGTATACCCGAGGGGCTCAACGAGGGCACACTGGCTGCTCTCCTGGGAAGGAGGCATCGGGGTATCCGCAAAAGCGGGGGCTCCCGGCAGCAACAGACAAAGAGCGAGGCCGAGGAAAACCAAGAGCTTACACGACTTAACAGTACTGAACATAATCCTCTCCAATCTAGAGGGGTTTCGGTTGCAGCATGCTGTGATTACTTGCCTGCAAAGTCAATTTAACATAAACTGTTAAAAAGTAACCTGAGTTTTTTAAATTCTTCGGAGGTTATTATGAGTTCCGACAATCGCACTCCCCGGCTTCATTCCTTCCGCATCGCATGTGCGATAGCCTCTGCGACCCTTTGCGCCACCGCCATCGCACAAGTGGCGTTCTCCTTAAAGCCAGCAATCGAAGTGCTCGACAACCCTGTAATTGCAGACTCCCCCGCGTATCCAGCCCTTGCGATCTCGACATTGGTCCCTGCCGTCATCGGTATCGCTACGACCATCCTCAGCGCCGTTCTCGTGTGGACGATCAAGAGCGGAGACCCCTTCAAGAAAGGGTCTGCGACATGCTTGAAGGTGCTCGGCATTCTCTTCGTTGTTCAAGCTGCCACCAGCCTCTACGCCGGCTCACTCAAAACCTCCGTTTCGATGTTTGGCGGCGAGGGGGCCGTCGGCGCCCAAGAGATCGCTTCATCATTCGATTGGACCTCTCTGGTTCTCGGCATCGTCCTGTTCATGCTTTCCCAGCTCTTCTTGTACGCCCGAGAGCTGTACCTCGACTCCGACGAGATTGCGTAAGGAAACGCCATGCCCGTAATTGTTCGCCTCGACAAGATCATGGCCGAGCGAAAGATTTCCTCGAACGAACTTGCCGAAAGGATTGGAACCACGCCCGTGAACCTGTCCCGTATTAAAAAAGGGCATATTCGCGGCATTCGCTTCAACACACTCGAGCAGCTATGCCTCGCCCTTCGTTGCCAACCCGGAGACCTTCTCGAAGTCATGAGCGAAGAGGATGCCCGAAAGGAGTTCGGACTCGATTGGTCCGCCGAGGATTAGAGGGCGGTCGTACTCGCCCTGCACACGGGGATGCGAATCGGCGAGGTCTGCGGCCTTCGGTGGTGCGATGTGGATTTCGAGACGGGCCTGATCTCGATCAGACACTCGGTGGCGTACGCGAAGGGAATGGGTTCGTTCATCAAGGACACCAAGACCCATGACGCCAGGGGTATCCCCATCGACCCGGTCGGCCTACTCCCCTTCCTGAAGGAGACCCACGAGATCGACTGCGGAAAGCTGCGCTTGCGCGGCCTTACCGGGGCGGTCGAGATCGGGGACTGCTACATCCTGTCGGAGCCGGGCGCGACCTTCGCGACGACAAGCTATATCCGCAGGGCGTTCAAGACGTTCTCGGAGACCAACGGCCTCATGGGCACCAACGACGAGCTGATCACGTTCCACGGCCTTCGCCACACGTTCGCAACGCAGTGGATCCGCCAAGGCGGCGATATCAAGGCGCTCCAATCGATCCTCGGCCACAAGGACGCCATGGCGACGCTCAACGTCTACGCCGACATCGAGCCCATCTCCAAAATCCATAACATGCTGCGCGCCACGCCGTGCCTTTGGCGCGGGCACCTCGGGCCGAGGGTCGATCCGGGTCCCATGTTCCAACAGAGGATCCAGGAGTCCATCGAGACGCTCCAGGCGTTCGGCTACGGCATCACCGAGCCGGACGACCGAAATATCGCCATACGCGACGTGAAGACGAACAGTTGGCTCTAGCTCACCGAGTACGCGGCAGTGCTGGGCCCATCCCAACTGAGGTCACGGTGGTCCGATAGGGGCGCCGCCCGCGGCATGCGCCGCGGAGCGGTATCCCCTACCGAAGGGCGGGGATGCCCTCCGCTTCCAGTTCGGAATCAGCCGTCGGAGGCGTTCGGCTGACTGCGGGAACGGCCTGTCCGCTCAATGTGTTCGGCTGAGATCGGAAATCAACCCAACACGAGCCGGACACGCGCCAGACGGCTCTTCCCCGTACGGCCTTCCCCCTTACGCTCATGTTGCAGGCATGTAACGCCGCAGCGAGCGCGCCTTTTTTGCGCCAGACAGGTACAATGATGAACACTGTACCGTAGCGGAGCGCCCCGCGCGCGCCGCAATCACGCGAAAGGGTTTCCCATGGCCGAGATCTCGTCCTCCCGTATCGTCATCACCGTCCTTGGCAAGAACCGCCCCGGCATCGTCGCCGGCGTCACCCGTGTCCTGGGCGAGGCCAACGTCGACATCCGCGACATCACGCAGTCCATTATCGAGGACATCTTCACCATGACCATGCTGGCCGATACCGCCGAGTCCAAGCTCGACTTCGCTGAGCTGCAGGAGGCCCTGGCCGAGGCCGGCGAGCTTTCGGGCGTCAACGTGTCCATCCAGCGCGAGGACGTCTTTAACTTTATGTACCGCCTGTAGCGAACAGGCCGTGCAGGAACAGGCCGGCGCATCTGCACTCAAGCACGCCGCCCCCACACGGCCCGGAGAGGAGCGCACATGGCCTACGACGCCAAGAAAATCTATTACCGCTTCGATGACCACTTGAGCCGACTGGTTCTGGATTACGAAGCAAGCCGCCAGATTTCGTCTGAGAGCGAAAGCCTCTACCACGGCCTGCCGACCGACCCTTATGACGAGGGCTTGTTCGAAGAGCACAATGTCAAGCGCGGCCTGCGCAATGCCGACGGCTCGGGCGTGGTCGCGGGCCTCACTCGTATCTCGGATGTGCACGGCTACAACAAGGTCGACGGAAAGGTCGTGCCCGATCAGGGCAAGCTCACGCTTCGCGGCTACAGCATCGAGGATCTGGTCAACAATGCCCAGGCCGAGAATCGCTACGGCTACGAGGAAGTCGCCTATCTGCTTATCACGGGTTCGCTGCCCAACAAGGAAGAGCTCGACGGCTTTTGCGAGCGCCTGGGCGCCTTTAGACACCTGAGTGACGAGTACGTTAAAGAGTTCCCTATGACCACGGTGTCGTCGAGCATCATGAACGTGCTCCAGCGCGCCGTACTGTTGCTCTACGCCTTCGATGCCGAACCAGACGTGATCACGCCCGAGCACGAAATCGACGTCGCCATTTCCATGCTCGCACGTCTCCCGCGCATCGCCGCCTTCGCACACATGGCCTCGGTCGCCAAGCTTCGCGGCTCCGAGGTTCACGTGCCGCACCCCACGCCCGGTCTCTCCACCGCCGAGACCATCCTACAGGTCTTGCGCGGTGGCATGGCGTTCACCCGCGACGAAGCCATGCTGCTCGACGTGATGCTCATGCTGCATGCCGAGCACGGCGGCGGCAACAACTCCACCTTCGCTTGCCGCGTGCTGTCGTCTTCGGCCACCGACCCGTATTCCGCCTACGCCGCGGCTATCGGCTCGCTCAAGGGCCCGCGCCACGGCGGTGCCAACGCCAAGGTCGTGTCCATGCACGAGGACATCCGCGCGCATGTCTCCAACTGGGAGGACGAGGACGAGGTCGCAGCCTACCTGGGCAAGATCCTCGACAAGCAGGCCTTCGACGGCACGGGCCTCATCTACGGTATGGGCCACGCCGTCTATACGCTCAGCGACCCGCGCGCCGAGGTCTGCCGCCGTTACGCACGCACGCTTGCCGCCAAGAAGGACCTGGGCGATGAGTTCGCGCTCATCGAGCGCATCGAGCGCCTGGCACCCCAGGTCATGCGCGACCACGGCATGACCAAGCCCATCTGCGCCAACATCGACCTGTACACGGGCTTTATCTACAAGATGCTCGGCGTGCCCGAGACGCTTTTTACGCCGTTATTCGCCGTCGCCCGCATGGCCGGCTGGTCGGCACACCGCATGGAAGAGCTCTTCTGCGCGCACCGTATTATTCGCCCGGCCTATCGTCCGGTGATCGAGCCGCTGGAGTACAAGCCGATCGCCGACCGCTAGGACGCGGACCGTTATAGAACTCGAGCGTGGCCAGGGCATCACCGCCCTCGGCCACGCTTTTTATGCCAGTAGAAAGGGCTGCATCGAATGATTGTTTTTTCCGATATGGATGGAACACTGTTGACGAGCGACAAGCAGATGGGCGACGCCACCTGGGCGATGCTCGACGAGCTCGCACGTCGCAGCATTGAGTTTGTACCGTGCACGGGGCGTCCGCTGTCGGGCGTCTTTGAGCCCATCCTCGCCCATCCTGCCGTGCACTACGCGGTCTGCGCCAATGGCGCCAGCGTCTGGCAGCTCGACGACGATGTGCCCAACGATGCCTCGCGCGCCACGCGCATTTTGAGCCGTCCGCTCGATCGCGGCATTGCCCATCGCGTCCATCGCATCGCCGCCGGCCACGATGTGACCTTCGATATCTTCGCGGATGGGCAGTGCTTCCTCCCCCGCTCGCTTTACGGGCGCCTGGATGAGTTCTGCGGCGGTGACCCCCACATCGCGGCTTCGCTCAAGCGCACACGAACACCGATCGACATGGATATCGACAGTAAGATCGACGGGGTCGAGACGCTCGAACGCATCGCCATGTACTGGCACGACCCGGCCGATCGCGACGCCATCGCGGCTGAGCTCGACACGCTCGGAGGCATTGAGGTCACGCGTTCTTACGCCATGAATATCGAGGTCATGGGTGAGGGCGCCACCAAGGGAACGGCCCTCACGTGGCTATGCGAGCACCTGGGCGAGCGTCTCGTCGACGCCTGGGCGTTCGGCGACAACATCAACGACATCCCCATGCTGCAGGCAGCGGGCCACGGCATGGCCATGATCAACGCCGAGCCCGAGGACCGCGACGCCGCCGACGCCATCACCGAGTTCGACAACGACCACGACGGCGTCGCCCGCACCATCATGGCTGCCCTCGCCTAGCAGCAGCAACCCGGCAGGGCAGCTAATTTGGGACGGGGCTATTTTAGCTGCCCGCTTGTGTGGGGTAGCTAAAATAGCCCCGTCCCAAATTAGCTGCCCCAGTCACAGTAGTCGTTGGGGACACTCTTCGCGAAAAAGCTGCAAGGACTGTCCCCAGCTGCCGGCAGAAAAGGAACGTCCCCAACTGCCGGATTAGGCGAGGCTCTCCAGAACGTGGCGGAGCTCCTGCTGGACGGCGTGGTCGCGGTTACAACCCACCACGCGATCGGCCACCGCCTTAAGCGCGGGGCGCGCGTTTTCCATCGCGCAGCCCGTGCCGACAAAGCGAATGATCTCGTAGTCGTTCATCGAGTCGCCAAACGCTATGACCTCGTCGCGATCAATGCCGTAATGCTCCGCGAGCTGCGCGATACCCGAGGCCTTCGATACACCAGGCTGCATGCCATCGATCCACGCGTTGCCCGAAGGCGCAAAAGTAAAGAGCTGACCAAGTTCGCGCTGTAGCACGTACGCACTGTCCATAACCGCACTGTCGTCGCAAAAGATACTCGCTTTGATGATATTTACGCTGGGATCGGGCAGCTCCCAAATACGCTCGGCATTGGGAAGGTCCTTATCGACCTCACGCACGAACTTGCACTCGTCATCGAGCAGGAAGGACTTGGTTCGGTCAAAGAGCGCAAGATGCAGATTGGGAAACGTCCTGACGGCTTGGGCGAGCCTTCGAATCGCCAGGTGGGAATACACCTCACGGTCTACCATCTTACCGTCGGCGTAGACTTGGGCGCCGTTAGCGGCGACAAAGTCCATCTTGTCGCGAACGGGCGCAAAGAACTCGCACAGGCGATCGTAGCGACGACCTGACGATGCGGCGAAATGCACGCCATGCTCGTGTAGCGCCAGAATCAGTTCGTAGGTCTCGGGAGGCACCTGGCCGTTTTCGTCAAGCAGTGTGCCGTCCATATCGGATGCAATCAGTTTAAACATAGAAAAGCTCCCTTCGGGCTTAGTAGTGAAAACAGATGTATATCTGAAAACACCGTACCCAAAGGGAGCTCGAATAAGACCCCGTAGTTATAAACGTTACATGGACCTAGCAAATAGCTCACGCGCGCCAGAGGCCCCACGGTCGCGACGTCAGGCAGCCCGCCAAAGAGTGTCCCCAACGGCTAGTCGTTTAAGAACGTCCCTGATGACTAGTCGGCGTAGGTGAAGGTTGTGACGTCGAACATGCCCTCGGGACGGATGCGGAGCGTCGGGATCACCGGCAGGGGCAGGAAGATGATGCCCATGATGGGGTCGAGCGGCGGCTCGATGCCCATGGCGCGCGCCTTGACCATAAAGTCGTCGTGCTGCGCCGCAACGTCTTCGGCAGCGCCCTCGCTCATCAGGCCGCCGAGCGCCAGCGGAATGCGCGCCACGACCTCGCCGTTGCGCACCAGCACGTGGCCGCCCTGGCCCACGGCCTCAACGGCAGCCATCATATCCGCCGCATTGTCGCCCACCACGCACACGTTGTGCGAGTCGTGGCCGATCGTGGAGGCAATGGCGCCACCGGTGATGGTAAAGCCGCGCACCCAGCCGCGACCGATATGCTTGCCGACCAGGCCCAGGCCAGCGGGGCCGTCGCCGTCGGCGCCCTCGGCCTGCAGCGACACGCCGCGGCCATGGCGCTCAATCAGCATAATGCGGCGCAGGCCCTCGGTGTTCTTGGGGCGAACCATGCCCGTGATGGCCTTGCCCGGCACCACGTCAATCACGGCCTCGCCCGGCTTAAAGGCATAGTCGAATACGTCGAGCGAAAGCTTCGGCAGCTTAACGGAGGCGCGTAGCTCATCGGCAAGGGCCGCGACCTCGGCCATCTCGGGTGCAATCTCGCCCACAAAAGTGCCGTCCTGTGCCACGAGCGCGCCGGCGGCATACACGCGATGCGGAGCCGTGGCAAACGTCAGGTCGTTGAGCACCAGCAGGTCGGCACGCTTGCCCGGGGCAATCGCACCACGCAGCTCGTGTGGGTCGCGGCAACCGTGGTCCAGGCCAAACGCCTCGGCCGTGGAGAGGGACGCCATAGAGATAGCGACCACGGGGTCGATGCCGGCCTCGATAGCCGCGCGGCAGGCATTGTCGATCATGCCGGTCGCAAGCGCATCGGAAGGGGCGCGGTCGTCGGTCGCGAAGCAGCAGCGGCGGGCGCGCGCGGGATTCTCTAGCAGCATCGGCGACAGGTTGGCCAAGTCGTGGCTACACGTACCTTCGCGCAGCATCACATACATGCCGCGGGACAGTTTATCGAGCGCCTCCTCGGGAATCGTCGACTCGTGGTCGGCGATAATACCCGCCGCGGCATAGGCATTGAGGTCCTTGCCGGCAACGAGCGGCGCATGACCGTCGACTTGCTTGGACGGCGTCTGGTTAGCGGCATCGATGCGAGCACAGGTCTCAGGATCGGCCATAAAAACGCCCGGAAGGTTCATCATTTCGCCCAGGCCAAAGACATCGCCCGGATGCTCGGCAAAAAACGCCTGCATATCGGCAGCCGAAATAACGGCACCGGCCTGCTCGTCGGGCAGCGCGGGCACGCACGAAGGCATCATGTACTTGATGGAGATGGGTGCGCGGCGGCCGTCCTCGATCATAAAGCGCAAGCCGTCGAGACCGGCAACATTGGCAATCTCGTGGCTGTCGGCAATGGCGGTGGTAGTACCGCGCGTCGCGGCCATGCGAGCATACTCGGCGGGACGGATGTTCGAGGACTCGATATGCAAATGCCCGTCAATAAAACCGGGAGCGAGATAGCGACCCTGGCAGTCGATGACCTCAGTTGCCTCGTAGGTGCCAGCAGCATCGTCGCGACCATCGTAGAGCACGCCGACGATCACACCGTCCTTGACGGCAACGCTACCGGGCGCCACACGCTGGCCATACACGTCGACGATCTGCGCATTGGTAAACAGCGTGTCGACGGGCACGCGCCCCTCGGCAGCATCGATCACAGACCTCATGACCTCAACGGACATACATACTCCTTTAACCGTAGAAAAAAGCTGCGGAGCGGACAGACCTTCACCGCAGCAAGCCAATAGCCATTGTATGCCAAAAAGAAAGTCCCGCTAACACCCCTTCCGCTTAACGGCACCGCCAAATGATCCCTCCGTCCCCAAGGGATCGTCGCAACCAAAAAGGCCGCAGTCGGGATTCCCGGCTGCGGCCTTATTGCACTTGTGAGGTCAACTCGCTCGTTAGACCAACTTAAAGCCCTTGCGCTTGCCCACGGAGAGGGTGTCGCCCAGCTTGAGGGCGCTCGGATCGATGTTGTAGCTCTTGGGAGCCACAGCCTTGCCGTTGATCTTGACGCCGCCGCCGTCGATGTCGCGGCGGGCCTGACCGGCGCTGGCCGAAAGGCCCAGGTCCTTGAGCAGGCCAGCGAGGTAAATCTGGCCCTCGTCGTTGACGGTCAGCTCAACGTGCTTCTCGGGGAAGTCGGCAAGCTGGCCCTCCTTGAACACACGGTCGAACTCGGCCTGAGCCTCGTCGCCGGCGCCAGCACCGTGGTAGGTGTCGCACAGGTCGCGGCCTAGAGCGCGCTTGAGCTCGTAGGGGTCGGCGGAGCCATCGGCCAGGGCGGCATCGATCTTGTCGACCTCGGCCGGGGTGAGCGAACTGGCCAGACGATAGTACTTGCCAATCATCTCGTCGGGGATGGACATGGTCTTGCCGAACATATCCTTGGGAGCATCGGTCAGGCCGATGTAGTTACCGTAGGACTTGGACATCTTACGGACGCCGTCGGTGCCCTCGAGCAGCGGCATGGTGAGCGCGATCTGCGGTTCCATGCCCATCTTCTCCATGAGCTCGCGGCCGGCGAGCAGGTTAAAGAGCTGGTCGGTGCCGCCCATCTCGACGTCGGCCTTGATCTGCACGGAGTCGAAGGCCTGCATCACAGGGTACAGGAACTCGTGCAGGGCAATCGGCGTCTGGGACTGGTAGCGCTTGGTAAAGTCGTCGCGCTCGAGGATGCGGGCGACGGTGAACTTGGAGCACACCTGCAGCAGGCCGGCCAGGTCCATCGAAAGGATCCAGTCGCCGTTGTGCACGATGGTGGTCTTCTCGGGGTCCAGGATCTTCATGGCCTGGCTCACGTAGGTCTCGGCGTTGGCCTCGATCTGCTCCTGCGAAAGCTGCGGGCGGGTGGAGTTCTTGCCCGAGGGGTCGCCGATCAGCGCAGTGCCGTTGCCGATGATAAGGGTGACGTTGTGGCCCAGGTCCTGGAACTGACGCATCTTGCGCAGGGGCACGGCATGGCCCAGGTGCAGGTCGGGGCTGGTGGGATCGACGCCGAGCTTGATGTTGAGGGGCTCGCCCTTCTCAAGCTTCTTGCGAAGGTCGGCCTCGGGGACGATCTGCGCTGCACCCGAGGTGATGATACGCATTTGCTCGTCAACAGACAGCATTGGGTATCCTCCTTTTGCTATAGCACCCTCGCCGAAAACGGCGGTGCTGGAAGTCCATAAACTCTCTTATGATAACAAACTGACGCGACGCGGCACTTACGACAGGAAAATCCTCGTCCTGCCGCATGCGTCAATGGCAACTGGCAGACGTGTACCGTCACGCTCGACCAGATAGCGTACCTGCCGACGACGCAAGCAGTCGCGGCAACGGACCTGTCCCGTCGCATCGGTGGCGCAGACGCCCTCGGCGGTCAGCAGGCAGTGCTCGCACACCATGAGCTCGGGGCAATCGGCATCGACAGGGCTCAGAACACCAGGTTCGGCCGTCAGTTCGGCAATACGCTCCGCATCATTGCCGAGCAACTCGGCCGGCAAGTACACCCGCCCCGCACCGAGTCCGCGCAGCCAGGTAAGCGTGGCCCGATTCGCGCAGAACACCGGCGCCGCCACGTCAAACGTCACGCCCAGCTCGCGAGCAATCACCACCTGTCCCAGGTTGCGGCAGACGACGCGCCCGGCACGCTGCATCAGCGAGCGGGTCCGGTCAGCGTCACCCGTGCGGCACACCTCGTCAAGCACCACAACGGTGTCGGACAAATCGAGTTCTCTGCGCGGGTCGGTATCCATCAGCTGCCAAGCAAAAACCATGCGAGCGGAAACCGCGCGCTCCACCAACTCCGGCGACGCACCGCTATCCACCGCAACGTCCTCAAAGGGCAGCACCTCAACGGCACGCGCAACGGGCGCAATCGCATCCGCCTCGGCCCGCATGCGCTCCAACACCGCCGCCGTCTGATCCAACACGCCGGCGCTACGAATCAGGTATACCTCGCAGCCCGCGTCCACCTTACGCTTGCAATGCACGACGACGCGCTTCCCCGCTGCGGCATCCACCGGGCAGGGCACCTGCGGCCAGCGCTTGGGCACATCGGGACGCGCGTCGACACCCGGATAGAACCGAATCTCGAGCGTGTCACCCGCCGCCACGGCGGCATCGAGCTCAACGGTCACCTCTTCGTGGCCCACAGCGACCAAGCGCCCCACGCGCACGCCCTGGTTAATTGCACGCTCAAAGCTCATCAGCTCGGCACCCGAACGCCCTCGCAGGTACGCATCGGTAAACCCACGGTTAAACGACCTTCCCAGCTCGCGCTCAAGCTCTTCCACGGCACCGGGGTCCCACGCGCCGTCGCGCAGCATATCGAGCGCCCGGCGCCAAACCCGCACCACGTTGAATACGTAATCGGGGTTCTTCATGCGTCCCTCGATCTTGAGCGACGCAACGCCAGCATCTACAAGCTCGGGCAGATGCGCAATACCCAGATAGTCATGCGGACACAGCAGACGATCCCCCTCAACGGCGACAACGCTCTGCCCCGCCTCGTCCACTAGGTCGTACGCCAGACGGCACGGCTGCGTGCAGTCGCCGCGCATCGCCGATCGTCCACGCCGCAGGGCCGAGAACTCGCACGCCCCCGAATAGCCGATGCAAATCGCACCGTGGCAGAATACCTCGATGGGCACGCCCGTGGCACATAGCGCCGCAATCTCGTCGACCGTCAGCTCGCGTGCCGTCGTCACGCGCTCGACCCCCAGCTCATCGGCGGCAAGCCGCACGGCACCCTCGCTATGAGCGCCCGCCTGCGTGGACAGGTGAATCTCGACCCCGGGAATCGCCGCGCGCAGCGCGCAGGCCAACCCGGCATCGGCGACAATCAGAGCATCGGCGCCCAGCTCCAGTGCATGAGCTCCCAACGCCACCGCGTCGGACAACTCATCGTCAAACACGAACACGTTGAGCGTTACGTACACACGCACGCCATGGGCATGCGCCACGGCGCAGCCGCGCGCAAACTCGTTATCCGTAAAGCCATGGGCGCTCACACGGGCGTTAAAGCCGCCCAACCCCGCATAGATGGCATCGGCGCCCGCGGCGATGGCCGCAAGCATCTGGTCGAGCCCGCCCGCCGGCGCCAGCAGCTCGGGCAGCGCCGCACCGGCAGCATCCAATCCAGTCTCGTATTGTCCGCTCGGCCCCATCGTCCGAATCGCCATCGACAAACTCCTTACCAAGGTATGCATTCACTCTGAAAAATGCCGTCTTCCAGCATACACGAGGCCTCGCGCGCCCCGTTTGGTTTATCGTGTAATAACTTATGTCCATCCTGCCCCGACGGCACATCCACCGTCTGGCACGACATACCTGGAGGTCAATATATGGGTCCTCGCCAACGACAGGGACACAGCCGTTCAAAGACGCACGCCCTGCCCATAATCCTGCTCTCGTTTTTGGGCTTTCTGCTGATTGCGGGCGTGGCGTTTGGCATCGGCATGGTCGGTAACGTCAACCGCTGGCTGTCCGATCTGCCCGACTACACCGACGCCAACGCGTATCTGGTGAGCGAGCCCACCGAGATCGTCGACTGCAACGGCAACAAGATCGCGAGCTTCTACACGCAAAACCGCAAGTCCATCACCAAGGACGAGGTCTCCCCCTACGTGCTGCAGGGCACCGTTGACGTCGAGGACGAGCGCTTCTACGAGCACGGCGGTATCGACCTGTGGGGTATCGCGCGTGCTGCGGTGGCAACCCTCGGCGGCGGGCACGAAGGCGCCTCGACGATCACCCAGCAGCTTGTGCGCAACACCATCCTGCAGGAGGAGCAATTCGACTCGACCATTGAGCGTAAGGTGCGCGAGGCCTACATCGCCATCAAGATGGAGGACATGTACTCCAAAGACGAGATCCTCATGATGTACCTCAACACCATCTATTACGGCCACGGCGCCTACGGCATCGAGGCCGCAGCCGAGACCTATCTGTCCAAGAGCGCCGCCGACCTCACCCTGAGCGAGGCCGCGCTGTTGATCGGCCTTCCCAACTCGCCCTCGCAGTACGACCCCACGGTCAACCCCGACCTGGCGCTGTCCCGTCGCAACAAGGTCCTCGACAACATGTTGCGCCTGGGCCACATCACCCAGGAGGAGCACGATGCCGCACAGGCCGAACCCATCACCCTCAATGTGACCGAAATCTCGGGCAGCGGCGTCGACGTATACTCGCAGCCCTACTTTGTCTCCTACGTCAAGCAGCTGCTGGAGCAGGAGTTCTCGACCGACGTGCTCTTTAAGGGCGGCCTGACCGTCAAGACCACCATCGACCCCACGATGCAGCAGGTGGCAGAGAATGCCGTCCGCGAGCAGCTCGACACGCTCTCGCTTGACGGCCTGGACATGGGCATGGTCGTCGTCGACCCCAAGACCGGCTACATCAAGTGCATGGTGGGCGGCTACGACTACAACGCCGACGAGAACCACGTAAACCATGCCACGGCCAAGCGTCCCGTCGGCTCCACCTTTAAGGCCTTTACGCTGGCAACTGCCATCCAAAACGGCATGAACCCCAACGTCACCCTCAACTGCAACTCGCCGCTCAAGGCCAAGGGCACCACGACCGAGGTCCAAAATTACGCCAACCAGAGCTATGGCAACATCACGCTTAAGCAGGCGACGGCATACTCCTCCAACACCGGCTACATCCAGGTGGCGGAAGCCGTCGGTAACAGCAAGATCATCTCGCTCGTCAAAAAGCTCGGCATCGACCCCGCCAAGGACAACATCGAGGACGTTCCCGTCATGACCCTCGGCACCGGCTCGATCTCGCCGCTCGAGATGGCCGCCGCCTACGCGACGTTTGCCAACGGCGGCTACTATCGCCAGCCGATCGCCATCACCGAGATTGACTCTCGTACCGGTTCGGTGCTGTACCAGCACACCGACAATCCCTCACAGGTGCTTACCGAGGGCGAGGCCGCCGCGGTCACCGATGTTCTGTCCGGCGTCATGAAGGGCAGCGGTACGGGTGCTGCCGGCGCTCTGAGTGTCAACCAGCCCTATGCCGGCAAGACGGGCACCACCGACAACACCACCAACCTGTGGTTCTGCGGCTATACCCCGCAGCTGGCGTGCGCCCTGTGGACCGGCTATTCCGCGGGCGAGATCCCCATCCAAAAGTACGGCACGGACCTGCTGGGCGACAGCACCAACCTGCCTGTCTTTAAGCGGTTTATGAACACCGTTCTGACCGGTACCGAGCGCGAGGAGTTTGCGACCGGAACGGCGCCCACCTACAAGAACAACAGCGTCTGGAAGTTCTACGGCACCAACAACACCAAGAAGTCGGAGAACGACGACAAGGACAAGGACGAAGAGGAAGAGGAAACCACCACAACGACTACCACGACGACCACGACCACCGAGACCACGGGCGGCGACACCACCGGCGGCACCGGTACGACCGGTGGCTCGACGGGTGGCTCCACTGGTGGTTCGACCGGCGGCGATGGCGGCACGCCTACGCCTACGCCTACGCCTACGCCTACGCCCACTCCCGACCCCTCGCCCACGCCTGACGATACGGTCGGCTAAGAAGTACGCGACTAAAGCCAACAAGGCCCCGAGCAGCTTATTGAACTGCTCGGGGCCTTTTAGTTTGAAGCGACCTGGTGGGCGGTCTTTATACCGGCAAACAAAAAGGGGTACCGACCAACGTCGATGCCCCTTACAAGCCACTATGTCAGCGCACACAATGCCGAGCGCACGACCCGCACGCCTACTTGCGAGAATTGCTCAGCTTATTGATCAGCGCCTCGAGACGCTCGCCGTCCTCGGCCGTCTGGGCAATAACCAAAATCGTATCGTTGCCGGCAAGCGAGCCAAGCACATCGGGCAACTCTGCCGCATCAACGGCGGCGGCGATGCCGGAAGCCGTGCCAGGCTGAGCCTTGATCATAACCAGATTATCGGTACGCAGAACGCCCGTTACGAGCTCGGAAACCATGCGCTGCAGGTGCAGGTCCTCTGCCAGAACATAGATGCCCTCAGGGAGCTTACGCAGCCCCATATCGGCAATATCGCGAGAGACAGTCGCCTGCGTGCAATCAAAGCCCATAGCACGGAGCTCATCGACCAGCACACGCTGCGTGCGGACGTCCTTATTGCGCACAATATCTCTAATGGCATCCTGGCGCCCATTGCGTTTTTTAGCCATACAAACCCTCACTCCAAAAGATGGCGGAGACAATCAATCAGTGATTGAATAGTTTAACGCTATTTGAAGGCTTTTGTGTATAAGAACGCATTTCGAAACAATTCTATGCAAGTTTGTTTCGTAATGAGCCGTTTAGGCGGTTTTTGCGCCCGTCCGGTTAAGAAAAGCTGCCAGATGCGTACACATCACGCAACGCGCGGGCTTGGCGCTAGCGATCGGCCCAAACAACAGACCGAGCCCCCGATGGTTATCCTTGAGCGCGGCGACCATCTGACGGGTTCGAGGCGCCTCGAGCATATCACGCATGCGGGCGGAACGCTCGATTGACGACACCCCATGCGGGCTCAGACACAAATTCTCGATGCAGGCGACCAGTCCGGCAAAGTAGAACTTTTGGCTTGCCAGCTTGAGCCGGCCACCGCTATCTGCTTCCGAGAGTGAGTCCGCAAGCTCGTCGAGTGCTCGGGTGTCATCGGATACCCTGGCATACATGGTGGGATCAAAGGCATCTGTAAGCTTAGGCGCCACCGCGTGGAAACAAGCGTCGCCGCATCCGGAGACGCGCTGCGCCTGCGAGAGCGCGCATGCCATAAACCCAACTGTGCGAAACGCCTTGTCGCACAAAAGGCATGCCTCAAACAGCGGACGGCTATACATCACGCCAGAGACTTGAGCAACCAAGCCGCCTAAAATCAACTGAGGCAGCCCGGCCACCATCGAAGACTTGTCTTCAATGACAATAGAGGCAGCATCCAAGACACGCGAATGGCGCTCTCGATGTGCATCATAGCGGTCGAGCGACACCGTGGGGAACACTATGTCTGCCGCAGTATCGCACGCGATATCGACCATCTTGGAAAGGGATTGCGGAGCAAACCACTCATCGGCGTTCATGGCGATGATTTGAGAGCCGCGCGAGGCAGCAAAACCGGCACGAAGACACGCGCCGCGCGTCGCGTCCTCGACGTCAATCAAATCAATATGGATGTCCCTGTCGGCAGCAACTTGAAGCGAATGGCGCACACCGGGCGCAGTATCGCGACAGACAACGACAATCTGCAAATCGTAGAGGTCTTGGTTCTGGATACTCTCGAGCGCACGCATCGCATAGCTGGGCGAACCTTCTACCACAAGGATCACCGAAAGTCGCGGATGCGAGCCACGTCGAACCAAATTATCCGTCCTCTCGACAGTAATGAATCAAACCGTGGTTCATGGTACACCCCGGCAATAAAAGCAATGAGACACCGGTTGCATTGCACGCCAAGAACAGATGTTGCACACGCGCAGCCCACAGATGACAGGTGTCGACGCACGACACGTCGAGCCCTCCCCTAGTCGAGCACGACAAGCTCGGCGGGATCGTAATCCACGCCCATAAACGTAAGGCCGCAGGCAGGAGCCGTGGGGCCCGCAGCGGTACGGTCGCAAGCATCGATAACCTCGCGCATCCACTCGGGTTCACGGCGATGCATGCCAATCTCGACAAGCGTGCCCACGATCGTACGGACCATCGAATGCAGAAACGCATTGCCCTCGATGGTGAACGTCAGGATGTCCTCGCCAAACGCAACCTCATGGCCAAATTCGGCACGCATCACGCAGCGATGCGTGGGCTTGCCAACGGCCGAGGCAACCTTGCAAAAGCTCTTAAAGTCCTGCTCGCCCAAAAGCGCAGGGCAGGCGGCCGCCATCGCATCGACGTCGAGGGGATAGCGATGCCACCACACCGCACCGCGCGAGAGCACGGGGCGCGCATCGCGATCGGCAATACGGTACGTATACGTACGGGACCGCGCGTCAAAGCGGGCAGAAAAGCCCCTACGGGCCTTGTAGACCTCGTTTATGGCAATATCTTTGGGCAGGAGGGCATCCATAGCCCTCAGCCACCTACGGCGCGTCAGAGCAAGCTCAGCGTCCGTTACGGGCACGCTAATGTACTGGGCCACCGCATGCACGCCGGCATCGGTACGACCCGCACACGTCAGATCGATCGGGCGGCGCAGCAGCGTCTCGATAGCGCGGCGTAACTCGCCCGCAACGGTCGTCTGGCCCGGCTGCTCGGCAAATCCGCTATAGGACGAGCCATCATAGGCAACACGGAATACAAGCGTGGCATCGAGCTCAGGAATCGAATTGAAATCAGACGGCGCGGTCATGGGCGCTCCCAACAAACAATCAACGGTATCGCGACAAAAAAAAGAGGGGTACGCGAACGTACCCCTCGAATATAGCCTATGCAGACGGATTGTCTACTCAGCGGTCTCCTCAGCAGGAGCCTCCTCGACGGCCTCGACCTTCTTAGGAGCAGCGGCCTTCTTGGGGGCCGGAGCAGCCTTCTTGGCCTTAGGCGTGCAAGGCTCGGTGACGAGCTCCATGATAACGATAGGAGCGTTGTCGCCCTTACGGTTGCCGAGCTTCATGATGCGGGTGTAACCGCCGTTGCGGTCCTGCCACATGCCCTGGGCAGCCTTGTCGAAGATCTCGGCAACGAGCTGCTTATCGCCGAGCTTGGCGATGGCCAGACGACGAGAGTGCAGGTCGCCCTTCTTGGCCCAGGTGATGATCGGATCGACGACCGAACGCAGCGCCTTAGCGCGGGTCTCGGTGGTCTTGATGCGGTCGTTCTCGAAGAGGGCCTTGGCCAGGCTCTTCTTCATGGCCTTGGTGTGGCTCGCATCGGTGCCGAGCTTCAGGCCCTTCTTAACGTTGTGACGCATGGTCTAGTTTCTCCTCAAATATGCGAAGCATTAAGCCTTCAGGCTCAGGCCCATGGACTCAAGCTTGTCCTTCACTTCCTCGATCGACTTAACACCGAAGTTACGGATGTTGAGCAGATCGTTCTCCGAGAACTCAACGAGCTGACGGACCGAGTGAATGCTGGCGCGCTTAAGGCAGTTGTAGGAACGGACGGAAAGGTCCAGATCCTCGATCTGCTTGTCCAGCTCGGCGTTGTCGTTGGTGACCTCGGGAGCGAAGATCGAAGCCTCCTCCTCGACCTCGGGGGTCTCGGCAAGGTTCATAAAGGCAGCCATATGCTGGTTGATGATATTGGCAGCCTGGACCACGGCGTCGCGCGGAGCGATGGAGCCGTTGGTCTCGATCTCGAGGACAAGGCGGTCGTAGTCGGTGTGCTGACCGACACGGCAAGCCTCAACGAGCTTGGCGCAACGGGACACCGGCGAGTACAGCGAGTCGACGTGGATCACACCGATGGGATCGTTGTCGCGCTTGTTAGCCTCGCCAGAGACATAGCCGCGGCCATAGCCGATGCGCATGCTCATGGTGAGATGGCCACCCTCGGTAAGCGTAGCGATGTGCTGCTCGGGGTTGACCAGCTCAAACTCGGACGGAATAAAGAAGTCCGCACCGGTGACCTCGCAGGGGCCGTCAACAGAAATGGTGGCGGTCGCCTCGTCGGTCGTGCCGAGAGCCCTGAAGACAAGACCCTTGACATTCAGGACGATGTCGGTGACATCCTCGACCATGTTAGGGATGGTCATGAACTCGTGCTGTGCACCATCGATCTGAATAGCCTCGACGGCGGCACCCTCGAGCGAGGACAGAAGTACGCGACGAAGGGAGTTACCCAGCGTATCGCCGTAGCCACGCTCGAGCGGCTCGACGGAGACACGAGCAGACGTCTCGTTGATCTCTTCGACCTGAACCTGAGGCCTAATGAATTCTGACATGTATTACCTCCAGCCTCAGCAGCCCGGATGGACTACTTAGAGTAGAGCTCGACGATGAGCTGCTCGTTGATATCACCGCTGATCTGCTCACGCGTCGGCAGAGCGAGCACGTTACCAGACAGCTTCTCGATATCGACCTCGAGCCAGCCAGGGACCTCAAAGCGCTCGGAGGAAATCAGGGCCTCCTTGATGGGGAGGAGGTCACGGAACTTCTCGCCGACAGCGACGACGTCGCCGGCCTTGACGCGGTAGGACGGGATGTCCACGCGCTTGCCGTTCACGGTGAAGTGACCGTGACGGACGGACTGACGAGCCTCTTTGCGGGTGCGGGCGAAGCCAAGACGGAAGACGACGTTGTCGAGGCGAGACTCAAGGATGATCATGAGGTTCTCACCGGTGACGCCGTTCATCTTACGGGCCTTGTTGAAGTAGCCGTGGAACTGCTTCTCCAGAACGCCATAGATGAACTTGACCTTCTGCTTCTCGCGCAGCTGCATGCCGTACTCAGATTCCTTGCGACGGCGCTTGGGCTGACGGATAGATTCCTTCTTGCTGCTGTAACCGAGCTCAGCGGGATCGATCCCGAGCTGACGGCAGCGCTTAAGAACAGGAGTCCTGTCGATTGCCATATTGATACGATCCTTTCAGTTACACGCGGCGACGCTTCTTGGGGCGGCAGCCGTTGTGCGGAATGGGGGTCTTGTCCTGGATGCTCGAGACCTCGAGGCCAGCAGCCTGGAGGGAGCGGATGGCGGTCTCACGACCGGAGCCGGGGCCCTTGACGAAGACGGAAACCTTCTTCATACCGTGCTCCATGGCCTGCTTGGCAGCAGCCTCGGCAGCCATCTGGGCAGCGAACGGCGTGGACTTACGGGAGCCCTTGAAGCCCACCTGGCCAGCCGACTTCCAGGAAATGACATTGCCCTGGGGATCGGTGATCGAAACGATCGTGTTGTTGAACGTAGAACGAATGTGAGCCTGGCCCACGGAAATGTTCTTACGGTCCGCGCGCTTCAGACGGGCAGCGCGAACGTTCTTCTTAGCAGTAGCCATCTATCTAGCGCTCCTTATTTCTTCTTCTTAGCACCGATCTGACGCTTCGGGCCCTTGCGGGTACGAGCGTTAGTGTGGGTGCGCTGGCCGCGGACCGGGAGGCCCTTGCGGTGACGAAGGCCGCGGTTGCAGCCGATGTCCATAAGGCGCTTGACGTTCTGGTTGCGCTCACGGCGGAGGTCGCCCTCAACCATGATCTGGTTCTTATCGATATAATCGCGGATGGCGTTAACCTCATCCTCGGTGAGGTCCTTAACGCGCGTATCCACGTTAACGTTGCACTCGACGCAGATCTTCGTCGCAGTGGTGCGGCCGATGCCGTAAATGTAGGTCAGACCGATCTCAACGCGCTTCTCACGCGGGAGGTCGACACCATTAATACGGGCCAACGTAGTCTCCTCTCTTAACCCTGACGCTGCTTATGACGGGGGTTCTCGCAAATGACGAGGACCTTGCCATGGCGCCTAATGATTTTGCACTTATCGCACATCTTCTTGACCGAAGGACGTACCTTCATCGTTCTTCCTTTCGGTAGCGCTCAAACTACTTCCCTACTATCTACTCGCCCAGCCGCAGGCGTTTAAAACTATGGCTGGTCTTCACACACAATCCGACCGTAGGTTGAGCTAAGCCTGCAGCCGGAAATGGAGTGCGTGTATGCGTGCCGCTATTTGTAGCGATAGGTGATGCGGCCGCGGGTCAGGTCGTACGGGGAAAGCTCCACGACAACCCTGTCACCGGGGAGAATACGGATGTAATTCATTCGGATCTTGCCAGAAATGTTGCATAGAACCGAATGACCGTTCTCGAGCTCGACCTTAAACATGGCGTTGGGCAGCGGTTCCTTTACCGTACCCTCGAGCTCAATTGCGTCTTCCTTCTTCACAAGCAATCATCTTTCTCTAGAAAACGACAGCGATTGAGTATTCTACAACACGTATGCACGTATCGTAATAACTTCGTAATGGCTCCACAACTAAGTGGAACTTGTTACATTTCTCCGCCTTGGAGCGAACACCAAGCACCTTGGGCATCCGTGGTGAGAATCACCGGACCGTCATTGGTAATGGCGACGGTGTTCTCGTAGTGCGCGGCGGGCAGGTGGTCGTTGGTCGTAACAATCCAACCGTCGGAGCCCGTGCTCACATGGTTGGAACCCATCGTAACCATCGGCTCGATGGCAATGACCATGCCGGCCTGGAGGCGAACGCCCCTCCCCTTCTTTCCATAGTTAGGAACGTTGGGGTCCTCGTGCATCACGCGGCCAATGCCATGGCCAACATAGTCACGAAGAACGCCATAGCCGTGAGACTCGGCGAGAGACTGAACGGCATAACCAACATCCCCGATATGGTTACCGGGGACAGCCTGCTCGATGGCAGCCTTAAGGCAATCGCGCGTAACCTCGCACAGGGCCTTGGCCTCGGGCGTTGGGGTGCCAACGAAAAACGTCCAAGCGTTATCGCCGACCCAACCGTCGACAACGGCTCCCGTATCGATGGAAATGATATCGCCATCGCGCAGGATCATGTCGGGGTTGGGAATACCGTGGACCACGGCATCGTTGATCGATGCGCAAATGGTTCCCGGGAACCCGCCGTAACCCTTAAAGGCCGGGGTGCCGCCATGCATGCGGATAATCTGCTCCGCGAGCTGATCGAGCTCAAAAGTCGAAACGCCGGGGCGCACCATGGCTCCAACGTGGCGGAGCGCCATCTTAGATAGCGCTCCTGCCTTCTTCATCTGCTCGATTTGCGTTGCAGACTTAATCTTGATCATAGACCGAGAGCCTCTTTGACATCCCCGTACACGGTCTCGCGAGCCTGGTCACCGTTGACCGACTTGAGCAGACCCTGGCCACGATAGTAGTCGACGAGCGGGCTCGTGGACTTCTCGTAGACGTCGAGACGGTTCTTGATGGTCTCGGGCTTGTCGTCGTCGCGCTGATACATCTCGCCGGCGCACTTGGGGCAGGTAGCATCGGCAGCGGTGCCGGTGTAACCGCAGGCGCGGCAGGTGCGACGCGAAGACAGACGATCGATGATGACCTCGGGGGCAACGTCGACCAGAAGGGCGCAGTCGATCTCGCGACCCATGGCGGAGAGCTCGGAATCGAGCGTCACAGCCTGGGCGGTGTTGCGCGGGAAGCCGTCTAGGATGAAGCCCTGCTGGGCGTCATCGGCGGCAAGGCGCTCCTTGACAAGGTCGATCACGAGCTGGTCGGGAACGAGCTCGCCAGCGTCCATGTACTTCTTAGCCTGAATACCAAGCTCGGTGCCACCCTTGACGGCAGCACGCAGCAGGTCGCCCGTAGAAATGTGAGCGACGCCAAACTCGGCGACGAGCTCCTGTGCGACGGTGCCCTTACCGGCACCCGGAGCTCCGAGCAATACGAGGTTCATGAGCAATCCTCCTCTAGCCTATTTAAAGAATCCATCGTAATCATACATCTTGATCTGGCCTTCGAGCTTATCGACCGTGTCGAGCACGACGCCGACCATGATGAGGATGGACGTTCCGCCAAAAGCCTGGATCAGATGGTTACCCGTGAAGGAGAAGATGATCGAAGGCACGATGGCGATGAGCGCCAAAAAGACAGCGCTGGGAAGCGTAATCTTGTTGAGCGCGTTCTTGATGTAGGCCGCGGTAGCCCTACCCGGACGCACGCCCGGAATAAAGCCGCCCTGCTTCTTAAGGTTGTCGGCCGTGTCATCGGGATTGAACACCATGGAGGTGTAGAAGTACGCGAAGAACACGATGAGGACAACGTTAAGCACCCAGTTGAGCCAACCGGTCGAAAGCGCGGAGGCAACTGCCTGAATCCAGCCGATGCCGGGGAAGAACACGGCAATCTGAGCCGGGAAGTACAGCAGCGCCGAAGCGAAGATGATCGGCACGACGCCCGCGGTGTTGACCTTGATGGGCAGGTAGGTGGTCTGTCCACCCATCATGCGACGGCCCACGACGCGCTTGGCGTAGGAGACCGGAATGCGGCGCTGGCCGCGCTCAAGGAAAACGATCAGCGGGATAACCAGCAGGATGATGGCGCAGATGATCACCATGGTGATGATGCCACCGGCATTGCCCTCGGTGCTGGAGAAGATAGCCTGCGGCAGACCGGCCATGATGTTCGCAAAGATGATCAGCGACATGCCATTGCCGATACCGCGCTGGGTGATGAGCTCACCAATCCACATGATCAGCATGGCGCCCGCAGTGAGCGTGCCGACGACCATGAGGTCGAAGATGATCTCGGGAGCGCCGGCGCCATTAAAGCTGATGCCGAAGCTCTTAAAGAGGAAGAGGTAACCCACGGAGTTGAGGATTGCCAGAGCCAAGGTGAGGTAACGCGAATACTGCGTAATCTTGGTCTGACCGACCTCGCCCTCGCGGGCAAGCTCATGCAGGGAAGGCACGACGGCCTGGAGCATCTGGAGGATGATCGAGCTGGTGATGTAAGGCATGATGCCCAGCGAAAACACCGACACATAGCTCAACGCGCCGCCAGAGAAAAGATTCAGGAGGGCCATAGCACCTGCGGCGACCGAATTGTTATCGGTCGAGAAAAGGCCCAGCATCCCCTGGAAGGGAATGCCGGGCACAGGAACGTGCGCACCAATGCGGTACACGACGAGCATAGCTATGGTAAAAAGAATCTTTTCGCGCAATTCTTTGATGCGGAAAGCATTCTTAAGACCATTTAGCACGGCAGCTCGACCTTTCCGCCGGCGGCCTCGATCTTGGCCTGCGCAGAAGCGCTGACCTTGTCGACCTTGACCGTGAACTTCTTGGTGAGCTCACCATTGCCGAGCACCTTGACGGGCTCGAACTCGCTCTTGGTGATGCGAGCGGCCTTAAGAGCGGCACCGTCGATCACAGCGCCATCCTCGAACTTACGCTCGAGACGCTCAACGTTAACAGCGGTGTACTCGATACGACGGGGGTTGCGGAAGCCCGGAAGCTTGGGCAGGCGCATAGCCAGCGGAGTCTGGCCACCCTCGAAGCCGGCACCCTTGGTGCCGCCAGAGCGGGAACCCTGGCCCTTCTGGCCGCGGCCAGAAGTGGTGCCGTGACCCGAAGAATTGCCACGGCCGACGCGCTTACGGTTCTTGGTGGAACCGGGCGCGGGAGTAAGATCGTGAAGCTGCATTTGCTACTCCTCTACTATCTCGACAAGGTGCTTGACCTTGAAGATCATGCCGCGGACGGACTCGTTGTCAGCAATCTCGCGAACCTCGCGGATCCTGTGGAGACCGAGGGCACGGACAGTACGGACCTGGTCCTGCTTGCAACCGTTGGTGCTGCGGACCTGCTTGATCTTGATGGTGTCAGCCATGCTTAGTTCTCCTTACCGACGAACATCTCGGAGACCGTCAGGCCACGGCGAGCCGCGACGTCCTCAGGGCTGGAGAGCTCCTTGAGGCCCTCGACGGCAGCCTTGATGATGTTGAGGCCGTTGTCGGTACCGAGGGACTTGGACAGGACGTTCTTGATGCCAGCAAGCTCGAAGAGGGGACGCACAGCGCCGCCGGCGATAACGCCGGTACCCTCGACAGCGGGCTTGATGATGATGCGGCCGGCACCAAAGTGGCCGAGAACCTCGTGCGGGATGGTGCCCTGCTCGGTCACCGGCACGTGGAACATGTTCTTCTTGGCATCGAGAGACGCCTTGGAGATGGCCAGGGGCACCTCAGCGGACTTGCCCATGCCAACGCCGACGTTGCCCTTGCCGTCGCCAACGACGACGAGAGCGACGAGGCTCATGCGACGACCACCCTTGACGGTCTTCGACACGCGGTTGATGTAAACGACGCGCTCCTCGAACTCGGAGGCCTCGCGCTGCTGCTTCTGATTACGAGCCATGTGCTACATACCTCCTAGAACTCGAGACCGGCGGCACGAGCACCGTCGGCGAGGGCCTTGACGCGGCCATGGTAGATACGGCCACCGCGATCGAAGGCGACCTTGGTGATGCCGGCCTCGATGGCACGCTTGCCAACGAGCTGACCGACCTTCTCCGCAGCCTCCTTGTTCGAGGTGTGGGTGCCCTTGAACTCGGCCTCGAGGGTCGAGGCAGAGACGAGCGTCAGGCTGGAGCCCTTGCTGTCGTCGATGATCTGGGCATAGATGTTGGCGTTAGTACGGGTCACGCGAAGACGCGGACGCTCGGAGGTACCCGAGACCTTGCCGCGAACACGACGCTGACGACGCTTGAGGCCTTCCAGCTTCGCCTTATGCTTGTTCATACGTAAACTCCTAAAAAGGTTGATCTTGCCAGCACCTGACGGGGTGCTGGTCTTATGCGAGTGAGTCGGTTACGACTACTTGGCGGCCTTACCCAGCTTGCGGCGGATGTGCTCGCCAACGTAGTGGATACCCTTGCCCTTGTAAGGCTCGGGAGGACGATGGCCGCGGATCTCAGCGGCGATCTGACCGACCTGCTGCTTGTTGATACCCTTGACGTTCACGTGGGTGTTGTCGGGAACCTCGAAGGTGATGCCCTCGGGAGCCTCGACGATCACGGGGTGCGAGAAGCCCAGGGAGAACTCGAGGTTCTTGCCCTTCTGCTGCACGCGGTAACCGACGCCGGCGAGCTCGAGCTTCTTCTCGAAGCCCTCGGAAACGCCAACCACCATGTTGTGGATGAGGGCGCGGGTGAGGCCGTGGCGGGCACGGGTCTCACGCTCGTCGTCGGGACGGGAAACGGTGAGGACGTTGTCCTCGACGTTGATAGCGAGCTTCTCAAAGACATCGAGCTCGAGCTGGCCCTTGGGGCCCTTGACGACAACGTTGTTGCCGTTGACTGCCACTTCGACTCCGGCGGGAATCTGGACAGGCTTATTACCGATACGAGACACGGTGATCTCCTTTCCTTCTACCTACCGAGCGAATTACCAGACGTAAGCGATGATCTCGCCGCCGACGTTGTGCTTGCGAGCATCGCGGTCGGTCATGACGCCATGGCTGGTGGAAATAATGGCGGTACCAAGGCCACCGCGGACGCGGGGCATGTCGGCAACGCCGGTGTACTTACGCAGGCCCGGCTTGGAAATGCGGCGGATGCCGTTGATGACCTTAGCCTTCTTGGGTCCATACTTAAGCGTGATGTGCAGAGTCTTCTGGGGAACGGTGTCCTCGACATCGTAGCCCTCGATGTAGCCCTCCTCGTGCAGAACACGAGCGATCTCGACGAGCTTCTTGCTGCTCGGCATGGAGACCGTGGCCTTGTTCACAGAGTTAGCGTTACGGATGCGCGTAAGCATATCTGCGATCGGGTCTGTAAGGTTCATACAGATTCTCCTTCGTTCTTGATGAACACGTGCTCTTGGTTCTTCGCCGCCCTTAACGGCAAAGCCTAACTAGCGCGTTTTCCCTGTTCCAAACGGATGCTTGAAACGCTGGTAGTGACTTACCAGCTGGCCTTCTTAACGCCGGGAAGCTCGCCCTTGAGTGCAAGCTCGCGGAAGCAGACACGGCACAGGCCGAACTTGCGGTACACAGAGTGCGGACGGCCGCAGCGCTGGCAGCGCGTGTACTCACGAGTAGAGAACTTCTGCTTGCGATTGCACTTGACGATCATCGATGTCTTAGCCACTTATATCCTCCTCACATAGAGTATTGTTCGCCCCAAGCGCCGCCCCCTTCTGGGAACGGCGCTCATAGGGCAGGTGAACCTATTTCTTGAACGGGAAACCGAAGGCATCCAGAAGGGCCTTGGCCTCCTCATCGGTATTGGCGGTGGTCACGAAAGTGATGTCCATACCACGCTGGTGATCGACGGAGTCGAAGTCGATCTCGGGGAAGATGAGCTGCTCGGTGACGCCCATGGAGAAGTTACCACGGCCGTCGAAGCTCTTGGCGGAGATGCCGCGGAAGTCGCGGATACGGGGAATCGCGACGGAGGTCAGACGATCGAAGAACTCCCACATACGGTCGCCACGCAGGGTAACCTTGCAGCCGATCGGCATACCAGCGCGCAGGCGGAAGGTAGCGATGGACTTGCGGGCACGGGTGATCATCGGCTGCTGGCCGGTGATGGCGCGCAGGTCGCGCACGGCACCGTCGATGGCCTTGGAATCGGTAGCGGCCTCGCCGACGCCCATGTTCACGACGATCTTCTCAAACTTGGGGATCATCATGACGTTCTCGTACTGGAACTTGTCCTGAAGCTGCTGCTTGACCTCGTTGTTGTACTTGGTCTTCAGACGCGGCACATACTTCTCTTCTGCCATTGTTCACTCCTTCTTGGGGTTTTAAGCACGGGGCGTGGCCACGATGGGTTGTCCTCGTGCCTCCTGGCTGCATCCGCGCCGCTCATGGCATTTCGCGGTTTGGACTCGACGCAGCAGGAGCCGACAAAACAATCGGTACTATACGCGCATCGGGAGCGTATTTCCAGAAAAACCTCGTCTGCCTGCACAACTCCACAACTCCCCCGCACAAATTGATCCCTAGGGCACGGAGGAAAACAGCAGTTGCGGTGAGATAGGGACTGTTTGATGGCTTAAAAGGCTTAAACAGTCCCTATTCCACCGCAACTCATATATGGGGCGTTATTTTTGGCGCGGGAGGACCAGGTTGAGGATCACAGCAACGAGCGCGGCGACGGCAATGGAGGATCCGCCAAAGACGGTGCCAACCCATGCGGGGAATCCAGCGCCGGCAAGCGCGCCGGCCGTGCGCTCAATGCCCGTGCCAAAGGCGATAGAGAGACCCATGAGCGTGGTATCGCGCTGAGGCAGGCCGTGGCGGGCAAACATGACCACACCGTTCATACCGATGGTCGCGAACACGCCGATCGTGGCGCCGCCGATTACCGGCTGCGGAATGGACGTGAGTACCGCCGCACACTTGGGCAGCAGGCCCGCGATGAGCAAGATGGCGGCGGCAAGCGTAAAGACCATGCGGTTGACGACCTTGTTCTCGGCGATAATGCCCACATTCTGGCCAAAGGTTGCCGTGGGGACGCCGCCCAAAAAGCCTGACAGCATACCGACCAGGCCGTTGGCGATCAGGCCACCCGAGATCTGGCTATCGGTCGCAGGGATATCGAGCGCAGCGGACGACACGGCGGCAAACTCGCCCATGACCTGCACGGCGTTGACAATGGCGACAACGCCCACGACGGCGCACGCGGCCGGGTCGAACACCAGGCGATGGGCGCCCAGAGCCGGCGGGGCGAACCAGCTGGCAGTCGCGATGGCCGAGAAATCGACCATGCCCAACACCGCAGCCAAAACAAAGCCCGCGCAGATACCGGCCAGGATGCTGCCCAGTCTAAGCGCGCCCTTGCCGTAGTTGCCGGCCATAAAGGTAACGACAAACGTCACGAGCGCGACGGCCCAGTTGGTGACACTGCCAAAATCGGCCGCGCCCTCCCCGCCCGCCATGGAGGCAACCGCCACTGGGCATAGTGACAGGCCAATGACAAAGATGACGGTGCCGAGCACCGGGGCCGGGAACAGAAAGCTCACGCGCCTAAACAGCAGGCCGAAGAGCACGACGAGCGCGCCACCGATTGCCTGGGCGCCCAGCACGGCCTCAAAGCCGAGCTCGAGACCGACCGCCTTGAGCGCCGGCACGAAGGTGAAGCTCGCGCCCATCACGATGGGCAGGCCCGAACCGACGACACCTTTTATGGGGAACTGTTGAAGGAAAATGTCGAGCGCCGAGAGGACGAGCGACGCCTGGATGACAGCGGCTTCCTCTTGAGGGGTAAAGCCACAGACCGACGCGATAATGATGGCGGGCGTGACGATACCCGCGAATGCCGCCAGCACATGCTGCAGTGCATGGGGTAATACCTGCACAAACGAAACTTTTCCCGTACGCTCGAACAGGGCATCCCCTGCTGCCGACTCTGCCATTTGCGCCTCCCATACCCTAAGCAGCGGCCCCATGCCGCTCAACGGTCGGACATTATAGGGCATATGACACAGGTAGCATTTTGACCCGCTATCCTGCATCCCCCGGGGACAAACAGCAGTTGCGGTGAAATACGGACTGTTTGATGGCTTAACAGGCATAAACAGTCCGTATTTCACCGCAACTCATATATGGGGATGAGACTATCGCTTGCGGGGGACGAGTTTGGTGCGGCGCAGGTGGATCATCTCGGCGGCGATGGAGATAGCGATCTCCTCTGGGTCCTCGGCCTCGATGGAAACGCCGATCGGCAGGTGCAGCTCGTCGATCTGCTCCTGCGTAAAGCCCTCCTGCTCCAGGCGGGCGCGCACAAAGGCCGTCTTGCGGCGCGAACCCAAGCAGCCCAGATAGGCGGGTTTGGCGCGCATGGCCTGAATCACCACGTCGATATCGGACTTGTGACCCGCCGTGGCGACGACCACCAGGTCGCGCGGGCCGATGGGGCACTGCTTGCTCAGGTTCTTGTAGTCGACCAGACGACGGTCGTAGACACCTGGCACCCATTCGGGGGTCAGCGTGCCGGGGCGGTCGTCGCAAGCCACGACGGCAAAGCCCGCCGCCGTGAGCACCCGCGCCGTCGCAGCACCCACGTGGCCGCAGCCAAAGATATAGGCCAGGCCCTCGGGGCAGAGCGTCTCGATGTGCGCCGGGGGAATCTCGGAGGCCGCGTTGGTGTAGGTGACCTTACTCCCCTCCTCCACCAGCGAAAGCCCGGGGCAGCCCGCAATGGTGCGGCGCGATTCCTCGCCATGGTACTCGGCCACATCGCCCTCGAGCACGCCCGCGATAAACGGCTCAAAGTCGATGACGAAGTCGCCGATGCGCCGATAGGCCAAGATGTCGGCAACCGACTGGAACAACGGCGCCTTGGTCGCATCCAGGTGCAGATAGCACAGGCAGATGGCTCCGCCGCAAATCATGCCGGTATCGGAGTTCTCGCCGCCCATGGTGTAGCGGACCAGACGCGATTTACCCCCGGCCAGCAGCTCGCGCGCCTCGTCCAGCGCAAAGAGCTCAATCTTGCCGCCGCCGATAGTGCCCGCCTGGCTGCCATCGGCAAAGACAGTCATCCATGCGCCCACACCGCGCGGGGACGACCCCGCCGTACCGGCCACTACCACCAGCTCGCACGTCTCGTCAGCACGCAGGGCGGCAAGCGCCGCATTCACCACATCGAGCTTTTCCATTGCCGCCTTCTATCCTCTAAAGACATCGGTGAGCATAGCAAGCGCCTCGAGCACGCCGCCGCCGACCGATGTCGCCTTGTCCGAAATATAGTTGATATAGTTGGCGTCGCCGCGCGGATCGACATCGGCGCATTTAAAGCCCTCAGTCACCTGCACGCCGTTCGCCAAAAGCCCGCGCAGACAGCCATCGATCTGCGTGCACATGGGCGTATCGCCCGCGTAGCCAATCACGTCTCCGGCGCTCACGATGTCGCCGATTGCGCGGTCGGACCGAAACACGCTGGCGGCGGGGCTGTGGATAACACGTTCCTTGCCATAGCCGGCGATAATGCCCGGCACGCCCGTGTTAGGCTGGGGCGAACCTTGGGTAATGACACGGCCGAGAAAATGCCCGCGCATGGTCTCGACCACGGCGTCGCAGTCAACCGGCGCGGTAAAGCCCGGCCCCACGGCGATGACGGCGGGCGCCATGTCGCGCGTGGTGCCCAAGTTGCGCTTAGCCAAAATCGCGTCGACCACAGCCGCGGGTTTCAGCTCGCCGATCATCTTGGCCTGGGGGTCTACCACAACGGCGACGTCTCCAGCCTCGGCAATCGCAAGCGCCTCAGCCGGCGTCTGTGCCAAGCGAGCGCGAATGCCCTCGACCTGGACCTCGCCCAGGCGAATGGCCTCGCAAAAACTGATTGTGCGGCGGATGCACGTGGGAACCGCGATATCGGCCATGACAACCGACACGCCGGCGCGCACCAAACGGGCAGCGACACCCGTGGCGATATCGCCGGCGCCGCGAACATAAACGAGCATTCCCGGGGCACCTCCCTGTGCTACGGTTTGAGCAGAGCAAAAGCGGTTCGACCGCTACTCTGATGATTATTTATTATCACAGTATTATACGGCGGTGAACAGATGGAAACGGTTAGCGGCAATCTTGCCTCGGCGCTCAGGATCGAGCCGGGCATTACCGCGATTATCGGCAGCGGCGGCAAGTCGACCTTGCTCAAGACGCTGGGTCTTGAGCTCATGCGCGCTGGCGGCCGCGTGCTCCTCTGTACCACCACGCACATGTTTCCCGTCGCCGGCGTGCCATGGGACGGGTCGAGCCGTCGCCTGGACGCCGCGCCTTGGAAGCCGGGGACCCTACATGTTCCCGGCTGCACCTGCGAGGCATGCGCGGGACTTGTCCGCGGAAGCATCTGCCAGACGGGTGTTTTGGACCCGGAGACAGGCAAGCTCTCCGCCCCCGCTGAGCCGCTCGACCAGCTGGCGCAGCGCTTTGACTATGTGTTGGCCGAGGCAGATGGCAGCAAGCGACTCCCGCTCAAGGCACATGCCGCCTGGGAGCCGGTAATTCCCGCCGCCGCGACAAACGTTGTCTGGGTCGTCGGCGCCTCGGGGCTGGGCAAGCCCGTCGCCGAGGTTGTCCACCGCCCCGAGCTCTTCTGCGAGCGCTGCGGCTGCGAGCCCACCGACGCTGCCACCCCAGAGCGCGTCGCCCAGGTGCTCAATGCCGAGCTGCAGATGCTGAACCTCAATAATGCCCGTATCATGCTCAACCAAGCCGACACGCTTGCCGACCCAACAATGGCAGATCGCTTCGAGGCAGCCCTCAACCGCCCCCTCATCGCCACCAGCCTCCAGGGGTAGCAAATTTGGGACGGGGCTCTTTTTGCTACCCCGTCCCAAAAAATCATCTCCCAAATTAGCTACCCCGGCGGTCTTCCCGTTAGCGGGGCACGTAGCGGCCGGGTTGGGCTCCGGTGGGCTCGCCGTCGCGTGCCGCCAGCACGCCGTTCACAAACACGGCCTTGGCGCGGCCATGTGCCTCAAAGCCCTCGAGCGGCGTGTAGTCCACGGCCTGATGCTGCGTCGCGGCGCTGATCGTCCAACGCGCGCACGGATCCCACACGCACACGTCGGCATCGGCGCCCTCGGCAAGACAGCCCTTGCGCGGATACATGCCAAAAACGCGCGCCGGATTCTCGCTCATCAAGCGGCACAGATCCTCGGGACCCAGCTGTCCCTCAAAGCTCGTGGCAATCGCAACGGGACGATGCTCCACGCCGGGCCCGCCGTTGGGAATCGCGCGGAAATCATCGCGTCCTCGGTCCTTTTGCCCGTGCAGGTTAAAGCTGCAGTGGTCGGTCGCAATCGTATCGATCTCGCCGGCCACAAGCGCCTCGCGCAGTGCCGCACGGTCACCCGCATGGCGCAGCGGCGGGCTCATCACATACTTGGCGCCCGCAAAGCCGTCCTCGCCCTGCTCCAGATAGCAGGTATCGTCGAGCATCAGATACTGAGGGCAGGTCTCGACATAGATGTTCTTCTGCCCGCGCGCCTTGGCAGCGCGAATGGCCTCGAGCCCCAGCTTGGTCGAAAGGTGCACCACGTTGACCGGAGCATCCCCGGCCAAGTGCGCCAGATATAGCAGACGGCTCACTGCCTCGGCCTCGCACACATCCGGACGGCTGAGCGCATGGCCCTCGGGCCCGTGGATACCCTGCTCAAACACGCGCTTCTGCAGCTCATTCACCAGCGTACCGTTCTCGCAATGCACGCACAGGATACCGCCCACGCGCTTGAGCTCCTCCAGCACCTCGAGCGTCTCGGCATCGTCCAGGCGCAGATGGTCGTAGGCAAAGTAGGTCTTAAACGACGACACGCCCGCCTCGCGCATGGCCGAAAGATCGGCGCGGTTGCGCTCATTCCACTCGGCAAGCGCCATATGGAAGGCATAGTTGGCGGTGCAGGTGCCGTCGGCGCGATGATGCCACTCGACCAAGGCATCGGGCATGGTCACGCCGCGATCGGCCGTCGCGTAGTCCACAATGGTCGTCGTACCGCCGCAGGCAGCCGCACGCGTACCGGTCTCAAAGCTATCGGCCGTCCAATCCATGCCGGTCCAGCACTGCATGTGCGTGTGGCCGTCGATAAAGCCCGGGAACACCCAGCAGCCCGCAGCATCCTCGACGGTATCGCCCTCGGCCGGCTCAATCGCCGCGGCAATCCGCACGATCTTATCGCCATCCATGGCAAGATCGGCGCGGCGAAGCCCCTGGGGCGTCACGAGCGCGCCGTTTTTGATGATGATCATAATTGCTCCTTATTAATTGATGCAGTTGGCCACGCGATCAAAATACGAGCAGGCGGCGATATGCTCCGTTATGCGTCGCTGTCCCTTGACGGTATCGACGTCCCACAGCTCGTAGGCACGCGCCTCGACCAGCACCACGTCGGTACGGTCCTTGAGGATCGAACCGCCGCCGTCCTTACCCTCAAGACACATAAGTGCATCGAACAGTTCCGCCGGAAAGAGCACCGGGCTCGAAGGCTCACCGTTGCACGCAAGACGCACCGGATACTTGCGGCCACGCTCATCAAACGCGCGAACCATGGCCTCAAAAGAATCCGAACTCACGAGCGGCTGGTCGCCCGGCAAAAAGAGGCAACCCTTCCAGCCGCGGCTCGCCCCCCACGAAAGGCCCGCACGGACGCTTTCGCTTCTGAGCTTGCCATCGTGCAGCACACACGGGCAATGCTTGTCCTCGCAAATCTGGGCGACCTCGGGCCAACGCGTCGAAACCACGACGTCAAAGCCCCGGGGAACCGAATCGATGGTCCGGGCAATCAGCGGCTTGCCATAGATATCGGCAAGCATCTTGTTAGAGCCAAACCGCTTGCCCTCGCCCGAAGCCATAATGACGCAACCAAGTTTCATGGCGATACCTCCCCTGAAACCATCGTACCCATAACTCGCGTCGCGGGGCATCTACATCGAAAGCGCTTATCCCGCATGCCCACGATGCAAAAAGGGGCACCCCGCCGGTTGGCAGAGCGCCCCCTTTACATGGCTTACCTCAGCCCAGCTTTAGGCCTGGAACCAACGGGCGGTGTTGCGCTCGTCGAGGGCCTTAAGGGTAGCGGCGGGATCGGCAACCTTCTGCAGGAACATCATGGCTGCGATGGCGTACGGCTTGTAGCTGGCCTCCTTGTACATGCCCACACGATGCATGTCAAAGACGTCGGCGTTGACCTCGCCGTGCTCGCAGGAGACACCGGAGATGTCGGCGGGCAGCGGATGCATAAAGATGGTGTCCTGGCCGTTGGCGGTCTTCTCCATGAGCTCGGTCGTGGAGCACCAATCCTGATGCGTAGCGTTCTGAGCGAGCAGCTCCTTCTCGAGCGCAGCGATGCCGGCGTCGTCGCCCTCGGCGTACAGGTTGGTACGCTTCTCCATGGCGGCAAACGGAGCCCAGCTCTTGGGGATCACGATGTCGGCGCCCTCGAAGGCCTCAGCCATGGTGTTGACCTGCTTAAAGGTGGTGCCGGACTCGGCGGCATAGCCCTTGGCACGCTCGACGACCTCGGGCATGAGGTCGTAGCCCTCGGGGTGGGCCAGGGTGACGTCCATGCCAAAGCGGGGCAGCAGGCTGATCAGCGACTGCGGGCAGGACAGCGGCTTGCCGTAAGAGGGCGAATAGGCCCAGGTGACGGCAACCTTCTTGCCCTTGAGGTTCTCAAGACCGCCAAACTCGTTGATGAGGTAGAGCATGTCGGCAGAGGACTGCGTGGGGTGATCGGAGTCGGACTGCAGGGAGATGAGCGTGGGACGGTGATCCAGAACGCCGTCCTCGTAGGCCTGCTGGACAGACTCGGAGACCTCGGCCATGTAGGCGTCGCCCTTGCCGATGTACATGTCGTCGCGGATGCCGATGACGTCGGCCATGAAGGAGATCATGGTAGCGGTCTCGCGGACGGTCTCGCCGTGAGCGATCTGGGACTTCTTCTCGTCCAGGTCCTGCAGCTCGAGGCCGAGCAGGTTGGCGGCCTTAGAGAAGGAGAAGCGCGTACGGGTGGAGTTGTCGCGGAACAGGGAGACGGCCAGGCCCGAGTCGAAGATCTTGGACGAAACGTTGTTCTCACGCAGCTCGCGCAGGGCGTCGGCGACGATGTAGAGCGCCTTGAGCTCATCGGTGGTCTTATCCCAGGTGTGCAGGAAGTCGCTGCCGTACATGCCCTTAAAATCGAGGCCGTTCAGCTGCTCGACGAGCTCGGTAAACTTGGCGTCCATGTAAATATCCTTTCCATAGATGAAACGATCGCAATGAGTAGATGTGCTCCGGCATGCGCGTGTGGCTAGAACATGCAGAGCACTATGACGAGGACCCGCTACCGTTGAGGAAGCATGGGAGATAACGACCGCGGGCCCCAAGTCAACAGGGGGTGCCGGGGACACGAGCTGTCCCCGGCTCAACAAGATCGAGGAATGGGACTAATCGATCTTGTTGTTGGTCAGACCGGCGCGGAACACGGTGGCGTCGCCATCGGCCTGGCTCGGATCGTAGAGGTTCAGGGCAGCCACATACATGGCGGCAGCGGTGACCAGGTCGTCCTTGTAGGTGACCTCGTTGGGAGCGTGAGCCTGAGACTCGGCACCCGGGCCAAAGCCGACGCAGGGGATGCCATAGCGGCCCTGGATGGAAACGCAGTTCGTGGAGAAGGTCCACTTGTCGCACAGCGGACGACCGGTGCGCTTGTCCATGCTGGGCTCGCAGCCGATGCGCTCGTCACCGAACATGGCCTTGTGGGCGTCGACGAGGGCCTTGACGTGCGGAGCGGTCTCCTTGTTGATCCACGTGGGGAAGTAAGCCTCGGTCTCGTAAACCTCGCCGGTCCAGGACGGACGGTCGTACATGTACATGGAGACCTTCACGTCGTCGCCGTACTTCTTGGCGGCCGGCAGGTTGCGGATCTCGTCCAGGCAAGACTCCCAGGTCTCACCGGCGGTCATACGACGGTCGATGGAGATGGCGCAGGAGTCAGCGACAGCGCAGCGGCTGGGGCTGGTGTAGAAGATCTGGCTGACGGTGCAGGTGCCGCGGCCCAGGAAGCGGGCGTCCTCGAAGTGCTCGGGGTTGTACTTAGGGTCGAGCATCTTGACGAGGCCCTTGATGTCGGTCGACTCGTCGCAGCCGTTGTTGTTGAGGGCGCGGACGTCGGCGATGATGTCGGCCATCTTGTAGATGGCGTTGTCGCCGCGGTCGGGAGCGGAACCGTGGCAGGAGGTGCCGTGAACGTCGACGCGGATCTCCATGCGGCCGCGGTGACCGCGATAGATGCCGCCGTCGGTGGGCTCGGTGGAAATGACAAACTCGGGCTTAATGCCGTCCTTGTTGTAGATGTACTGCCAGCACATGCCGTCGCAGTCCTCTTCCTGGACGGTGCCGACGACCATGATCTTGTAGCCCTCGGGGATGAGGCCCATGTCCTTCATCATCTTGGCAGCATAGGTAGCAGAAGCCATGCCACCCTCCTGGTCGGAGCCGCCGCGGCCGTAGATGATCTCGTCGGTCTCGTAGCCCTCATAGGGATCGGCATCCCAGTTCTCGATGTTGCCGATGCCGACGGTGTCGATGTGAGAGTCGATGGCGATGATCTTGTCGCCCTCGCCCATAAAGCCCATGACGTTACCCAAGCCATCGACCTTGACCTCGTCATAGCCGAGGCTCTCCATCTCGGCCTTGATGCAGGCGACAACCTCACCCTCCTCGCAGGACTCAGAGGGGTGAGAGATCATGGCGCGCAGGAAGCGAGTCATATCAGCACGATGAGACTCCGCAGCAGCCTTAATGGCATCAAAATCGAGTTCTTTAGTCATAACAGTCAACCTTTCTACAAGGGTTTACCTACAGGTAGATATTTCAGATAGATCACTTGTGCCAAGCAGCGTGAGGTCGAGCACCCCACAAGCAAGTAACCATAGGAGGCGGACGGAGGACTTTGCTCCGTCGCGAGTTCCGCACGAGCCGGAGAGCACTTAATGTGCTCTCCGTGCGAGCAGGACTGTCCGAGCAGGGAGTAAAGTCCTCCGGCTGCCTCCGGACAGGTCAGTCTGCTAGCAGGTCGGATACTCGCCCTCCCAGACGATGCGACGGTACTGATCCGGATCGGTGTCGCCCTCGGTGGAGAAGCAGAGCACGGAGCTCGTCTTGTCCAGGCCGATGAGCTCCTTGAGCTCGGCGTACTCGGGGTCGAGCATGAGGGTCTCGACTAGGCCGGTGGTCACTGCGCCGGACTCGCCGGAGATGACGCGCGGGTCGCCCTTCTCGGGAGCGCCCAGGGTGCGCATGCCGCGAGCGGTGACCCAGTCGGGGCAGGACACGAAGGCGGTAGCGTGGTTGCGCAGGATATCCCAGCCCAGGATATTGGGCTCGCCACAGCACAGGCCGGCCATGATAGAGGGCATGTCGCCGTCCACGATGCGCGGGTCGCCGTCGCCGGCGGCAGCGCCCTTGTACAGGCAGGCGGCCGGAGCGCACTCGACCACGACGAAGGTGGGCGGGTTATCGGGATACAGGTTGGTGAAGTAGCCCACCACGGCGCCGGCGAGCGAACCCACGCCAGCCTGGACAAACACGTGCGTCGGGCGGTTGATGGCCATCTCGCGCAGCTGCTCGGCAGCCTCGGAAGCCATGGTGCCGTAACCCTCCATGATCCAGGACGGGATCTTCTCGTAGCCCTCCCAGGCGGTGTCCTGAACGATGACGCCGCGCTCGCAGGCGTCGGCCTCGGCGGCGGCCATGCGCACGCACTCGTCGTAGTTGACCTCTTCGATGGTCACCGTGGCGCCCTCGGCGGCGATGTTATCGAAGCGGGGCTTGGTGGAACCCTTGGGCATGTGCACGACGGCCTTCTGGCCGAGCTTGTTGGCAGCCCATGCCACGCCGCGGCCATGGTTGCCGTCGGTGGCGGTAAAGAAGGTGGCCTGGCCAAAGTCCTTGGCAAGCTGATCGGAGGTCAGGTAATCGAAGGTGCACTCGGCAACGTCCTTGCCGGTCTCGTCGGCAATGTAGTTGGCCATGGCAAACGAGCCGCCCAGGACCTTAAAGGCGTTGAGGCCAAAGCGATAGCTCTCGTCCTTAACGCACAGGTTGGACAGGCCCAGGCGCGCGGCCTGGCCGTCCAGGCGGGCAAGCGGAGTGACGGTGTACTGGGGGAACGACTGGTGGAAGGCACGGGCCTTCTTCACGTGGTCGAGGCTCATGATTCCCAAGTGCTTGTCATCGCTCTTGGGCATCGTGTTGCCCGCCCACTGGATCTTATCGGCCATACGGTGAACTCCTTAAGTCCTCTCTTGCCGGCCCCCGCATACGCGTTTCAGCCCATTCCCATTCATGCGACTGAACTTTTATGTGGATGCCAAACAAAAAGTTTGTTAGCACTGTTCTATCACATTTTTTGATTGGCAAACCTAACAAATTGTTTGTTGCCGTAATCGGTACCTTTTCGCCGACGAACGGTTACATAACGCAGCAACGCTTTCGTTATTTGCGAACAGGTGTGGTTTATGGCAAAGTATGCCCAAACTAATTTTTAGGAAGGCACCTATGACCCCGTCACAGATTGAGTTTTACAAGCGCCTCGCACACGGTCTGGCGCTCCAGTTTGGCCCCAACTGCGAAGTCGTCGTCCACGATCTGGAGACCGAGGACGTGGACCACTCCATCGTAGTGATCGAAAACGGCCACGTCAGCGGGCGCAAACTGGGTGACGGTCCCAGCCATATTGTGCTTGAGTCCATGCACGATGGCACCACCGACGTGCACGACCGCGAGCCATACCTCACCAAAACCGCCGATGGCAAGCTGCTCAAGTCCTCGACCATCTTTATCCGCAACGACGAAGGCAAGCCCGTCGGCATTTTGGGCATCAACTTTGACATTACGCTTATGAAGGCTTTTGAGCGCTCGCTCGACGCTTTCACCGGCACCGGCGGCACGGGCTATACCGAGCCCGAGCCCATCACCAAAAACATCGGCGACCTGCTCGAAGACCTACTGCGCGAGTGCGAACAGTTTGTGGGCAAGCCCGCGGCGCTCATGACCAAAGACGAGCGCATTCGTGCCATTGGCTACCTCGACCGTCGCGGTGCCTTCCTCATTTCCAAGTCGAGCGAGCGCGCCTGCGAGTTCTTTGGCATCTCCAAGTACAGCTTCTATAGCTACCTCAATGAGGCCAAGGCGGCGACCGGCGACAAGTAGGCACTCGCTTGGATTGCCCCTCCCCTTTTGGGCGCGAGTTCTGGAAAGCACGAATCCAAGACCGAGCCGCTTGGGAAGTTCCATATAATCGATGTCATTGGTATTTCGAAAGGATGGAATAGAATGGCGTTGAGCAAGGCATCATGCACCGATCGCGGATTGATTCCGGCAATTGGTGGACATGTGCACCGCATGTTCGATGAGGGTGAAGACGACCTGTTTTCGCTGAGCCTTGACGACGTGATGGATGATCGCCCGTGGACCGCCGACGAACTCATGAGCGGCGGGGCTCACCCGTCAAGTCCCAATCCCGCACTTGTGCCCAGGCCCGCATCTGCGCCGACTCCTGCGCAGCCGCCTGTTTCGACGCCCGCACCCACTTCGGCGCCCACGCTCGCTCCCCGCCCCGCAAGCGACCCGTCCGAGACGGCGGCATTTCTCGCTGCAGCGACGCAGGGCAAATCGGCCGACAGCACCGTTATGTACAGCGCCCAGCAGTTGCCTGTTCCTGCGGCACGCAAGCCTCCGGTCACAAGGCTCGATGAGCCCGTTGCCCATCAGGTTGCCTACGATTCCTGGGCTGCAACCGATCTGGATGAGACCTCTACCGGCATGCCGGCGCTCGATGTTCCAGTTAACCCGCTTTTTGCCGCCAACACGAGCGCCGCGGACTATGAGGGCGGTGCGGCATATTCCGGTTATTCCGATGGCTATGCTGGCACCGGTCGCATCGAGACCGAGGATTATGGCACCGCATCGAGCGATTATCTCAACGATCCGTACGCCGCCACGCCTGCACCGGAATATGACCCGGAGGCCGCGTCCGCGCCGGCGTATACCAAAAGCACGGGCGAAGAGCGCTTCGCCGATTATTACGCCGAGGAAAAGGCGCTGCGTTTCTCGGAATTTCCGCAGGCAGTCAAGGTTGCCTTTATCGCCATTATCATTGCCCTGCTCGGTGTCATTGCGTTTGAGGGGTTCCAGCTGTTCCGCGGCCCCACCCAAGCGGAGTCGGAGACCCAGCAAAAAGAGGACGACAACCAGTACCTGGACATCAACACCCTCAAGGGCGACCCCAACGACGGAGACGACGAATAACAAATGCCAAAAATTGAGGGTCGTAGACCAGATCAACCCCGTGCGCTCATTGCCGCACGGGGTTGATTTTTGTCCGCGCGTGCTGATAGACTCCATCGTGCCCGCAAGCAGCGGGCGCGTTTTATCCAGAGTCGGGGTAGAGAGTTGGCTCCACGATTCCGACGCCAACCGGCCAAGAGGCACGGTGGCCCTGCCAACATCGATGAAAGGAGTCCGTATGGACAATTTCTCTGTGCGCAGTGAGCGCAACTTCCACAACCTAGCCGCCAAGCCAAAACGAATGCATCTTCTGGACAAGCCGAACGGCTATGCCTCGGCCATGGTCAAGAGCAGTCTCCCCCACCAGATGCGCTTTACCGTGCAGGCGCTCGAGAAAGAGCTCTACACCGCCGGCGACCCGCACGTACTGCAGATCAAGCTGCTTGGAGACGACTCGCGCGAGCTGTCTAGCTGGAAGCTGTTTGCCGACGGCACGTGCGTCGCAAGCGGTTCGGGTGACTTTGCCCGCGAGTGCTTCTGCGAGGGAGCTGAGGTGTTTCTGGACCTGTGTCGCGACGCCGTCGAGACTGCCGAGCTGTGCCAGTGGAGCGAGAGGGAGTACGCGCTGTTGGGTGCCGCGCGCGGGATTGCGGGGGGTGTAGGAACAGAAGCCTCATGACGGTGGCCTCAGCTGGAATGACGTATCGCTCGATAAATGATCTCAACAACGTAGCCGATGCGCCGCATTTCACCTCAAAGGCATTGAGCGATCAGGAGGCGTCCAGCATTTCTTTGATATCCCCAATTGATTGTTCCGAGAAAGTCTCTTCATGTCCTTATAATCGCCCTTACGAGAAACGTGGACGAGACAGGCGTCCATATGCCGTCTCTAAACTAACGAGCCGTTCGCGGAAAGAACATCTGGCTAGCATGGGCCAAAGATATACTGGTATCGCTGCAACAATTATGGAAGATCGGCACCACCAATGACCTCCTTGAAATTCTCCAGGCGCTTCGCGCTTAGCCTGCTCGCCTCGCTGTCCGCCACCGTAGCGCTTGCTTTGCCCTCAACCGCCCTAGCCGCGTCGGACCCGAACCCGCCCAGCATCTCCAACGTGACGATATCCGCGACGACAGTCACGGCCGGCTCCACGCTGCATGTCGGCTATAGCGTCGATGACCCTGACGGGGTACGGTCCGTCACGCCCATAGTCGAAGTCCTTGTCGAAAACGATACCGGAGACCATGGAATCAGTTCCCGTCTCGCCTTCTCGTCGACCGGCAACACGACCGCGGGCTTCGATATCTCCACCTCCCCGAGCGACCGGCCCTGCAGGTACCGGATCATCGGCCTCGGCGTGACCGATAGTCTTGGATGGGTTACCGATGTCTACGACACGACGTATGCCGAGGAGAAGGGGCTCGACTGTCCGACCTTCACCACCGACCCCCTCGAGTATGAGGTGACCGAGGGACCCGAGGACCAAAACCCGCCGACCGTGTCCTCCGTGTCGCTCTCGAGCAGGGAGGTCGCAACCGGTGCCGACCTCCACATCTCTTGGACCGTCTCCGATGCCGACGGCGTTCGCTCCGTTTCCCCCATATTGCAGCAGGGCTGGGAGAATTCGGACGACGGCTGCTCTGTTTCGTCAGCCTATTATCACGGAGGCTCGTCTATCGACGGGTTTGACCTCACATTCGACAGCAATAGGATCGGAAGGCACAGGCTGATCGGCCTTTCGGTCACCGATGGCCTAGGGTTCGAGACCGATGTGTACGAGAGTTCCTACGCCAGGGCCAACGGCATTTCGGGCGCGACTTTCTCGGTTGGCGACCCGAGCGAGCTGTGCTTCGAGGTGACCGGCAGCGCGATCGACCGGAACCCGCCCACGGTCTCGAACGTTTCCATCTCCGCGAAGAGGGTCCCCGTCGGCGGGATCCTCCGTATCTATTGCAATGTAGGCGACGCGGACGGCGTAAAGTCTGTCTCCCCGATCCTCGGCGACCCCGGCTATGTCGAGGACCCGAACTCTTTAAAGACCCGCAAAACGTTGAGCTGCAGCTACGATGCGGCAAGGGGCTATATCGAAATCGAGTTCCCCACGTCGCTCTCGATGGGCTCGTTTGAAATCCAAGCCCTCGCGGTCCTCGACAAGACGGGCCACGAGACCTTCGTCTACAGCTCCGCCTACGCCGAGCGTAACGGCAAGACCGGCGTTCAGACCTTTGATGTCGACGACGCGGGGGGCGTCACCTTCGACGTGACCGCTCCGCTGTATGCCGCCACCAAGGGCGACGGGCAGGCGTATGCAAAGGACGGCGAGGCCGGTCTGACCTTCCGCTTCAGCGGTCCTCTCGATGAGTTCACGCGTCTCCTCGTGGACGGAACTGAGGTCTCCGCCGAGAACTACACCGCAACCAGGGGCAGCACGATTATCGAGCTCAGGCCGTCCTACCTGGACACGCTCGCCGGCGGCGGACACACCGTCACGGCCGTCTGGAAGGACGGGACGGCGACCGATGCGTCCTTCACCGTGGAGGGGAAGGCCCAAGGGGAGCAGGCGGGCGGAAAGACCGACGTAGATTCACCCGGCGACAACAAAAGTGATCCTGCCACTCCTGAAAAGGACGCCGACGAGGCGGCTACAAAAAAGTCAGGACGCACGACAGCCGATGAACCAAAGCTCGCTGCAACCGGCGACTCCACTTGGATGGCCAGCATCGCATTGGCCATGGCGGCCACGGCCTGCTTCACGGCAGCGAGAAGGCTTGAGCCCAAGCAGCATAGGCACGAACAGTAGCTCAAAGCGAACTCAACTGGGAAGGGCAGATGGATAGCCGTCCTTCTCTTATAATCAACCCAATCCGCTGAAATGCAATCAGTTAACGAGTTTCGCCAGACGCTCGGCCTCTACCCCGCTCTAGCAAGCCACCAGGCGATGAGATAATGCCCACGACTATCAACGTAAGCAAGGAGCGCGCTATGGCAGACAACGAGACCAAACCCTCGGCGAACGACGGCCGAGAGGAGCTCGTGGCAAAACAGCTCGCATCGACCAAAATCCACCTCGCGCTCACTCAGGAGCGGGCAGACGTCTCCGGCGCCATCACGCTCCCGCTCGAACGAATCCCCCAGCTCGGCATAGCGCTCGCCTCACTCCCCTCGACGTTCCGCACCGTCACCAACACGGTGAGCGTGCCCACGCTGCTCCAGGCGACTGACAAATATGGTAACCCGCTCGATCCGTCGAAACTCAACTCGTTCAAGGACGGCAGCGGTCTCACAGGGGGCTACCGCGACGCAGTCAAGGGCTTTGGACAGGCGCGCTTCCACGTAGTCGAGGGCGACATCGCCACGAGCGTCACTCAAGTGCCTTACGACCCGACGTCGTTGTTCATGGCAGCCGCAATCGCGCAGATAAACCAAAAGCTCGACTCCATCCAGGAGTCCGTCGACGAGATGTTCGAGTACATGCGTCAGCGCGACAAGGCCAACATGCGTGGCAACCTCAAGACGCTCGCAGACATCCTCAACGGTTACGGCCTCAACTACGGCAACGCCACCTACATGGCAAACGTCCATATGAAGGTGCTCGACATCAAGCAGTCGTCCGCGCAGGACATGGAACTCTTCCGCTCGCAGGCGCAAGCGGATCTGAAAAAGAAAGGGTTCATCGAGGTGCGAGACGGCTTGGGCAGACGCCTCGACAAGGTGCTCGACTACCTCAAAGACTGCCAGCTCGCCACCTACATCCACGCGTTCTCACTGTTCCTCGAACCCATGCTCGCCCAGAACTTCGAGCCCGCAAAGCTTGCGGACGCCGCCGCGAAGATCGAGGCCGATTCGATTGCGTATCGCGAGCTCTACACCGAGTGTTACGACGCCCTCGAGGCGGGAACTGCCGACACCGTCGATGCGGCACTGCTGGGCGGCATCGCGTCCGCGGGCAAATTGCTCGGTCACGCCATCGCAAAGACCCCCGTGGGCGAACATACGCTCATCGACGAGGCACTCGAGGGTGCAGGAGAGGACATCGGCAGGTTCAACGACAGGCAATCCGAGAAACTCCTCGAGAAGCTCCATCGGGCAAAGACGCCTGACGTCGCGCCGTTCAAGCAGAGCGTAATGGAAGTAGATACCCTCTACAACCGCCCCACGCAGATCGCCGTGGACGCCGAGAACGTCTACATCCTGCCTGCCAAGCGGCAGGAAGAGTAGCGATACGCGACAGGCCACGCGCCATGCAGACGGCCAACGCCGCCTATCTCCCCTCCGCCTTCAGCTTCAGCAGCAGGTCGCCCAGCTCGGGGCACTTGCTGGAAAGGCGCGTCTGAGCTCGCTCGCCCATCTCCCACCGTTGGCGGACTTCCTGGGCGCGCGGACTCACGTGATAGTCCCCCTCCATCATCTGCTTGAGCAGCTTAGCGGTCACGCGCGCATCGGCCAGGGCGCTGTGGGCGTGACCCGTCGACTCGTCGAACTCGATGCCGAACCACGTTGCCGCGTCACTCAAAGAGACGCACCCGTGGCTGCCCACGTCCATGATCGAGGTATAAAACGCCTGCAGATCGGCCCAATCCGTAGGAAATGCGGAAAGGTCGATGTGCTTTGCCTGGCACTCGGTCAAAAGCTGTCGACGGTCCGCCCCGCTCCAGCAAACCACCTGGGCGGAGTAGCGACCGATCCAATCGCTGAGTCTTTTGATCACCATGTAGAGCGGGTCGGCCATCGCGGTGTCCACGGCCGATATCCCTGTAAGCTCGCGGACGGGGAACGCAACGCCTTCGGTAAATTCCGTCTGCACAAACTGCGAGAACTCGCCCATAACGTTGCCGTGGTAATCGAGCTTGACGGCACCGACCTCGATAATCTCGTTGCGCAGCCCACGGCGCTGGCGCTGCTTTGGCACCGGCGCAAACTCAAAGTCCAGCACGATCTGGCGCGCAAAGTTCGTCGTATCGATAGCCGAGATATCCGGCGTCTTTTTGTCTGGCACGGTCAGGGCCTTTCTCCGTCAACTGCCGCTCGTTACATAGGCGGCTACATTGCCGTAAGGATAGGAACCCGTGCGGACATGAAAGCGGGACGCAATATACCATGCGCCAAGCACACGCCATGCAGACGGCCCCAAGAGAGTCGACCGCTCTATTCAAATGCATGAAAAAGATTTAGGCCCGGTGACTTGAATCAGCGGTCATCCCGGGCCCATCAGAGCTCGTAGAGCTCTTGGTTGCTTTGGTCTCGCTCTTCACGGCGCTTATCGAACTTTCCGAGGCACTCAAGCAGCATTCGAAGCATAACAAGTCGCTGCCATTAAGGCACTGACCTCTTGACCAAGCAACGGCGCTGCCCAGCTATCACCCTTGGGCTGCCGTCAACTTTATTCTATCCGCGAGCATCTGGTTTACCAAATGGATTTTCGGTAAAGGAAGCACGGCACGCCCGCAAAACCACTACGCCCCAAGTGCCGCCATGGGAATCACCGCCACGCCGTCGTCGCGTGTATAGGCAATGCTCCCCTTTCCAACCACGACCGCCAAAAACGCCGGCGCGGCATTCTGGGCGGCAGGATTGGAGAGCACTTTCCTCTCCAGCGCCTTGAGATTTCTCGCTCCATCGTCTGCTTTCGCATCACTCAGCTTGACCTCGATGGCTCCCCAGCGCCCGTCGTGCTCAACGATCAGATCGACCTCAAGGCCCTTCTCATCTCGGAAATAATGGACACTGTTGTCGACACCGCCGTAGGTGGAAAGGAACACGCGCACGTCGCGCAGGACGAGATTCTCAAAGAGCATCCCCAGCGTTTGCATATCGCCAAGCAGCCGCTCAGGGGTAGCCCCCAGCAACGCCGCCGCAAGTGACGGGTCACAGAAGTAGCGCTTGGGGCGCACGCGAACGCGGGCCTTCGAGCGCATGGGCGGCTCCCATCCGCACAGGTCCTCGGTCAGCTTGAGCCTGTTGAAGAGGTCCAAGTACGCAGCGATGGTCCTCTCGTCGGGGCCCGCCTCACCGTACGAGGCGTCCTTTACGAGCGTCTTGTACGTGACAGCCTGGCTCTCGTTCATGGCAAGAGCTCGCAAAAGGCCGTGTGCAAGCTCGGGCGACATGCCCTCGTCCAGCACGTTGACGTCGAGCACCGAGTGCACGTACTGGCTTGCCGTCTCTCGCGCAAGATCTTCCGAAAGCCCAAGATTTGCAGGCCAACCGCCCCTGCAGCACCAGCGGGCGACGTCATCCACCGTGCTCTCGCGACGCTGAGGGGCAAAATCCTCGCCCTTAAAGAGGCTTGCCAGTGACACGAGCGGCTCGCCGTCGCCCGACTCACACAGGGCCATGGGGCGCATTGACAGACGGGCGATCCTACCCGTGCCGGAATGACGAACATGGCTGCGCTCCTCGCTTTTGAGCGCGGTCGAGCCCGTGAGCAAAAGTGTCCCCCGTTCGTTGCCGCTCGCGTCCACGAAACGCCGGGCGGCATCCCAAACCTCGGGCACCTCCTGCCATTCATCGACCAGGTGTGGCGCATCGCCGATGAGCGCCAGGCTTGGGTCGACCTCTGCCGCCGCACGCTGCGCAGGCTCATCGAGCCTGGAGACGCTCGCCGAGCGAGAGAGCGCCGTCCAGGTCTTGCCGCACCATTTGGGGCCGTTGATCTCCACACAGCCAAACGCCCGCATAAGGGTGTCGAGGCGCTCCTCTATGAGCCGGGGCCTATATCCCTTTTGGGTCAATCTCTTTGGTGCATCCACAGACGGCCGTCCCTCTCTATCACGCGATATGCGAAATTACGCCATTCTCAATGCTGATTTTACGCTACTTTCAATGTAGTTTTTACGCCATGACAGATGTAGTTTTTACGCCATTTTCATTGAAGGTTTTACGCTTGGCATCCTTAGCGCGACGCTCGCTCAACCCCTGACCACCGGATTGCCCGAATTCCGGGATGCTGTCTCCGCTCCAAACAAAAGGCCCCAGCTCGCGATGGAGCCGGGGCCAAAGGCGCAGCGTATGTAGTTGATGCTGAGCGCGAACGGCCCATCAGCAATGCCGTCTGCGCCCTACCCACGGTGACGGGCGCGGCTGTACGGCGTATCCACCATGGGCAGATCCGGACGCAGCTTGCCGTCGAATGCGCGATAGGCGTTCTGCACGGCGGGCGCCGTGGGGATCGTTGCGATCTCGCCAATGCCCTTGCCGCCATATGCCACGGGCAGCAGCTCGTCCTTCTCCACGTAGATGGCGTGGATATCCGGAATCTCGGGCGCACGGAACAGCCCGAGCGTACCGTACCTTGCCTGGGGCACGCAGTCCTTGAGCGGCCAATCCTCGGTAAGCGCGTAGCCCATGCCCATGAGCACGCCGCCTTCGATCTGACCCTGGATGGAGATGGGGTTGACCACCTTGCCGGAATCGTGCGCGGCATAGACCTCGCTCACGCGGCCGTCATCATCCAGAATGACCACATGCGTGGCAAAACCGTAGCAGATGTGGCTCTTGGGGTTGGGAACGTCGGCGCCCAGCTTGTCGGTCGGCTCCAGGTACACGTACCCAAACTCGCAGCCCTCGAGCGCCTTGATGGCGGCAGCGGGATCTTGAGGATGCATACCCTGGCCGGCGACGAGTTCCTGTGTGTGCAGCTGATAGGCGCGACCGTCGTCGTACTCGATCTTGACGCCATCACCATGGGCGCTCACAGGAGCATCGGGTGCATGCTTGCCGGCCTCGATGTCAAGCATGGCATCGCGCAGCAGGAAGGCGGCACCGCGCACGGCCTCGCCGGTCACGACCGTCTGACGCGAGCCAGACGTGGTGCCGGAGTCGGGAGCGTTCTCGGTAGAGCACTCGCCATTGGCGATGCAGCGAAGCGGCAGGCCGCATGCCTCGGCAACGTCCTGCAAAAAGACCGTGTTGCAACCCTGGCCGATGTCGGACGTGGCGGCATAGACCACGGCCACGCCGTCCTCGATGCGAATCTTGCAGCGGCCGGCATCGGGCAGGCCAACGCCCACGCCGGCGTTCTTCATGGCGCAGGCGATACCGGCGTGTCCGGGATGCGCATAGTAGGCATCCTTGACCTCGAGCAGCGTCTCCTTCAGCGCCGTGGAGCAGTCGGCAATCTGGCCGTTGGGCAAAACCTCGCCCGGCTCGATGGCGTTTCGGTAACGAATCTCCCACGGATCCAGGCCGACCTTCTCTGCCAGCAGGTCAATCAGGCTCTCGAGCGCAAACTCGGACTGGCAAACGCCAAAGCCTCGGTACGCGCCGGCGGGCGGGTTGTTGGTGTAGTAACCAAAACCGCGAATGTCGGTGTTCTGGTACTTGTAGGGGCCGACGGCATGCGTGCAGGCGCGCTCGAGCACCGGGCCGCACAGCGACGCGTAGGCGCCGGTGTCAAAGTTGATCTCGCAGTCCAGACCGGTAAAGTTGCCCTCGGCGTCGCAGCCCAGCGTAAAGGTGCCGTCCATGGCGTGGCGCTTGGGATGGAACGCGAGCGACTCGGCACGCGTGAGCTTGCACTTCACAGGACGCTGGAGCTTATAGGCAGCAAGCGCGGCCAGGTGCTGGATCGAAACGTCCTCCTTGCCGCCAAAACCGCCGCCCACAAGCATGGTCTCGACAACCACACGCTCGGGCTCGTTGTCCCAGCCAAACATGTGGGCGCACTCTTTGCGCGTATCGTAGGCACCCTGGTCGGTCGACTGCACCTTGACGCCGTTCTTGTACGGGAAGGCGACGGCGCACTCGGGCTCCAAGAAGGCATGCTCGGTAAAGGGCGTGGTAAAGCGCTGCGTCACGGTGAACGCGCTCTCCGCTAGCGCCTTGGCGGCGTCGCCGCGCGTCACGTGACGGCTCTGGCACACGTTGTCCTTGAGCTCCACCGTGTTGCCAAAGGCAAAGAAACTGTCATGCAGGCGCGGGGCGTCGGCGGCCTTGGCCTCGGCGATGTTGCGCACGGGCTCCAGCGGCTCGTAATCGATCTTTACGAGCTTCTTGGCCTTCTCGAGCGTCGCCTCGTCCTCGGCAACCACCAGCGCGATGGCGTCGCCCACGCAGCGGGTGATATCGCCCTGGGCGATCATGACGTCCCAGTCCTGGATAAGGTGGCCGACCTGGTTGACCGGCACGTCCTCGGCTCGCAGGATGCCCACCACACCGGGCAGGGCCTCGGCCTTGGAGGTGTCGATGGAGAGCACGCGGGCGCGCGGATACTTGGAGCGAACGGCGCTGGCATAGGTCAGGCCCGGCTGATCGAGCTCGTCGATGTCGTCGGGATACTTGCTCTCGCCGAGCACCTTCTTGCGCACGTCGATACGGAAGGCGCGCTTGCCCACGCCGTAGTCATCGCCGCGCTCCAGATCCTCGTCGATCTGCTTTTCGCCACGGAGCACCGCAGCTGCCAGCGAGATGCCCTCGATAATCTTCTTGTAGCCGGTGCAACGGCAGACATTGCCGCGGATGGCGTACTTGATCTGCTCCTCGGTGGGCTCGGGGTCCTCGGCGATGAGCGCTGCACCCGCCATGACCATGCCGGGGATGCAAAAGCCGCACTGCACGGCGCCCACGGCGCCAAAGGCGTACACGAAGGCCTCGCGCACGTCCTCGGGCAGGCCCTCGACGGTCACGATGTTGCGACCGGCGGCAAGAGCAGTGGTCAGTACGCACGCCTTGACGGCCGCACCGTCCACGTGGATGGTGCAGGTACCGCACGCGCCCTCGGAGCAGCCGTCCTTGGCGGAGTGAATGTGCAGGTCGTCGCGCAGGTAGCGCAGCAGCGGTTTGTTTTGGGTCGTCGTGCGCTCGACGCCGTTAACGGTAAAAGTGAATTCCTGTGCCATGGTGATTCCCTTCTACACGCCGGCGGCGATGCCGGTGCGGTCGTGGATAGCGCCATGCGGGCAGACGACGGCGCACATGCCACACGACAGGCAGTCCGCGCCGTCGATATGGGCGCAGTTGTCCTCGATGCGGATAGCGCCGGCGGGGCACTTTTTGGCGCACATGCCGCAACCGATGCAGCTCGTGTCGCAGATCTTGCGGGCAATGGCGCCCTTATCGGTGTTGTTGCAGCGCACCAGGATGTTCTGGTAGCCGGGAACGAAGGCAATCACGCGCTGCGGGCACGCCATGCCGCACAGGCCACAGCCCGTGCACTTGGAGCGGTCCACACGGGCGACGCCGTCGACCAGCGCGATGGCACCGTGGGGGCAGGCCGTAACGCAAGCGCCACAGCCAATGCAGCCTTCGCTGCAGCGGGCGTCGCCGCCTGCGGAAGCACAGCCGCTTCCGCAGGCAACGTAGGCCACGTGATGTTGAATGGATTTGGCCATAAGAGACTCGCCTATTTCTTAAGAAGGTACGAATAGTTGTCGCGCACGGCCCTGATGGTCAGGCGGACGGCCTCGGGCAGACCGGTGTTGACGGCATCGACCGAGACGGTGCGGACCGTGCCGGCGACGCGGACCTTAAAGTGGTCCTCGTCCACGGCCAGGAAGCCCTCGTTCTCGGAGTTCTCCATGTCCTGATCGCTCCAGAACAGGGTGAGCTTGTCCTTGTAGGGACGGCCCTCCTGGTAGGGGCAGAACACGGCGCAGTTGCCGCACTCGTTGCACATACCGTCGACATGGACGACCTGATGCTTGGCCAGGCCCGGCACCTTAACGGCCACGTTGGCGCGGTTGGGGCACACGTCGCAGCAGACCTCGCACACCGAGCCGCAGCCCAGGCAGCGGGTCTTGGTGCAGTTGCGCTTGTCGCGGCACAGCGACCCCTTGCGCTCGTAGCAGGTGCCCTCGCGGCCAGCCTGCTCGTTGCAATCGGCGTACTTGTTAAAGTCCACGCCGGCGATGGCACGGGCGACCTCGGCGGCGTCGGCAATAGCCTCAACCACGGTGGCAGGACCGCGACGGCAGTCGCCCGCAGCCCAGACGCCCTCGACACCGGTGGAAGTGGCGGCAAGGCGACCGCGACGGTCGTGCTCGACGCCCGCGGCATCGTACAGGCTGGCGTCGATGCCCTCGCCCACGGCGCAGATCACCGTGGTGGCGGGAAGTTCCACGGTCTCGCCCGTGGCGACGGGGCTGCGACGGCCGCTTGCATCCGGCTCGCCGAGCTCCATAACATCGCAGGTCAGCACGGCGCCGTTGAGTGCCTTGGGCGCCAGCAGCTCGCAGAACTCAACGCCGTCGGCAAGAGCAAGATCGAGCTCTTCCTCGTCGGCGGGCATCTGCTTCTTGGTGCGGCGATACACCAGGCGCACGTTCTTCACACCAGCCAGGCGCTTAGCCACGCGGGCCGCGTCCATGGCGGTGTTGCCGGCGCCAATGACTACGACGTCCTCGCCCAGCTCGAGCTTCTCGCCCCTCTTGGCGGCCTCGAGGAACTCCAGCACGTCGAGCTCGGCGCCCTCGCCCAGGCCGGCGGAACCGGGCATCCAGGCACCAGTGGCCACGACCACGTCGGTGAAGCCCTGGGCCTTGAGCTCGTCGATGGACTCCACGCGGGCGTTGAGCTGCACCTTGGCGCCAAAGGCCAGGCAGAGCTCTGCGTCGTGGGAGATATCGTCGCTCGCAATGCGGAACTCAGGAATCACGTGACGGACCACGCCGCCGAGCGAATCGCGAGCCTCAAAGATGGTGACGGGCACGCCGGCGCGCGTCAGGAAGAACGCCGTCGCCAGGCCGGCCGGACCGCCGCCGATAACGGCAACGTTGCGCTCGCCGTCGTTTGCGATGGCCTGGGCGCGTAGCTTGGGCAGCACGGCGGTCATGGCCTCGCGGGCGGCCTTGAGCTTGCTGGCGCGGATCTGGGCGCCCTCGGGCTCGTAGAACGCACGCTCGCAGGCACGGCCGCAGGGATGCGGGCAGATGGTGCCGGTAATGAACGGCAGGGCGTTGCGCTCGATGATGATGTTGAGCGCGTCCTCGTAGCGGCCCTCGTCAACAGCCGCCAGATAGGCGGGAATATCCTGCTGGATGGGGCAGCTCGTGCGGCACGGCGTGGTAAAGCAGTCGGAAAGCGGGCTCTTGCCGGCGACCTTGCGGTCGGGCAGCGGGCGCAGCGGCTTCTTGTAGAGCGGGTTGGTGAGCGAGTCGGTCTGGATTGCGGTCACGGCCTCGAGCGAGACGCCCGCGAACGGCTTGCCATCCAGGTCGGTAAACTCGCCGGCCATCTGGCTAAAGCGCTCGTAGCCACCGGGCTTGAGCACGTCGGTCGCCAGGGTAACGGGCCAAATGCCGGCATCGTACAGGGCGCGGATGTTGTAGACCGTGGCACCGCCGGAGTAGCTGATGCGCAGTTTGCCATCGAACTGCTCGGTAATGCGGCGGGCGGCCTCGATGGTCAGCGAGAACAGCGAACGGCCGGACATGTACATCTCGGTGGAGGGCAGCTCGTTTCTCGTCACGTCGACGGGGAACGTGTTGGTCAGCTTGACGCCGAACTCCAGGCCGCGCTCGGCGCACAGGGCAATCAGGCGCTCGAACATGGGCACGGCATCGGCCCACTGCAGGTCCTCGCGGAAGTGCGTGTCATCGAAGACGATGTAGTCAAAGCCCAGCTCGTTGAGGCGCTGACGTGCAAACTCATAGCCCAGCAGCGTGGGGTTGCACTTGATGTAGGTGTTGAGGCCCTTCTCGGTGATCAGATAGGTCGCGATGCGCTCGATCTCGGCCGGCGGGCAGCCGTGCAGGGTAGACTCGGTGATGGAGTTGGAGACGCGCGCCGGGATGGACTCGACAAACGCGGCGTCAACATGCTCAAACTTGTCCAGGTTAGCGAGCGCCCACGTGCGGCACTCATTCCAAACCTCGGAGCCGCTGGCGTCCTTCATGCCCTCGATGTAGGCGTCGACCTTGGGGCTCTTGATGCCCTCGAGGTCATAGCCCACGGACATGTTGAAGACAAAGCCGTCCGGGCTGCCCAGGCCGTACTCGCGAGCGATGAGGTGGCAGGCAAACCATGCCTTCACGTACTCGGCAAAGGCCTGCGGAACCTCGAGCTCGGTCGACCACTCGCAGTTGTAGCACTCGTCCTGCGCCACGATGCAGGGCTTGTTCACACACTTGGAGAGCTCCTCGCCGTCCATAACCTGAACGGTCTTGAGCTCAAAGAAGCGGGAACCGGCCACGTAGGATGCCACGATGTTCTGGGCAAGCTGCGTGTTGGGGCCGGCGGCCGGGCCAAACGGAGTCTCGATGCGCTCGTCAAAAATGGGAAGCGCGCCCTCCTGGTTGGTCGTGACCATCTTGCGCACGCCAAAGACGGCGCCCTGAGTCTTGTGCTCCTCGATGATCCAGTTCATCAGCTGCGAAAACGGGATCGGCCTCATGATGTCGCTCATAGTGAGCTCCTCTCTGTAACGCCCGGCGAGACCGCGCGGCGGGCGCAAATACGGTGTAGCGCTAGCACAGCGCCGGCGACCCCGCGGAGGTCGCCTATACGCGCGTCGGATGCGGCGAAACATCCGACGCGCGCGAATCTACTTGTAATTAGTAGGCGCGATCGTTGAGCGTGCTCCAGAGCTTCTTGGACTCGGCCATGGTCCACGCGTTGATCTTGTCCTCATCAATGCCAACGAACTCGCGATCCTTGTACAGGACGCGGCCGTTGATGATGGTGGTGCGGCAGTTTTTGCCCATCATGCCAAAGAGCATGTGGCCGTCGATGTTCTCCTCGCTCAACGGCGTAAAAGGCTTGTAGTCCATAACGATGACGTCGGCGGCAGCGCCGGCCTCGAGCACACCAAGCTTGCGATCGAAGTACTTGCTCGCCATCTTGGCATTGTTCTCGAACAGCATGGTCATGGCCTCGCACCAGCCCACGTTGGGCATAGCGGCGTTGTGGCGCTGAATGATCAGGAAGACCTTAAGGCTCTCGAGCATATCGTGAGTGTAGGCGTCGGTGCCCATGCACACGGGAATGCCGCGGCGGAAGAACTCGAGCACGGGGGCACAGCCCACGGCGTTGCCCATATTGGATTCGGGGTTGTTGACGAGCCAGGTGCCGGACTCCTTGACGATGTCCATCTCGGCAGGTGTCACGTGGATGCAGTGGCCGAGCATGGTGTCGGGACCGAGCAGGTTGTGCTGCAGCAGGCGCTCGACGGGGCTGATGCCGCCGCGGTTGAGGCGGGAGTCCCACACGTCATTCATGCCCTCGCACACATGGATGTGGAAACCGGTCAGGCCGTTGTTGGCCTCGGCCATCTTGTCCATGGTCTCGTCCGAAAGCGTAAAGGTGGCGTGACCGCCAAACATGGCGGCGATCATGTGGTTGTCGTTATCGCGACGCTCCTTGGCGGCCCACTGGGCAAACTCGGCGTTCTCGGCAATGGCCTGGTCGCATTTTTCCTGACCGCGGCGGTCGGAGACCTCGTAGCACAGGCACGAACGCATGCCCAGCTCCTGAGCGGCGTCCTTAATGGTAAAGAGGCTGCCCGGAATCTCGCAGAAGCTCGCATGGTGATCGAAGATCGTGGTGACGCCGTCGCGGATGGAATCCAGAATCGTGGCATAGGCGCTGGCCTTGGTGCCGTCGAGCGTCAGGTTGTCGTCGATCTTCCACCACTGCTGCTCAAGATTCTCCAGGAAGTTGGTGGGGTTGCAGCCCTTAATGGCAAGGCCGCGGGCCAGACCCGAGTAGATGTGGGTGTGGCAGTTGATAAGTCCGGGCATGATGAGGTTGCCCTGGGCGTCGACGTACTCGGCATCCGGGTACTTGGCCTTGAGCTCGCGCTCGGGGCCCACTTCGACGATCGTATCTCCGTCAATGGCGACCGCACCGTTGGGAATGAACGGAGTCTGAGCGTTGCGGGTAAAGACGGAACCGTTAGCGACCAGAAGCATAAATGCTCCCTTCAACATCAGGGGCGGGGTTTGACACCTCTGACATGGCGGAAGTGCGAAGCGCCGGCCTACACCGGAAACGGGCCCTCTCCCGTCAACGCTTCACCAAAGGGACGAGCCCTTTGAAGTGCGGCTTGGCGCCGCATGGCGCCGGCGGACGAGGCGATGCGTCCGCCGGCGAATAGCACCGAATTGGTTACTTCTTGCTCTCGGGCAGGACCAGATTCACAGCGGCATCCTTGGCGGCATCGATGTGCTGAGCCACGACCGGCGTCTGCGGAAGGATCAGGTTGAGCACGATGGCCATGATGGCGGTGGGGGTTACGGCGTTGGAGCCGATGACGGTGGACACCCAGGTGGGCATGCCCTCGCCGGCAAGGCAACCGCTGGCCATCCAGATACCCAAGCCAAAGACAACGGAGGTGCCGACGATGGTGGTGGTGCGCTGCGTGAGGCCCTCGCGGGTGAACATGCGCACACCGTTCATGGTGATGGTGCCAAAGACGCCGACGGTCGCGCCGCCGATAACAGGCTGCGGGATGGCGGAGAGCACGGCAGAGAGCTGCGGGAACAGACCGGCGATGGCAAAGACGGCCGCGATGATCACAAAGACCCACTTGTTGACGACCTTGTTGGAGCAGATGATGCCCACGTTCTGGCCAAGGGCGCTGGTGGGAAGACCGCCCAGCAGGCCGCCGACCATAGAAGTGAGGCCCTGGGACACGATAGCGCCGGAAAGCTCGCGCTCGGTGGGCATACGGTCGATGGAGCCCAGGCAGGCGGCGGAGACGTCACCGATAACCTGGATGGCAACCATGGGGAACACGACGGCGAGGGTAATGCAGACCTCGGGATCAAACTCGAGCGCGTAGGGCATGAGCTTGGGAAGAGCGAAGACCTGAGCGGTGGCGACGCTGGAGAAGTCGATCATGCCAAAGGGGATCGAAACGATCATGCCAACGATCATGCCAAAGAACACGGATCCCAGCTTGAGCGTGCCCTTTCCAAAGTTGGCGAGCGCGAAGACGACGGCGAAGGTGATAAGAGCGACGCACCATGCCTGCGGGGTGCCCCACAACGGCGTGCCCATGCCACCGGCCATGTATTTGACGGCCGTGGGATAGAGAGAGACGCCAATGGAGAAGATGACCGTGCCGGTCACGACGGGCGGGAACAGCCACTTAATCTTGCTGTAGGCCAGACCAAAGAGGACCGCGACGGCACCGCCAACGATCTCGCCGCCCAGCAGCGCGCCAAAACTAAAGCCCGAGGCGCCCATGGCCTGAAGGGCCGGCAGGAACGCGAACGAAACGCCCATGACGATGGGCAGGCCGCCGCCAATGCGACGGAAGGGAGCGAAGGCCTGAAGGGCCGTGTCGATCGCCGAAAGAATGAGTGCAACCTGAATGATGTCGGTGCTCTGCTGGCTATTAAAGCCGTAGACGCCGGCCATGATGACCGCCGGGGTAATGATGCCGGCAAACGATGCCAGTACATGCTGAAGGGCACACGGGATCATTTCCTTAACGGGCGGCATGCCTTCGCGAGTGAACAGGGCTTCAGTGCCGTTCGTAACCGTCTCCTGGGTCATTTGACCACCAATCCTCGAAATAGTTGTTTTCGCATCTAACGCTCTATTGTGACGCAGTGCGGGGTTGAGGTTGTGCCTTCGTTGCATATCGTATTAAAGATGATTCTCATTCTCAATAATAATTTTTTGTTATCAGACTATTCTTCAGCTGAGATAATGCATTTCCGCAGGTCAGGAAAGTGTCTGGTCAAAATGACATCTTACTTTTCTTTTGGTCAACCGTTTACCGCTAAATTCCTACCGTTCGTCTGTATTACGCAATGTACCTGCGGATATACGAGTCAATAGACACCGTGTTACCATGATAAAAAATTGTTATGAACACTTCGATAGAACCCAAAGGAGTTGCCCGTGAACGAGACCGTACGCCGCTTTTTGCCGATGGTCGATTTCCTGGAGCAGGTACTCGGTAAGAACAGCGAAATCGTGCTGCACGATTTCTCGGATCCCGACCACGCCATCGTCGATATTCGCAACGGCATCGTGAGCGGCCGTAAGGTCGGCGGTCCCGCCACCGATCTGGCACTCAAGATCATGCACGATGGTAAATATCGCGATCTGCCGTTCATTACGGGCTACGAAGGCCGCGGTGCCGGTGGCAAGACGCTGGAGTCGGCGACGTACTTCATTCGCGAGGACGGCGAGATCGTCGGCATGCTCTGCGTCAACACCGATCTTTCGGCCGTGCGCAACATCAGTGCCATGGCCCAGCAGCTTATGGCCTGCTTTGACGCCGCTCCCGCACGCACCGAGCCCTCCCCCATCGAGGTCGAAAGCCTTTCGGAGTCCACGCAGGAGCTCATCGACCGCAGTATTTCCGAGCTGCTGAGCGCTCGCGGGCTGGATGTGACGTCGCTTGGTCAAAGCGACCGCGTGGAAGTCATTCGCCACCTCAACGGCAACGGAGTGTTCATGCTCAAGGGCGCCGTAGCCTGCGCCGCCACCGCGCTGGGCATCTCGGAGCCCAGCGTCTACCGCTACCTGCAAAAAGTCCGCAAGGAAGGCTAACCCGCTGACTCCTTGGGGACGGAGGAAAACGGATCATTTTTGTCGCATCGCTTGACAAAAGACCCTGCAGTTCACACGCACTGCAGGGTCTTTTTGCATGTCATGTTTAGTTGTTGCCAACCCCTTAGAGAGCGGCGACGACCTCAATCTCAACCAGACCGCCGGCCGGAAGGGCGGCAACCTGGAAAGCGCTGCGCGCGGGGAACGGAGCCTCGAACTTGGAGGCGTAGATCTCGTTCACGGCAGCGAAGTCGGCAATGTCGGCCAGATAGACCGTGGTCTTAACGACATCGGCAAAGGTGGCGCCGGCAGCGGTCAGCAGGGCCTCGACGTTAGCAAGGGACTGCTTAGCCTGGGCCTCGACGCCCTCGGGCATCTTGCCGGTTGCGGGGTCGATGCCCAGCTGGCCGGACAGGAACACCATGTTGCCGGTCTGGATGCCGGGGGAATACGGGCCGATGGCTGCAGGTGCGTTATCGGAAGACACGACGGTCTTGCTCATGTTTTTCTCCTTACGATCAGATAGAGAGCGTGAGCGCGGCGTTCACACCGGGAGGCACAATTCGGTCTGAACACCGCGCTTGATTTGGGATAGTACTCAAGGTTTCCGCGCAATGCAAGATTATTATCACGTTGCGAGAATATTTTATCGCCCAACGGTTTCCCCGAACCGCTGAACGGTTCTCATGTGGAGCAGCCAGTCCAAGCTGCTGAAGACTTTATCCAGCTTGGAGCACGGGCGTCGCCCACCGCAGCGACGCCACTATACTTTTGAATATCTGAGCATTTTGAAAGGCAGGATATGACCGCAACCGCCAGTCGAACCACCAACCGCAGGCCCGAGCTTTTGGCCCCCGCCGGAGGCCCCGAGCCCTTTGCCGCCGCACTCGCTGCCGGGGCAGACGCCATCTACTGCGGCATGGGCAGCTTCAACGCCCGCCGCAAGGCAACCAACTTTACCGATGAGGCCTTTGAGCAGGCCTGCCGCGCCGCGCATCTGGCCGGCTCGCGCGTCTACGTCACGGTCAACATCGTCATCAAGCAGTCCGAGATGGGCGATGCGTTGCAACTCATCCACCGCTGCTCCACGCTGGGCGCCGATGCCTTCATTATCCAGGACTGGGGCCTGTTCTTTGAGGTCAAGCGCACCATGCCCGGCATCGAGACACACATCTCGACCCAGGCGAACATCCATGATGACCGTGGGACTATCTGGTGCCGCGAGCAGGGCGCCGACCGCGTGACCCTCTCGCGCGAGCTCTCCATCGACGAAATCGCTGCCATTCACAATGCCGCGCCCGACGTTGACCTTGAGGTCTTTAGCCACGGCGCCATCTGCTTTTGTTACTCGGGCCTGTGCCTGCTGTCGAGCTTTGCCATGGCGGGCCGCTCGGCCAACCGCGGCATGTGCGCTCAGCCCTGTCGCCTGCCTTACGAGCTGATTGACGAGAACGGCCGCTCGCTCTCCCCTGCCGGTCGCGAGCGCGCGCTGTGCCCGCGCGACACCAATACTTCGCAGCTCGTTCGCCGTCTGTATGACGCCGGCGCCGCATCGCTCAAGCTCGAAGGCCGCATGAAAGCCCCCGATTACGTATATTCCATCGTCGACGTGTATCGTCATCAGATTGATGACATGCTGGCCGGGGTCGCCGTAGATAAGGACGAGGACGCCGCCCGCCAGCGCCAGCTCAAACGCTGCTTCAACCGCGACTTTACGCACGCCTACCAAGACGGTACCTCGGGTGACGAGATGATGAGCTACGAGCGTTCCAACAACCGCGGCCAGATCGTGGGCACGGTGCTCGGCAGCCGCCTGTCCAACCGCGATGTGCGCGGGCTCAAGCCCGACGACCGCCGTCGCCGCGCTGCCATCGCCCGCATTGAGCTGTTTGAGCCCGTGGGCAAGGGTGACCTGCTGGAGCTTCGTCACGACGATGAGTTTGACCAGTTCCTGACCACCATTGCCGCCGAGGATGCCGCTGCCGGCGACATCATCGAGTGCCGCGTGCCCCGTAGCATGCCCGAGGGTTGCCGTGTACGCGTGATTCGAAGCCAGCGCGCTATCGACGCCGCCGGCGCCGCGCTCAAACGCGATGTGCTGCGCCGCCGCGCCGTAGACGTGACCGTCGTGGCGCGTCTGGGCGAGCCGTTTACCGTGACGCTCACCTGCTGCGACGACCCCACGCTCGCTGCCGCTGCGACCGGCTTTACCGTCGAGGCCGCCAAGACCCGCGCCGTCGAAGCGTCCGATCTGGTTGAGCATGTAGGCCGCATGGGCTCCTCGCCCTTTGAGGCCGCGAGCTTTGACGTTTCGCTCGACGCCGGCTGCGGTATGGGCTTCTCCGCCGTGCACAAGGTGCGCGCCGCCGCCTGTAAAGCATTGGAGGAGGCCATTCTGGCGCCGTACGAGGAGCGCGCGAAAACGCTTGAGTTGCCGGTACTCGACAAATGTACGCACGCCATGCCCGAGCATTACCGCGACGAGCCGCATATCTGCGCCACCGTCACCACGCTCGAAGCCGCCGAGGCAGCTCGCGCCGAGGGCGCCGCGCGCATCTATATGACCACCGACGCGCTCGAGACTGTCGGACTCTCCCCTGCCGATGCATTTGAGCAGGGTATCGTGCCCGTACTCGACGAGGTCTGCCGCACCGTCGACCACGAGCGCGTCGATCCCTGGATCAATGCCGGAGCCACCGTCGCCGTCGGCAATATCTCCGAGCTCGCCGTAGCCGCGCATGCCGGCGCCACGGCCGAGATTCGCTCTTGCCTGCCGGTGCACAACACGCCCTGCATGGAGGCGCTTGCCGAGCGCGGAGCCGGTGCGTTTTGGCTCTCGCCCGAGATCACGCTCGACGAGATTGTCTCGCTCGGCGCCACCGCGCCCGCGGCTCTGGGCATCACCGTCTTTGGCCGCCCGCGCGTCATGACGAGCGAGCATTGCATTCTGCAGGTTGCCAACGGCTGCATCCACGATTGTGCCAACTGCCGCCTGCGTGCCCGCAAGCTCTCGCTCAAGAATATCGACGGCAAGGTCATGCCCGTCCGCACCGACACTCACGGCCGCTCTCGCCTGTACGATGCCTACCCCATCGACCTCACGCCGCAGGTTGCTCAGCTGCTCGATGCCGGCGTGCGTCGTCTCATGGTGGACGGAACGCTGCTCGAGGCGGATGAGGTGGGCCGTGCCGTCGCCCGCGTCCGTCGTGCCGTCGAAGCAGCGCAGGCCGGCCGCAAGCCCGCCGCCCGCCTGCGCGGGGCGACCTCGGGCTGCATGTTTGTGGGAATCAGCTAACCGAAAGGCTTACACGTGAACGAAGAACCTCAAGTCCTTTACTGCGACGCCTGGCTCATGGCCATCGACAAGCCCGCCGGCATGATCGTCCACGGCGACGGCACCGGCGAGCGCACGCTCACCGACTACGCCAGCGACCTGCTGCTGGCGATGGGTGACGGCTTTGCCGCGACCGACATGCAGCCGCTCAACCGCCTGGACCGCAACACCACCGGCGTGGTGTTGTTTTCGCTCGACAAACAGACGCAGCCCGCCTTTGACCAGATGGTGATCGACCACGCTTTCGAGAAGCACTACCTGGCGCTCGCCGAGGGCAAGATCGACTGGAACGAAAAGCTCATCGACAAGCCCATCGCCCGCGACCGTCACGACAGCCGAAAGATGCGCGTCGGCGCCAGCGGCAAGCCGTCTCAAACGCGCGTGAAGGTGCTCAAGCGCCTTAAGAGCCGCCGAGGCCTGCCCACGCGTTCGTATATCGATGTCGAGCTGCTCACCGGCCGCAAACACCAGATCCGCGTGCACCTGGCGAGCGAGCGTCATCCCCTGGTGGGCGACGAGCTCTACGGCACGCCGCGTCCCTGCGGCCTGATGCTCCATGCCCACAGCGTGTCCTTTACGCATCCCGTAACCGGCGAGCCCATCCACATCGAAGCCCCCTGCCCCTGGGAGCCCTAAACCACCACAATCGGGACAGGCACCTTTGTGGTGGTTTTGCCGCAATGGCTCAGCCGCGGTCCCAAAACGTCTCGATCTGTAACAGTTAGAGCCCATTTTCCGGTCGGTCTGTTACAGATCGAGACATTCGAATCCCCCTCAAGGGAAAATCTCAATCTGTAACAATAACTCGGCAAAATCGGTCCCAGATGTTACAGATTGAGACAAAGGGACGGTGCGGTTCGGAAGTATCTCACTCTGTAACATCTAACCCACTTTTAACGGTCCAGTTGTTACAGACGTAGACAAACCGGTAGACAACGAAAGCGGCAACGCCCGTGATGGACGTTGCCGCTTTTCTATTGAGAAAACTACTCGGTTTCCGTTGCTAACCACCACAATGGGGACAGGCCCCTTTGTGGTGGTTTTGGCCTTAGCCCGTCCCCTGCTGCTAGACCGTGATGACGTTGTCCATTGCCCGGTACTTGGCGGGGACCTCGCCTGCGGTAATAATCGTTGCGTCGCGGAAGTCCGCGAACTTGACGGGCGCCACCATGCCAAATTTACTGGCGTCCGAGATTACGAAGCGTTTGGCGGTATGGCGCATCGAGATACGCTTGACCTGTGCTTCCTCGATATCCGGTGTGGTGAGACCTTGCTCGGCCGCGATGCCGTTGGATCCCCAAAAGCCGCAGTTGAAGTTATAGCGGTCCAGGGTTGCCAAGGCATCGGGGCCAACGAGCGCCTCGGTCTCGGGTTTGAGCTCGCCGCCCAGCACCACGGTACGCATGCCGCGCAAAGCAAGGTGCTGAGCATGGAGCACGGAATCGGTCACATAGGTGACGCCGTCGAGACGCGGAAGATGCTCGATGAGCTTGAGGGTCGTTGAGCCCGAATCGATATACACAAAGCTATCGGGCTCCACCAGGGCCGCGGCACGAGCACAGATGCGCTCCTTGTCATCGTTATGGAGATCACTGCGTTCGCTGATCGTCAAGTCGCGCGTCACGTGCGCGCGCTCCAGACTCGTCGCACCTCCGTGCACCTTGGCGATACGGTGCGCGCGGTCGAGCGTTTGCAAGTCACGGCGAATGGTGGACGGTGTCACGCCCAGGGCCTCGGCAAGTTCCGGCACGGTAACCGAGCCGGCCTGCTGCACCATCGACACGATCGCATTGAGCCTATCTTCCGCAAGCATCGCTTACTCCTCCTCGGGGTACACGACTCCCCAATCGGCGCGGAGCTTGGTCATAAGCTCCATAACATCAGAAGCATAATCCAGCAGCTCGCGCTTGGAGTCGTCGCCGGCAACGGCCTTCTCAAGATCGGCCATCTCATAGCAAAGGGCGTAAGCTTCGGTGCCGGCGTGGACCTCCTCGCGGTGGCCGTCCACAGTCCACACGATGGTCGCGTGATCGGCGCGCGGATACTCGTTGACCTCGATATAGCACTTGTCGAAGCTGATGACCGAGCGCTTGGGCTGCTTGGAGTGGAGCGTAAGGCTCACAACACCCAGCTGCTGCTCGGCGTTACGGCAGACAATGCCGCCCGCAACGTCGACACCGGTCTCACAGGTGTTGCCCAGCGAGACAACCTCAGCGGGCTGGCTCGCCATAAAGAGGCGCATAACGGAGAGCGCATACACGCCAATGTCGAGCATGGCGCCACCGGCAAGGCTACGGTTGTAGAAGCGGTTGGTCAGGTCGCCGTACTCCTTATAGCTGCCAAAGTTGAGCTGAGCGAGATTCATGCGGCCGAACTCGCCGACATCCATGCGACGACGCAGCTCCTGATACAAGGGCATGTGAAGCACCGTGGTGGCGTCCATAAGGACCACGTTGTGCTCGTCGGCAATGGCGCGGGCCTCGTCAAGCTCGGCGGAATTGAGGGTAATGGCCTTCTCGCAGAGCACGTGCTTGCCAGCTGCCAGAGCGGCTCGCAGATAGGTGATATGCGTGTTGTGCGGCGTGGTGATATAGACTGCGTCAATGTCCGGATCGGCGTAGAGATCCTCGACCGTGCCATAGACCTTCTCAACGCCATACTGCTCTGCAAAAGCCTGAGCCTTGGACAGCGTGCGGTTGGCAACGCCCGCGAGCTTTCGGCCGGCAAGGGCGAGAGACTGAGCCATCTGGTTGGCGATAACGCCACACCCAATTACAGCCCAACGAAGCTCGGGAGCCGTAAAGATGTCGTTTGGGAACGGCTGATTCTGGACCGAGGCAAACGCCGCCTTTGCGGCTGCCTCGGCGTCGAGCGGAGCCTGTTTGGAATCTGCCATGATGTGCCTCCTGAGTCATCGGAAGTCCTTCATTTCTAACAAACCTATAGTCGCACAATTGCGCGCGTATCTGCTCGTGTTTGCGTATTTATTTGCTTATCGGTTATTATTTAGCCATAGTTGGCAGATGTTTGCGCGGCTATGCGCATTGTCGCGCAAGGCTATGCGCGTAAATGCGCATGCGACGATCCTTGTGAAACATAAAGGGGCGGAACACCAAAGCCCTAAAAGACAGACCCAGCTGTATTACTTCACTCCTCTGGGGGCATCAGACATCAAAGGATCGTCCCAAACTGCCGGCACATAGAGACTGTCCCCCCAACGACTGGTCATTTAAGTCTGTCCCCAATGAATGGTCGTCCCCAGCTGCCGACAGAAAATGAACGCCCCCAGGTGCCGGCATTTCAACGGCCACTCATTTAAGTCTGTCCCCAATGAGTAGGGATAGAAAAAGGCCCGGGTGCCGTAGCATCCGGGCCTTTGCTAGCAACTTGATGTTGCGGGCAGCTTAGAACTTGTGGCCGCACTTCTTGCAGACGCGCAGCTTGTTCTTGCCGTCCTTCTCGTGACCGACGCGGGTAACCTTACCGCACTCGGGGCAAACGAGATTGACGTTGGAGGCGTCGATGGGAGCCTCCTGCGAAACGATGCCGCCCTGCTGGTTGGCAGCGTTGGGCTTGACGGCCTTCTTGACGACCGAAACGCCCTCGACAACGACCTTGTTCTCGGCGGGGAGAGCACGCAGGACAACGCCCTGCTTGCCGCGATCCTTACCAGAGAGAACCTGGACCTTATCGCCCTTCTTGATATACATATATCTCCCCTAACTACAGGGTCTCGGGAGCGAGCGAGACGATCTTCATGTACTTCTTGTCACGAAGCTCGCGAGCGACGGGCCCGAAGATACGGGTGCCGACGGGCGAACCATCGTTGTTGATGACAACGCAGGCGTTCTCATCAAAGCGAATGTAGGAGCCATCCTTGCGGCGGATCTCCTTAACGGTGCGAACGACGACGCAACGGACAACGTCCTTCTTCTTGACGTTGGCGCCAGGGGTAGCCTCCTGGACAGCACCGATGAACACATCGCCGATGCCTGCATAACGACGCTTGGAACCGCCAAGCACCTTGATGCAGCGAATCTTGCGAGCGCCGGAGTTGTCGGCGACGTTCAGCATGGTTTGCATCTGAATCATGGTAGATGTTCCTCCGAACTAAGAACCGAAGAGAGGTGCGCAGCCTTTATACGGCCCGTGGTATGCAAGCCAGGCATACGCACATCTTCGGAAACGTACAAGTCGTAAGAGCGACTGCTTATTTAGCGCGCTCGACGACCTCGATGAGGCGCCAACGCTTCATCTTGGACATAGGACGGGTCTCCATAACGCGGACGGTGTCGCCCACGCCAGCCGTGCACTCCTCGTCGTGAGCGTGCAGCTTCTTGGAGCTGGTCATCATCTTGCCGTACTTGGGGTGACGCTTGCGCTCGGTGATGGTGACAACAATGGTCTTGGCACCGGAGACGGAGGTAACGACACCCGTACGGACCTTACGCGAGTTACGCGAATCAGTCATGTTCTCTCCTTAGGTCCTACTCGGCGACAGCGGACTTCTCCGCTGCGATCTCGCGGGCGCGCTGCTCCGTGAGGACGCGAGCGATGTCCTTCTTCACGGTGTTGACGCGAGCGGTGTTGTCCAGCTGGCTGGTGGCCATCTGGAAACGAAGGTTAAAGAGCTCGGCGCGCATTTCCTTCAGCTTCTCAACGAGCTGAGCGTCCGAGAGCTCACGAATCTCTGCGGGCTTCATTAGTTCTCCTCCTTGGCGGCGGCGGCGTCCTCAGCAGCCCACTTGGCCTCGAGAGCGGCCTCCTCAGCCATCTCCTTCTCGATGCGCTGCTCGGCGTTCTTGGCAGCAACAATCTTGGTCTTGATGGGAAGCTTGTGCTGTGCAAGACGCAGAGCCTCGCGAGCGACCTCCTCGGGCACGCCCTTGACCTCGAACATGATGCGGCCGGGCTTGACGACGGCCACCCACTCCTCGGGGTTACCCTTACCAGAACCCATGCGAGTCTCGGCAGGCTTCTTGGTGATGGGCTTATCGGGGAAGATCGTGATGTAGACACGACCGCCACGCTTCATGTAGCGGGTCATGGCAATACGAGCGGCCTCGATCTGACGGTTGGTGATCCAATGGGCCTCGAGAGCCTGGATACCAAACTCGCCGAAATGCAGCTCGGTATTACCCTTGGCCTGGCCCTTCATGGAGCCACGCTGCACCTTGCGGTGAAGAATACGCTTAGGGGCAAGCACTACTGACCCCTCCTCTCGGAGTTACGACGACGAGGACGGGAAGAGCCCTCGAGTGCAGGGTTGGGAACAGGCTGGCCCGGGAGCTTCTCGCCCAGGTAGATCCAGACCTTCACGCCGCAAGCGCCCATGGTGGTGCTGGCGACAGCCGTGCCATAGTCAATCTTGGCACGGAGGGTGTGCAGAGGCACGCGACCCTCACGGTACCACTCACGACGGCCCATCTCGGCACCGCCGAGACGACCGGAGCACTGGATACGGATGCCCTTGGCGCCGGCCTTGCGGGCGGATTGGACAGCCTTGCGCATAGCGCGACGGAAGGCAACGCGGCCCTCGAGCTGCTCAGCGATGGACTGAGCAACGAGGTTGGCGTCGAGCTCGGGGCGCTTGATCTCAACAACGTCGACGGAGAGCTGGCCCTTGGAGACGCCAGCGACCTTCTCGAGCTCGGTGCGGAGGGTATCGATCTCGGCACCCTTCTTACCGATGACAACGCCGGGGCGAGCGGTGAGGATGATGACCTTCACCTTGTCGCCAGCGCGCTCGATCTCGACGCGGGAGACAGCTGCGCGGGAAAGACGCTTCTCGAGGTACTTGCGGATCTCGAGATCGTTACCGAGGGTCTTAGCGTAATCCTTCTCTGCGAACCAGCGGGAGCGCCAGTTCTCGGTGATGCCAAGACGGAAGCCGGTGGGGTAGACTTTCTGACCCATACAGCTTTACGCCTCCTTTCGAGGAGCAACGACGACGGTGATGTGGGAAGTACGCTTCAGAATGCGAGAAGCGGAACCCTTGGCGCGGGGACGGATGCGCTTAAGCGTCGGACCCTCGTCAACATAGGCAGCGGCGACAACCAGGTTGTCGGCACGCAGACCGTTGTTGTTCTCGGCGTTCGCAACGGCGGAACGGAGAACCTTCTCGACATCCACGGCGACGGCGCGGTCGCAGAAGTGGAGGATGTCGAAGGCCTGAGCGACAGGCTTGCGGCGGATCAGATCGACCACCAGGCGGGCCTTGCTGGGGGAAACACGCACGTACTTAGCGACGGCGCGAACCTCGGTGGCCTCAGTTTCAATAGACTTAGTTGCCATTTACGGTTAACCCCCTATTTGGCCTTGTGGCCACGGAACGTACGAGTCGGCGCGAACTCGCCGAGCTTGTGACCAACCATGGACTCGGTAACATACACGGGCACATGCTTGCGGCCGTCGTGGACGGCGATGGTGTGACCAACCATCTCGGGGAAGATGGTGGACGCGCGGGACCAGGTCTTCACGACGTCCTTCTTGCCAGCCTCGTTCATCGCGGTGATACGCGAGAGAAGGCGAGTCTCCACGAACGGGCCCTTTTTGAGACTTCTGCTCATAAGTGCTTTCTCCTAAAACTCGGTATCCGAAATTACTTCTTACGGCGACGAATGATGTGCTGGTTCGAGACCTTCTTCTTCTTGCGCGTACGAAGGCCCTTCGTCGGCTTACCCCAGGGGGTAACGGAGGGACGACCAGAGGTGTGGTTCTTGCCCTCGCCACCGCCGTGCGGGTGGTCGACAGGGTTCATGACGGTACCGCGGACGGTCGGGCGCACGTTCATGTGACGCTTACGGCCGGCCTTGCCGATGACAATGTTGGAGTGATCGGCGTTGCCGACCTCACCGACGGTGGCGCGGCAGGTAACGAGGATGCGGCGCATCTCGGAGGAAGGCATACGGACGATAGCGTACTTGCCCTCCTTACCCATCAGCTGGCAGGAGTTACCGGCGGAACGGGCGATAGCGGCGCCCTTGCCCGGCTGGAACTCGACGGCGTGGATGAGCGTACCGACGGGGATGTCGGCGAGGGGCAGAGCGTTGCCCGGCTTGATGTCGGCGTCAGAACCGGACATGATGGTCTGACCGACCTCGAGGCCCTTGGGGGCCAGGATGTAGCGCTTCTCACCGTCAGCGTAGTGCAGCAGAGCGATGCGAGCGGAACGGTTCGGATCGTACTCGATCGTGGCAACCTTGGCGGGCACGCCGTCCTTGTTGCGCTTGAAGTCGATCACGCGGTAACGACGCTTCACGCCGCCGCCCTGGTGGCGGGTGGTGATGCGGCCGTTGTTGTTACGACCGGCCTTCTTGGGCAGGGGCTCGAGAAGAGACTTCTCGGGCTTGGTGCAGGTGATCTCGGAGAAATCGGAGATCGTCTGCCAACGCCTACCAGCGGAGGTCGGCTTAAGGTGCTTTACAGCCATTACAATCCCTTTCAATAGGAATCCGTTAGCCATCGCAGACAGGGATTCGAGGTTCTGCCTCGGGTGCGATGACACCGGACGTATACACGGTTCCGGGCGTGTCCATTTTATACGCCCAAAACCTTGAGCTCTCGCCTCCCCTATTTGGGAGGCATGAGCTCACTCAACAGCAGCGAGTCTTAGGCCTGGTTGCCAAAGACCTCGATGGTGTCGCCCTCGGCCAGCGTGACGATGGCCTTCTTCCAAGAACGGGTCTTGCCGGCGACATAGCGCACGCGCTTGGTCTTGGGCTTGACCGTCAGGGTGTTCACGCGAACGACCTTGACGCCGAAGATCTCCTCGACGGCGTCCTTGATCTGATACTTGTTAGCATCCTTGGCGACCTCGAACGTGTACTTGTTCAGCTCCATGCCGGAGAAGGAACGCTCGGACACGATCGGACGGATGATGATCTCGTGGGCGGTCATTTATGCAAGCACCTCCCCGAAGTGAGCGGCGATGTCGGCGGGCATCAGCACAGCGTTGTTGTTGACGAGATCGTAGGTGTTGGCCTCGTCAGCGGTGATGATGAACGTCTTGGGAATGTTGCGGAACGACAGGTAGGCGTTGACGTCCTCATCGCGAACGATGATGGTCAGACGCTTGCCCTCAAGGCCGAGAGCCTTGAGCATGGCGACGGCAGCCTTGGTGGAAGGCTTCTCGAAGCCGTAGTCGTCAACGAGCACGAGCTCGCCATCGGCCAGCTTGGCGGACAGCGCGGAGCGCATAGCCAGCTTGACCTCCTTGTTGTTCATACGCTTAGCGTAGGAACGGGGCTTGGGGGCGAAGACAACGCCACCGTGACGCCACTGGGCAGCACGGATGGAACCCTGGCGGGCACGGCCGGTGCCCTTCTGACGCCAAGGCTTCTTGCCGCCACCGGAAACCTCAGAGCGGCCCTTAGCAGACTGGGTGCCCTGACGCCAAGAGGCCATCTGGCACTTGACGATGTGGTGCATAACGTGGATGTTCGGCTCGATGCCGTACACCTCAGCGGCGAGCTCGGCCTCGGCGACCTTCTTGCCCTCGCTGTTCTTTACTTCAAACTTTGCCATTTAAGTGTTCTCCTTGGTATGACGCTGGGCTAAATGGGCTGGGCCCTTAGGCCATACGGATGGCGACGAGACCATTCTTGGCACCCGGGACAGCGCCCTTGACCAAGATGAGGTTCTGCTCGGCATCGATGCGGACAACGGAAAGGTTCTTGACGGTAACGCGCTCGTTACCCATGTGACCGGCCATCTTGACGCCCTTGAGGACGCGCGCAGGATAGGCGCACTGACCGATAGAACCGGGGTGACGCTGGAAGTGAGAACCATGCGTCATAGGACCGCGGCGCTGACCCCAGCGCTTGATGCGACCCTGGAAGCCCTTACCCTTGGAGGTACCGATGACGTCGACCTTCTCGACATCAGCGAAATCAGCGACGGTGACGACCTCGCCGACCTTGTGCTCCTCGCCGTTCTCGACGCGGACCTCACGAAGGAAACGGACAGGCTCGACGCCAGCCTTGGCGAAGTGACCAGCCATGGGCTTGTTCACGTTCTTGGCCTTGATGTCGCCGAAACCGATCTGGACGGCGTCATAGCCGTCGGTTGCCTGAGTTTTAACCTGCGAGACAGCGCAGGGGCCAGCCTGGATGACCGTGACGGGAACGACGTTGTCGTCCTCGTCCCAAACCTGGGTCATGCCAATCTTGCGGCCGAGAATCATGCTGATCAAGATATGATCCCAACTCTCGCGTGGTCTTGGGACAATGCGTACACCACCGAGCGTACGCCCCTAGAGGACCACTACTTACACGACGTGCTCCCCAGCCTTGTATTTCGCCCGGACTACCTGACAACCCTATTAAGCAGGCATTTTGTCCAGCCAGAATACTCCCCTGGTTTCACACAGTTGTTTAGTATACACGGCTGCGGGCGTATCCATCGAGATTCATATTTCACTCACATTGTTTACGCAGGTAAAGTGCGTGGATGGCTCCCGAGCACGGCGGAGGGCCGGAGAAATATATTAAGGTCCCTGCTCTACAGTCCTGCGCAAGACGGAGAGCACATTAAGTGCTCTCCTTTGCGTGCGGAACTCGCGATGACCTTAATATATTTCTCCGGCCCTCCGCCGTGCTCGGGAGACGACACGTTGATGTCTGCTTAACTCTGCTCGCTCAGCTAATTCCTTTGTTGAGGATCGATGATTTGCTGCAAGATGAACTTGGATTGGGGCACGGCGCCTTCTTCTCCCGACTTCTCCTCATCGAAATCGAAGATCATGATGGCGCAGTTGGGGAGTTTTGTTGGGAGCTCGAAGCCCTCTGGGGCTGCAGCCTTGATGAATTGGCGGCTGGCGCTGCCGTGGCTTACTGCTAGGAGGGTTTCGATGCCCTCGGCGCCCATGAGATTGGTGAGGGTGCCTACCATGCGCTCCTGTAGGGCATGACTTCCCTCTCCTCCAAAGGGGACCAAATCCTCGCCGGGGTCCCAGACGTCGGTGGGCAGGGCGTCGTGGGGGCCTTCTTCGAAGGTGCCGTAGCTGCGCTCGATAATGCCTTCACAGGGCTCGACTGCTGCGTCCGGGCCGAGGAGTTCGCATGCGACGAGACTTGCCGTGTCCATGGCTCGGCCTAAGGGTGATGAGACTACTTTGTCGGGGACGACGCCGTGAGCTTTGAGCCATGCGGCTGCCATTCCCGCTTGTTTGCGGCCCAGGTCGGTCAGCGGTGAATCGCAGCGGCCCTGGACCAGCTTTTTGACGTTGAACTCCGTCTGACCGTGGCGGAGTAGATACAGCTTCTTCATGCTCTCCCCTTCTGCATAACCTGCTTTGCCGGCACAGCCCTACTCGTGGGTATGCCCTACGTAGTCTTCGTCGATCGTGATCTTGGCAATCGACTTGGGGTATTCCGATTCGACCCTCTGGGCCAACGCATGTTTGAGCTCATCGGCATCCATGTCCAAATCCGAGGGCCGTACGCAGTCAAAGATCACGTTGGTGTGCGTAGGACCCGGCACGCAGCGAAGGTCGTGAATCGAAAGGCGACTATCGATCTCCTGGGCCATGGCGTGAATGCGCAAGCGCATGCTCGCCAGCTTGGGGTCATCGGTCACGATGGGATCGTAGTGAAGCGTGACGATCATGCCGTCCTCATCCCTAAACGCCTGCTCAATATTGTCGAGCGTGTCGTGACTTTCCAGCGGACTGACCTCGGCTGCCATCTCGGCATGCGCGCTTGCGAACTTCCTGCCCGGGCCGTAGTCGTGAACCATCAAATCGTGAACGCCCAAAACGCCGGGATAGCTCATGATCTTGTCTCGAATGTGCTTGACCAGCTTAGGATCGGGCGACTGACCCAAAAGCGGGCTCACCGTATCTTGAATAAGTTCAAAGCCGCTCCAGCCAATATAGGCGCCAACGGCAAGGCCGACCCATGCGTCAAGATTGATGCGCGTCACCTGCGAAACAATTGCGCACGCTAACACGGCGCCCGTGGCAAGGACATCGTTCTTGGAATCCTGCGCGGTCGCATGCAGCGTCTCGGACTCAATGCAATCGCCGAGCTTTTGGTTGAGGGCCGCCATCCAGAGCTTTACGACCATCGAAAGCACTAGAACTGCCACCAGGGCAAGCGAGAACTCGACAGGTTCGGGGTGGATGATGCGCTCAACCGAGGACTTCACCAGCTCAACGCCAATCAGCAGCACGAGCGCCGCCACGACCAATCCCGAGAGATACTCATAGCGACCATGGCCGTATGGATGCTCGGGGTCGGCCGGCTTGCTCGCCAGCTTAAAGCCCAGCACGCTCACGATATTCGAGCTGGCATCGGACAGGTTGTTCATGGCATCCGCCACAATCGAAACCGATCCCGAAACCACACCAATTGCGCCCTTCGCAGCACAAAGCGCAACATTGGCGAGAATACACACCACGCCCGTCAACGTGCCCACGCGCGCACGGTCGCCCTGTGCGCGCTTAACAATCCACTCGACCATCTACATCCGCCCCCACGGCACTACCTATATATCTATTGCTCAAACGGATTGTAGTGTAGCCACTTTGTCTCCCAGATACAAAGAGGCCGCAGCCCGCGCGGGCCACGGCCTTGGAGCATGACAAAAGAATCGTCCTTTTGTCGCACAGGTTTATGCGCTTACTTCAGCAGCGCTCGCCACTGTTTCGGGCGAATCGGCTCCGTCCTCCGTCGCCTGTCCCTGCGCCGGCACCACGCCAAAGCAGTAGCTCAGCGCCGCAGACACCGCAAATGCCACACCGCCGGCAACGCAGCACCACAGCAGGTTCGAGATGCCGCCCGTGGCAAAGCCAATGACCATAAGGACATTCGTCATGCCGATGGTATAGGCCGTAACGTGGCCCACGGCCGCAACAAGGCCTCCGACGGCGCCGCCAATGGCCATGCACGTCAGGCACCTGCCATATTTAAAGCCGCAACCGTACAGCGCCGGCTCGCTTACGCCGCCAAGAACACCCGAGATCGAATAGCCCAGCATGAGCGCCTTCTCGTCCTTATCCGCAACGCGGAGCGACGCGCCAAAAGGCATGCCCCAAACGGCGAACGTTGCCATCGTCGCGGCGATCAAAATGCACGAATCCGTTCCCACACTCATAAACTGCGCATAGGCGAGCGATAGGACAACGTTGCTGACGCCGGCGATCTTTAGGAACTCCCAGCCCGCGGCAAGCCCCATGAGCGTGAACAGCGACACGATGCCACCGGAATTGCCAAGCATAAACATAAGCTGTCCCAACAGCATGCCCAGATAGCTGCCCGCCGGCGCCGTAATGCACAGCGAAACCGGAACCATGACAAGCATGGTTGCAAACGGAACGAACGAAAACGCCACGGCCTTAGGGATAACGCGCCGAAAGAAACACTCCACTTGCCATAACACAGGCACCGAGATGAGAACCGGAATAACAGTCGTCGTGTAATCGTTGACCGGCGCAGGAAGCAGACCATACACGGAAGTCATCGATGCCCCCGTCGTCGATGCGGCATCGACAAGCTTAAGCAGATCGGGCGCAATCAATACGCCGCCCAGCATCATGCCCAGCTGCTCCGAGCAACCGAGCTGGCGGGCGGCCGCCCAACCAAGATAAATGGGCAAAAAGTAGTAGCCGGCGTTATAGAGCCAACTGTAGAACAGGCGATAGATTTCGGAATCGGCAGACCATAGGCCCAGCATGCCTTCGCCCATAATGACGGCGACGGTGCGGAACAACGCCGCGCAGACAATAAACGGTAACGCCGACATCATGCTTTTGGACAGATAGTCCACCACGGCCATGGCGTTTGATGAGACCGTCGTTGTAAACGAGGTGTTAGAAACTTGTGACACAGGAACCCTTTCCCAATGTGACATGCGGACTGTCCCTTTGTCACATCGTGCGATACTGACCGATTGCGCGGTACTTTTTGTAGCGGAGGTTTGTGAGGGTCGCGTCGTCGAGCCGCCCAAGCGTATCGAAGGCATCAAATGCCGAGGACATGACGGCACCGGCGATCTCCTCATGCGACAGGCCCCTATCATCAACAATGCCGTCGATGATGCCGAGCGCCAACAGATCGGGGGCCGTGAGCTTAAGCGCTTCGGCGGCCTCATTCGCGCGCTCGGTATCCTTCCACAGAATCGACGCACAGGCCTCGGGGCTCACGACCGAATAGGCCGAGCTCGAGAGCATCAGGATGCGGTCGGCCACGGACAGCGCCAGCGCGCCACCAGAGCCGCCCTCGCCTATTACCACCGAGACAATCGGCGTCTTAAGGCCGCTCATCTCCATGAGATTCTGGGCGATGGCCTCGCCCTGACCGCGTTCCTCGGCACCGATGCCGCAAAACGCACCCGAAGTATCGACCAGGCACAGAACCGGTCGACCAAACTTTTCGGCCTGGCGCATCAGGCGACGCGCTTTGCGGTAGCCCTCGGGATGCGCCATGCCAAAGTTGCGGCGCATACGCTCTTTGGTCGTGGTGCCGCGCTCGATGGCGATGACCGTTACGGGGCGTCCGTCTTTCCAGCCAATGCCAGTCACCACAGCGGCGTCGTCGCCAAAGTAACGGTCGCCGTGCAGCTCCACAAATCCATCCAGGCCCAGCGAGATCATCTCACCCGCCGTGGCGCGATCTGCCGAGCGGGTCTGCTTGACAATCTCGAGCGCGGTTTTTGGTGCGGCCGAGCGCTTGAACAAGTGTCCCAGCTTTTTGCCGCGACGACCCGTATGCACGATCTCATGCGGTGCCCCCAGGCCGGGCGCGTGCCCTTCGTGCAGCGCCAGCAGCTCGCCTACCGTGAGCGCAATCTCGCCACGCGGAACAACGGCATCGCAAAAGCCGTGCTCCAGCAAAAACTCGGAGCGCTGGAATCCCTTGGGCAGGCGTTTGTGCATGTTCTGCTCGATCACGCGCGGGCCGGCAAAAGCCGTCAGGGCATCGGGCTCGGCCAGGATAATGTCGCCCTCCATGGCAAAGCTCGCGGTTACGCCTCCGGTCGTGGGGTCGGCGAGCACCGTGACATACAGGCCGCCCGCCTCGCTGTGGCGCCTAACCGCCGCAGAGATTTTGGCCATCTGCATGAGCGAGGTCACGCCCTCCTGCATGCGGGCGCCACCCGATACGGTAAAGCCAACGACCGGCAGCCCCAGCTCGGTCGCACGCTCAAATGTGCGACAGATCTTCTCGCCCACCACGGAGCCCATCGAGCCCATCATAAAGTTGGCATCCATAAAGAAGAGCGCGGTATCGCAGCCGCAGATTTTACCCCTACCGCACACGACGGCATCGCGCTCGCCCGAACGCTCGCTCACGCTCTTGAGCTTGTCGGCATAGCCGGGAAACGAGAGGAAGTCCTCCGACGCCAGATTGGCATCCCATTCCTCAAACGTGCCCCCGTCGACCGTCATGCGCATGCGCGCGCGACCGCTCACGCGAAAGTGTTTGCCGCAACGAGGGCAGACCTCGAGGTTGTCGTGCAGGCGTGCCTCATCGATCACACGGCGGCACTCCGGGCACTTGATAAACACGTGGCGTGCGGGAAACTCGGCGCACGACTCGGTTATCGGCCCCTCAAGGACATTGACCGTCTTCGCTTTTCTATTCATCAGCATAGAGATGCCCCATCAGATCGGTGTGGTACATGCCCGACAAGAACTCGTCGTTTGCCAGCACGTCGAGCTGAAGCTCGCTGTTTTCGCTCACGCCCTCAATCACGAGCTCGCCCAGGGCCGAGCGCATCTTGCGAATGGCGCCGTCACGCGTGGGCGCACACACGATGAGCTTGCCAAGCATGGAGTCGTAGTACGGCGGAACTTTCGCACCGGTAAACATGGCGGAATCCCAGCGCACGCGCGGACCACCCGGCACACGCAACGCGGTGACCGTTCCGCATGACGGCAGAAAGTCCGGCGTTTCGGCATTGATGCGGCACTCCATGGCGTGGTTGCGGACCGGCATGTCCTCCTGCTCAAAGGGCAGAGGCTGGCCGGCTGCCACGCGCAGCTGCCACTTGACCAAGTCGGTATCGGTCACAAACTCCGTAACCGGATGCTCCACCTGCAAGCGCGTGTTCATTTCCATAAAGTAGAAATTGCCGTCGTCCGAATACAGGAACTCGATGGTACCGGCTCCTTCGTAGCCGACGGCACGAGCCAGGTCACGCGCTGCCTTGTGCATGCGAGCACGAATGTCGTCGTGTCCGTCGAGGCACGGCGCGGGGCTCTCCTCGATTAGCTTTTGGTTGCGCCGCTGCACCGAGCACTCGCGCTCGCCGAGCGAAAACACATGGCCCTGCTTATCGGCCATAATCTGCACCTCAACGTGATGCGCCGGCGCGACGAACTTCTCCATGTAGCACTCGCCGTCGCCAAAAACGGCCTCGCCCTCGGCACGCGCCTCGATGAACGCCTTTGCCGCATCTTCCACGCGCTCGACCTTGCGAATGCCGCGACCGCCACCGCCCGCGCGCGCCTTAATGAGCACGGGACAGCCAATGCGCTCGGCCTCGGCCGTCGCCTCCTCGGGACTTTTGAGCAAATCGCAGCCCGGCACGATGGGCACGCCCGCCGCGGCAGCCGTTCGGCGTGCGGCGTCCTTGTCGCCCATGCTGTCGATCACCTCGGCCGAAGGACCGACAAAAGCCAGGCCATACTTGTCGCAGTCGCGTACAAAGCTCGCCTTCTCGGAAAAGAAGCCGTACCCAGGATGGATCGCCTTTGCGCCCGACTTTACGGCACAGGTGAGCACGGCATCGTCGTTGAGGTAGCTCTCGGCAAGACGCGGGCCGCCGATGCAATACGCCTCGTCGGCAAGTTGCACATGCAGCGCGTCCGCATCGGCCGTGGAATAGACGGCGACGGTTTTGATGCCCATATCGCGGCACGCGCGAATAACACGGACCGCGACTTCGCCGCGGTTGGCGATGAGCACTTTGTCGAACATGAAGCCTTCCTTAACTTTCGTGCATGAGTGCAAAAGACATATCGGCGCGGCAACAGACCTCACCGTTGACGCTCGCAGTACCCGTCGCAAAGCGGAACGGCCCGCGCACACGCGTGATGGTGCACACCAGATCCACCGTGTCGCCCGGGCGCACCGGACGCTTAAAGCGCACCTTGTCCAGACTCGTGTAGAACGGCGTCGCGCCGCGCGCCTCCCCATCGCCCATCAGCAGCACGCAGCAGTTTTGGGCGAGCATCTCGCACTGGATCACGCCGGGGACCACCGGGTTTCCCGGAAAATGCCCCTGCAAAAAGTATTCGTCGCCCGTAATCGTGATCTTGCCGTGGGCCTCGTCGCCCACCAGCTCGGCTTCGTCGAGCAAAAGCATCGGCTCGCGATGCGGTAACAGCTTCTTGAGCTCTTCTTTGTTCATGGATATCACCTATCCGATCCTCATGAGGCAGCTGCCGAACTCCACGAGGTCGCCGTCGGCCACGCAGATCTCGAGCACCTCGCCATCCGCCTCTGCCGTCACCTCGTTGAGAACCTTCATGGCCTCGATGATGCAAAGGGTCTCGCCAGCCTTGACCTTGGAGCCCACGTGCACAAACGGTTCGTCGCCCGGCGCCGGGGCAGCATAGAAAACGCCGACCATGGGAGCGGTCACCTCGGTGCCCTTGGGCTCCGGTGCGGCGGCAGGTGTCTGCGCGGCGGGCTCCGGTGCGGCAGGCGCGACTGTGGGAGCTGCAACTGGAGCGGCCATAGCGCTCGGCATGGGCATGGGCATGGGCACGGCAACCGGCTGTGCGGCGCTCGCGCGCTCGAGTTCGACCGCGGTGCCATCGGGCTCCTCAACGCGCACGCGCGTGAGGCCGCGGTCCTCCATAACATCGGCTATCTCGGCAAGTCTTTTGGAATCCATGCTCTAGCTCCTCGTATATCTACGCAGCGCGATGGCGGCGTTGTGTCCGCCAAAGCCCAGGTTGGTCGAAAGCGCCCAGGTAAGGTCGGCGCGAACCGCGCGATTGGGCGTGTAGTCAAGATCGCAGGCGGGATCGGGCGTGTGGTAGTTAATGGTCGGCGGCACCACGCCCTGCTCGAGCGCCATGGCGCAGGCCATGACCTCGATGGCGCCCGTGGCACCGATCATGTGGCCGGTCATCGACTTGGTCGACGAGACGTGCGCGGCGCGCGCCGCATCCTCGCCAAGCGCACGCTTAATGCCCGCCGTCTCAGACGAATCATTGAGCTTGGTCGAAGTGCCGTGAGCGTTGATGTAGAGACCCTCAGAAGGCTTAACGTCGCCCTCGGCCACCGCCAGCGATATCGCACGGGCGATACCTGCCGCGTCCGGGTCGGGACTCGTGATGTGGTAGGCGTCATCGGTGTTGCCGTAGCCCACGACCTCGGCATAAATGTGTGCACCGCGGGCCTGTGCGTGCTCCATGCCCTCGAGCACGAGCACACAGGCGCCTTCGCCCATCACAAAGCCGTCGCGGTCTGCATCGAACGGACGGCAGGCCGTCGCGGGATCGGGGTTGGTGGTCAATGCGCGGCAGGACGTAAAGCCCGCAACGGCATCGGGGATAATGGCCGCCTCGGCGCCGCCCGCGAGGATCGCGTCGGCATAGCCGTGCTTGATGGCGCGGAACGCCTCGCCCACCGCATGGGCCGAGGTTGCGCACGCGGTCACCACGGGCAGGGTCGGGCCCTTTGCCTTGTGGCGGATTGCGATATTGCCCGATGCCATGTTGGGGATCATCATCGCGATCATATAGGGCGATGCGCGGCGGGGCCCACGTTCGGCAATCGTATGGACGTTGTCGACGAGCGTCGTCATGCCGCCCACGCCCGAGCCCACGTAGACGCCCAGGCGCTCGCGATCGATGGCGCCTTCGACATCAAAGCCCGCATCGTGCATGGCTTCGTCCGAAGCCGCCATCGCAAACTGAACGCAGGGGTCGAGATGCTTGGCGTCACGCTTGCCAAAGTACTCGTTGCCGTCAAAGCCCTTGACCTCGGCTGCCACCTTGACGGCAAACGCATCGGTATCGAAGTGCGTGATCGGGCCGATGCCGCACGTGCCGGCGCACATGGCCGCCCAGGTGGCAAGCGCGGTGTTGCCGAGCGGCGACACGGCACCGATACCGGTGATTGCAACTCTCTGTTCCATCATGGTCTCCTCATCCAAGCCGTTCTTCGGCCCTGGTTTCTACATCGCCATTCCGCCGTCAACGCGTACGACCTCGCCCGTAATGTAGGCAGCCGCATCGCTCGCCAAAAAGCGCACCACGCCGGCCACTTCCTCGGGGCGCGCCATGCGCTTTAGGGGAATCTGCTCCTCGGTTGCCGCACGCACCTTTTCCGAGAGCTTTGCCGTCATATCGGTCTCGACAAACCCGGGGGCGACCGCGTTCACTCGTACCCCGCGGGGCGCAAGCTCGCGCGCTACCGCCTTGGTCAGACCGATCACGCCCGCCTTGGAGGCAGCGTAGTTGGCTTGCCCGGCATTACCCATCAGGCCCACGACTGAGCTCATGTTGACGACGCAGCCGCCGCGCTGGCGCATAAAGGTCTTGGTGAGCGCGCGCGTCATATTGAACGTGCCCTTGAGATTGACATCGAGCACGCGGTCGAAGGCATCGTCGCCCATACGCATGAGCAGGCCGTCGCGCGTGATGCCGGCGTTGTTGACGAGCGCCCAAATGAAGCCAAAGTCGTTGAGGACCGCTTCCACGCACGCGTTGACGGCAGCGGGGTCGGCCACGTCACATTGATATGCGCGCGCCGTGGCGCCAGCCGCCTCACAGGCTTCGCACGTCTCGCGCGCCGCATCTGCGCTACCGGCATAGACGACGGCGATATCAAAGCCGTCCTCCGCCAGGCCCACGGCACAAGCGCGACCGATGCCGCGCGAGCCGCCCGTGACCAGCGCCACGCGGCGCGATCCGTCGCGCTCGAGCGCGACGTTGTTCAAATTGCCCATGTCATTCCTTTCGGGTATCAGCCCTGTGGACTATGCGAGCTCGTCGGCAATAGCTGCGACCTGCTCGGCCGTTTCGCACGAATACACGCGAACGTCGCTCAGCGTACGCTTGACCAGGCCCGACAGCGTTTTGCCAGGACCGACCTCAATAAACGTGTCGATGCCCTGGTCCTGCAGAGCATGCAGCGTGTCGACCCAGCGCACGGCATGACTCACCTGGTTGGCCAGCACCTCCGATGCCGCCTGCGGGTCGGCCGGATAGGGCGCCGCCGTCATATTTGCCATAACAGGAATGAGCAACGGGGACGGCGCGTGACCGGCTTGGATATACGTCGCCAGCCCCTCAGTCGCCTCGGCCATATAGGGACTATGGAATGCACCCGACACCGCGACTTTCATAGCGCGGCCACCAGCCTCTTTTACCAGGACGTCGAGGGCCCGCAACGCCTCGGGCGCTCCGGCCACAACCGTCTGCTGGGGACTGTTGTAGTTGACCGGCCAACAGTCCTCGCCTGCCTGTTTTGCCAGGCCCTCAACTTGCGCCGCATCGAGCTTGATGACGGCGCGCATGCCGCCCGGATGGCGCTCGGCAGCCGCGGCCATCAGCGCCGCGCGCTCGCACACGAGCTCAAAACCCGTTCGCGTATCGAACGCCCCCGCAAAGGTGAGCGCGGCGACCTCGCCCAGCGAGAATCCCGCACAGGCGGCAGGCACCACGCCGCGCTCGCGCAGGGCGACAGCGACAGCCAAGTCGTGCACAAACACGCAAGGCTGCGTGTTCTCGGTCTGTGAGAGCTCCTCCTTGGAGGCGCTCCGGCACTGCTCGCTGGTCCCCGGGCGCACCTCGTCGGCAATGGCGAACACCTCGGCAGCCACCGGTGACGCTTCGATGAGGTCGACGCCCATCGCGGGATGCTGGGCACCCTGACCGGCAAACAAAAACGCTACGCCACCCATGCGGACGCACCCTTCAGGACATGCTCGGCGCCATCGACCAGATCGTCGACGATTTCGCGTGCGCTCTGGCGTTCGTTGACCATGCCAGCAATCTGTCCGCACAAATACGAACCCTCTTCGTAATTACCGTCCTTTGCGGCTTTACGAAGCGCGCCCGTACCCATGGCCCCGAGCTCCTCGGGGCTTGCACCCGCCGCCTCGTTCTTGGCATACGCGTTGGTGAAGGGGCTCTTGAGGGCGCGCACCGGATGTCCCGTCGAGCGACCGGTCGCACGCGTCGAAGTGTCGTTGGCCTTCAGGACCATCTCCTTGTACTGCTCCGAGACGGTGCACTCGTCTGCGACCAGAAAGCGCGTACCCACTTGCACGCCTTCGGCGCCCAGCATAAAGGCGGCCGCCACGCCGCGGCCGTCGGCAATACCGCCGGCGGCCACAACGGGAATGTCGACCGCATCGACGACCTGCGGCACCAGTGCCATCGTCGAGGTCTCGCCAATATGGCCGCCCGATTCGGTACCCTCGGCAACAACCGCCGTGGCCCCGCGACGCGCCACGAGACGCGCCAGCGCCACCGAGGCAACGACCGGGATGACCTTGATGCCCGCCTCGTTCCACGCCTTCATGTACTTGGCGGGATTGCCGGCGCCCGTCACGACGACCGGCACTCGCTCGTCAATCACGACCTGCGCGACCTCGTCGGCAAACGGGCTCATGAGCATGACGTTGACGCCAAAGGGCTTATCCGTCTTGGCGCGCAGCTCATGAATCTGGTCGCGAAGCCAGTTGGCGTCGGCGTTCATGGCCGCGATGATGCCTAAGCCACCCGCCTCGGACACTGCGGACGCCAGCGAGGCATCGGCAATCCAGGCCATACCGCCCTGGAACACGGGCTTTTCGATGCCGAGCAGATCGCAGAGAGGAGTCTTGAGCATCTCTACTTCTCCAATGCCGCCTCGACCGTATCGGCGAACTCGCCGACCGTCTTGGGGTTCTCCTCGGTATCGAGCTGGATGCCAAACTCGTCCTCGACGGCGACGAGGATCTCGACGGTGCCCAGGCTGTCGAGACCAATCTCCTCGAGCGTGGACTCGGGCTTCATCTCGACATCGTCAAGACCGGCGGTCTCGCGGATAACGTCGCAAACGCGCTCGAAGGTCTTCTGATCTGCCATGGTAGTTCTCCTTTGTTTGTGCCCTAGGGGCGTTTTTTCCTATGTGCAACTACTTCCAACGAAGCAGATAGCCACCTATATCCAGGCCGGCGCCAAATCCAACGAGGGCGATGGTGTCGCCCGCATTCAGTGCGTCGGTGCGTGCCAGACGGTCAAACGCAAAGGGAATGCAGGCGCTCGAAATGTTGCCGGTCTCGCGCAGCGTTCGAACCACGCGCTCATCTGGCACGCCGAGGCGCTTGACCGCCTGACTCAGGATTCGTTCGTTAGCCTGATGGAATACAAAATGGTCGATGTCTTCGACCGAAATGCCCGCATCGCCCGCAAGCTTATGGACCGTGTCGCAGATGGCGTTGACGCCGAACTTGAACACGCGGCGGCCATTCATGGACAGCACGCTCTTGCTATCTGCGGAAGCCTTAAACGGCGAGGTGCCGACCAGACCGGGAACGTGTAACGTCTCGACGTCGGGCGCCGTCGAAAGCTCAACGGCAAGGGGACTGTCTCCCCCAGCCCCAATCACTGCGGCGCCTGCCCCATCGCCAAAGAGCACGCAGGTGGCGCGGTCGGTCCAGTCGAGCGCGCGCGTCATCTGCTCAGCAGCAACGATAAGCACGCGCTCGGCACGACCGCGCTCGATATAGCCCTCGGCGACATCGAGCGCAAACACGAAGCCGGCACAGGCCGCCGAGACATCGAAGGCAGGGCACGCCGCTCCTAGTCGCTCAGCAACGGCACACGCCTCAGCGGGAACAAGGTGGTCACCCGTCGTCGTCGAGCAGACGATCAGATCCAGCTGGCTCGCGTCGATTCCGGACACCTGGAGTGCCCGCTCGCTCGCCGCTACGGCAAGGTCGTCAAGTGACTCGGTGGTACAGACGTGGCGGCTCTTGATACCTGTGCGGGTAAAAATCCACTCATCCGAGGTATCGAGGAACTCAGACAGCTCGTCATTGGAAACACTGCGCTCAGGAAGCGCCGAGCCTGTTCCAAGAATCGTGAAACCCATCACTAGCCTCCTTTGAGTTGTTGACGTGTTTACATCGACCAAGAGAGGATAGCGCATTTTAGTCGTTGTTGACGTGTTAACATTAAATTGTCCAAATGCGACAAAGGCTTCACATTGTGTCTATCTCTCGACACCATTACGCGATTGCCTTATTAACTTAGGAGGTAGCAACCGTTATGGATGCCAAATTAACGATAGTCGACGTAACCGGATCGACCAACGATGACCTGCTCGAAGCAGGAAAACAGGGAGCGCCGCACGGCACAGGACTTGCCGCCCGGGCTCAAACAGCAGGACGCGGCCGGCGCGGGCACAAGTGGGACTCAACCGTCGGCAACTTATTGCTTTCGATTGTCCTGCGTCCATGCGTTAATCCTGCAAAGTACTCTGGTCTTGCCGCCATCAGCGGCCTAGCGGTGCTCGAGGCACTCGAAGCGCAAGGTCTTGCTAACGAGATCGGCCTCAAATGGCCCAACGACCTCGTCGCGCGAGGGCGCAAACTCGGCGGCATTCTGGTCGAAGCCGCACGCGATAAAGAAGGCAAACCCTTTGCGGTCTGCGGCATTGGCGTCAATGTGAACTATGTGCCCTCGGAGGTTCCCGATGGCGGCCTGGCGGCAATCGGTCTCTCGGATCTCAACGAGAACGTCCCCGCCGTCGATGTGTTACTCAAAGAGGTCTATCACACCGTCGTAAACGCCGTGGACACGTGGGCAGATCTGCTCAACGCCATGGAAGAAAACGCCGGACCGCTCGCGCCCGTCCACAGCGAATATATCGCTCATCTCAATTGGATTGGAGAGCGCGTTACCGCCCGTTCCCCTGTCGGGGACGAGCTGGCGCGTGGCATCTTTCAAACGGTCGATAACTTTGGTCGCGCGTGCATCGAGACGGAAGACGGCTTGCGATCCTTCCATTTTGAGGAGGCATCGCTGCGCCCCTTGAGCGAATAGGGCGCTGCAGCCACCTACTCGGCAGCAATGCCCGGCAGTCCAAACCATTATTCAAAACAAAAGAGCCCCGCTACCAACATGGCAGCGGGGCTCTGTAAGCTATGAGCGATATCGCTTAGAGCTTGATGTCGATGTCGACGCCAGCGGGGAGGTCGAGACGCATGAGCGAATCAACGGTGCCCGAGGTGGGGTCGAGGATGTCGATGAGGCGCTTGTGGGTGCGCATCTCGAACTGCTCACGGGAGTCCTTGTTCACGTGCGGCGAGCGGATAACCGTGTACAGGTTGCGCTCGGTGGGCAGGGGGACAGGACCGGAAACGCGAGCGCCGGTCTTCTGAGCGGTCTCGACGATGAGCTTCGCGGACTGATCGACGACCTCGTGATCATAGCCCTTGAGGCGAATGCGGATCTTCTGGGTAGCCAACTTAAACCTCCAAAGAGTGCGAGAGATGTTCTCGCGGATTACGTAACAGGGAGCTCGAACTTAGGCGTTCTTGCTCATGACCTCGTCCACGATGGACTTGGGCGCGGGCTCATAAGAGTCGAACTGCATCGTGTAGGATGCACGGCCCTGGGTCTGGGAGCGAAGGTCGGTAGCGTAACCGAACATCTCGCCCAGCGGCACCTTGGCACGGATGAGCTTGCTGTTCTTGCGATCCTCCATGCCCTCGATCTTGCCGCGGCGACCGGAGAGGTTGCCCATAACGTCGCCCATGTACTGCTCGGGGGTCTCGACCTCGACAGCCATGATCGGCTCGAGCAGCTGCGGATCGGACTTCTTGAGGGCGTCCTTGATAGCCATGGAACCGGCGATCTTGAAGGCGGCCTCGGAGGAGTCGACCTCGTGGTAAGAACCGTCGAACAGGGTGACCTTTACGTCGAGGACCGGGAAGCCGGCGATAACACCGGTGTTCAGGGCCTCCTGGATGCCCTTGTCGATGGACGGGATGTACTCCTTGGGCACGACGCCGCCGACGATAGCGTTGACGAACTCGTAGCCGAAGCCCTCCTCCATCTTCTCGAGCTTAATGACGGCGTGGCCGTACTGACCGCGACCACCGGACTGACGGACGAACTTGCCCTCAGCCTTCTCGACGTCGTGACCAGCGGTCTCGCGGTAGGCAACCTGGGGCTTACCAACGTTAGCGTCAACCTTGAACTCGCGGAGCAGACGGTCGACGATGATCTCGAGGTGCAGCTCGCCCATGCCGGCGATGATGGTCTGGCCGGTCTCGTGGTTGGTGGACACCTGGAAGGTCGGGTCCTCCTCGGCGAGCTTGGTCAGAGCCAGGGACATCTTGTCCTGCTCGGCCTTGGTCTTGGGCTCGATGGCAACGTCGATAACGGGCTTAGCGAACTCGATCTTCTCGAGGACGATCTCCTTGCCCTCGGCGCACAGGGTGTCACCGGTGGTGGAGTTCTTGAAGCCGACGCAAGCGACGATGTCGCCGGCGGCAGCGTCGTCACGGTCGATACGCTCGGCGGCGTTCATCTCGAGGATGCGGCCGAGGCGCTCACGCTGACCGTTGGAAGCGTTGACCACGTAGGAGCCGGACTCGGCGCGGCCGGAGTAAACGCGGACATAGGTGAGCTTACCGACGAACGGGTCGGTCATGATCTTGAAGACCAGGCCGGAGAAGGGCTCGTCGAAGGAAGGATGACGCTGGATCTCCTCGCCGGTGTCCGGATCGGTACCGGTGACGGCCTCAACGTCGAGCGGGCTGGGCAGGTAGTCGACGACAGCGTCGAGCAGCTCCTGAACGCCCTTGTTCTTGTAGGCGGAGCCCACGAAGACGAGGTTGAGCTCGTTGGCCAGAACGCCCTTACGCAGAGCAGCCTTGAGCTCCTCGACGGTGAAGTCCTCCTCCATGAGGATCTTCTCCATGAGCTCGTCGTCAAAGCTGGCAGCAGCGTCGAGGAGCTCCTCGCGCTTGGTGGCAGCGATGTCGGCAAACTCAGCCGGGATCTCGTCCATCGGCTCGGGGTAGGTCATGCCCTTGTCGTCGGCCTTGAAGTCCCAAGCAGTCATGGTGACGAGGTCGATGACACCCCAGAAGTTGTCCTCGGCGCCCATCGGGACCTGAGCGGCCACGGCGTTGGCGTCGAGACGATCCTTCATGGTCTCGATAGCGTTGAAGAAGTCAGCGCCCACGCGGTCATACTTGTTGATGAAGGCGATGCGGGGGACGTTGAAGGTAGAAGCCTGACGCCAAACGGTCTCAGACTGGGGCTGAACGCCGGCAACGGCGTCGAAAACGGCGACAGCGCCATCGAGGACGCGCAGGCAGCGCTCGACCTCGGCGGTGAAGTCAACGTGGCCCGGGGTGTCGATGATCTGGATGCGGTAGTCGGTACCGTCCTTCTTCCAGAAGCACGTGGTAGCAGCGGAGGTAATGGTTACGCCGCGCTCCTGCTCCTGAACCATCCAGTCCATGGTGGCAGCGCCCTCATGGACCTCACCGATCTTGTGGGTCTTACCGGTGTAGTAAAGAATACGCTCGGTCGTGGTGGTCTTACCGGCATCGATGTGGGCCATGATGCCGATGTTACGGGTATCGGAAAGCTTGTACTTAGGCTTAGCCATGTTAGTTCCTTACCTTAACTTACCAACGATAGTGAGAGAACGCGCGGTTGGCCTCGGCCATCTTGAAGACGTCCTCACGCTTCTTGACGGAAGCGCCCAGGCCGTTGGAGGCGTCGAGGATCTCGTTGGCGAGACGCTCGGCCATGGTCTTCTCCTTGCGAGCGCGGGAGAAGTTGACGATCCAGCGGATACCCAGAGCGGTGGAACGACGGGAGTTGACCTCCATCGGGACCTGATAGGTAGCGCCACCGACACGCTTGGGCTTAACCTCGAGCGTGGGCTTGACGTTGTCCATAGCCTTCTTGAAGGTAGCGAGAGCGTCGCCACCCTCGGACTTCTCGGCAACGATCTCGAAAGCGGTGTAAACGATGCGCTCAGCGGTGGCCTTCTTGCCGTCAAGAAGGACCTTGTTGATGAGCTGAGTCACCAGGCGGTTGTTGTAAACGGCGTCAGGCTGAACCTCACGACGATTAGCTGCTGCACGACGCGGCATGTGAAATCTCCTTAAGTGTCTACCGTGCGGCGCTTAGGCGGCACACGGCGAAAGTATCAAAACGTTATCTGGCTTATTTAGCCTTGGGGCGCTTAGCACCGTACTTGGAACGGGCCTGCATACGGTTCTGGACCGGAGCAGCGTCGTAGGCGCCACGGATGACGTGATAACGGACACCAGGGAGGTCACGGACACGACCGCCGCGGACGAGCACGATGGAGTGCTCCTGCAGGTTGTGGCCCTCACCCGGGATGTAAGCAGTAACTTCGATGCCGTTGACGAGGCGAACACGGGCAACCTTACGAAGAGCCGAGTTCGGCTTCTTGGGGCTCGTGGTGAAGACGCGGGTGCACACGCCGCGCTTCTGGGAGTTGTGCTGCAGAGCAGCGTTCTTGGACTTCTTGGGCACGGAACGACGGCCCTGGCGAACCAGCTGGTTAATAGTAGGCAAAGCGTACTCCTTCTCGAATGATTCCAGCTTTCTGTAAAGTGCAACGGCTTGAATCGAGGGGTCAGCATCCCCCTACGAAACACGCAGTTCGATAGGATACGTGCCGTTAGCTGTGCCGTCAACAGACCACGCCGCCGGGCGTATCCCAAAATGAGCATATTTCCGCAAAGCCTACACAGACGATATGAGCAGGACATAAAAACATTGAGAGCCCCTGCTGCATGAAAGACCGCGGATCAGGCCGACAATGGTGAGTGTCTAATTCAGCCGCGG
>JAGZDZ010000050.1:0-7970 GCA_018368535.1 Collinsella sp. | reverse complement strand
ACTGACCGCGACACCACCGAGCACATCCAGGACAACGTGTACAACATGGTCATGGACTACCTTGCCTGCGGCATCGACCCCGACAAGACCATGATCTACGCGCACTCCGCCGTGCCCGCCGCCAACCAGCTCATGCTGCCGTTCCTGTCGCTGGTGTCCGAGGCCGAGCTGGCGCGCAACCCCACGGTCAAGGCCGAGATGGAGGCCTCGGGCCACGAGCTTACCGGCCTCCTGCTCACCTACCCGGTGCACCAGGCCTGCGACATCCTGTTCTGCAAGGGCAACGTGGTGCCGGTCGGTCGCGACCAGCTGCCGCACATCGAGCTCACCCGCACCATCGCCCGCCGCTTTAACAACCGCTACGGCAAGGTGTTCCCCGAGGTCGAGGCGCTGCTGTCCGAGACCCCGCTGCTGCCCGGCCTGGACGGCCGCAAGATGAGCAAGAGCTACGGCAACGCCATCAATATTTCGATGACCGCCGAGGAGACGGCCAAACGCATCAAGAAGAGCCAGACCGACTCCGAGCGCATGATCACGTTCGATCCCGAGAACCGCCCCGGCGTGTCCGGCCTGCTTTCGACCGCCGCCATCTGCACCGGTCGCTCCGAGGTCGAGATTGCCGAGGAGATCGGCATGGGCGGCTCCGGCCAGCTCAAGAAGTACGTGACCGAGGCCGTCAACGAGTACTTCGCGCCGATCCGCGAGCGCCGTCAGCGCTACGAGAACGATCTGGACTATGTAAAGGACGTCCTGCACGAGGGCAACCGTCGCGCCAACGAGATCGCCGATCAGACCCTGGCCGAGGTTCAGGACGCCATGGGCATGGTGTACTAGGCAAAGCGCTTTCGCACAACATAGACGGTGAGATTAGATTTCTCCCCGAAACAGGAACAGGCCCGCTGGCAGTTAGTTGCCAGCGGGCCTGTTCCCGAAGTACACCGTTGAATCGCACAGAGGGGAGGAATGCGAATCAAACTCAACAGGGCAGGCTTTTTCATCGCCTATTGCCTGCTCCGTTGCTGAAACCAATATAGTTCACCGTGGTTTACTTTGCAGCATCAATATCCGCCGCCATAGCTTCTCCATAAGTTAGCCCAAGTAAACTAAACCACCACAAAGGGGGCAGGCACCTTTGTGGTGGTTTTGGCCACGGCAGAGCGCTAGAGCCCTGCTGGCCAGCGACAGGCGGGCTAGTCGACGTGCATGTCGTCCTTAAACGCCACACCCTCCCCTAGCAAAAGTTCACGTTGAGCATCGGGACCGCCAAAAGCGAAGCCCTCGCATATGTGCCCGTCGGCAAACACCACGCGGTGACAGGGAATCTCGCCGGGACGCGGATTACTATGCAGGGCATACCCCACGTACCGCGCACTTCGTGGACGACCGGCAAGCAGCGCCACCTGACCATACGTGGCGACCATCCCCTCGGGGATCTGCTCGACCACCTCGTACACCCGTTCAAAAAAGCCCTCAGACGCCATTGCTCGCTCCCTTCCACCCGGAAAAGCATAAACCACCACAAAGGTGCCTGTCCCCTTTGTGGTGGTTTATGGCAGATCGGTTAGTTGGCGGGCTGGAAGAAGGCTACGGCGACGGCGCCGGGGCCTACGTGGGTGCCGATGGTGGCGCCGATGGTGTGAACGGGCAACTCGCCTTCGGTGTGGCCAGCCCAAAGTGCCGCGCTGTCCTCGATATACTTCTTGAGCACCGCATCCGAAAGGCCCGTATAGCCGAGCGCCAGCGGCATGGAAAAGTCGATGCCGCCCGCTTTTTCGACCTTCTGATTGAGCAGATTGCGGCCGTTCTTGGAACCGCGCGCCTTACCCAGCTGCACGATCAGACCGTCCTCGACAGCCACCACGGGCTTTACGTTGAGCAGCGTGCCCACGGCGCCGGCCGCAGCAGACAGACGACCGCCGCGCACCAGGTACTCCAGCGTCTCGAGCAGGCCGATAACCACCACACGGTCGCGCACGGCCTCGACGGCCGCCGCGATCTGAGCTGCACTACGACCCTCATCCACCAGGCGCAGGGCATACTCGACCATGACACGCTCGCCCAGAGTGACGTTATTGCTATCCACCACGTAAACGTCGCCGCCTGGCGCCTCGGCAAGTGCGGTACGGGCACTCTGATTGGTGCCTGATAGCTTAGCGCCCACGGTAATAATCACAGCCTCATCGCCGGCTTCACGAACCTTGGCAATCGCCTGCGAAAACGCGTACGGGTTGACCTGGCCGGTCTTGGGCAGCTCATCGCGCTCCACGAGCATCTCGTAAAAGCGCTGGTGATCGATGTCGATGCCATCCATGTACACATCGGTGCCAAAGGTGACGGACAGCGGCAAAACGGCCAGTGCTGGGTGCTCGGCCGGCGACATATCGCTTGCGGAATCGGTAATAATGCGGACGGACATAGCGAATCCTTTCTTGCGCAGGTCCCGCGCAGGGAATTTTGACAGCAAGGCCCCGGCACGGTATACGCGCTCAAACGGGACGATACAATTGTTGGCTGAAAGCTAGCGCCAGCGCGGCTCTAGATCTCGCGTAGAGTGTTGAGAATCGTACGCAGCGACGCGTACATCTGCTCACGCTGCTCCACGCCCATGGCCTTACCGGTGGTGTCGAGCACTTCGCGAATGATGCGATCGGCCTCGCTCATGCTCTCGCCGCCCAGGGCAGTCAGGCGCACCGGGGCACGGTACTTGACGGCCGCATCACCCGAATCATCGACCTCGACGTAGCCGCCCTCCTCCAGGTGTGCCAGTGTGCGCGAAACGGCGGCACGGGTAACGCCGGCCATGCGGGCGAGGTCGGCGCCAGTCAGGCCGTCCTTGCTGCGCTCGAGATAGTACAGGCACATGACGTCGGAGCCCTTGAGGCCCAGCCTTGCACCTTCGGACGTCTTGATGCGCTGAATCTCCTTGTAGAGACCGCTGATCAGTCCGACAAAGTCCTCAAAACGTGTCTCGTCGTTCCACTGCATGGTGACGACCACCTTTCGCTTACATGATGCTAACGGGTAAACATCTTAGCCGCATGTCCGAACCCCCGTACCCAAATATCCCAATTGTTAACCCATCAACATAAAAACCACCACAAAGGGGACAGGCACCTTTGTGGTGGTTTGGGGCATCAATAGGTTCTAGACGCCGCTACAGCTCCACGCAGGGATTGTCGCGCGTTACAAGCGTCTTAACGACAACCGTCGCTCCCAGATACCGCTCGAGCAGCTCGGCTAAGCGATCGATCGCGGCCTGGCAATCCCCCATCCGCTCGGGCTCTACACACTCAATCGCCAGGAACGCATCGGCCGAATCGTCGGACAGGGCCGTTCGAACGCCGTCGCGCCAGTTCCAGCAGCGGCACACGGCGCCCGCATCATCGATGTAGGCGAGCTCGCCGGGCAGCGTCGGGTCATCTGCTTCCTCGCCAAGCGGCAAGAACGCATCGCCACCGTCGGTCACCTTCAAGCGAAGGTCTCCCTCGATCGCATGCAAATCCTCGCCTCCCACGGGCAGCGCGTAGGTCAGCGACACCGTGTTGTAAATATCCACCGCCGGTGTGATATGACCGACCGGCTTGCCTTTGAGCACGCGCTTGAGCAGGTTCTCAACTGAGCAACGCGCGCCCTTCTTGGTCTTGAACAGGCGATACGCCTCGCGCCATGCCTTGACCGGCGCGTTTTCGCTGATGGTATCGCTTGTCAGGTGGCGCTCCGCATCGATGTTGGCGCGGTCAAGCAGCGCGGCGATCGCATCCACGTCCTCCTGGGGAATCTGCGCCGCGGGCTTCATGCCCTTTACGACCACGACGCCGATCGCCGCCTGTGGAAACAGCTCCCAAAATGAATCCTCGGCAATAAAGCTCTTCATATGCTCTCCCTTCATAGCGTGCGCCCGAGCGGGGGCGTCTAAGCAAAAAGCGCCCTCACAGCGGCCACCTTCAAAGTCCTACGGTGCCGCCACAAGAGCGCTTACGCTGCCCCCATCCGGAGAAGGGGGCGATATGTCAGGCGTATTGTAACCTGAGTCATCCGCCCAAGCAAAACCACCACAAAGGTGTCTGTCCCCTTTGTGGCGGTTTTGGGTCTGAGGCGACGCTAGTGGCGGAGTCCCAGCAGGCCGCGGCCGCGATGACGGGCCTCGGCAGGCACCTGGGCGTGCGGGCCGGCGGCTTTGACGGACTCGGGCAGGTGCGAGTACTTCTTCTCGAAGTTCTCCTCGAACATCACCGCCAGGTTGTGCGCGGCCTCGTCGTAGCGCGCAGTGCTCTGCCAGTACTGGCGCGGCACCAGGATACCGTCGGGCACACCGTGGCACGTCGTGGGAATGTCGACATTAAAGATGTCGTCGTGCACAAACTCGCTGTCCTCGATGGTACCGTCGAGGGCGCGAGCGACCAGTGAGCGCGTATAGGCAAGCTCGATGCGATGACCCACGCCGTAGCCGCCGCCAATCCAGCCGGTGTTGACCAGGTAGACGCGCGTGCGGCCGTCGGCGATGCGCTCGCCGAGCATCTTAGCGTAGACCATGGGGTCGAGCGGCATAAACGGCTCGCCAAACAGCGAGGAGAACGTGGGCGTGGGCTCGGTGACGCCGACCTCGGTGCCGGGGATCTTGGCGGTGAAGCCCGTCACAAAGTGGTACATGGCGGCGTCGGCCGTCAGGCGCGAGATGGGCGGCAACACGCCAAAGGCGTCGCAGGTCAAAAACAGCACGACGCTCGGGGTGGTGCCCATGCCCTTGGTCCACGCGTTGGGGATATGCTCGACGGGGTAGGCCACGCGCGTATTGTGCGTGATCGAGACGTCGTCGTAGTTAGGCTTGCGATTCTCATCGAGTACCACGTTTTCACAGATGGCGCCAAAGCGAACGGCGTTGAAAATCTCGGGCTCGTGGAACGCATCCAGGCCCTCGCACTTGGCGTAGCAGCCGCCCTCGACGTTAAAGATGCCCATGTCGGACCAGCCGTGCTCGTCGTCGCCGATCAGCAGGCGCGTGGAGTTGGCCGAAAGCGTGGTCTTGCCGGTGCCGGACAGGCCAAAGAACACCGCGGTCTCGTGCGTGACGGGATCCATGCTGGCCGAGCAATGCATGGGCAGTACGTCGTCCTCGACGGGCAGCAGGTAATTCATGACGCTGAAGATGGACTTTTTGATCTCGCCGGAGTAGCCGGTACCCGCGACCAGAATCACACGCTCCTGAAAATTGATGACCACCGCGGCGCTGGAATTAAGGCCTTTGATGGCGGGATCGCACTGGTAGCCCGGCGCTGCGAGCACGCAGAAGTCCGGCTCGCCGGTGCGTGCGATTTCGCGGGCAAGCGGGCGGGCGAGCATCTGCTTAATAAAGAGCGCCTGGCTGGCACGCTCGCAGGCGACGAGCAGGCGGCGTGTGTGGTTACGATCGGCGCCGGCCATGCCGCGGGTGACGAACACGTCGCGCTCGTTGAGATAGTCGACGATGCCGGCTTTGATGACCTCGTAGCTTTCGACGGACAGCGGGCGGTTGACGGCGCCCCAGGCAATCTTGTCGTGCACGTCGGGCGTGTCGGCGATAAAGCGGTCGTTGGGCGAACGTCCAGTACGCTCCCCCGTCTCGATCACCAGTGCGCCGTTGGAGGCCATGCGGCCTTCGTTGCGACGGATGGCATGCTCGACGAGCTCGGCTGCCGGCAGGTCAACCAGCAGGCGGGGCTGGTTCTCGGCGGGGTCTTCGACCAGCGTAATGCCAAAGTTGGACAGAACTTCTGCAGGGGTAACACCAGGCATGGGGCCTCCTTTAAAAGCGCGACACGTGGACGCGGCGCGCACTTTACTCACGTAAAGCCTGTTGTACCCGATATGCAAAAACGTTTTTGCGGCAATGGTGAAGCGCCCGCCCAACGGTCAAAAATCGCAGACAAGCGGCCTAGTCATTGGGGACGTTCTTAAATGACCAGTCGTTGGGGACACCCTTGAACAGGCAACAGCCAAGGAGTGTCCCCAGATGCCGGCACTTAGGGACGTTCCCAAAGTGCCGGCACATAAGGAACGTCCCTAAGTGCCGACTACCGAATGGCGCCGCCGAAATTATCGAACAACCTGTTCAAAAACACGAGCGAGCACCGTCGCGTCTATACTAAAGCGCAGCAAAAGAAAGGACTCCGCTTTGAGCATCACGCCCCTCGATAGCATTCGCCGCGCCATCGCCCGCCGCAATGGCGTCGCCGACCCCGCCGTAGCGGGCAGCGGCACCGCAAGGGCCCAGGGCGGACGCATCGAGAACGGCCTGTTCCCCGCCTCCCACACGGCCGAAGAGCTCGCGCGCATCCAAGAGCTGAGCCAGCGCAACGCCGGCGGCCCCAACAGCAGCCAGGCCACGCGCCGTCGCCGGCGCGAACGCGATCGCGAGCCCGACCCCATCCACCGCATGGTCAACGCCTGGTGGAACCGCCTGCTCGGCGTTGTCTACGGCGGCGGCTTCTCCACGCAGGAAGCCGAATACGAGGAACACGCCACCCGTCGCGACTATCTCTGGAATACCCTGGGCACCGCCGTGTGGGGCTTCGCGTTTCCCCTGCTCACCATTGTGTCCACGCAGCTTGTGGGCGCCGAGGAAGCCGGTAAGTTCTCCATCGCCTTCGTCACCGGCACGCTCATCATGATCGCATGCAACTACGGCGTGCGCAATTTCCAGGTCTCAGACATCGACGAAAAGACGTCCTTTGCCTCCTACCAGCTCAACCGCTGGCTTTGTGGAGCGCTCGCCCTAGGCTGCGGCCTCATGTACAGCAGCGCCCGCGGCTATGACGCGCAGATGGCGACGATCGGCCTGGGCGTCTACCTCTACAAGGTGATCGACGGCGTCGCCGACGTGTACGAAGGCCGCCTGCAGCAGGCCGACAAGCTCTACCTGGCCGGCATGAGCCAAACGCTACGCTCCGTCGGCGTCATCGCGGTCTTTAGCGCGGCGCTGTTCCTCACGCGCAGCATGCCCATCGCGGCCATGGCCATGGGCATCGCCGCGATCGCCTCGCTCATGCTGGTCACCGCGCCGCTTGCCCTGCTCGAGACCGAAAAATCGCGCCGCGTGAGCCTGCGCGAGGTCGGCCACCTGTTTGTCCAGTGCGCCCCGCTCTTTGGTGCACTGTTCCTGTTCAACCTTATTGAGAGCATGCCCAAGTTTGTGATGGAAGGCACGCTGGCATACAAATATCAGCTGTACTTTAATGCCCTGTTCTTTCCGGCGCAGGCTATTTTGTTGAGCGTCGGATTTGTCTACAAACCGCAGCTCCTGCGCTTGTCGAGCATTTGGGCTAATCCTCGCAAGCGTCGTCGCTTTGACCTGATTATTGTTGCCGTTATGGCGCTGATCGTGGCCATCACCGGCGTGTGCGCCGCATTTATGGCAGGTCCCGGTATTCCCCTCATGAGCTTTATGTACGGCCTCAGCTTTGAGCGCTACCGTACGCTGGCGTTGCTGATGGTCGTCGCCGGCGGCGTCACCGCGGCCATCGACTTTATCTACGCCATCATCACGGTGCTACGCCACGCTGGAGACGTCACCAAGATCTACCTGATCTGCTTCGCCGTAAGCGTGGTGCTGCCGGTGATCTTGATTAAGCTGCTGGGTCTGATGGGCGCTGTGGTGAGCTACCTAGCCATCATGGCCCTACTCCTGGTGCTACTGATTATCGAGTACGCCCACATCCGCCAACGCATAGAACGCGACCGCAACCCATACGGCGCCTAATTAGCTGCCCGGTCACCGGAATTTGCGATGGAATCACCCCGGCTGGGGTCTCGTTGCGGACAATATTCATCACGCAAAACTAAGTGAGTAGACTTTTACCGAATCCCCGACCACACCAACAGAGCACAAGTCTGTGACCTGCACTGATAATTGTTCTCGGGGGAAGCGGGCACTGCGGGGCGCGGCAACGGCGCGCGATTTCCGCGTCGCAGCGCTACCCTGATGCTGAATGCCG
>JAGZDZ010000049.1:0-8408 GCA_018368535.1 Collinsella sp. | reverse complement strand
CCGGATACGTCTTGTCCCGCTCCCAGTTGCTGATCGTCTGACGCGACACGTAGAGTTTCTCGGCGAGTTGTTCTTGGGAGAGCCCCATCGCCTCGCGCCGCGTCTTGATCTGGTTGCTGATGTCCATCGTCACCTCCCGGTCGTGAAGGAGCGTCCCGCGAACACGCCGGGTGCGCTATCGAATCTGTTGTACATCATATGCGGCAAGGCTTGCCGGGCGCTGCAAAAACTGTTTTGCACGGGGTTTACCTGCATGATTGTTGCTGCGATGGCTTAGCGATGTTGTCGAGCAGTCATCCAAGTGTACAGGCCCATGGCGGCGTAGCCGATTGCGGTATAGGCAACCCCATGGAACGCAAGGTCCTGGCTGCCCTCGACCTTGAGGGGAAACAGGACCGCGGGTTCGATTCCGAGCGCCGCGGGTACCCAGAAGAGCGTCCTCGCGGAGTTTGCGGCGAGCAGGCCGAGGGCGATCGCAGTTACGGGGAGCACGAGGTAGATCAGCGCCATCATGGCGATCATACCGGCATCGGATGGGACGAAGCTCACCAGGAGGGCGGGGATTGCCCAGCAGGCGCCAACGATTGCGATCAATGCGATGAGGGACGCGCGTACGGTGACGTTCATGGGGCACCTGCTAACGGGAATCGCCCCCATTCTGGCATACATCTTCAGAATGGGGGCTAAGGGGGATACCATTTCGGGGAACGGGCGCGTACCCGCGCTTTTAACTCAGCATCTTGGCGAGCATGCCGATGCCGACGCCCACCAGTCCGCCGGCGATGGCGCCGATGATGATCTGCACCGCGTTGCGCGTGCCCTTGACCCAAGGGTTCATCTCGCGCTCACGGCGCCCCTCGAGCGTGTCGCGATCGACCTGCTCGCCGCGGCTAAACGCCAACACCTCGCGGTACGTGACGAGGTCGTGCTGCTTCTTCATGCGTTCCATATACACGAACGCCACGAGCATCACGACGAGCGCCACGGCGGCAAACGCCGCGGTGGGCGCGATGTGCATGCCCCAGCCCCATTCGAGCTGGAACGCCGCCCACGCGCTCAGCACCAAAAACACGACCGCGCTCACGACCGTGATTGTGGAGAGGGCGTTGTACTTCTTGACCGCTTCGTTCATTACCTGTGCCATGGTTTCCACATCTCCTTTGATGAGGGAGTCCACGGTCACCCCGAACACGTTGGAAAGCAGCAGCAGGCTCTGGACATCCGGATACGTACGGCCGCACTCCCAGTTGCTGATGGTCTGGCGCGACACGTAGATGCGCTCCGCCAGATCGTCTTGGGACAGTCCGAGCTCCGTGCGATGCTCCTTGATGTGCGAGCCCAGCTCCATGCGTTTGCTCCCTAGAGGGTCGGGGTGACCCCTGTCGAGAGCCACCATGTCATTGACGCGAGCATCGTACCATCAAAGGTCTTTATATTTGACCCCCACGGGGCAAAATCGAGCTGTCAAAAGGCTTTATATACGACATCTAGCTGGGAAAAGAACGGTCCCCAAAGGCGGATGCCTCCGGGGACCGGTTGGTGCGTATAGAGGGGGCGAGCTTGCTTTGGGTTGGTGTTGGCCCCGCCGTTCGGCTCGACTTTGGAGCGGCGGGGCTCAGCTCTGCCTCGACCGCGGCGCGGGGCGCGGCTTTGTCCCGACGTCGGCAGCGGCCGAGCCCTGTCTTCCCGGCTTAGCCCTCTTCGCCTTTGGGCGTGCCCTTGAACGAGGGCTCTTTCTTTGGCAGCCTTCCCGCGCGTTTGAGGGCGTCTCGCAAGATCCATTCCACCTGACCGTTGGCGCTGCGCATCTCATCGTCCGCCCAGCGTTGGACGGCCTCCCAGATAGCGGGGTCTATACGGAGTGGATACTGCTTGCGTGCCATGACGTGCCTTCTTGTCGAATGTGCAATTCTGCACCCGTCCCAAATTACTCATTGGTGTTGGGGTTAGTACAGCGAGCCTGCGTTGAGCACCGGGTGCGCCTCGGATTCACCGCAGAGCACCACCATGAGGTTGCTGGCCATCTGCGCCTTGCGCTCGTCGTCCAGCTCGATGGTGCCGCCGGCGGCCATCTCCTTCACGGCCATGTCGACCATGGAAACCGCGCCCTCGACGATCTTCTTGCGCGCGGCGATGACGGCCTCGGCCTGCTGGCGGCGCAGCATCGCCTGGGCGATCTCGGGGGAGTAGGCAAGATGGGTGAGGCGGGCGTCGTCGACATCCACGCCGGCGGGTGCCAGGCGCATCGCGAGCTCGCGGCGCAGGGCTTCGGAGACCTCTTCCACATTGGCGCGCAGCGTGATGGCGCCGGCGGCATCGGACTCGTCCTCAAGATGGTCGTAGGCGTACACGCTCGCCACGTGGCGCAGCGCCGTCTCGGCCTGCATGGCGACATAGCTCTGGTAGTCGTCGACGTCGAAGAGCGCCTTGGCGGTATCGGCGACGTGCCACACCACGACGGTTGCGATCTCGATGGGGTTGCCCATTTTGTCGTTGACCTTCAGGCGCTCGCCATTCAGGGTGCGCACGCGGGTGGAGATAGTGGTGGGGTTGCCCTTGGCGGCCTTCTGCGCCGCGGCCTTGGCGGCCTTGGAATCGCTCATCTCGAGCTCGATCATCTCGCCGATCCCGGCCGATCCGCCCATGCTCTTGCTAAAGAACGGGTTGGCCCAGAAGAAGCCCTCGTCGCGGACGGTGCCCACGTACTTGCCGAACAGGATGCACACGCGCGCCTGGCCGGGCTGCAGCGAGAAGAATCCGTTGAGTGGGATGAACCACAGGCAAAACGCGAGGATGCTGAGGCCGAGCCCCCATCCGTAGACTGCGGGCGCGTCGACGCCGTCGGGCGTGCTCGCGAGCCCGATGGTGCTCCAGATAAAGAGGCCGATGATGACGATGAGCGCCACCGCCACGGCGACGAGCATGCCGTAGCCCGACTTGGCCTTGAGTTGCTTTTCCACGCTCATTGTGAGTTCCTTTCATGACTGCGCCGGCGTTTGCGTGACGTCCCCGGCGCCGCGCTCCAGATTGCGATGGGGAGGAGGCGAGTCCCCGAGCAGTTCGTGCGACTGCTGATTGCATTGTGATATCACATTGAGACCAAGTCAAGGAGAATCGGATGCCGTCTCTCATGGCATAAGTGGTTCGGGGCGCCCGGCATCTACGCTCCGTAGAGGTCTTCCTGTTGCATCTTGGCTCGCAAGTCCCTATAATAGCTCCACTCACGGCTGAAGGTTTACCTCTAGATTTGGAAAGGGGAGCTGCACCATGCTTGCTTCCATGAGGATTTGGCTCTAGCCACGGTCGCGTGAGCGACCGGTACTTCGCTGCATACCACCGATCGCATCAAAGGATTATTCCATGACACAACCGAATCCCTGCGCTTCTTGGAAGCGCTCGCTCGCCATCGTCTGGATCGGCGAGTTCTTCTCCGTGCTCACGAGCTCCATTCTGCAGATGGGTCTCATCTGGCACGTCACCCTCACCACCGGCTCCGCGAGCGCCCTGTCGTTCGTGAGCCTGGCGGCCTTCTTGCCCATGGCGCTCCTCGGCGCCTTCGCGGGCACCATCGTGGACCGCACGTCCATCAAGCGTCTCATGATCGGCGCCGATCTCTTCATCGCGGCCGTGAGCCTCACGCTTGTCTTCGGCTCGCTTCAGGGCGACCTTTCTGTCGCCGTTGTGGCGGCGGTGCTGTTCGTCCGTGCGCTGGGCAGCACGCTCCATACGCCCGCCTTCAACGCGCTCACACCGCTCATCGCCCCGCCCGAGGTGCTCGGCAAGCTGGCGGGCATGCTGCAGTTCATGCAGTCGGGTAGCTATATCATCGGCAACGCCATCGCCGCGGCGGTCTACCCGGCGTTTGGTCTGACTTTCATGATCGCGCTCGATGTCGCCGGGGCGGTGCTCGCGAGCATCGCGGTGGCGACCTCCGGCATCAAGACGCCGGCGCCCGAGCGCCATACGCCCGAGGAGAACGCCGAGGCGTCGCACCGCGCGGTGCGGGCCTTCCTATTGGAGACGGCCAACGGGTACCGCGAGCTCAAACGCCATCACGGTCTGTTCGCCATGCTCTGGATCGGCTTCGCCTTCTCGGTCCTGTTCTCGCCCATATCCGCGCTGTTCCCGCTCATGGTGTTCGACCATTTTGGGGGCACCACTACGCAGTCGGCTATCGCGGAGATCGCGTTCTCGGTCGGCATGATCGCGGCGAGCGGCTGGATCGGGGCGACGGGTGGCCTTAAGAACCGCGCTCTTTCGTGCACGCTGGCCATCGGCCTCTTCGGAGCGGGCACGCTCGCGGGCGGCCTCGTGCCCCCTTCCGCGCTCGTTGTGTTTCTGGGGCTTACGTTCGCGATGGGGGTCTCGAGTCCGCTGTACAGCGCGCCGCAGATGGCGCTCATGCAGGAGCGCGTCGATCCCGAGTGCATGGGCCGCGTCTTCGGTCTGTACGGAGCGGTCTGCAGCTGGGCTATGCCCGTGGGGCTCGTCGCATCGACCTTGTTCGCGGACGCCATCGGCGTAAGCGCGTGTTTCGTGCTCATCGGTGCTGCAATGGTGATCCTAGCAGGCATCACCTGGGCGATCCCGAGCATCCGCAAGATTGGGTAGCGCTCTGGCGGAGTGCGTTTCGTTTCGGACGGCTCGTAGGGTCGCTGCGACGTGAAGGGTGGTCGACGGTGCGCCTGCGAGGGCGCCGTCGACCACCCTTTTGTTTAATTCGTCTGGCCCGGCGCCGATCATCATCTGTTCGCCGGGCGATTGCGATGCCGCCGCTTGCCGATACGCGGCTCCTTACGTTGTGCGCATCCCATCGTTCTGGCAGCGTTTCCTGCAGTTAATCTCCAGAGCCCGAGGCGGTGGCCCCTATGAGTAATCTGCTCGAATCCATTCTGCGCGTCGGTATGACCGTGTTCATCGTCGGCCCGCTCACTGCATGGGTCGCCCGCCGCGGCGCGCGCGAGCGCAGCGAGGCAACGGACAGCCTCGATTGCTTCACGGTGCGCATGCCCGCAGCCATCCGCACGATCATCGCCTGCTGCGCCGTCGCGTTCGAACTGCTCATGCTGGGTGTCTACGTCTGGCAGGGCGTCTCGCTGGGCGAGTGGGACCACGAACTTGTGTGGTTCGGTCATGCCATGGCGCTCGCGGGTATGGCTATCTGGGCCTTGCTGAGCATCCCGCGTATCGACGTGGACGGTGGGCGCATTCTCTCGCGTAACGCCTTCGGCATCCGCAAGGAGACGACGTTTGGCAACATCACCCGTGCAACGCTTCACGCGCAGATGATGAGGATCGACCTGTTCGAGGGCGACCGGAAGTTCTGCTCGATAAGCCTCGAGGGGGTGTGCTCGCTCAACCTCCTCGCCCGTCTGGAGGAAGAGGGCATCGAAGTCTCGGACGCCGTCGACGGTCCCATGACCAAGGCGGGCCTGTGTTGGTCTGCCATCAAGCCGTTGACGATTGTTTTCAACGGCATGGCCCTCGTCTTCTCGCTCGTCCTCGCCTTCATGGCGGTCTTCACCGACGAGGGTGCGCGCCTGCTCGTGCTCATCCCGTTCCTGTTCCTGTTCATAGGGGGGTTCCTGCCCCTGCTCATGCTCGGCATGCCGGCCCGCGGCATCCTCGAGATCGGCAGGCAGGAGCGCGCGCTCGGTTTCTCCTTCTCCGAGGAGATGGCAAGCCGAGGTGCCACGGGTACTTCGCTTGTCGATGACGATTGGTTCATCGAGATCAGCAACGCCCGCGTCGTGGCGTTTCGCCGCGATTACCTCAAGAAGATCACGGCGCACGAGAACAGCGAGAGCGGCGACCGCTGCACGGTGACCACGAGGGGTGGTCGCAAAATCAAGGTGTATGCAAGCGGGCAGCACGCTCGAGGACCTGCGCACGTGGTTCAAACAGGGTGCCAAGGTCAGAAGCACACTCGACCGCGCGGGGGACGCACTCGAGGCGACCGTTTGATTGGGTTGCCTGCCAAGGATCCAAAACGGGAAGGGGCGCTGTCGGCGCCCCTTGTCATACCAGGCCCGCTGGCCAGCGAGAGGCCTGCAGGTCGACATGTCCGTTGGCGAGGAAGGCAACGCCTTCGTCCTCGAGCAGTGTGCGCTGCGCCTCGGGCCCACCGAAGGCGAACCCCTCCGCGAGGCGTCCGTCGGCGAATACGATGCGATGACAGGGGATGGTGCCGGGTTCCGGATTGACGTGCAGGGCGTATCCCACGTATCGGGCTCGACGGGGCTCACCAACGAGCTTGGCGATCTGACCATATGTGGCAACCATGCCGCAGGGCACCTGGCGTACCATGTCGTATACGCGGTTGAAGAATCCGTCGGTGTCCCGGTCTGCCATGCCGCCCTCACTTTCAATCGATATCGCCATTGTAGTCAAGAATGGCGCCCCACATGCGCGGGGCGCCATTCCAAAGAGGTGTTGCGCGAGGGGAGGGAAGGCGCAACGTTCGTGTCGAAGGTCTTTAATTCGCCTGTGCCTTCATTAAGTTAACTATAGCTAATTCTCTGAGACCCAAGTCGTAGACCGACGAGCACACAGCCTCTCCATAAGTTAATCAAGGGTTACAAATAGAAAGACACAGTGACATGTGGTCGTTGGGGTTCAAGGAATCGCTCGATGAGTTCGGAGAACGCACCCTCAGTCCCAGCCGTTTCAAGGACGACATCGCAATACGGCCGCACGTCGTCGGTGACATTCGCCACGCCGACGCCCAGTCCCGCCGCCTTGATCATGGAGAGGTCGTTTGCGGAATCACCAACGGCGATGACCTCGGACATCGGAATTCCCAGCATATCGGCAAGGCGCGTGAGCCCCGTCCCTTTGTCAACGCCTGCGGGCATGAGTTCGAGGTAGCGCTTGGAGGAGAAGGTGATGTCAACGCCGAGTCGCTCGGCCATCGGCGCGAGCTTGCGGCCCAATTCCTGCAGCTCATCGAAGTCCCAGTCGACGTACAGGATCTTCACGATGCCACGGCCTTCAAGGAATGAGAGGTCGGGATGGTCAGATCCGCGAAAATGAGTGACCCCGGTGATCGATTCCAGATAGTCGCGCTCCCGTGTGGGTGCGTCATTCACGAACACGTGGCCGTCGGCGACGTTGACGTGCATGCAGAGTCCGAGTTCGAGCCCCTTTGCATAGATCGCGTTCGCGCATTCGTTGGAAAGGCCGCAGGTGGTGAGCGGGGTGGGGTCTCCCACGCGGTTGATGAAGCCGCCGTTATAGGAGAGCACATAGCCGTCTTCGATCAGCTCGCGGGCCTCCCCCGAGAAGTTGTCCATGATAGAGGAATACCATCGCCCGCTCGAAGGGACGAACAGCACACCGAGCTCCCTCATGCGTTTGAGTGCTCGGAGATTGGACGCCGGGATGGCGTGGTCGGCATCGAGAAACGTCTCATCCATATCGCTGGCAACAAGTCGGTACATGCAATCCCCCATACAACGTAAAAAACGAGGCGGCTTATTATCGCCCACCTCGTAAGACCTTGGCTATGTCGAAGGCGTGGACACGTGAAGATGGCCCATTCGCGTGTCGCGGCGCGTTTCCGCGAGCCGGATGGCTTAGTACACCATTCCCATGGCTTCGCGTACCTCGGCGAGCGTCGCCTCGGCGACCTCGTTGGCACGGCGATTGCCCTCGCGTAGGACGTCCTTGACGTAGTCCATATCCTGGACCAGTTCCTCGCGGCGGGCGCGGATGGGGGCAAAGTACTCGTTCACGCTTTCGGTGACGTACTTCTTGAGCTGGCCGGAGCCGCCCATGCCGATCTCTTCGGCGATCTCGACCTCGGAGCGGCCGGTGCAGATCGCGGCGGTGGAGAGCAGGCCGGATACGCCAGGGCGCGCCTCGGGGTCGAACGTGATCATGCGCTCGCCGTCGGTCTGGCTCTTCTTGATGCGCTTGGCCGTCTCCTCGGCGGTCATCGAAATATTGATGGCGTTGCCGTAGCTCTTGCTCATCTTTCGACCGTCCAAGCCGGGCAGCAGCGGCGTGTCGGACAGTAGCGCGTCGACCTCGGGGAACACCTTGCCGTAGCGGTTGTTGAACTTGCGTGCGATGGTGCGGGTGAGCTCGATGTGCGGCAGCTGGCCGCGCCCGACCGGCACCACGTTGCCCTTGCAGAACAGGATGTCGCACGCCTGGTGCACGGGGTAGGTGAGCAAAAGGCCGGTGAGCTCATGGTCGCTGGCCTCCATCTCGGCCTTGACGGTGGGGTTGCGCTGCAGCAGGGCCTCGGAGACGAGCGACAAGAACGGCAGCATGAGCTGGTTTGCCTCGGGCACGGCGGAGTGCGTGTAGATCATGGTCTTGTCGGGGTCGATGCCGCAGGCAAGGTAGTCCATGACCATGTTGTACACGTTGTCCTGGATGTGCTCGGTGGTGTCGCGGTCAGT
>JAGZDZ010000048.1:0-8425 GCA_018368535.1 Collinsella sp. | reverse complement strand
CATTCAGCATCAGGGTAGCGCTGCGACGCGGAAATCGCGCGCCGTTGCCGCGCCCCGCAGTGCCCGCTTCCCCCGAGAACAATTATCAGTGCAGGTAAAACGTTCATCAGGTACAGTTTGCCTCGTTTGGTGCGCTAGCCGATGGGCTCGGTGTATTTGGCGCGGTCGGTGCGCTGGATGCGCTTGGAGACGTGGAGCGGGCGGCCGTCGGTGTCGTAGACGTAGTCGGTGATCAGGATCAGCGCCTGCCCGCGCTCGACGTTGAGCAAAAACGCCTCGTTTTGCGAGGCGTAGCACACCTCAAAGGTCTTATGCCCCTGTGCCGGCGCGCGATGGAACTCCTGTCGCAGCGTGGCGTAGAGCGAACCGTTGATATCGCGATCGATGAGTGCCTCGAAGCTTGGCGGCAGATAAGTGGTCTCCAGGCACAGCGGCGCATCGTCCAGATAACGCAGGCGGACAAGTTTGACGAGCTTGCTGCCCACGGCGGCGTCAAAGAACTTAGCTATGCTGCCGGCCGCCTTGGCAAAGCCCGAATCCACGGTGCGCGTGGTGGGCTTCATGCCCTGGCCTTCGACCTGCTTGGTATAGCTCGAAAACACCAGGTTGTTCTCGTGGAGCGCGGGCGTGTCGGCCACAAAGGCGCCACGCCCGCGCTCGGTGCGCACCAGGCCCTCATCAACGAGCACCTTAAGGGCGTGGCGCACGGTGCTGCGCGACAGCCCCGATTCGTCCATAAGCTCCATCTCGGACGGCAGCTTGTCTCCGCGTGCGTAGATGCCGGCGGCGATGCGGTCGCGAAGCGTACCCGCCAAGCGCTCGTATTGGGCCAGTTTCTTTTTAGACGAAGCGTTCATGCGATCAACCTGTATCTAACTTGTATGCGTATCTAATCAAGCATGTATTCAATACAACAACAAAACCGCTGTTAGCTAGCTATCGAAAACCGCATCAGCAAAATTTCTAGGACAAATATAGCATACAACTAGTCGACATAACCAAAACATGTATGTAACTTGTATGCCATCGAGAGCATCAAACGAGAAGAAAGGCTGATGCACGATGACTACTCAGGAACAGGTTAAGGATGTCGTCTCCCAGGTTTTGGCTGACAAGGCAGACAAGGGCGGCATCAAGCGCGTCGTGTGGATTGGCGCTGGCGGATCCAACGGCGGCAACTATCCTGCCCAGTACTTTATGGAGCACGAGGCCACGCAGGTCGTGAGCTCCAGCTACACCAGCAACGAGTTCGTGCACGCCACCCCGGCCTACGTCAACGAGAACACCCTGGCCGTCGTCGTGTCCATGCGCGGCACCAAGGAGACCATCGTTGCCGCCCAGGTCGCCAAGGACCACGGCGCCAGCACCATCGCCATCTATGTCGACGAGTCCGGCCTTACCGAGGTCTGCGACTACAAGATCCAGTACGATAGCCTGGCCGTCGATGAGTCCTGCATGGGCCGCACCAACTCCGCCGTCGTGACCATGATCGCCATGGAGCTTACGCAGCAGACCGAGGGCTATGCCGAGTACGAGACCGCTATGGCCGCGTTCGACTTGGTCGACCCCATCTATCGCAAGGCCGTCGAGTACACCCGTCCGCTCGCTGCTAAGTGGGCCGAGCAGAACGCCGACAAGCCCTGCATCAACGTCATGGCCCAGGGTCCGCTCTTTGGTGCCGCCTACGTCTTTAGCATCTGCAACGTGCAGGAGATGCTGCAGATCGACTCCTGCACCATCAACACCTGCGACTTCTTCCATGGCCCCTTCGAGATCCTGGACAAGCGCACCTCGCTGTTCCAGCTCATCAGCGTCGGCCGCAGCCGCTGCAACGACGAGCGCGGCATCCGCTTCGTCAACCAGTACGGTGGCGAGCGCGTCTATCAGCTCGACGCCAAGGAGCTCGGCCTCAACGACATCAAGGACAGCGTGAGCGAGTACTTCAATCACCTGATCTTTGCCCCGATCCTCAACAACGTGTATATGCGCGCGCTCTCTGCCGTCACCCACAAGGACTACATGACGCGCCGCTACATGTGGAAGCTTGACTACTAGGGGATAGAGCGGCCTAACAGCTCGATGTCCTCATAAGTTGCGGTGGAATAGTTCCTGTTTGGGGGCTTGAAGCCTCTATTTAGGAACTATTTCACCGCAACCGCCAAGTAATCCGCTGGGGACGGAGGAAAACGGATCACTGACTCAGACCAGCCCCTCAGTGATCCGCTTTCCTCCGTCCCCAGCGGATCATTTTTCCGTTCGGCGATTTGTGTCTTGAAAAATGTATATAACGACTATAACGTAGTGTGAAACATATTGGAAACAATACCGAGGAGGCTGCGTTGAAGAAAAGCAATCTGGGCTATGTGCTGGTGCTGGTCGCCGCGCTTATGTGGGGCAGCATCGGAATCTTTGTAAACGGCATCTCGGCCATGGGCGTTTCATCCCAGAGCATGGCTGCCTTTCGCTTGTTGGTCGGAGCGCTTATCTTGGCACCGGTCCTGATGTTTATGGGCTGCCGTCCGGGTAAGGGGTCTACCGTGGCTCAGGGTCCGCTGGCCCTGTTCAAGGCAAGCCCCAAAGAGCTCGTCCCCTGCGCGCTTGTCGGTATCGTCGGTCTGGCCGCCGCCAACACCTGCTATTACGAGTGCATGGGCGAGGTCGGCATGTCCACGGCCTCGGTGCTGCTCTACACCTCGCCGGTGTTTGGCGTCGTGCTCGGACGCGTGCTTTATCGCGAGGACGTGACCCCCAACAAGCTCGTTGCCATTGTCTTTAACATCGTTGGCTGCGTGCTTGCAGTGACCAATGGCGACCTTTCCGGTTTCCATTTTTCGGTTTGGGGCGTCACGTCGGGCGTGATTGCAGGCCTTTGTGGTGCGTCGCTCGCGGTGTTTAGCCGGATAGCAACCAAGACGGTCCACCCGCTGGCTGTCACGTTTTGGGGCTTTGTTTTTGGCGGTGCGGTTATGGCGGCTATCGCGGCTCCGTGGCCGGATGTCGCCGCGGCAATGTCGCCACAGCTGCTGCTGCTGTTCCTTGGCTTTGGACTCATCCCCACAGCTGTGGCCTACATCTTATATATGCAGGGTCTGTCCATGGGGCTCGAGACATCGAAAGTTCCCGTCGTAATGTCATTCGAGACGGTCGTCACCGTACTGTTGGGCATTGGTGTCTACGCCGAGCCCGCCGGCGCGATCAAAGTCCTGGGCATCGTGCTGGTGCTCGCGTCCATCCTGATTATGAATACCGACTTCTCTAAGCTGCGCAACAGCGTGTTTGTCGGTCATGTCATTGAGAGCATGACCTTTAAGCCCAACGCGTGGTGGACGGAGAAATCGCAGGACATGGATCTGTTCCGCGAGCGCACCGGCATCGCGCTGGAGCCCACCGTGCAGGAAAGCCCCTGGTACTTCGTGCGATAGGGGATGAGTGGGGCGCTTGATCGGGCACCGCCAAGCCAGCGCCGACCTACCCAGCCCCAACGTTTCAAGTACGTTAAACCCGTCAACGGTCGATTTTCACCCGCGAACGGTCTTTATACTAATTAGCAATATAAGCAACGTATAAGACGTTATAATGACCATAACGAAAAGGAGGAGGCAAGATGAATCAGATCATTCTCGCATCTCATGGCGGCCTGGCCGCAGGCGCCAAAGACACGCTCGAGATGGTTCTCGGCGACGTGTCGAACGTCCACGTCGTGTCGCTTGCTCGTGACGACAAGGAGCCCATCACCAACAAGGTGGACGCCATGATCGCCACGTTCAACGCGGACGACACCGTCTATGTGCTGACCGATATGCTCGGCAGCTCGGTCAACAACAGCATGGTCGAGCTTTCCAAGAACGGCACGAAGTTCACGGTTGTCAGCGGTTTCAACATCCCGCTGGCGCTCACGCTCGCTATGAGCCCCGTCCCCGTCAAGGGCGCCGAGCTCGCGGCCCTCATCAACGAGGCCCGCACCGGTCTGACCAACCCCAACGCACCGGTCGAGGCCGCCGCGGCCCCCGCCAAGAAGGCCACGGCGTCCCGTCACAGCTCCGGTCCCGCCAAGATCGTCCTCGCACGTCTTGACTACCGTCTGCTGCACGGCCAGGTCGTCTTTACCTGGACCACCAAGGTTCAGGCCGAGCGCATCATCGTCGTCGACAACGCTGCCGCCAACGATGACATCAAGAAGGGCGCTCTCAAGCTGGCCAAGCCCCAGGGCGTGCGCCTGAACGTCTTCACCGTCGAGCGTGCCCTCGCCAAGATGGACAAGCTCAACACCCTCGGCGAGCGCGTCATGTTCGTCTTTGGCAACACTGCCGAGATGCTGCAGTTCTGCCAGGGCTACAAGCTCGACGCCATCAACCTGGGCGCCACCGCCAACCACGACGGTGCCGATCAGGTCGGCGGCAAGGACAGCTCCGTCTTTCTCGACGCCACCCAGAAGGCCGACGTCAATCAGCTGCTCGACATGGGCATCAAGCTCTATGTTCAGCAGACCCCTACGTATCAGAGCGTCGACATCGACGCCAAGCTGTAATCAACCAGGCTTTTGCCTGACTGAAAGGAGAAGGGTATGAATACGTTCATCAGTGCGGTGCTCGTCGGCCTCGTCGGCGTGTTCTGCATGTGGGACTCCCGCCTGCTCGGTCGTCTTAACTTCGAGCAGCCCCTCGTTGGCGCTACGCTCGTCGGTCTGCTGCTGGGCGATGTGCCCACCGGCCTTGCCGTCGGTGCCGCCGTCGAGCTCGTGTCCATGGGCCTGGTGCAGGTCGGCGCCGCCGTTCCGCCCGATATGGTCCTGGGCGGCATCGTGGCCGCTGCCTTTGCGTGCCTGACCGATGCTTCCGCCGAGACCGCCATGACGATCGCCATCCCGGTCGCCGTCCTGGGTCAGCTTCTCGGCATCGTGTTCCGTTCCATCATCGCCGCCCTCACCCATGTGGCAGATAGCGCGATCGATAACGGAAAGTTCAAGACCGCCTACCGTATGCACATCTGCGCCGGCTCCGGTCTGTACGCCGTCATGTACTTCCTGCCGATCTTCCTCGCCGTTTTTGTTGGCACCGACCTGGTTCAGGCCATCGTCAACATGGTTCCCGAGTGGCTGTCCACTGGTCTTAACGTTTCGACCAAGATCATGACCGCCTACGGCTTGGCCCTGCTGCTCACCATGATGATCAAGAAGGGTATGACTCCGTTCCTGTTCATCGGTTTCCTGCTCGCCGCTTACCTCAACCTGTCCGTCATCGCGGTCGCTCTGATCGGTGTGTGCCTGGCTGTCGTCTTCATGGGCTTCAAGTTCAACGGTTCCCATGCAGCCGCCGGTGTCGATTCCGACTACGATCCGCTCGAAGACGACGAAGACTAAGGAGGAACACACTATGGCAACCGCAACCAAGGACGTGTCCCTGAACAAGAAGGTCAGCCAGTTCTTCTGGCGCTCCTGGGCCATCCAGGCCTCTTGGAACTACGAGCGTCAGATGAACATGGGCTTCCTCTACGGCATGGTTCCCACGCTCGATCGCCTCTATCCGGACGAGTCCGACCCCAAGCAGCTCGCTGCTAAGAAAGAGGCTTACCACCGTCACATGGCGTTCTACAACTGCACCCCGCAGACGAGCGCCTTTATCCTGGGCCTCACCGCCTCCATGGAGGAGGAGTACGCCAAGGATCCCGAGAACTTCGATCCCGATTCGATCAACGCGGTCAAGACCTCCCTCATGGGTCCGCTTTCCGGCATCGGCGACTCCTTCTTCCAGGGCACCATCCGCGTTATCGCCTTTGGCCTGGGCGTTCAGCTGGCTCAGCAGGGCTCCATCATGGGCCCGATCCTGGCCATGCTCATCTCCATCGTCCCCTCTGTGCTGATCACCTGGTTCGCCGCCAAGATGGGCTATCAGGGCGGCCACGAGTACCTGAGCAAGCTTCAGGGCGGCGACCTCATGGAGAAGCTCATGTATGTCTGCGGCATCGTGGGTCTTATGTCCGTGGGCGGCATGATCGCCACGCTGATCGGCGCCACCACCCCGCTGCAGTTCGCTGAGGGCACCGTCGTTATCCAGGACATCCTGGACGGCATGATGCCCCAGATGATCTCCCTTGGCCTCACCGGCCTTATGTACTGGCTCATCAAGAAGAACGTCAACACCGGTTGGCTTCTCGTGATCGCCATCGTGGGCGGCATCGCCCTCTCCGCGGCCGGCATTCTGGCCTAGTCGCGACCAAGCGCCTAACCGCTTTCCCCCGGGGGCCTGCCTGGCATCCCATACCCCAGGCAGGCTTCCATCCCCAAAATGCGACAATGGGACAGTCCCCTTGTCGCATCCTCAACGGACCGGCGACTCGGTCCAAACCACGGTAACCCTGCGAGCGCCCGGCAATGTGGCGCCGCAAAAATCGAAAGGAATGTGTCAGATGTACGAGATCGACCTTAACCTCCCTAAGCAGATCGTCGCTGACGTCCTGTCCAACCACGAGATCCACAGTGTCGCCTTCGTCGGCTGCGGTGCTTCCATGTCCGACCTGTACCCCGCCAAGTACTTCCTGGCCAACAACACGGACAAGCTGAACGTTCAGATCTTCACCGCTAACGAGTTCAACTACGACACGCCTTCCTGGGTCAACGAGCACACCTTCGTGATCACCTGCTCCCTCGGTGGCTCCACGCCCGAGACCGTCGAGGCCAACAAGACCGCCAAGAAGCACAACTGCCCGGTCGTCTCCCTCACCAACAAGGCTGGCTCCGCTCTGACCGTCGACGCTGACTACGTCATCGTTCACGGCTTCCACGCCAACTTCGCTGCCAAGTGCGAGAAGCCCGGCTATGCCATCGCTCTTGCTCTCGAGATCCTTCAGCAGACCGAGGGCTATGACAAGTACGACGACATGATCACCGGCCTCACCAACGTCTTCGATCTCTGCGAGAACGCTGCTCAGTCCTGCAAGAAGCTCGCCAAGAAGTTCGCTGAGGACTTCAAGGACGACAAGATGATTTACTTCATGGCCTCTGGTGCCTCCGAGAAGATGGCTTACTCTCACGCCGCCTTCCTGTTCACCGAGATGCAGTGGATCGACGCCGCCGCCTACAACACCGGCGAGTACTTCCACGGCCCGTTCGAGGTTTCCACCGAGGGTAAGCCCTACGTCTTCTTCATGTCCGATGGCGCTACCCGTCCGATGGACGCCCGCGCCCTCACCTTCCTTGAGCGCATGGGCGCCAAGGTCGCTCTGATCGACTCCAAGGACTACGGCCTGGCTGACGCCGTGCCCGCGAGCGTCGTCACCTACTTCAACCCGCTGCTGCACCTCGCCGTTATGCGCGAGTACGGCAACCAGATCGCCGAGGCCCGTCAGCATCCGCTGACCATGCGTCGCTACATGTGGAAGCTTTCCTACTAATCACAAGTAAGTAGACCTTACGGGTTGATTGAGAGGGGATGGGGTTTGCGCCCCATCCCCTTTTTTGCTCTGGGGAGGGCGTGTCTGTCGCGTCGCAAATCCCAGATAAAACCTACCAAAATAAACCTGTCCCTTTTTGGCAGGTGGGAGGAGATGCGTATGATCAAGGCAGTGCTGTTTGACATGGACGGCGTGCTGGTCGATACCGAGTGGTTCTACAACCGTCGTCGCGTGGCGTTTATGGAGGAAAAGGGCTTTCACTTTGACGAGATCCCCGATCTTTCGGGGTCTAACGAGCCCGCCATTTGGAAGTCGCTGGTACCTGACGATGTTGAGCTGCGCGAGCGCCTGCGCGTGGAGTACAAGCAGGTCTACAGCCCAGACCATCCCGTTCCGTATGCCGAGCTGCTCAACGAGCAGACGGAGCCGGTGATGCGCAAGCTGCACGAGCGCGGCGTGAAGTGCGCCATCGCAAGCTCGTCCTATCGCGAGCTCATTGACGAGCTGGTGGGGATTGCCGGTATCGCCGACGTGCTGGACTACACCATCAGCGGTCACGAGTGCAGTGCGTTTAAGCCCGACCCCGAGATCTACCTGCGTGCCATGGAGGCGCTGGGTGTGGAGCCTACCGAGTGCCTGGTTATCGAGGACTCGCCTTTGGGCATCGAGGCTGGCAAACGTTCCGGCGCCCGCGTCCTGGCACTGCGCCCGCACGAGGGCGTCAACCTCGATCAATCGCGAGCCGATGCCGTTATTGATAATCTGACCGACATTTTGGCCGCTTTGTAGTGTCAATCCGCCGCGAGAAGCACGGGTTCAAACGTTTTTTGCGGTGGACTGGCTCAATTTGGTTTCGATTTTGATCCGTTTGGCTTCGATTCGGACTAAGTGAGTAGACTTTTTGGTGCAGGACGAGCACAATGCATATCTTCCTTTGTAAAACCGACGCTCCTATAAGTTGTCAATAGGCAGTTTGCGGGAGCGCTCCCTTCAATTCGCACAGGAGCTCGTAATACCTCCTCTCCAGTTTCGTCGA
>JAGZDZ010000047.1:0-16333 GCA_018368535.1 Collinsella sp. | reverse complement strand
GTCGACGAAACTGGAGAGGAGGTATTACGAGCTCCTGTGCGAATTGAAGGGAGCGCTCCCGCAAACTGCCTATTGACAACTTATAGGAGCGTCGGTTTTCTTTTTGCATTGTTCGCTGTGGTTGAGGGTAGTGGCTTAAACGTAGTAGATGGGCCAGTTTCGTGGCGGGCGGGCCGCGCGGATTCCCTCGCGAGGTGAAAATGGTCCCTTTTCCTCCGTCCCCAGGGGGTCAGTTGGGGCTAGAACTCTAGGGTGAGGGTGACGGGACAGTGGTCGCTGCCAAAGATATCGCCGCGGATACCGGCGTCGCACACATTGCCGGCGATTGCGTCGCTCACCAGGAAGTAGTCGATGCGCCAGCCTGCGTTGTTCTTGCGGGCATTAAAGCGATAGCTCCACCAGCTGTAGACGCCCTCGACGCCGGGGTTTGCCGTGCGCCAGGTATCGGTAAAGCCGGCGTTGAGTAGCTCGGTGAACTTGCCGCGTTCTTCGTCCGAAAAGCCCGCGTTGCCGCGGTTGGACTTGGGGTTCTTAAGGTCGATCTCCTCGTGCGCCACGTTAAAGTCGCCGCAGGTCACGACGGGTTTGCCGGTCTCGCGCTCGAGCGCGTTCAAAAAGCCGCGGTAAGCATCGTCCCAGGCCATGCGCACGTCGATGCGGGCGAGTTCATTTTGGGCGTTGGGCGTATAGACGTCGACAAACCAAAACTTGTCGAACTCGAGCGCGCAGACGCGGCCTTCGGTTACGGCTTGGGCGACGAGTGCGGTCGCCTCACCCTCGCCGGCGTAGGGTAGCAGCGCGTCGGCGCGCAGCACGCGCAGCGGTTCCTGGCGGCTAAAGACCGCAGTGCCCGAATAGCCTTTACGCTCGGCGTAGCTCCAGGTTTGGTGATAGCCGGGCAGGTCAATATCGACCTGGCCTTCTTGCAGCTTGGTCTCTTGCAGCGCCAGGATATCGACGTCGAGTTCTTGCGCGATCTGGATAAAGCTCGGGTCCTTTTTGAGCACGGCGCGCAGTCCGTTGACGTTCCACGAGGCGAAAGTGTAAGTCTGAGGCATGGTGTCCTTTCGACGGGGTTGGCAGGCTTAAGATTATCGCAACAGGGGCGGGGTGGGCTCCGTGGGCGACGGCGCAATCGCAGCCGCCCCGACCAACATGGACGGAGGACAAACATGACGCAAGCGATAACAGATCCCAAGCAGGCCTCCGCCGCGCTGGCGGAGCTGTTCAATACCCACGAGCGCGTGGTGTTCTTTGGCGGCGCTGGTGTTTCCACGGCAAGCGGCATTCCCGATTTTCGCAGCGTGGACGGCCTGTATCACCAGCAGTTTGCCTATCCGCCCGAGACCATGCTGTCGCACAGCTTTTACGCGACACATCCGGCGGAGTTCTTCGACTTTTACCGAACCAAGATGATTGCGCTTGGCGCCAAGCCCAACCGCTGCCACACCAAGCTGGCCGAGTTGGAGCGCGCCGGTAAGCTAAATGCCGTGGTGACACAAAATATCGACGACCTGCATCAGATGGCCGGCTCACAGCGCGTGTTCGAGCTGCACGGATCGGTCCATCGCAACATTTGCCAGTCGTGCGGCGCGGTCTATAGCGCCGAGTGGATTTGCTCGCGCGAGCATGAGGACGCCGCGGGTGTGCCCGTGTGCCCTGCGTGCGGCGGGCGCATTAAGCCCGATGTGGTGCTCTACGAGGAGCCGCTCGACGAGCATGTGCTGACCGGCGCCGTCGCCGCCATCGCCGCGGCCGATGCCCTCATTGTGGGCGGGACCTCGCTCGTGGTGTATCCGGCGGCGGGCCTTACGCACTACTTTACCGGCGATACGCTGGCCATTTGCAATCTTGCTCCCACCGATCAGGATGCAAATGCCGACCTGCTGATTTCTTGCGACATCGCGGCCGCGTTTGCGTTCTAGCCCGTGTGCGCGGATACAATAGAAAGACTAATTGCAAAGCGACCCCGCCGCCTGCGCCCGAGCGCGGCGGCGCGGGCATTTTAGGAGGATGTTCATGGCGAACGATAGCAAGACATGGCGGTGCGGAAAGTACGAGCTCAGCTTTGACCGCCCGCGCATCATGGGCGTCCTCAACGTGACGCCCGATTCGTTTAGCGACGGCGGGGAGCACTTCGACCCGGATGCCGCCATCGAGTACGGCTTGGCGATGCTCGACGCCGGCGCCGACATCATCGACGTGGGCGGCGAGTCCACGCGCCCCGGATTTACCCCGGTCAACCCCGACGAGGAGGCTCGCCGCGTGCTGCCCGTGGTGCGCGCGCTGGCCAAAGAGGGCGCCATCGTCTCGATCGACACGCGCCACGTGGCGGTTGCCAAGGCGGCCGTGCGCTGCGGCGCCTCGATCGTCAACGACGTGACGGGCTTCACCGATCCCAAGATGGTCGAGTTTGTCGCGACGAGCACCTGCGGCGTCATCGTGATGCACGCCGGCGAGGTCGCGGCGCCCACCCGCACGCATGCGACGGTGCAGCTCGATACCTCGGCTGCGGCGTTTGTTGCCGAAAAGGCGCGCGAGGCGGCCGCCGAGGCTGCGCGCGAGGCCGAGAAGCCTGCCCGCCGTCGCCGTGGCAAGCTGCTGGGCGAGCCCAAGACGGAGGCTAAACTGCCGGGAGGCGTGGTGCAGCCCTCGTTGCCGTTTGGCGATCCGGAACCCGCGCCCGAGCCCACGGGCGAGCAGAAGCAGGAGACGCCGGCCGCCGAAGAGGCCGCTCCTGTCGCCGATGCCGCCGCGACCCCTGAGCCCGCGCCGGAGCCCAATGATCACCTGGCGGCCATGATGCGCCGCAGTGCCCGACGTGAGGAGGCTTATGTGCCCACCTCGCAGCTCCGACGCTTTACCCTGCCCGATTCGGCGCCCATCATGCGCCGCGTCATGGGCTTTCTGTCCGACCAGGCCCGCACGCTCATCCATGCCGGCGTGTCGCGCGACCGCATCTGCATCGATCCCGGCCCGGGCTTTGGCAAGACGGCCAACGAGGACATCGTCATCCAGCGCGAGACCGCCAAAATGGCGTCGCTGGGCTACCCGCTCATGTGCGCCGTGTCGCGCAAGCGTTTTGTGGGCGCCGTCTCGGGCGTGACCGAGGCCACCGCGCGCGATGCCGCCACGTTTGGCGTGTGCCTGGGCGCTATCCGGGCCGGTGCCAACATCGTGCGCGTGCACGACGTTACCGGCTTTGCGCAGTTCCTGAACGGCTACTGGGCTGTCGCCAAGCCGCAGCCGCGCCGTGCGTTTGTGGCCGTGGGCTCCAACCTGGGGCATCGTTGCGACAACATCCGCGCCGCACGCGACATGATTGCCGAGATTCCGCTTACCTGCGTGTCCAACTGCTCGCGCATCTACGAGAGCGAGCCGGCCTACGAGACACGCCAGGACGCGTTTGCCAACGCCGTCATCGAGATCAAGACTGAGCTGGCTCCGCTGGTGCTGCTTGACGAGCTCATGAAGATTGAGGCCGAGCTGGGCCGCGACCGTTCCAAAAAGGCCAAGGCAAACGGCCCGCGCACCATCGACCTGGACCTGCTGTGGATGGACGGCGAGACCCACGGCGGCAAGAAGCTGCGCCTGCCGCATCCGCTGATCGGCGAACGTGATTTTGTGCTGGTACCACTCGAGGATCTGATGCACGACCCGGCGCGGTTCTTCCGCTACAACGGCGTCGAGGTCAAGGAGCCCGAGGACCGCGTGGGCCATATCGTGGGCGAATTGGGGCGTATGTAGATGATCGAGATGAATGCTGTTGCCGCCGGTACCGAGCTCGACGCGGCGCGTGACGCGGGCCGCGAGGGCATGTCCGCGGGCTGGTGCGCGTGGAGCGCGGGCGATGCATCGCTGACGTTTTCGCTGGTCGTGCGCCCCGATGTGAACATGCACGCCTTCCACGGCCTGCCATTTGTAGCTGCAATGGGCATGATGGACGCGCTTGCGGGCACGGCCGCAACGCCGGGCCTGGGGCTTGCCGGCAAAGTGGGCATCCAGTGGCCGAGTGACATCGTGTGCGGCGCGCCTGCGTTTGAGACGTCGCTCACGCGCGTCGCCGTCAACGGCGGTGCCGGTGCTGCGGGCATGTTTGCCGCGGTGACGGTGGATGTCGAGCGTGCGGCACTGGGCGAGCTCGGCGTGGATATGGCCGACGAGGTACTGGTTGAGGCACTGGCCGCGGCGGTGCTCGCTCGCGTTGACGCCTGGGCGGTTGCCGCCAACACACCACAGGGCGCTGCCGGTCCGCTGGCCCCGGTGCTGGGCGAGTACTTTGATATGGTGCCGCTGCTGGGTCGTCAGGTCGCGGCGGTGTCGCCCAACGGCCTGCCGCTCGCGGTCGGCGTGTTTGCGGGCCTGGACATCTGGGGCCGCGCGACCATCAAGACCGATGCCGGAGAGCAGGAGTTTCCGCCCGAGGCCGTACGAATTCGCGGGCTGTAGCGCGGGGCGTTCGCGCCCAAAGATAGACATGACAACAAGACCCTCCTCGGCCTGTGCCGGGGAGGGTTTCGCCTATCTGGGGAATGGGTTGCCAGCGCCCTATTCCTCAAAACTGAAAAATTTTCGTTTTTGAGGAATAGGATTAAGGCAGCTCGGTCTTTCGCGAGGTATACTCGCTATAGAGCCTATTCCTCAAAACTGAAAATTTTTCAATTTTGAGGAATAGCGATAAAAGACCGCGAGGAGGCCCCAATGAAACTCATCAATAGAACGTCATATATGGACACGTTGACGAGCCTTATTGGCGTGCCGGACATCAAGGTCATCACGGGCATCCGTCGTAGCGGTAAATCAAAATTGCTCGAGGCCCTCCGCGATTACGTGGAGGCAAATCTGTCCAATTCGAATGTCATCCATATCAACTACAACCTCGATGAGTTCGAGAATCTGCTCGAGTATCACGCGCTGCTCGCCTATGTAAAAGAGCATCGAGTGTCCGGCAAACAAAACTTTCTGCTTATCGATGAAGTTCAGATGTGCGACGGTTTTGAGCGTGCGATCAACAGCCTCCACGCATCCGAGCAGTACGACATATTCATTACCGGATCGAATGCCTTTTTGCTGTCGAGCGATCTGTCGACGCTCTTTACGGGGCGTACGTTTGAGATCGAGGTTTTCCCATTCTCGTTTGAGGAGTATCGACTCTATGGCGACGAGGGCGAGGTCGACCGCGACTTCGATGAGTACGCGAGAACCGGCGGTATGTCCGGCTCCTACCCTTATCCACTGCAGGAGCAGCGTTATCAATATCTCTCCAATGTCTTCAAAACGCTCATCGTGAGAGATATCGTGCAGCGGCATAACGTGAGAAACGAATCGGCGCTGCTGCGCATTGCCGATTACATGATGGACAACGTATCCAACATAACGTCGGCACGTAACATTACGGATATTTTGAACGCGGATGGGCTAAAGATAACGAACAAGACGGTCGGCACGTACATGGGGTGCCTCTGCGATGCGTTTGCCTTCTATAAAGTTCGTCGGTACGACATCCGCGGCAAAAAATACCTTAAGAGCGGCGAGAAGTATTACCTGGCAGACCACGCGTTCAAATACGCGCTGCTCGGTACACGTGATATGGATTGGGGACGCGTATACGAGAACATGGTGGCAATCGAGCTGCTGCGCCGCGGATACGAGGTATACGTCGGCGTGCTCTATAAAAAGGAAATAGACTTTGTAGCAATCAAGCGAAGCGAGAAGCTCTACATTCAGGTGAGCGACGACATCAGCTCGGATAAGACATTTGAACGCGAGATTTCACCACTGCTGAGCATTGGCGACGCGTACCCCAAGATGATTCTCGCCCGCACGCATCACGAGGCCACGGACCGCAATGGGGTGCAGATCGTGGACCTGGCGAGGTGGCTGTGCGACGAGGCCTAGCAGAAAGCCCTATTCCTCAAAACTGAAAATCTTTCGATTTTGAGGAATAGGGCCGATGCGTTGCCTAGTTCGCCGCTCGCGCTCGTGCTCGACTTAAGCCCCTGTCCTATCCCAGCTCCTGCATGCGGCGGTAGATTTCGCAGATACCCTTGATGGTGAGCTGTCCGTCGACCACGTCGAAGGCATCGGTCGAATCGGCGACGATGCTGGCGAGACCGCCCGTGGCGATAACGGTGGCATCCTCGCGGCCCAGCTCGCGCTTCATGCGCGCGACCAGGCCCTCAGCCATGGCGGCGGCGCCCATCACGGCGCCGACCTTGATGCACTCCTCGGTATCGCGGCCGATGGCGTGCTCGGGCGCCTCGAGCGGCACGCTGGCGAGCTTGGCGGCACGGGCGGCAAGCGCGTCCATGGAGATGCGAATGCCCGGCGCGATCGCTCCGCCAATGTAATAACCGTCCTCATCGATGACGTCGATATTGGTCGCGGTGCCAAAGTCCACCACGATTGCCGGCGCGCCGTAGAAAGTTTCGGCCGCAACGGCGTTAGCGACGCGATCGGCGCCTACGGCTTGGGGACGCGCCGCGCGCAGCTTGGTCACCGCGGCCGTCTGCGGCCCGATGACGATGGCGTCCGCGGCAATGCGGTCGGCCACGGCGTGCCATTCGCGCGAGAGCTGCGGCACCACGCCGGCAAAGGCGATCGCGTCGACCGCGTCGAGCGAAAGGCCGTACATCTTAAAGAAACCCATCAGGCGCACATGGATCTCGTCGGCGGTATAGGAGCGGTCGGTGGGCATGCGCCACGACTGCACCAGCTCGTCTCCGTCAAACAGGCCCATGGCCGTCTGCGTGTTTCCCATATCGATAGCGAGCAGCATGTCTACTCCCAGTGTTGGCATAAAAGGACGCGCACCATTGTATACGCGTCGCCGACGGCACTCGGCTGCGATTCGTTTACGGTGATAGGGGCTGAGGGGTTTAAATATGAAGGAATTATGCTCCACGAGTTTTTCCTTGCCGTTTACCAGACATTGCGGGGTGGAGCAGTCTGGTAGCTCGCCGGGCTCATAACCCGGAGGTCGTAGGTTCAAATCCTGCCCCCGCGACCAAGAACTTGCAGCTCGTCGGCCTAGCCGACGAGCTTTTTTGTTATTCCGGGACCGTGTTCTCGGTCCAATTCTTGGCCTCTCAAACAAAATCTCGATCTGTAACATCTAGACCCGATTTAGGCGGCTAGGTGTTACAGATCGAGAAAAACCCGCTGTTGGGCTCATCCCATCCACCTGCCGCTACCTGCTGTCCGCCGATTTCCGTTGCGCTGCTGTATTCCCATGCCATATCCTCTAGATAACTACGCGGCATTATCGCCGCCGCGCCTACAAGAGAGGAATGTCCATGACCACACCTGCATCCAAGCTGCTCCAGCCCATTACGGTTGGCCCCCTTGAGCTCAAGAACCGCATTATGTTTCCGCCGCTGACCACCGGCTACGAGGAGCGTGACGGTTCCATCGGCGAGCGCAGCCTGGCTTTTTACGAGCGCTTGGCCCGTGGCGGCGTGAGCTACATCGTCATCGGCGACGTCGCTCCCGTCATGACCGCAAGCCCCACGCCCAAGCTGGCAACCGACGCCCAGATCCCCACGTTTAAGGCGCTGGCCGACGCCGTCCACAAGCACGGCGCCAAGGTCGCGCTGCAGCTGTTCCACCCCGAGTACGATGTGCCCGGTGTCGGCCGCATGGTCATGGGATCCATGGCCGCCGCCAAGGCCGCGCAGGAGGCCAAGGCCGCCGGCGACGAGGAGACCTTTGCCGCCAAGATGGCCGAGTCCAACGAGATCCGCAACCAGGCCTACGCCAAGCTGCATCACGACATGCAGCACTTTGTGAACGAGGCGAGCGTAGAGCAGCTCACCCAGATCAAGGAGGCCATCGCTGCCTCGGCCGCTCGCGCACAGCAGGCCGGGATCGACGCTATCGAGGTCCACGGCGACCGCCTGGTGGGTTCGCTGTGCTCGGCCATCCTCAACCAGCGCACCGACGAGTACGGTGGTTCGTTCGAGAACCGCGTTCGCTACGCGCTGGAGGTCGTCGCCGCCATTAAGGAGGCCGCGCCGCAGCTGATGGTGGAGTACAAGCTCCCCGTGATCATGGAGAACCCCGACGGCACGCCGCGCGGCAAGGGCGGCCTGCAGCCCGACGAGGCCTGCGAGTTCGCCAAGCTGCTCGAGGGCGCGGGCATCGATATGATCCAGGTCGCACAGGCCAACCACACCGGCAACATGGGCGACACCATTCCGCCCATGGGCGCCATGCCCTACAACTGGACGCTGCCCGTGGCCGAGCGCGTCAAGGCCCTGGTCTCCGTGCCGGTGGCAACCGTGGGCCGCGTGGTTTCGGTCGAGGCCGGCGAGAAGATTCTGGAAGACGGCGCCGCCGACATCATCGCCTATGGCCGCTCGCTCATGTGCGACCCCGACATTGCGCTGAAGGCCGCCACGGGTGAGCCCATCCGCGAGTGCCTCAACTGCAACAAGGGCTGCGTCGACGCGATTCAAAATCGCAAGTACATCTCGTGCGTGCTCAATGCCGAGAACGGCGACGAGGCGACCATCGCCATTAAGCCGGGCGAGGGCGACAAGAAGATCGCCGTGGTGGGCGGCGGCATCGCCGGCCTGGAGGCCGCACGCGTGGCGGCCAAGCGCGGCTACGACGTGACCATCTACGAGGCGAGCGATCACTTGGGCGGCCAGATTGTGCTGGCGGCTGCGCCTCCGCGCAAGGACGAGATCATGCGCTCGGTCGAGTACTACGAGAAGATTCTGCCTGGCCTGGGCGTGAAGGTTGAGCTCAGCCATGCCGCTACCGCTGAGGACCTCAATGCCGCCGACGCCGCGATTGTGGCCGTGGGCGCGCACGACGTGGTCATCCCCGTTTCGGGCGCCGACTCGGAGAAGGTCGTCTCGAGCTGGGACGTGCTGGCCGGCAAGGCGGAGATCAACGGCCGCGTCGCTGTCATTGGCGGTGGCCTGGTGGGCACCGAGACTGCCGAGTATCTGCTGCAGCACGGCTGCGAGGTGGCGATCGTGGAGATGCTCGACAAGATTGCCGCGGGCGAGTCCGAGACCATTCTGCCGCTGATTATGAGCGACTTTGCAGAGCACAACGTGGAGCAGCACGTTAAGACCCGCCTGACCGCCATTACCGACGAGGGCGTGGAGGCCATTCGCACCACCGAGGACGGCGCCGAGGAGCCGGTGAAGATCGCCTGCGATTACGTGGTGATGGCCGTGGGCTCCAAGGCCAACGCGTTTGACCTGGATGGCGTGACGGTGCCCGTGACCTGCGTGGGCGACTGCTCGGGTGAGCGCACCGCCGACATTGCGAGCGCCATTCGCACGGCGTATCACGCGGCCAACGAGCTGTAGTTGAACATCGCGGCCAGGCGGGGCGGTAGCACGGATCCGTCTCGCCCGGCTGTGTCCCGTCGGGTGTCAACCGGTGCGGGGCCTGCAAGCGCAGCAGGTCCCGCCCTTTTTGTTTTGCTCCGATGAATGGCAATGCGCGGTAATCATGAGGAGTGAGGACGTCTACTGCCTTGCAGATCACTCAAAATTATTGGGGGAGGGGTTAATAACTATATCCTCTATACCAAAGGACATAAAGAGATGCCAACTTTGTTGACAAGCGAATGACGATTGGCTGCGAGTCAGCTACCAGCGTAAATAATCGATAAAGAAATGTCGTAATTTGGTGCCAAATGTCCAGATAACACCGCGTCTACTTTAATTAACTGCTTTGAGCAAACAGTAAAATGCTACTATCTAACTTGCACGTAAGAAAGCAGATTAACGGCTAAGGCTAAGAAGTGGCAGGTATGTCGGAAGCAACTAGGACTCGCACGCATGCGCCCGAGGTTAGGCAGCGCGCCGTCGAGATCCTCCAAGAGGGGGTCGGTCATTGCGCTCTCGCCGCGGAGCTTGGCATTCCCCAGGCCACAGCTCGTCAGTGGGCCCGCGCGTATGCCGTGGGCGGTGCCGACGCCGTTCTCAATGCCGGTTCGCATCATCACACCTATTCGTACGACGTAAAGCTCGCTGTGGTTAAGGACCGTCTGGAAAACGGCTTGACGGTTCGCGAGGCCATGATCAAGCACAAGATTCCCAGCGAGTCTTCGGTCAAGGCTTGGTGCCGTCAGTACCGCGAGAGCGGTGAGGCCGCACTGGTCGATAAGCCGCGCGGTCGCAAGCCGCGCGTTAAAAAGGCGGAATAGCAAACGGGATGGTGCGCCCACAGGGGCGCATTTTTCTTGCCGCGCCAACTTTTTGGACCGCCGCGAGCCTATCGGGACATCCTCCAAAATGGCCAATAAACCGCGCGCAGTGGCCCGTGCGCCCACCGCTGCGATAGGGGGAGCGTCGCCCCTTTGCTCCAATGCGGACAGACTCCTTGCCCCGTACGCCTAAAACTCCCCAGTTGACCGAAAACCCGCTGCCGCTACTCATCAATTGAGCTATAACGTTAAACAATTGCAGCGTTTTTGCATGGGGGAGTGATGGTATGACGCTACTGTATTTCCTTACCCTGTTTCCGCTGGTACCGGCGCTGGGCATGCTGTTCGCGCGCGGCGACCGCGCCCGCGATGCGGTGGGGCTCATAGGTTCCGGCATTATTATGGCGGTGACAGTTGTAGTCGCCGTCATGTTTTTTGGCATGGGTCCGCAGAGCTTTGAGGTTGCCTCCGGCACCTCGCATGTGCTCTCGATCATCAGCTCCGTCATCGACGTCATCCTGTGCGCCGTAATCCTGTACAACGCGTACAAATATAGGAACGCGCTCGCCACGGTGCTCGGCATAGTCCAACTGGTGGGCTCGTTCGCCTTTGCAGCCATGACGCTGCCCGCGGTCGAAGCCGTCACGGCGACGCCGCTCTACCTGGACTACATGAGTGTGATCATGGTCCTCGCCGTCGGCATCGTCGGTAGCCTAATCTGCGTGTATGCCCTGGGCTACATGAAGGACTTCCAGGCCCATGACGAGCACGAGGCTGCGCTGCGCGGGCAGACCGCGCCCGACCGTCGCCCGCAGTTCCTGGCGCTTATGTTTCTATTCCTCTCGGCCATGTTCGTCATCGTGACGAGTGACAACCTTGAGTGGCTGTTCTGCGGCTGGGAAATCACCACCGTGTGCTCGTTCCTTATGATTGGCTACACGCGCACGCCCGAGGCCATCAAAAACGCCTTCACCCAGATCATCCTCAACATGCTGGGCGGCATCGCGTTTTTGGCGGGCCTTATGTTTCTGCACGTCAATGGCATGCCGCTGACCATCTCGGGCATGATCGAGCTTTCCGGCGCCGGAACCGCGCAGTCCGCGCTGCTGGTGATGCCGGTCGTTCTGCTGTCGCTCGCCGCGCTCACCAAGGCCGCACAGATGCCGTTCCACACTTGGCTGCTGGGTGCCATGGTTGCCCCCACGCCCACGAGCGCCCTGCTGCACTCGTCAACCATGGTCAAAGCCGGCGTATTCCTGATGGTCAAGCTGAGCCCGCTCTATGCCATCTATCCTGTGACCGGCTTTATGGTCACGAGTGTGGGTGCCATCACGTTTTTGCTCGCTGCCCTCATGGCCATCTCGCAGAGCAACGCCAAACGCGTGCTCGCGTACTCCACCATTTCCAACTTGGGCCTCATTAGTGCCTGCTTGGGTGTCGGCGCGCCCGAGGCCGTATGGGCGGCCATCTTCCTGATCCTGTTCCACACGGTGGCCAAGTCGCTGCTGTTCCTGTGCGTGGGCACGGCCGAGCATCATATCGGCAGCCGCGATATCGAGGACATGGACGGCATGTTCAGCCGCATGCCGCACCTGACGCGCCTGATGATGCTGGGCATCATGGGCATGTTTGTGGCGCCGTTTGGCATGCTCGTGTCCAAGTGGGGCGCCCTGGTGGCGTTCGCGCAGACCGGCAACGTGCTCATGATCATGGTGCTTGCCTTTGGCTCGGCCGCGACGTTCTTCTTCTGGGGCAAGTGGCTTGCCAAGCTTTCGGGCGTCGACCCCACGGCTCAAAACGTTGAGGTCAATGTCCATAAGACCGAATGGATGGCCCTCAACACCATCGCCGCGCTGCTTATTCTGTGCTGCGTGGCGTTCCCGGTTATCTCGAGCGGTCTGGTGTCGCCTTACTTGGCCATGGTGTTTGGCCGCGTGCCGTACGTTATTGGCAAGGACGCCATGTATCTGATGGTGGTTATCGTGGCTTTTATTGCCGTGGTGTTGCTGACTTCATTCCGCGTGAGCAACAAACCGCATGTAAACGTATATCTTTCGGGTGTGGGAACCGACAAATATCGCCATTTCCGCGGCTCGATGGGACACGAGGTAAAGGCCGAAAAGCGCAATTGGTACTCGGAGGACGCCCTTGGCGAGAAGCGTATTGGCCCCGCGGGTAGCGTCGTGTGCTGCAGCATTATCTTGTTTGCGCTGCTGTGTTGCGCATGGATTGGGCCCGAGAGACTTGCCATGAGTGCGCCCTCGGTGCTGCGCGGCAAGTATTTTGAAGGTTCGGGTGTCGTGGGCATTTTTATTGGCACCGTGGCGTTTGCCCTGCTGGCGCCGCTTGTGGGTGGCATGATCGACGGCATTGACCGCAAGCTGTCCGCCCGAATGCAGGGCCGCGTGGGCCCGCGCCTGCTGCAGCCCTTCTACGACGTTGCCAAGCTGCTGCGCAAGGCCCCCGCCAGCGTAAACACCATGGACGATACCTATATGGCGTGCGCGCTCATCTTTACCGTGGTGGGCGGCGGCATCTTTGTGTCGGGCTCTAACACGCTACTGTGCGCTTTTATGGTGACGCTCGCCGCGATCTTTGTGGTGCTGGCGTCCGCCTCGACGCAAAGCCCGTTTGCCCAGGTTGGCGCCGATCGTGAGTTACTGCAGGTTATGAGTTACGAGCCCGCCGTTTTGCTGATGAGCGTGGGCCTGTACCTTGCCACCGACAGCTTTGATTCCATCGCCGTGACGGGGCAGTCGGTCCCCATCATCGTGCACAGCGCGCCCATTTTCCTCGCGTTGCTCGCGGTGCTTACCATCAAGCTGCGCAAGTCGCCGTTTGACCTTTCGTACTCGCATCATGCGCATCAGGAGATCGTCCAGGGCGTCGCCACCGAGATGAGCGGCGGCACGCTGGCCAAGATGACCCTTATGCACTGGTGCGAGACCGTGCTGTTTTTGATGTGGGTGGGCATGTTCTTTGTCTGGGGCAACCCCGTGAGCTGGGTTGTAGCCCTGGTCGTGATGGCCGCGACGTATTTTGTCGAGGTCCTGATCGACAACACCTTCGCACGCAGCACCTGGCGCAGCTGCTTTAGGCTCGGATGGGGCGTGGCGCTGGTGTTTGGCCTGCTCAACCTTATGCCCATCCTCGTCGACGTGTTTATTTAGGAGGCGGCATCCATGGATCATAAAATGTCGCGCTCGCCGTGGGTCATTCATTACGACGGCTCGAGCTGCAACGGATGCGATATCGAGGTGCTGGCCTCGCTCACGCCGCTGTTCGATGCGGAGCGCTTTGGCGTGGTCAACACCGGCAACCCCAAGCATGCGGATATCTTTTTGGTGACGGGGTCGGTCAATGCCCAGAACCTGCCCGTCGTGCGCCAGATCTACAGCCAGATGCTCGAGCCCAAGTGCGTGGTGGCGTGCGGCATTTGCGCGTGTTCGGGCGGCGTATTCCGCGATGCCTATAACGTGATCGGCGGCGTGGACCGCGCGATTCCCGTGGACGTGTATGCGCCCGGGTGCGCCATTCGTCCCGAGACCGTGATCGATGCCATCGTGGAGGCGTGCGGCATCCTTGATCAGAAGGAGGCCGTGATGCGCGCCGGCGGTGACCCGCTTACCGTGGGCGGCGCTGCTACCTGGGATGGCGGCGTCGAGTTGGGCGAGGACGGGTTCGTGGCTGCAGCTGGGGCCGGGGCTGACGGTGCCGGTGACGCGCCTGCCGAGAAACCCGCAGCGCCCGTCGCTGCAAAGGAGGCCGAGTAATGCAAAAGGCTATCTATGCCACCGTTGGGATCGACGAGCTTCTGTCGCATGTCCAGGCGCTCAAGGGCGTCGGCGCGCGCTTTGTGCAGATGCATGCCGAGCGCTGTGTGGACGACGGATCGTATCGCCTGGTCTATACGTTTATCAACGTCCGCGCTGCGCAGGAGCAGATCGCGCGGGACGGAAACTATGCGATTGAGAATCTGGTGGTCGAGGGTATCGACCAGTACCAGGAGATTCCGTCCATCAGCTCGTACTATCCGGCGGTATTCCCGTTTGAAAACGAGGCGCACGACCTGTTTGGTCTTGCCATCACCGACATGCAGATCGACTTTAAGGGCTTTTTCTACCAGGTCTCGACTGCCGAACCCATGAGCGTTATCACGCCCGAGGTGAAGGCCGCGCGCGAGAAGGCCATGAAGGTGCGTGCCGCTGCCGAGGACAAGGCGCGCAAGGCCGCGGCCGAGAAGGTTGCTACTGCCATGGCCGCTGCGGGGGAGGGCACTGCGGGCGTTGGCGATGCTGCGGACGCTGCCGTCGCTCAGCCCGCTGCGGCTGCCGGCTCCGATGCTCAGCACGATGAGGTCGCTGCAAAGGCCGCGCTCAAGGCTGCCGAGATGGAGGCAAAGCTCGCCGCCATGGATCCCGAGAAAGCGGCCAAGGTCCGCGCGGCGCTTGCCGCCAAGGTCGCCCGCGACAAGCAGAAAAAGGAGGCGTAAGGTCCATGGCACATCGCTCCGTTATTCCGTTTGGCCCGCAGCACCCGGTGCTGCCCGAGCCGCTTCATCTGGACCTGGTGATCGAGGACGACCGCGTCATCGAGGCAATTCCGCAGATCGGCTTTGTGCACCGCGGGCTCGAGAAGCTCACCGAAAAGCGCGACATGCATCAGTTTGGCTACATCGCCGAGCGCATCTGCGGCATCTGCGCCGTGGGCCACAGCTGCGGCTATGCCAGCGCCTGCGAGCGCATGCTCGGCATCGAGGTGCCTGGTCGCGTGCAGTATATCCGCACCATTCTGCACGAGCTTTCGCGCATTCACTCGCATCTGCTGTGGCTGGGCCTGCTCGCCGACGCCTTTGGCTTCGAGGCGCTGTTCTATCGGTCATGGACCCTGCGCGAGCAGATACTCAAGATTTTTGAGAGCACTTGCGGCGGGCGCGTGATTCTGTCGATTAACGAGATCGGCGGCCTTAAGCACGATATCGAGGACTCCGAGCTGGCGGGCATTGTCCAGACGCTCGATGCCATGCGTCCTGACTACGAGGCCCTGGTGCATACGTTTTTGGACGACGACAGCTGCGGCGAGCGCCTGCATGGCGTGGGCGTGATTAGCAAGAAAGACGCGCTGGAGCTTTCGATGGTCGGTCCGTTCGGCCGCGCCTCGGGCGTGGACTACGACGTGCGCATGTTCGGTGACGGCGCCTATGCGGACTTGGCCGCGTTTGAGCCCATCGTTGCTACCGATGGCGATTGCTATGCCCGCTGCCAGGTGCGTTGCGCCGAGGTCACGCAGGCCATGGACATCATTAAGGAGCTTGTGGGCAAGATTCCGCACGACGGGATTGGCGGGCGCACCAAGCTTACGCCGGCCGACGGCGCGCGCGGCGAGGTTGTGATTGAGCAGCCGCGCGGCGAGGCGTATTACTATGTGCGCGGCAACGGCACCAAGAACCTGGACCGTTTCCGCGTGCGCACGCCGACGTCGCAGAACTTGGCGGGTCTGACGCATGCGCTGCAGGGCGTACTCCTTGCCAACGTGCCCATGATTATCCTGACCATCGACCCCTGCATTAGCTGCACGGAAAGGTAGGCGCGGCATGAGTTTGCTGACATTTGCCAAGACGGCCTTGGGCTCTATGGTCAAGCAGCCGGTAACGGTGTGCTATCCGCAGGAGAAGCTCGCGGCACCCGAGCGCTTGCGCGGGCATATCGTCAACGACATGGACGTGTGTATCTGCTGCGGCATGTGTGCGCGTCGCTGTCCGGCGGGCGCGCTCGCGGTCGATCGCAAGGGTGGAACGTGGTCGATCGACCCGTATGCCTGTGTGGTGTGCGGTGAGTGCATCGAGAGCTGCCCCAAGCACTGCCTGACTATGGACACCGCCCGCACCCCAGTTGCGGTGGATAAGACTCCCACGGTAGAAACCAAGCCGGAGTAGCGCGAAGACGGGGCCGGTGGGGCAAAAATGCCCCACCGGCCCCGCGCTTAAACGCGCGGTTGTGCCGCTGCGAACAAAACTATGCCGGATTACGGGGCTGGATAGCGAACCTCCGACCATACAGAAAATTGCAAAAACAAAACCGACGCTCCTATAAGTTGTCAAGAGGCAGTTTGCGGGAGCGTTCTCTCCAATTCGCACAGGAGCTCGTAATACCTCCTCTCCAG
>JAGZDZ010000003.1:0-100460 GCA_018368535.1 Collinsella sp. | reverse complement strand
GGCCGATTCCCTGCGTGCGGCCAAGAAGGATGTCGAGGCCCATCGCATCGAGTCCGTTGAGGACAAGGAGCACTTCACCGTCGTTCCCGGCACCGAGCTTACGCGCGGCGACCTGGTGATCGTACGCGCCGGCGAGCAGATTCCCGGCGATGGCGACGTCATCGAGGGCGCTGCCTCCGTTGACGAGTCCGCCATCACCGGCGAGTCCGCCCCCGTGGTCCGCGAGGCCGGCGGCGACCGCTCTGCCGTTACCGGCGGTACCACGGTGCTATCCGACTGGATCATCGTCAAGATCTCCAGCGAACCCGGCCAGAGCTTCCTGGACAAGATGATCGCGATGGTCGAGGGTGCCGCGCGCAAGAAGACCCCCAACGAGGTCGCGCTCGAGATCTTTCTGGTTGCTCTGTCCGTCATCTTCATCCTCGTGACGCTCGCACTGTACTGCTACTCGAGTTTCTCTGCAGGGCTCAACGGTATGGCGAACCCCACCGCTGTGACCACGCTCGTTGCCTTGCTCGTCTGTCTGGCGCCCACCACCATTGGTGCGCTGCTGTCCGCCATTGGCATCGCCGGCATGAGGCGACTGAACGAGGCCAACGTACTGGCCATGTCCGGCCGCGCCATCGAGGCCGCCGGCGACGTCGACATCCTCATGCTCGATAAGACCGGTACCATCACCTTGGGCAACCGCCAGGCCGCTGAGTTCATTCCGGTCGACGGCGTCGATCCCGCGGAGCTGGCCGATGCCGCGCAGCTGTCCTCTCTGGCGGATGAGACCCCTGAGGGCCGCTCCATCGTCGTGCTCGCCAAGGAGCAGTTTGGGCTGCGCGGCCGCACACTCGAGGATAAGGGCATGGAGTTCATCCCCTTCACCGCGGCGACCCGCATGTCCGGTGTGAACTACGCCGACAGCGAGATTCGCAAGGGTGCGGCCGATTCCGTTCGCGCTTATGTGGAGGCTGCCGGAGGAGTGTTCTCGAAGGAGTGCGACGAGGCCGTCGAACGCATTGCGAAGGTGGGCGGCACCCCGTTGGTCGTGGCAAAGGACCGATGTGTGCTGGGTGTCGTCTACCTTAAGGACATCATCAAGTCCGGCGTGAAGGAAAAGTTCGCCGATCTGCGCCGCATGGGTATCAAGACCATAATGGTGACGGGCGATAATCCGCTGACGGCCGCCGCCATCGCCGCCGAGGCCGGTGTGGATGACTTCCTGGCCGAAGCGACGCCCGAGGGCAAGCTCGATAAGATCCGCGCGTTCCAGCATGAGGGCCATCTGGTCGCGATGACCGGCGACGGCACCAACGACGCGCCGGCACTGGCGCAGGCAGATGTCGCCGTGGCCATGAACACGGGAACCCAGGCTGCCAAGGAGGCCGGCAACATGGTCGACCTCGACTCCAGCCCCACCAAGCTCATCGATATCGTGCGTATCGGCAAGCAACTGCTCATGACCCGCGGCTCGCTCACGACCTTCTCGGTCGCCAACGACGTCGCCAAGTATTTCGCCATCATCCCGGCGCTATTCTCGCCGATCTACCCCGGGTTGGACGCCCTCAACATCCTGGGGCTCACCAGCCCGTTGACTGCCGTGCTGTCCGCCATTATCTACAACGCGCTGGTCATCGTCGCGCTGATTCCTGCCGCCCTGAAAGGCGTGAAGTACCGCGAGCTTTCGTCCGGCCAGCTGCTGACCCACAACCTGCTGGTGTGGGGTCTGGGCGGTATCGTGGCGCCGTTCGTATTCATCAAGATTATCGACATGCTGCTGGCCTTGTTCGGCATTGGCATGATGTAGACGGAGGTATGTATGTTCAAAGGTATCGCATCGCGCGCACTCGGCGTGTTCGCGCTGTTTACCATCGTCTGCGGCCTGGGATACACGCTTGTGGTGACCGGCGTCGCGCAGCTTGCGTTTCCGTACCAGGCGAACGGATCGCTTATTATGGTCGACGACAAGGTTGTGGGTTCCGAGCTCATCGGCCAGAACTTCGATGACGAAGCCCACATGTGGGGTCGTATCCAGAACGTGTCAATTGTCGAAGGCGAAGACGGCGAGCTCATGGCGTATGGTGCCCCGTCCAACCTGTCCCCGGCGAGTGAGGAGTATCGGCAGCTTGTGGACGCGCGCGTGAAGAAGATCCGCGCCGCCAACCCCGATGCCGATATGGACGCTGTGCCCGTCGACCTGGTGACGTGCTCGGGGTCCGGCCTCGACCCGGAGATCTCTCCGGATGCCGCCGAGTATCAGGTCCCGCGCCTTGCCAAGGCCACGGGCAAAAGTGAGGACGAGGTGCGCGACATCATCGCCGCGTGCACCAAGGGCCGTTTCCTCGGCGTGTTCGGCGAGCCCACGGTCAACGTGCTCAAGGTGAACCTTATGCTGGACGGCGCGCTGTAGGTGAGGGAGTGGCGGATGAGGGCATGACTGGCTATCTGAGCTCTCAATTCCATCCCACCCATCAGTTGCGGTGAAATACGGACTGTTTTGGCTGTCAAAAGCCTCGATTGCTCCGTATTCCACCGCAACTTTTTTGTGAGGGTCGGGATTGAAGGTGGGGAGTGCGAGCGAGTGCGAACGCGGCGGGTACTGATACGATAGGTACGTCTGCAAGTGCCGCCGAGCGGCTTAAACGAAAGGAAGCCTGTATGGAGTCCTCCGCCTATCCGATGCTCTTTAGCCCGATCAAGGTCGGTACGACCGAGGTCAAGAACCGCGTCTTTATGCCGCCGGTGTCTACCAACCTTGCCGATCATGGCTATGTGACCGACGATTTGGTCGATCATTACCGTGCCCGCGCCAAGGGTGGCGTTGGCCTGATCATCACCGAGGTTGTGACGGTCGAGCCCACCTATACCTATCTGCCGGGCGACATGTGCTGCTACGACGACACGTTCATCCCCGGCTGGGAAAAGCTCGCCGCCGCCGTGCATGAGTACGGCTGCAAGATTATGCCGCAGCTCTTCCACCCTGCCTACATGGCCTTTAACGTTCCGGGCACGCCGCGCCTGATCGCTCCGTCCTTCGTGGGCCCGTCTTACGCCCGCGAGGCACCGCGCCCCATCACGGTCGACGAGATCCACGAGCTCACGCATCAGTTTGGCGACGCTGCCGTGCGTATGCAGAAGGCCGGTGTCGATGGCGTCGAGGTTCATGCGGCGCACGCCCATGGCATGCTCGGCGGCTTTTTGACCCCGCTCTATAACAAACGCACCGACGAGTATGGTGGCTCGCTCGACGCCCGCATGCGCTTCTTGCTCGAGGTCATCGCCGAGATTCGCGAGCGCTGCGGCAAGGACTTCATCATCGACGTCCGTATCTCGGGCGATGAGTACACCGATGGCGGCCTGACCCTCAACGACATGATCTACGTCTCGCGTCGCCTGGAGAAGGCCGGCGTCGACATGATCCACGTGTCGGGCGGCACCACCATCAAGCGCGGCTCCGCGATTCCCGCCGCCGGTACTCAGCAGGCCTCGCATGCTGCCTGTTCGCGCGAGATCAAGAAGCATGTGAACATTCCCGTTGCCACCGTCGGCCGTATCAATGAGGCATGGATTGCCGAGGAGCTGATCGAGGACGGCGCTGCCGACATCTGCATGATGGGCCGCGCCAATCTGTGCGATGCCGAGTTCTGCAACAAGGCGGCTGCCGGCAACGCCGACGAGATCCGTCCCTGCATCGGTTGCCTGCGCTGCCTGAACGGCATTATGTTCGGCAAGCGCATCTCCTGCACTGTCAACCCGGACGTGGAGCGCGACGAGGCCGGCTACGAGCCTGCCGCCGAGGCCAAGAACGTGCTCGTTGTGGGCGCCGGTCCTGCGGGCATGGAGGCGGCGTTCATTGCCGCCAAGCGCGGCCACAACGTGGTGCTCGTGGACAAGCAGGACGAACCGGGCGGCGAGATGCGTATCGCAGCCGTTCCGCCGGCAAAGCAGGAACTCACCCGTGTGATCAAGTATCAGTATCGCCGTCTTGCTGAGACGGGCGTGAAGTGCGTATTTGGCACCGAGCTTACTGCCGAGGACATTCAGCGCGACTACGCCGGCTACGAGGTCGTCCTGGCCTATGGCGCCGAGCCCATCGCTCCGGCCTTCATGCAGGGCTTTAAGCAGGTTATGACGGCCGACGACCTGCTGGGTGGCAAGGCTTTCCCGGGTAAGAAGATCGTCATCGTGGGCGGCGGTACCGTTGGCTGCGAGACGGCCGATTACCTGGCCCCGTTGGTCAACGACCTGTCGCCGGCCAACCGCGATGTCACCGTCATCGAGATGACCAAGACGCTCGCCGCCAACGAGGGCGGTGCCGGTCGCGCGGTGCTCATCACGCGCATGCTCTCCAAGGGCGTCCACGTGCTGACCGAGGCCAAGGTGACCGAGATCACCGAGGACACTATCAGCTACGAGAAGGACGGCGAGGTCCACACCATCGCCGATGCCGATACGCTGGTGCTTGCCATGGGCTATCGTCCCAATACCAAGTTGGCCGACGACCTTGCCGCTGCCGGTGTTGCCACCCACGTGCTGGGCGATGCCAACAAGTGCGGCAACATTCGCGACGCCATCGGCGATGGCTACAAGGTTGCCTGCGAGCTCTAGCCAACCCCTTGGTGCATGGGGGACCTGTCTCCGCGGCGTCAGTCGGTAAATAGCAAAAAGCGACGGCCGTCCCGTACGTGGGACGGCCGTCGCTTGCGTTAGTTGCAATAAGTCGTGCGATTAGAGCCCCAGGAGCTCCTTAACCTTGGCGATGATGGTCTCGTCGGTGGCGTTGGCAAAGAAGTACTCCTGGAAGTGCTCGCCGGCAAGTGCGCCCTTCACCAGGTCCTGATCGATCTCGCCCAGGACGTCGACGAGCGGACGCATGGTCACAGCGCGCACGCCGTCGAGGATCTTCTTGTTACGCTGCTCGGGCTCAACACGCTCGGCGGGGTAGCCGTTGCCCGAACCAAAGCCAAAGAGCTTCTCGAAGGTGTACTCAAGGTTGAGCTCCTGGCCCCAGCCGTTCTTAAGAGCGAAGGGCATGGCAACGGCGTTGCCGTCGTTGACCTGGGCAAAGGTGTAGGCGTCGAGCGGGTCGGCAACGTGGCCGCACAGCACGCCGGGGAAGGAGTTGCAGGCGAGCATGGCGCCCTCGCCGGTGCCGCAGCCGGTCACGACGTAGTCGGCAGCACCGGAGTTCAGCAGCACGGCGGCAAGGATGCCGTTCTGCACGTAGGTGAGGGGCTTGGAGTCGGCGTCGGCATACATACCATAGTTAAAGACGGTGTGCCCCATGGGCTCGACAACCTTCTTAAGGGCAGCCTCGATCATGGGGTTCTTGGAGTTCTGAGAGTTCTCATTGATCAGAGCGATTTTCATTGCGAATTACCTTTCTATTTCTAACTTGCGGTGAAATACGGACTGTTTTGCCTGATAGAAGCCAAAACCAATCCTTATCTCACCGCAACTCAAATGAAAAACGAGTGGATGAAACCTGATATGGGCAGTTGCGGCGACGCTTATTGAGGCTGCTTTCCAATGTATGCGAGGATTCCACCGTCGACATAGAGGATGTGGCCGTTGACGAAGTTCGATGCATCGGAAGCCAAGAACACGGCGGGGCCCTTCAGGTCCTCGGGCGTGCCCCAACGGGCTGCTGGCGTCTTGGCAATGATGAACTGGTCAAACGGGTGGCGGCTGCCGTCGGGCTGCGTCTCGCGCAGCGGTGCGGTCTGCGGCGTGGCGATGTAGCCGGGTCCAATGCCGTTGCACTGGATATTGGCCTCGCCAAACTCCGAGCAAATGTTCTTGGTGAGCATCTTGAGTCCGCCCTTGGCCGCGGCATAGCCGGCGATGGTCTCGCGGCCCAGCTCGCTCATCATCGAGCAGATGTTGATGATCTTGCCGTGGCCCTTGGCGATCATGCCGGGCAGGCAGGCCTTGGACACGATAAACGGTGCGTTGAGGTCAATATCGACGACGCGGCGGAAGTCCTCGGCGCTCATGTCGAGCATCGGGGTGCGCTGGATAACGCCGGCGTTGTTGACCAGGATGTCGGGCGTGGTGCCAAAGTCGGCCTCGATCTTGGCGATGAGCTCGGCAACGACGGCCTCGTCGGTGACGTCTGCCACGTAACCATGAGCCTCAAAGCCCAGCTCGCGGTAGTGCTTCTCGGCCTCGGCTACCTTGTCGGCGTGACGTGCGTTAAAGGCGATCTTGGCGCCAGCCTCTCCGAGCGCCTCGGCGATAGCCATGCCAATGCCATAGGTGGCGCCGGTTACCAGTGCGACCTTGCCGTCCAGACGGAAGCTGTCCATAAGATCAGACATAGCGATCCTTTCAAAAGAAACGTTCATCTATATAAGTCTTGCTTTTCATACAAGGTCAGTATAGGAGAAGAGGATGATTTAAAAATCAGATTCTCCTAAAATCAGGTGAACGTTCACTTTTAAAAGGTAAACGGTGATTTCGCCCTTGCCGCGCGGACGTTTATTCGCTCTGTTCCTGCGTGCCCTCTGCGATCATGTTACGGTTATACACCAGGTGCAGATACATCGCGTCGTGCGCGGCGGTGGGATTGCGCGAGGCGATGGCGTCGGCCACATCGCGGTGCGTGCGGATAGTTTCCTCGACGAGCTTTTTTCCGGTCACGTCGATAAAGAGGGGGACGGATGCCTTGAGCACGCCCATCAGGCGGGGAACGACGAGGTTTCCGGAGCTCTCGGCAATGGCATTGTGGAACGCGGTGTCGGCGGCGGAGTAATCCTCACCGGCCTCGGCCAGGCGCTCGGATTCGTCGCAGAGCTCTTTGATACAGACGACCTGGTCGTTGGTTGCGTGCTCGGCCGCCATGCGTGCCATCTGCGGCGGTGCCACGGCCCTCTCGCACGTCAACGATGCCGGTTTTTGGATGTGCTCCTCGTTTCTGGAGATTGACGAGAAGACCACCCTCAAGTCCTGGACCGTTATGGAGACGCTTATCGGCCTTTCGGGTCTTGCCTGCGCCCTAGTGATTTCGTTCTTTGCCTAGTTCGCGTAGCTAAACATCTTTCACCGAGTGCATCGCTCGGTACCCATTTACACCTGATTCATTAACCAACGATTGGTACAACCGTTCAAATCAAAAGAGGAGAGCATCATGGACGAGAAGACCAAGGTACAGATTCAGCAGGAGGCAGCCGACCTGGTTGCCAAGCTGCAGCCGCGTTCCGGCAAGTTTCGCACCATCAGCCCCGAGATGGACCCGCTGCGCCTGGGCTCTGGCTGGACGATCGAGGACCTGGACAAGCCGCAGGTCATTATCGAGTCGACGTTTGGCGACTCGCACCCGGGTTCTGCCGGCCTGTTTGAGCTGGTCGAGGAGGTCCGTGCCGGCGTCGCCGAGGCTGGCGGTCACGGTGCCCGTTACTTCTGCACCGATATCTGCGACGGCGAGGCCCAGGGCCACGATGGCATCAACTACTCGCTGCCCAGCCGCGACATGATCGCCAACATGATCGAGATCCACGCCAAGGCCACCCCGTTCGATGCCGGTGTCTTCGTTGCCAGCTGCGATAAGGGCCTGCCCGCGAACCTCATGGCCATGGGCCGCATCAACATCCCCTCCATCGTCGTCACCGGCGGCGTCATGGATGCCGGTCCCGATCTGTTGACCCTGGAGCAGCTCGGCGCGATTTCTGCCCGTTACGAGCGCGGCGAGATCTCCCGCGAGGAGCTTGAGTTTGCCAAGCACAACGCATGCCCCAGCTGCGGCGCCTGCTCGTTTATGGGCACCGCGTCGACCATGCAGGTTACCGCCGAGGCCCTGGGCCTTATGCTCCCCGGCACGGCTCTGCTGCCCGCTACCAGCTCCGACCTGCGTGAGTTTGCGCGCGAGGCCGGCCGCCAGTCCGTGTGGCTCTCTGAGCACAACCTGTGCCCCCGCGACATCGTGACCAAGGAGTCCTTCGAGAACCTCATCATGGTCCACGGCGCCATCTCCGGTTCCACCAACTCGCTGCTGCACATTCCCGCGATCGCCCGCGAGTTTGGCATCGAGATGTCCGCCGACGATTTCGATCGCCTGCACCGTGGCGCCCACTACCTGCTCAACGTTCGCCCCGCAGGCGAGTGGCCGGCGCAGTTCTTCTACTATGCGGGCGGCGTGCCGCGCATCATGGAGGAGATCAAGTCGATGCTCCACCTCGACGTTATGACCATCACCGGCAAGACTCTCGGCGAGAACCTCGAGGATCTCAAGAACAACGGCTATTACGAGAAGTGCGGTCGTTACCTTGAGAAGTGGAATCTCAAGCGCGAGGACATCATTCGCCCGTTTGACCAGGCCTTCGGCACCGACGGTTCCATCGCCATCCTCCACGGCAATCTTGCTCCCGAGGGCGCCGTCGTCAAGCACACGGTTGTTCCGCGCGAGATGTTCCAGGCCACGCTTAAGGCACGTCCGTTCGATTGCGAGGAGGACGCCATTCACGCCGTCCTGACGCACGAGGTCAAGCCCGGCGATGCCGTTATCATTCGCTATGAGGGACCCAAGGGTTCCGGTATGCCCGAGATGTTCTACACCACCGAGGCTATCGCCAGCGATCCCGAGCTGGGTGCGAGCATTGCCCTGATCACCGATGGCCGCTTCTCCGGCGCCTCCAAGGGCCCGGCTATCGGTCACGTTTCGCCCGAGGCTGCCGTGGGCGGCCCGATTGCCCTGATCGAGGAAGGCGACCTGATCCAAATCAATATTCCCGAGCGCTCGCTGTCCATCGTGGGTATCGCCGGCAAGGAGATGGAGCCGGCCGAGGTCGACGCCGTCCTGGCCGAGCGTCGCGCCGCCTGGAAGCCTAAGGCTAATCGTTACACCTCCGGCACGCTCAAGTTCTTTACCGAGCATGCAGTTTCCGCCATCCAGGGTGGCTACATGGAGTAGCGCCCGGGCGCATCAAATTTCCCCTCTCATAGATGCGTGGCACGAAAAGCTCCGAGCTCACACGAGCTCGGGGCCTTTTTCGTCTGGATTGGGGACGCATAGCCGGACGTAAACAATTTGCGTCTGGTAATAAGCGTACGAAAGCGCAATTTACGTCTTAATTCCGTACGCAAATCAAGACGAAAACCGTTTACGTCTGCTTTAAATCCGTACGAAAACGGTTTTCGTCTTGCAGGGCAGTTGCCGTTTCTACAGTTCAACTTCCAGTTCGGCTTTGTGCTCGTAGAGGTAGTCGCGCATGTAGGGGATGGCAAATGAGACCTTGCCGTACGAGGGAGCCTCGATAATCGATTCTCTTAACAGGCGGCTGCGGACGGAACTCACCTGTTGAGGCGTTTTGTTTAGGGCATCGGCAACCATGCTGGTCGAGCCCGTCTGCCCCAAAGACGCCATGCTCAGCAGATAAGCGATGCACGTGGGCGGAATGCGCTGCAGCGCGGGCTCAATCACCATGGCGCAGAAGCGTTCGCGTGCCGTTGCAATGCCGCGCTCGGCTTCTTCTTCTCCAATAATCGCTGTATGTGCGCGTCTCGCCAACTGCCATGCGTAGTATCCAACGAGTTGGATCATGAAAGGATAGCCTTGCGTTGCCTCGGCAAGTTGGCCGGCAATACCTGACTGCAACTCCATGCCAGACGCTTCAATGGTTTCCTCGAGGGAGTACGACACTTCGGTTACTGCCACAGCCTTCAGGTCAAAGGGGAGGGCACGGCGCAAAAACGTAAGTGTCTTTCCGTTGATGATGCTTTCAATCATCGAAGGCAGCCCAGCAAAAACAAAGGCGATATCAAGGTCTTCGCCGATAACCTGCTGAATCGCAATGGAGAGCGTTCGGACCTCATCGAGCTCTGCGTCTTGAACCTCGTCGAGAGTGATGAGCAGGCCATTTCCATTCTTGGTTATTGTCTGTCTCATGGCGTCGCGTAGCGATGGGCCGATTCGCTCAATATCTATGCTGCCGATGGATATGCCAGCTACGGTGGGCTCAAATCTGGCGTGTTTGGCCTGGAATTTGGGCTGCAGCTGTTCGAGAATGCGCTGGCAAAGTCCCTCGGTTGCGACCTCTTTTATGACCGTCCAGCCACGGCTTTGCGCCAAACGTGAGCACTCGTCAAGGAGGACCGTCTTGCCCGTTCCACGGACGCCGGCTATGCGCATTAGGCGCCCCGGGGCACCAGGCCCGTTGACGAGGCCCTCATTGAATTCTTCGAGCACATCTTCGCGGCCGATAATCGTGGGAGGTGTTTTACCTGCTGTGGGCTTAAAAGGGTTTGTTTGCATGTGAGCCACCTTTGCTCAAGATATAGCAAGATATAGCAAAGTATAGCAAGATATAGCAAAGTATGGTGAGATATAGCAACGTATAGCGCTGTTCGCGGGTTCTTACGGTGGTGCTATTTTCCGAATGCCGCGCGGATAAAGCGCTGGGCGAACAGCTTGTTGGCAACTCACGAGGGCTCGGGGTGCCAATTTGGGGTGCAGTAGTGCTGCGCCACGAAAAGGGCCTATCTACTACGTTTAAGCCGCAGGGGTCAACCATAGTCGGCTTTTTCGAAAATCGACAAGCTGTCTGCCTGCGGTTTTGTTTTCACGGTTTTCGGTATGGCCGAGGCTATCCGTGTTAACGTAGTAGATGGGCCACTTTTGTGGCAAGGGGGCCGATCTGCGGGCCAGGGTAGCTAAAAGAGCCCCGTCCCAAAAAGACTGATTGGGAGCTGGGGCGTGTCGATGCGATAGTATTGCATGGTGGTATTCGACTAACCGAGGGTTTATCCGAGGGCTTTATGGAACAACGCCAGCATAATCAGAGCCTGCAAGACCAGGCATACAACGCATTGCGCTCCAAGATTATCTATGCCGAGCTCAAGCCCGGCACGCGCCTTTCGGCGATTGGTCTGGAAAAGGAGACGGGAATCGGGCGCACGCCCATTCGCGAGTCCTTTGTGCGCCTGCGTGAGCAGGAGCTGGTGGAAACGCGTCCCAAAAGCGGCACCTACGTCTCAAAAATCAGCATGGAGCATGCCGAGAACGCTTGCTTTTTGCGCGAGAAACTCGAGAGAAGCGTGCTCATTAAATGTTGCTCGGCCGCCACGCCCGAGCAAAAACATCGGCTCGAGCAGATTCTTGCCGAGTCCGAGTCGCTCGATCATCGTGAAACGCGTCGCTTTTTCGATCTGGACAACCTGTTCCATGAGACATGTTTTGAGATTGCCGGCCGCCACATGTTGTGGGATTGGATGAAGAGCGTCAATACGCATTTTGAGCGATACAACTGGTTGCGTATGGTGTCGCAGGATCTGGACTGGGAGCCGATCCGTGGGCAGCATCGCCGGATTCTCGAGGCCATTAAGAAGGGCGATACCGACACGGCGAGCTATCTGGCAGAGACGCATTTGCATCTAATGCCCGAGGAGCAGGGTCCGGTTATTGCCTTGCATCCCGACTACTTTGAGCTGTCCAAAGACTCGGCCATCTAACTCGCCCCCTACATTAGTTGCGGTGAAATAGGGATTGTTTTGCGGCTCTGATGGTGTAAGCAGTCCATATCTCACCGCAACTGCCGGGGCATTATCGGGGTATGAAAAAGCTGCGGCGCCGCTTGGAGGAAAAGACCGGAAGCAAGGGTCCATTCCTTCAGACGGCGCCGCAGCTGTTTTGGTGGCTCGGCTTTTGTCGATGTGGCTCAACTGGGCGCGGTCGCCAACCGAGCAGGAAAAGCGGCTCGGGGGCGTGTCGCTTCCGTCACGTTCTATCAGCATACAAGACGGTTTCGGTTCTTGTTCGTGACGGAAACGGCGCGCTTCCGAGCCGCTTTAAAAGAAAGGGGGCGAGGTCTAGGGCACACCCCCTTTCACGATAGAGAGCTAAACCTAGCCGCGGACCTTCTTGACGACGTCCATGGCCTCGCGGGCAATCTGCTCGACCTTGGAGAAGTCGCCGTCGGCAAACAGGGCCGGCTTGACCATCCAGGTGCCACCGCAGGCGATGATGGCAGAGGAGCTCAGGTACTCCTCGACGTTGGCGGTGCTCACGCCGCCGGTGGGCATAAAGCGGTGACCGACAAACGGAGCGGCGAGGGCCTTGATGGTGTTCAGGCCGCCATACTGGGACGCGGGGAAGAACTTGGTGACCTTGAGGCCCAGGTTCTCGGCTGCGGTGACCTCGGAGGGGGTTACGGTGCCGGGAAGGACAGGCAGGTCGATGTCGATGCAGTGCTTCACAACGTCCTCGTTGTAACCCGGGGAGACGATGAACTTGGCACCGGCTGCGCGGGCCTGCTCAACCTGCTCGACGGTCAGGACAGTGCCGGCGCCAACGCACATCTCGGGCTCGGCCTCGGCCATAGCGGCGATGCACTCGGCGGCGCAGGCGGTGCGGAAGGTGACCTCGGCGGACTTCATGCCAGCTGCCATAAGGGCGTGGGCGAGCGGAGCGGCGTCCTCGACCTTATCGAGCACAACGACCGGCACGATGCCCAGGGACTTAAGCGTGGTGTAAAACTGATCGAACATGATGTTCCTTTCGATGTGTGGCGCGCATGGGCGCGTGATTGCCAAATGTGCTGGTCAGGAGCCGATTTTGGATTGGTTATCGGAGGCACTGCTTGGGGTTCAAGCAATTCCAAAACCGGCTGCACGACCAGTCATGTAGGAAATGCCAGACAAAACCGGAATGGGACTGGTGGTTTTGCCCGACCGGAGGAATCGGGGAGCGGGCTGCAGAGGTATGGGTATGGGAAACTGCAGCCCGCAGAATGGGGAACGAATTAACGGGCGACGCGGGTGCCACCGTCGGCGGCTGATGCCACAGCGGCAATCTCGTCAGCAGTCACCAGGTTGGAATCGCCCTTGATGGTGAGCTTGAGGATCGAGGCCGCAATCGCGTAGTTGACGGCGTCCTGCGGGTCAAAGTCGTTGATGAGGGCATGGACGAGGCCGGCGTTGAAAGCGTCGCCGGCGGCAACGCCCTCGAGCACGTGCACGTCGTGAGCGGGGGAGAACCAGTGCGCGCCGCTCTCGGCGTCATAGAGCATGCCCATCCAGATGGAGCGCTCGACGCAGGAGATGTTGCGGACGACCGAAGCGACCTTCTTGCAGCCGTACTCGGCGCAGATCTGACGGGCCATCTCGACGTAGGTGTCGCGCTCCTCAATGCCGTGGGCAAGGGAGCCGGAGACGCAGGTCATGCCGAGGCCGGCGGGTGCGTCCTCATCGTTGGCGATGCAGACGTCGACGAGCGGCAGGAGTTCCTTCATGGTGGCCTGCGACTTCTCGGGCGACCACATCTTGCCGCGATAGTTGACGTCGCACACGGTGGTGATGCCCTTGGCGCGGCAGGCGGTGAGGGCATCCTTGCACGCAGCGGCCATCTCGTCGGAGACAGCGGGGGTCACGCCGGAGAAGTAGAAGACATCGATGCCCTTGAGGATCTCGTCCCAGTCAAAAACATCGCGCTTGGCCATGTTGATGGCAGAGAACTTGCGGTCGTAGACGCAGCCGTTGCCGCGCTGCGAGGCGCCGACCTCAAAGACATAGGAGCCCAGGCGATCGCCCTGACGTACGACGCGCGTGGTGTCGACGCCGTAGGCCTTCAGCGAGCGCAGAGCGCACTCGCCCAGACGGTTGGCCGGGACAACGGAGACGTAAGCGGCCTTGTCGCCCTGGTAGGCCAGGGAAAGCGCGGTGTTGGCTTCGGCGCCGCCGTAGCGGACATCAAACTCGGTCGCCTGCTCAATGCGCAGATGGTCTTTGGGCGAGAGCCTCATCATGATCTCGCCGAAGGTAAGAACCGTTTTACCCATGGTTGCGCAGCTCCTTCTTGCTCGTGCGTACACCTTTGATATGGCGTTGGCACGGAGGTGCCAAGACGGTAGGGTACATCTTTGCACCTACGTGCCAACGCTCGCCGAAATCGGTTTACGAAATCGGTTTCGTTTCGAGTTGTAGTATACTCACCTACAGCCTTTTGCAAGCGAGATTTTTAAAAAAATGCCTAAAATGGCTCAGACTGCTGACAATTGGGAAACGGGGTGCGCCATGGCGCAGATGAGAATCAAGGACATTGCCGCCGAGGCGGGCGTGAGCCCGGCCACGGTCTCGCGCTATCTCAACAACCGCCCCGGGCAGATGACCGAGGAAACCCGCGCTCGCATCGCGGCGGTTATCGAGCGCACCGGCTATCGCCCACGTGCCGCCGCACGCAATCTGCGCAGCTCACGCACCAACCTCATCGGCGTGATCCTGGCCGACATCGCCAACCCGTTCTCCAGTGCCATGCTCGAAGGGCTTTCCGCCAGTGCCGCCGCGCGCGGCTGCTCGCTTATGACGGCCATTAGCGGCAACGATCCCGCTAAAGAGGCCGAATCGCTCACCAGGCTTATCGACGCCGGCGTGGACGGCCTGGTCGTCAATACCTGCGGCGGTAACGACGAGGCAATCGCCGCTGCCGCGGGACGTTTACCCGTTGTGCTGCTCGACCGCGATGTTGCTGCCGGCGGTGTCGATCTGGTGACATCTAACAACCGCGAGCTGGTTGCCGGCTTGGTAGACGCCTTGGCTGCCGCTGGCAGCGAGCGCCTGTGCCTGCTCACCGAGGCAAGCGATGACAGCCCCGTGCGTCGCGAGCGCGCCGAGGCCTTTACCGACGAGCTGTCGCGACGCGGCCTTGCCGGCGAGGTTGTCACCTTGGCCGATGGCGGTGCCACGGGCGTCGGCCGCTTGGACGAGACCATCCGCGGCTATGCAGGCAAAAAGCTCGGCCTCATTGCCGTCAACGGCCTGGTCTTTCTGCGTCTGACCGAGGCGTTGGCACAGCTGGGACCCTCGTTGCCGGCGGGGCTCAAGATCGCGACGTTTGACGACTACCCCTGGAACCATGTGCTCTTTGGCGGTGTGACCACGGCCGCGCAGGACACCCTCACCATCGCCGAGCGCGTGGTCGAGCGCCTGTCCGAGCGCATCGACGTTGTTACCACCACCGTGGGCGAAGCCGCAAAGCTGGCACCCAAACGCATCGAGATCCCCGGCCACATCGAACACCGCGCATCGACCTCGCGCTAGCCGCTCGTTCGCAACTGCCTGTTCGCACACGTTTTTTGAGCGCTTGATACGCTTTAACCCTGCGGAAACATTTTTCTGCGATAGTATCTGCGATATAGACCAGTCGAAACCCGCCCGAAAGAAAGGGGAGCGACATGAACCAGCAGAACATCGATTACGTACTCCGCTCCGTAGAGCAGCGTGACATCCGCTTTGTGCGTCTGTGGTTTGTCGACATTCTCGGCCGCCTCAAGAACTTTGCCATTAGCCCCGAGGACCTCGAGGTCGCTTTTGAGGAGGGTATTGGCTTTGACGGCTCCGCCATCGAGGGCTTTGCCACGCCCGAGGAAGCCGACATGCTGGCGTTTCCCGATGCTTCGACCTTCCAGATTCTGCCGTGGCGCCCGAGCCACAACGGCGTCGCCCGCGTGTTCTGCGACGTGTGCACTCCCGATCGCAAGCCGTTTGCCGGCGACCCGCGCGATGCCCTGCGCCGCATGTTCCGCAAGGCCGAGAAAGCTGGCTATCTGCTCAACGTGGGCGCTGAGCTGGAGTATTACTACTTCCCCGACGAACACACCCCCGAGCCGCTCGACAACGTGGGCTACTTCGATCTTTCGGTGAGCGATGCCGCCCGCGACCTGCGTCGCAATACGGTCCTCACGCTCGAGAAGATGTCCGTGCCCGTGGAGTACACCTTCCACGCCGCCGGCCGCTCGCAGCACGGCATGAGCCTGCGTCACGCCGAGGCCCTGAGCATGTCCGACGCCATCACCACGGCCAAACTCATCATTAAGCAGCAGGCCTACGAGAGCGGTTGCCACGCCTCCTTTATGCCCAAGCCGTTGGCAGGCGAGGACGGCAGTGCTATGTTCCTGTGCCAGTCGCTATTCGACCACGACGGCAACAACGTCTTTTGGGGCGAGGGCGACGAGAAGTACCATCTCTCCGACGTTGCCAAGCACTATATGGCCGGCATCCTGGCGCATGCCCGCGAGATCAGCGCCATCACCAACCCCACGGTCAACTCGTACAAGCGCATCACCACGGGTGGCGACTCCGTGCCGCAGTACGCCACGTGGGGCCTGCGCAACCGCGCGAGCATGGTTCGCATCCCGGTCTACAAGCCCGGCAAGCAGCTGTCCACGCGCATCGAGCTGCGCAGTCCCGATCCCATGGCCAATCCGTACCTGGTCAACGCCGTCACGCTGGCGGCTGGTCTGGACGGCATCGAGCGCAAGCTGGAGCTCCCGCCCGAGGCCACGGCCGAGACACTCAAGCTTACCGACCGTCAGATGGTCGAGGCCGGCTACACGCCGCTGCCGCGCTCGCTTAAAGAGGCGCTCGACGTGTTTGAGGACTCGCAGTTTATGAAGGATGCCCTCGGCGAGCACATCCACAGCTTCTTCCTCAAAAAGAAGCGCGACGAGTGGCATAAGTTTGAGTCTACGATCACCGAGTGGGAGATCAAGCACTACCTGGCGAACTCCTAATCGCGCTGACTTGTTCCAGTACGATTGAGCTCATTTCCTTGGAGGCCGATATGTCCGAAAAGAGTGCCCTGTTCATGGCGCGCACGACGCGCTTCCACGAGTTTGCCCGCAGCTTGACGACCACCCTGGGTGTCGAGGTGAGCCTTGCCACACCCGATTCGCCGACTGCGGCGCACGACTTCGACCTGCTGATCCTCGACTCCGACGGCATCCGCAGCGACCGCATCGATCAGATTGCCAAATGGCTCGACGACCGCGGTGGCGTTCCCATGCTGGTGATCGTCGACGACGAGGCGCTCGGCACCCTGCGTCTGCCGAATCACGCGCATGCCGACTTTGTATGCCCCACGGCGACGCCCAACGAACTTAAGGCTCGTGCGCAGCGCCTGATGGGCGAGGAGGAGACCGTCACCGCCGACGATGTGCTCAACATCGATAACCTCGAGATTAACCTGGCTACCTACCAGGTGACACTCGATAACGAGCCCATTGACCTGACGCTGATGGAGTACTCGCTGCTGAGCTTTTTGGCGACGCACCCCAACCGCGCCTACAGCCGCGAAGTGCTGCTGCACCGCGTGTGGGGCTTTGAGTACTGCGGCGGCACGCGCACCGTCGACGTGCACATTCGACGCATCCGTTCCAAGGTGGGCCCGCAGATCGCGGCACACATCACCACCGTCCGCGGCGTGGGCTATCTGTTTAAGGACTAGATTTCCACCGCAAGGGGGACAGGCGCCTTTGCGGTGGTTTTGCCGCAGGTGCGGGTTCCTTTCGAGTTTGCAGTAGAACTTAAGCCTTCCTAAAAGATTGCGTTCTCATACACGTGCACCCGCATATTGGGGTACAACTCATCGTGAACAATGATGGCCCGCCACGTGTTTGGCGGGCCTTTGGTTATTTGACGAAAGGATTGCAGCTATGAGCGAGAACGATTCCCAGCGTCCCCAGGATGCGGGCCACGCCGGCGAGACTCAGCAGCAACCGCGCGTACAGGTGGAGTCGACGCCTGCCGACGGCAACATTCCCTACGTGCAGGCCTACGACACGCAGACCGGCAAGCCGCTGGGCGGCCAGCAGGTTGTAAACAAGCACACGGTGGTCAAGACCAAGACCAAAAAACTGCCGATCTTTATTACGGCGCTTGCCGGCTGTGCCTGTGGCGCTCTGCTGGTCATCGCGCTCATTATGAGCGGCACGCTCGATATCGGCGGCGGCAGGAACGCCGTGACGGCGGGTGCTTCGGGTTCATCGGCGCAAAAGATTACGATTGATTCCGAGGACACCACGCTGGCCGAGGCCGTTTCTGCCAAGGCATTGCCCTCCGTGGTTTCCATCACCGCCACTTCGAGCGGTAGCCAGAATGGCTCGCTTTCGCAGTCTGCCGACGAGTCGGACAGCTCGGGCAGCGTCGGCTCGGGCGTGGTGCTCGATACCGAGGGCCACATCCTCACCAACAACCACGTGGTCGATGGCTATGACCAGTACGTGGTTACCATGGACGACGGAACCACGTACGAGGCCGAGTTCGTGGGCAACGATGCCTCGAGCGACCTGGCCGTCATCAAACTCAAGGATGCTGACGCCTCAAAGCTCACGCCGATCGAGATCGGTGACTCCTCCAAGCTCAACGTGGGCGAGTGGGTCATGGCGATCGGCTCGCCGTTCGGCAACGAGCAGTCTGTCTCCACGGGTATTGTGTCGGCGCTCTATCGCTCCACGGCCATGAGCTCTACCAACGGTAACACCATCTATGCCAACATGATCCAGACCGATGCCGCCATCAACCCGGGCAACTCCGGCGGCGCGCTCGTCAACGACAATGGTGAGCTGGTGGGCATCAACTCGCTCATCGAGAGCTACTCGGGCTCCAGCTCGGGCGTGGGCTTTGCCATTCCGGTTAACTACGCCAAGAACATTGCCGACCAGATCATCGACGGTAAGACGCCGGTGCACCCGTACCTGGGCGCCACGCTTTCGAGCGTCAACGCGCTCAACGCCCGCACCAACAAGCTGAGCACCGATAGCGGCGCGTATGTGGCGAGCGTCGTTGAGGATGGCCCTGCTGCCAAGGCCGGCATCCAGGAGGGCGATGTCATTACCAAGCTGGGCGACGACGAGATTACGAGTGCCGATGGCCTGATCATCGCCCTGCGCAGCCACGAGGTGGGCGAGAAGGTCGAGATCACGCTCATGCGCGGCAAGGAAGAGAAGAAGGTCACCGTCGAGCTGGGCTCCGATGAGGAGCTGCAGAACCAGCAGCAGGATGACAGCGCGACCGACACCGGCAACGGCGGTATTACCGACGAGCAGCTGCGCCAGTATCTGGAGGAGCTGTTGGGCCAGCAGGGCCAGGGTCAAGGCTACGGTCAGGGCTACTAGCGAGCCGTATCGCGTATATCGAGGCCAGAGGGGGCTGTCCCATCAACGTGGGGCAGTCCCCTCTTTTCTTATTGATCCGTTGGGGACGGAGGAAAATGGATCATTTAGAGTTGATAAGAGCATGGTTTAATCGCGCAATCCATCCCGGTGCGTCGACTGCCGATTCGATGCGGTTCGAAAGGGTTATTCGGCGCCATGGTGACCGGTGGTACTCTAGTATCCGTTTGAAATCGAGCGAAGGAGTGCCGCTATGGAGCAATCGAGCCTGTTTGGTGACGGCGTGGACATCGATACCGAAACGCCCACGAGCACGGATACCGTTGCGCCGACCGATGCCCGTGCCCAGGCGGCAGCGCGTGCGGCCGAGCTGCGCCACGAGCTCGATTACCACGCCTATCGCTACTACATGCTCGACGCGCCCGAGATCACGGACGCCGCCTTTGACAAAATGCTCGTTGAGCTGCAAGAAATCGAGGCGACCTACCCCGACCTGGTGACGCCCGACAGCTATACCCAGCGCGTTGGCGGCTACGTGAGCGAGCAGTTTACGCCAGTCACGCACATGGCGCGCATGTATTCCATGGACGATGCCATGGACCTGGACGAGCTCGACGCATGGCTCCAGCGCACCGAGGATGCGCTCGGTGCCGGCAGCGTCACCTATACCTGCGAGCTTAAGATCGACGGTCTGGGCGTGGCACTTACCTACCAAAACGGCACCTTTGTGCGCGCCGCCACGCGCGGCGATGGTACCACGGGCGAGGACGTGTCGCTCAACGTCCGTACCATCAAGGACGTGCCTATGCACCTGTCCGAGCCGGCGCTCGCTCACATGGGTGCCGACCGCGAGCGCACCATCGAGGTGCGCGGCGAGGTCTATATGCCCAAAGGCAGCTTTGTACGTCTGAATGAAGAGGCCGATGCCGAGGGCCGCGACCCCTTCGCCAACCCGCGCAACGCCGCTGCTGGCAGCCTGCGTCAGAAGGATCCCAAGGTTACGGCGCGGCGCGACCTGGCCACCTTTATCTATGCCATCGCCGATACCGATCCACTGCACGTCCACAGCCAGCGCGAGTTCCTCGATTGGCTGCGTAGCGCCGGCTTTAGCGTCAACCCCAACGTGGCTCGCTGTGCCACGCCGGCCGAGGTCCACGAGTTCTGCGCCCAGGCGCTCGAGCATCGCGGCGACCTGGACTACGACATCGACGGCGTGGTCGTAAAGGTCGACAGCTTTCAGCAGCAGCTCGACCTGGGCTTTACCGCCCGCGCACCGCGCTGGGCCATTGCCTTTAAGTTTCCGCCCGAGGAAAAGCAGACCGTCCTGCGCGAGATTCGCATCCAGGTGGGTCGCACCGGTGTGCTCACGCCGGTCGCCGAGTTCGACCCGGTGACGGTTGCCGGCTCCACCATCGCGCGCGCCACGCTGCACAACATCGACGAGATTCGTCGCAAAAACGTGCGCGAGGGCGACACGATTATCGTGCACAAGGCGGGCGACGTGATTCCCGAGGTCGTGGGTCCGGTGCTCGACAAGCGCCCGGCCGATTCGGTCGACTGGCACATGCCCGAGGTCTGCCCCGTGTGCGGCAGCCCCGTGGTCCACGAGGATGGCGAGGTCGCTTACCGCTGCGTCTCCATCGATTGCCCTGCGCAGCTCAAGGAGCGCCTGCTCCACTGGGTGAGCCGCGGCTGCATGGACGTCGACGGCCTGGGCGACGAGATCGTCGACAAGATGATCGCTGCTGGCCTGATTCACGACGTCGCGGACTTCTACCAGCTCACGGTCGACGATATCGCCGGCCTGGACACGGGGCGTACCTATGCCAGCTCCAACAGCAAAAAGGGCGTCAAGAAGGGCGACCCCATCCCGGTAGGCCTCAAGACGGCTGAGAAAATCATCGCCGAGCTCAACAAGTCCAAGAGCCAGCCGCTCGGTCGCGTGCTGTTTGCCCTGGGTATCCGCCACGTGGGCAAGAGTGTGGGTGAGGTCATCGCCGAGCGATTCCTGTCGATTGACAAGCTCATCTTGGCGAGCGAAGAGGATATTGCCGAGTGCGAGGGCATCGGCCCCAAGATTGCGGCGAGCGTTAAGCAGTTCCTGGCCGTGCCCGAGAACCTTGCCGTGCTGGAACGTCTGCGTCAGGCGGGCCTTTCGCTCGAGGTCGACTTGGGCGCTGCGCACGCGCAAGCCGCAGCCGACGCTGGCGTGGCGGGCGAGCTCGCCGACGCACAGCCGCTTGCGGGTCTGACCTTCGTGCTCACCGGCACGCTCGTCAACCGCACGCGCGACGAGGCGGGCGCGGCGCTCAAGGTGCTCGGCGCCAAGGTTTCGGGCAGCGTGTCAAAGAAGACGAGCTATCTGGTCGCCGGCCCCAAAGCGGGCTCCAAGCTCACCAAGGCTGAGCAGCTGGGCGTACCCGTACTGGACGAGGATGCACTCGAGCAGATCTTGGCGACTGGTGAGGTGCCCCAGGCTTAGTACATCGATAACCAAATTAGAAAACCTCCCGGAAAGGTTGATACTTTCCGGGAGGTTTTTATTTGGGCGTGGTGGCGGGCAGCATGATCTGCGTCATGTAGGTTGCTGAGGGTGACCCTGCGGAGCGGTGTCGTTCCGGAGCGATAGAAGATTCATTCAAAGCAAAGGGGCCCCGCAGTGAGGTCTCACAACGGGGCTGCCCCATTGTGATGAGTTTTATACACTTTAACATTAATATTAACGTGTATACTTAGCAGTGAAGATATATGTTGAGAGGAGCAGTTATGGTTACCGTCGCGTTTTCGGAACTGCGCCAAAACCTTACGCAGGTGGCCGAAAAGGTTGCCAATGAGGGCGAGGAGGTTGTGGTCTTCAAGCGGAGCAAGCCGTTGTTCAAGATCGTGCCGCTCGACTATGAAGGTCCAGTTACGGTGGAATATGACGCTGCCCAGGAGCGTGGGGGCGCAAAACCGACGTGCGGCACGGGCAAGCCCAAGCGCGACGTGGGTACGATGTGGCATCCCAAGATCACCTGGAAGGAGATCCGTGAGATGCTCGCGGAGAATGAGGACTACCAGGAGTATCTCGATATCGTGGCTAACATGCCAAAGGGAACGCCGCTCGATACGATGACGGTTGAAGATGAAAAGCGCGTCGCGAGGGAGCGCTACCTATGAGGGCATTTCTCGATACCAATTTTCTGCTCGATTGCGTGCTGCCGGGCCGGCCGGAGCATGGGGCGGCGCAAACGACCAAGGGGCTCGTTGACGTGGGACTTATCGAGGGTGTTGTTTCGGCCTGCTCTCTCAAGGACGCGTACTACATTCTCACTAAACAGGCAGGCGAGGCGCGCGGGCGCGAGGTAGTGCGCGACTGTCTTAAGAGCTACTCGGTAGAGCCTCTCGACCAAGAAGCTTGTTTTACCTCCGCCTATTCCGATGAGCCGGACTTTGAGGACGGCTGTATCCGTGCGATGGCCGAGCGTGCCGGCGTGGACTTTATCATCACGCGTGACCGCGCCGCTTTTGTGCGCTCGACCATCAAGACCTTCTCGCCTGCAGAGTTCATCCGTGCGTTTCCGATTCCGGAGGAGTAAAACCGCCATATCGGGGATTGTCCTCGACATGGCGGTTCTCCTGTAGCTGACGCTCGTTAGTTGAGCTGCACTGCATGCCTGTCCGGGAGGTTCTTAATCGAGCACAGTAACGGGCACCGTGATCTGTGTCACGTAGGTTGTGGGGTCGTCGCTGATGATGTCGTCGATGAGGGCGATCTCGCGCGAGGGCCCGGCGGGTGCCAGGTTGTGTTCGTGCATATAGCCGAGTAGCTGCTCATAGCGCGAGCCCGCCTGCCCGTGCGTGCCGCGGAAGCTAATGGTCAAACAGCGTGCGGCGGGGCGTACCTCGACGTCGCCCAAGTACTCATCGGTGTCATCGAGCAGCAGGAAGACCTCGTCGTAGCCGTCAAAGTCACCGGCGTCAAGGCGCTCGGCGCTAATCCCAATGCCCAAGTTGCCCAGGAAGACAAAGGTCTCATGCTGGCCCTTCTGCAGTTGACGAATTTGCCACTCCAACGCATAGGCGTCGGTAGGGTTGACGCGTTCGCGCAACACGGCGCAGCGAAGCTCGGGCGCATCGATTGTGCAAATGGTATCGAGCTCGGTGTTCAAGGCATCATGCAGTAGAGCAAGCCGGTTATCGATCTTGCGCGACACGCGCTCCAACTCGCGGCGCTTGCGCTCGATGAGCTCCTGCTGCTGAGCCAGCTGCCGCTGCATGAGGTCTACATCGCGCGTGGTCACAAACTCACGGATCTGCGCTAGCGGCAGGTCGAGAACACGCAGGTGACTGATGGTGTTGAGGGTGGAGAGCTGCCGCGATCCGTAGTAGCGGTATCCACTCGCCGGATCGATGTGCGCCGGGTCCAGCAAGCCCATCTGCTCGTAATGGCGCAGCGTGCCCACGCTCAGGTTAAACAGGCGCGCCACCTCGCCAATACGGAGCAGGCCTTCGGTATGTTCGGTTGGCGAGTCGGTCATGGGACTGCTCCTTTCAATGGGCGGGGAAGGGGCGCCGAGGTCGTGCGGCGCGGCCGTCGTATGACACAAACGATCCGCTACGCTACCAACTTGTCAAAAGCTCCGCGCCGGTTAAGCACGGTAAACGCGACAACACAGATGACTGCCGACAAAATCGATCCGCACGGCGAAGCGATGCCCATGGGAAACAGCGTGTCGGAATAGGCGTTCGACAGCAGCCACGCGCCGGGTACGCGAATGAGCGCCACGGCCAGCACGTTGTGCGCAAAGCCGATGTAGCTCTTGCCGTATGCAGCGAAAAAGCCGCTAAAGCAAATGTGGATGCCGGCAAAGATTGCGTCGAAAATATAACTGTGCATATAGCCGGTACCGGCCGCGACCACCGCGGGGTCCTTGGCAAAAAAGCCGATAAACGCCGGCGCCACCAGCCACATCAGCATCGTGATCAGACAGCCGTACACCACCGAGATCGTCATGGCATCCTTGAGTACCTGACGCGCACGACCGCCCTTTCCTGCACCGGCGTTTTGCGCCGTGAGCGCGCTGACGGTGGCGCCCATGGAACTCGGAACAATGAACAAAAAGCTGATCATCTTCTCGACCAGGCCTACGGCGGCGGCGTCGACGAGCCCTCGGTGGTTGGCGATGACGGTGATAAACATAAACGCCACCTGGATGCAGCCGTCCTGTACAGCCACAGGCACGCCGATCTTAAGAATGCTGCCGAGCACCTCGGGCTGGGGGCGCAGGTCGCTGCGCTTAACGTGGATGTTCGTGCGGCGGCTCTTGAGCCACACGAGCGCGAGGGCAACGCTGGCCGTCTGGGCGGTCACTGTGCCGAGCGCCGCGCCCACGGGGCCGAGCCCCATGTGGCCGATAAATAGAAAGTCGAGCGCGATGTTGATGATGCATGCCACGCCAATCACGTACATAGGCGAGCGCGAATCGCCCAGCCCGCGAAAGATGGCCGAGAGAATGTTGTATGCGGCGATAAACGGAATGCCGACAAAGCAGATACGCAGGTAGGCGGCGGTGCCTTCGACCGCCTCGGGCGGCGTGCCAATGAGCGCCACAACCTGCGGGCAAAGTGCAAACAAGATGACGGCCAGTACTACCGAGACGCCCATAAACAGCGTGATGGTATTGCCGATGGCGGTCTCGGCGCGGTCGAAGCGGCGCGAGCCCACGGCGTGGCCGACGATGACCGTCGTTCCCATGGCCAGGCCCACGAGCGTCACGGTAATGATATAGAGCGTCTGCGCGCCATTGCCCACAGCGGTGATGCCGGCGGCGCCGCTAAACTGCCCCATCATATACAGGTCGGCCATGCCGTAGAGCATCTGCAAAAAGTACGAGAGCATATAGGGCAGGGCAAAGACCGCGATGGTCTTAAGGACATTGCCGCGTGTGAGGTCGTGTTCCATGAGCGGGGGCACTTTCTGACTGGGTTTGTTTATGTACCAGTGTAGTGAAAACCCTACAACGATTGTAGAGTCAAGGTTTGTGTTGGGTGCCGGGCGAAAAAAGTCACGCGCACCATTATTCCGAGTGAATATGGACACACGTCACGAGAACTCGCCGCCGGCGTTAACCTTGCAGAAAACGATTTCGGAATACTTGACACCATTATTCGGCGCGCAATAATACGTGCGTTTGCGAACAACGTTTGATGGGGGTTGAACCTGCGTGCGCAATCTCAAAATACTGTTTTCTTATCTAGGGGCATACCGTCGCGATGCCATTCTCGGCGTGTTCTTTGTGTCGGTCGAGACGGTGCTCGAGCTGTTTATCCCGGTCATCATGGCCAACATCATCGATGTGGGCGTGCCTGCGGGTGATATCAACTACATGCTGCTGCAGGGCGCGTACATGTTGGTGTGCGCTGCGCTTTCGTTGGTACTGGGCTTGGGTTATGCACACACGTCCGCCCGCGTTGCCTCGGGCCTAGGCGCTAACCTGCGCGAGGCCGAGTACAAAAAGATTCAGACGCTCGCTTTTGGTAACCTGGACAACTACGACGCCAGCTCGCTCGTCACTCGCATGACCACGGACATCACCGTTATCCAAAATGCTGTGAGCAACGGCTTTCGCCCTATGGTGCGCGGCCCGGTGACGCTTATCGTCGGCCTTATCTACGCGCTGATGCTGTCGCGCCCGCTCGCCACCGTCTTTGCGATCATCTTGCCCGTGCTGGCAATCGTGCTGGGTGTCATCACCTATCGCGTCAGTCCGCTCTACCGCCAACTCCAGACCTCGATGGACCACCTTAACGGCGTGGTGCAAGAGGACCTTACCGCCGTGCGCGCCGTGAAGGCTTACGTGCGCGCCGAGCACGAGTGCGACAAGTTTGACACCGTCAATACCGAGCTCGCCGGCACGGCGACCAAGACCTTCGGCACCGCCGTGCTCAACCTGCCGGTGTTTCAGCTGTCGATGTACGTGGCTGCGCTCTCCATCCTGTGGATTGGCGGCCGCATGATTCTCGCCGGCAAGCTGGGCGTGGGCTCTCTCACGGGCTTTATGAGCTACGTGCTGCTGATCATGAACTCGCTCATGATGATTTCCAACGTGTTTTTGCTGCTCACGCGCGCTCTCACGAGTGTGGGCCGTATCGCAGGGGTGCTCGATGAGGAGCCCTTTATCGCCAACCCTGCGGGAGACCTCGCGACTGCGGCGCCAGCGGACGGCAGTGTCGAGTTTCGCGACGTTTCCTTTAAATACCGCGCGGATGCAGCCGAGGATGTGCTCGAGCATATCGACCTTCGCGTCGAGAGCGGCTCGACGGTGGGCATCCTCGGCGGCACGGGCTCGGGTAAGAGCTCGATTGTGCAGCTGATTGCGCGTCTGTACGACGCCACCGAGGGCGTCGTACTTGTGGGCGGACACGACGTGCGCGACTACGACCTGGTCGCCTTGCGCGACGCCGTGGGCATTGTGCTGCAAAAGAACGTGTTGTTCACGGGCACCGTGCGCGAGAACCTGCAGTGGGGCAATCCGCAGGCGTCGGACGATGAGCTCCTCGCGGCTTGCCGCGCAGCGTGCGTGGACGAGTTCCTTGATCGCATCGGCGGGCTGGACGGCGAGTTGGGCCAAGGCGGCGCCGGTGTCTCGGGTGGTCAGAAGCAACGTCTGTGCATCGCGCGCACGCTGCTCAAGCATCCGCGCGTGCTCATTTTTGATGACTCCACCAGCGCGGTCGATATGGCGACCGACGCTAAGATTCGCGAGCACATCGCTCGGATCCCCGATACGACCGTGCTCATCATCGCCCAGCGCATCGCGAGCGTTATGGATGCCGATCGCATTGTGGTGCTGGACGACGGTCGTGTCCACGGCGTGGGCACGCACGAGGAACTGCTAGCGGGCGACAACATCTACCAGGAGATTTACGCCTTGCAGATGGAGTTTGCGGGGAACGTAGACGCCGGCGACGGCAGCGACGATGGCTGCGCGAATAATCCGTTTTCCTCCGTCCCCAGCAGATTACCCTTGGAAGGGGGCGAGCGCCATGCCTAAGACCGCAGCCCAAGCGCGCCCGGCCGACCTCAAGCGCACTGTGCGCCGTTTGCTCTCTTACATGGGCCATGCCAAGTTCTCGCTGCTGGCGGTGGGTATGCTTGCCTCCGTCGCGGCCATCGCGAGCCTCGCCGGCACCTACATGGTGCGCCCCATCGTCAACGGCCTGGCCACGGGCGGTGAGGAGCTGCTCACCAAGCAGGTCATCGTAACGGCGATCATCTACGCCGCGGGCGTGCTCTCGGCCCTAGGCTACTCGCAGATCATGGTGCGCGCGGCCCAACGCGTGGTGTCCGACATCCGTCGCGACCTGTTCGCGCACATTCAGACGCTGCCGCTCAGCTATTTCGACAGTACGCGCTTGGGCGACATCATGAGCTTTTTCACCAACGACGTCGACACCGTCTCCGAGGCGCTCAACAACAGCTTTGCCAACGTGATTCAGGCGAGCATTCAGGTGATCGGCACCACGGCCATGCTCATCATCCTCAACTGGCAGCTCACGATTATCACGCTCGTGTGCGACGCGGCCATCGTGCTGTACGCGCGCTACTCGGGTATCCGCTCCAAGCGCTTTTTTGCCGCCCAGCAGGCATCGCTCGGCGACTTGGATGGATATGTCGAGGAGATGGTCTCGGGCCAAAAGGTCATCAAGGTCTTCAACCACGAGCAGGCCAACGTGGCAGGTTTTGACGCGCGCAACCAGGAGCTGCGCCGCACCGGTGGCGCCGCGCAGGCCTACGCCAACTCGATGGTGCCCATGACCGTGGTGATCGGCTACGTCAACTACGCCATCGTCGCCGTGGCGGGCGACATGCTCTGCATCAAGGGACTTGCCGACGTGGGTGCACTCGCGAGCTACCTGGTCTTTGTGCGCCAGGCGGCCATGCCCATCAACCAGTTTACGCAGCTGGGCAACTTCTTACTCAACGCGCTGGCCGGTGCCGAGCGCCTGTTTGCCGCCATGGACCTTAAGCCCGAGGTGGACGAGGGCTGCGTGGAGCTGGTGCAGACGGGCGACGCCGCGTGGGCGTGGAAGATTCCCGAGGGCCAGGGTGTGGGCACGTATGGACATCTGCACGATGTGGCCGCCGTTGGTGAATCGGGTCGTGCGGTGGCAGCCGACGGTACCGAGCTTGTTACCGGTCTGGTCCCGCTCGCCGGCGACGTGCGCTTCCATGCCGTGGACTTTTCTTACGTGCCGGGCACCCGCGTGCTCACGGATCTCAACCTGTTCGCCAAGCCGGGGCAAAAGATCGCCTTTGTTGGCTCGACGGGCGCCGGAAAGACGACCATCACTAACCTCATCAACCGCTTCTATGAGGTCGATGACGGCGAGATTACGTACGACGGCATCGACGTCAAGCATATCGCCAAGGCCAGCTTGCGCGGGTCGCTCGGCATTGTGCTGCAGGATACGCACCTGTTTAGCGGCACCATTGCGCAGAACATCCGCTTTGGCAAGCTCGACGCGACCGACGAGGAGGTGCGTGCCGCCGCCGAGGCCGCCTGCGCCGACTCGTTTATCCGTCGCCTGCCGCAAGGCTACGACACACCGGTCACGGCCGATGGCGCCAACTTGTCTCAGGGCCAGCGCCAGCTGCTCGCCATCGCGCGCGTGGCCGTGGCCGACCCGCCGGTGCTTATCCTGGACGAGGCAACAAGCTCCATCGACACGCGCACCGAAAAGCTCATCGAGCGCGGCATGGACCGCATCATGCGCGGCCGCACCACATTTATGATTGCGCACCGCCTGTCCACCGTCCGCGACGCCGACGCCATCATGGTCCTCGAACATGGCCGCATCATCGAGCGCGGCACCCACGAGGAATTGCTCGCCCAGCGCGGCGAGTACTGGCAGCTAGCGCATGGCTTAAAAGAGCTGGATTAACCCGTCGGAGTGCGGCTTGCTCTGGCCCTCCGACCTCTCACCTCGCCCTAAACCGTCCCAATTATCGATGTTTTTCTCGATATTGAAGAAAAGCATCGATTTTTGGGACGGTTTTTCTGTCGCTCGTACGGGTGGAATGCTTTCTTGTACGTGGAAGTGTGCGAATCCGTGAGCAGGGGAATAAGGTTGGTTATCCGACCCATTGGAGAGCTCATGGACTTGCCGATCGTCCTGTCCCATAAGACTGCCTGGCTGTACCACAACGCGGCGCGCCCGTTAGAGCCGCTCTCACGGGCAAGCAGCCTATACGACGAAGGCTCATTTGCTGGCGAGGTGGAGCCGACTGCGAGCCTCCCCAAATTGGGGCTCGATGCCAAGGGATTGAGGATATCTGCAGCGGTCGAGATTGTCGCCGACTATCTGGTCTCACTTGGTATTCCTCAAGAGGAACTCGGCCGTATTGATACGCTGGTTAGCTTCGATTTTGAACGCTCTCGGCCGGCGGGTCTCCGACGCCATGTGTTTGGGGCGCCCATACCTTCGGATCATCTTATCGAGGTGGCAGAGGGTCTTCTGGTGGTTGATGAGGCCATATGCCTTGTCCAGGCGGGCTCGTGGATGAGCGAGCTCGAGCAGCTTGAGTACGGATTTGAAGTGTGTGCTCGGTATCACCTTAACCATCTGTCGAGCAATGATTATGTCGAGGCCTCGCAGCGATATGCCGTCGCCGACCTGCGTGCTTTTTGCGAGCAGAATCCTTCGCGTCGAGGCGTGAAACGCGCGGCCGCCGTGCTCAAGCGCGTGCACGATGGCGCGCGATCGCCCATGGAGACGGCCACCGCAATCATGGTCGTCGCGAAACGTTCCCAGGGAGGGCTGGGATATGCCAAGATCGAGCTCAACCATCGGGTCGATGTTCCCAACGAGTTCAAGTATCTCGCAAAGGCCGGGTATTTCGAGATCGACGTATATGCGCCTGCGAGCGGTACAGGGATTGAATACAACGGCTCGGACCATCTTGATAAACAGCGCAGCGCGTCGGATGCGGAGCGTATGGCCGTGCTGAGCGCGCTGGGCTTTAGGATGATCGTCCTCACCGGGACTCAGTTTGCCCACCAGCTGCAATTGCACCGGGCGATGAACGCTATCGCGCTCGCTATGGGCCTTAAGTGCGACCGAAGCGAAGCGTTCCAGAAACGTCAAAACGACCTGCGAGAATTCGTGATTCGACACTGGGACGGCGGCCTTTAGGGGCGTTTTGGTCCTTCTACGGGGTGCCGTGGGCAGGCAAGCCATCACAACATTCGACGTTTATCGCCAAAAACGGGAAAAGCATCGAATGTTGTGATGGTTTGTATGCTGAGGATGGGCTTGGGAAGCCGGTCTTGCTCGAAGCGACCTGTCCTGTCGTACGGGTGTCGGCATAATTCTCTCGTGGGGTATTATGTTTTCCGAAGAATAAAACGCCGCGTGAGGGGAGGGCCGCGTGGACGGGCACGTGCAACATGACGGCTTTGGCCGCGACATCAACTACCTGCGCATTGCCGTTACCGACAAGTGCAATTTCCGCTGCATCTATTGCATGCCGGCCGATGGCGTGGCGCCCCGTGCACACGACGAGCTGCTCAGTGCCGAGGAAATCGCCCGCTTTGTGCGCTTGGTGGCGGGGGAGGGCATTCGCCGCGTGCGCCTGACGGGCGGCGAGCCGCTGGTCAGCCGCCGTATCATTCCGCTCATTCGTGACATCCGCGCGATTCCGCAGATCGAGGACATCTCGCTCACCACCAACGGTGCCCTGCTGCCCAAGTTGGCGCCGCAGCTCAAAGACGCCGGTCTTAACCGCGTCAACATTTCGCTCGATACACTCGACCCTACGCTGTTTGGAAAAATCACGCGCCTGGGTCGGCTCGAGCAGACCATGGCTGGCATCGACGCGGCGCTGGCTTGGGGCTTTGAACCCGTTAAGGTCAACTGCGTTGTGGTGCGCCGACTCAACCAGGATGTGGCGGCCCTTGCACGGCTGACCGTCGACCGCCCCATCCACCTGCGCTTTATCGAATACATGCCCATTGGCGACGAACGTACGAGCTCACATTGTGCTGTAGACCCTCACGCGCCCGCGCTCAATCCCGAGCTGTGGGACGCGAGCGACACCGTGCCGAGTGACGAGTTGCGGGCGCGCATCAATGCCGGGGCAGCCGCGGCGGGGCTGGGCGAGCTCGAGCCGCTCGGCATCAACGACGCTCCTGCCGGCGCGGGCCCTGCGCGCTATTGGCACTTTCCTGGCGCGACGGGAACGGTCGGTTTCATTAGCGCCATGTCCAACCATTTTTGTGCGAATTGCAACCGTCTGCGCCTGACGGCCGATGGCAACGTGCGTCCGTGCCTGTTCAGTGATGCCGAGTATTCGGTGCGCGACGCCCTGCGCCGTGGTGATGATATGCAGGTACTTTCGATTTGGCGCGATGCCGTGGCCCACAAACCGCAGGAACACGCGATAATTGAGGGCACGCAACGATTTATGTCCCAAATCGGAGGATGATCATATGGCCAAGAGCAGGTACGCCGATGCCACCAAGGCCGCTCGCAGGGCCGCGATGTCTGCCCACAAAGGCACGGCTGCGGCGAATGCTGGTAACGCCGACGCGTCCGCACAGCCGACTGCCAGTGCTGCCACCGAGCCCGCCCGCGACGCCCGTCGCGACGAGCTGACGCACGTGGACGCCAAGGGCGAGGTACGCATGGTCGACGTGTCCGACAAGGCCGAGACCCATCGCATCGCCATCGCCGAGGGTACCATCCTCATGCACCCCGAGACGCAGGCCATGGTGCTGCAGGACCGCGCCAAAAAGGGCGACGTGCTCGCCTGCGCGCGCGTCGCGGGCATCATGGCCATCAAGCGCACGAGCGATATTATTCCCATGTGCCATCCGTTGCTCATTACCAAGAGCAAGTGCGACATTGCGCCCATCGCTCCGGCGGGGACGCCGGCCGAGGACGTGCCCGAGGGCTGGGCACCGGCGCGCACGGACGGGCAGGTTGGCTTTCACGTACTGGTTACGGCCGGCGTGACGGGCAAGACGGGTATCGAGATGGAGGCCCTGACCGGCGCGAGTGCCGCGTGCCTAACGATCTACGACATGTGCAAAGCCGTCGATCGCGGCATGGAGATTGTCGACGTGCGCCTGTTGCACAAGGAGGGCGGCCGCTCGGGCGTGTGGAATCGTGCCGAGCGTCAGGTTGCTGCTGTTGAGGCCGTGGGGGCCGCGGGCAACGCGCCCGCGGGCGCACCCGTCGCCGTCGCGCCCGCCGTTCCGGCCCCGGCCGTCCCCGCGATCGCGTTTATCGGCTACCAAAACTCGGGCAAGACCACGCTCGTTGAGAAGGTTATCGCCGAGCTCACCCGCCGCGGCCTGCGCGTGGGTTCGCTCAAGCATCATGGGCATCACGGCTTTGATATCGATGTGCCCGCTAAGGATACGTGGCGCCATCACCAGGCCGGATCCAAGCACGTGGGCCTTATCTGCGCCACGCGCTGGGCGGAGTACGCCGACACGCGCGAGGAGGACGAGATGCCCGCGCGCGAGCTGCTGTCGCGCTACAACGATGTCGACGTGGTGATCATCGAGGGCTACAAGACTGAGGGCTTCGACAACATCGTGGTCGCGCGCTCCGGCGTCGACCGCCTGCGCGGCAAGAGCTCGCTCGACCTGGTCGACGGTCACACGCTGGCCCTTGCCTGCAACGAGGCCCTGGCGCGCCAGGCCTTCGACGCCGGCTTTGCGACCCGAGCTATCAACATCAACGACGCCCGAGCCATCTGCGATCTCATCCAAGACCACCTTCAGGCTTGACGCTGCGCCGGCCCCAAGCACCCCATCTCGCCCCTCAAGCCGTCGCTCGCGTACCAAAGTACGCGTCGCTCCTCTTTCGGGGCGACCTGGGGCACTTGGAACCGGCTCGCTGCGCTGCCATAACATGCCAAAAAGGGACAGGTTTATTTTGGTAGGTTTTATCTGGGCAAACGTCACTTCCACCACAAAGGGGCCGGGCACCTTTGTGATGGTTTTTGCTTTGCAGTAAAAACCATCACAACATTCGATGAAAACCGCGATTTCGCCGAATAACGTCGAATGTTGTGATGCTTTGCGCCCCGGGCCAGGCCACCCTTCGGGTCCGGCCACCACAAAGGGGACAGGCACCTTTGTGGTGGTTTTGCGCCCAAGCACCCCGTGCGCGCCTTGGTATACCATGTACGCCGTTCACGAATACACCCCGCATCGCTGCACAACCCAGAAAGGCCCCCATGGACACCACCTTCAGCCACATCAAAGCCGTGTTCTGCGATATCGACGGCACGCTGCTCACGAGCGAGCACACGGTGTCTCCGCGCACCGTGGCGGCGATCCGCGCCCTGCGCGAGCGCGGCGTGCTCTTTGGCCTGTGCACCGGGCGCGACGCCCACGCGACCGAGGCCATGTACGAGCTCTGGGGCATCGACGGTCTGGTGGACGTGATGGTGGGCTGTGGCGGAGCCGAGGTCATCGACCGCGCGCACGGCGTCAACGAGCTTAGCTACCCGCTGCCGGGCGAAACCATCGCGCGCATCTGCAAGCACATGGCGGACCTTCCGGCAACGCCCGTTTGCCCCCGAGACGGCGTGTTTTACGTTCCCGAGAGCAATGCGTGCGTGGAGCACTTGTCGCAGGTCGATGGCGTGCCCTATAAGGTGGTCGATTTTGCCGAGTTCTTGCGTGAACCGCAGCCCAAGGTGATGTTTACCATGGCGCCCGAGGTGATGCCGCAGGTCATCGAGCGCGCATCGACGTTTGCCGACGACACCGTTAAGGCTGCCGCCCTGCAAACCACGCAGCGCCTCTACGAGTTCATGGATCCGCGCGTGTCCAAGACGCGCGGCCTTGTGCGCGTAGCGGAGCTCAACGACATGGAGCTCCAGAACATCTGCGTGTTTGGCGATGCCGATAACGACACCTGCATGGTGGCCGACGCCGGCGCGGGCGTGGCCATGGCAAATGGCAGCGATGCCACCCGTGCCGCCGCCGACTTTGTGACCGCCAGCAACGACGAAGACGGCATCGCGATCTTTATCGAGGAACATCTGCTGTAGCGCCGGGTGCAACCATCACGAAGGGGGCAGGCACCTTTGTGGTGGTTTGTTCTAAGACTGGCGAGCGGGGCGCTATTTGTGCCGAGGCAGTTTCCCGCGAACTTAAATGTTGATGTATAAACATCATGATATATGTCGGTCATTGCTAATAGGGCATCTAGCTGGCAGGTTGTCAGAGCAGGCAAACGCTCTACCGTTTACAGCTACAAATCGACCGCTCACAGAATATGCTACTTAAAATAAAATGTTGTACAAATAACAACAAAGCATGAATTACCTAAAATGGATAACAGGTCTACCTGCGGTTTTAAAAAATTAGAATTTAGTAAAACAATGCATACTTTGAGTAATTGTCAAGAATAAAGATTGTTCGACGCGAAATTGCAAGAAATTGACGCCCCACATATTTAAACAATGGCTAAACTTATCAATGTAGGGCACGTATAAATATTGACTGCGTGCCGGTTAGATAACGAAAGAGCAGGATCGCGGTCTCTTGGGGAGGAGGCATCGATGACAGCAAATTCAAATAAAGCTAAGCAAGGTAATAAAGCAGCGCATCGTGTGGTAGCGGGTGTTTTGTGCGGAGCTTCTGTCTTGAGCTTGGTACTGTCGCTCGTCATGCCCCCGATCTCGCAGGCCATTGCCAATGATGCCCAGGCAGCTCCTACCGAGGAAACTGTAATGGGGGGGGGGTTCCTCAAGTGAGTCTACTGGTGTAGACAACACTACCAACGGGGATACCGAAAACCAGAATAGCGACGAGGTCGACGGCGGCGAGGCCGACTCTTCAAATGGTGTTGAGCAGGGTCAGTCTGAGGATCAGCCTGAGGGCGAGTTGCAGGTCGAAGACGGCGAGTCGTCGGATGACGGCGCCGTTATGGCAGCTGCGGAAGGTGGGCAAACCGAAGCGGCGCCCGTCGAGATAAATAGCGCTGACGATTTGAAAAACAAGTTGGAGAATGCAAGCGGTGTCGCTAGCTTCAAGCTTATGAATGATGTCGATACCGGCGGGACAATCCAGCTTGGCAAGGACGGCAGCAATATCACGCTGGATCTAAACGGTCACAAAATTAAACACGAGAGCTCGAGCCAGCCCCTGTTCAACATTACGGGGGGCGCGACGTTAACCGTCATGGATAGTCAGCAAGCTGAAGTGGATGATCCAACGGGCGACAAATATGTATGCTCCGACAACACATCTAGCAAAAATGGCAACCTTGCCTCTGTGGCCCCTGATGAGACTTCTAATATTCCTACAAATCTCACCTACTATGTAACCGGATCGTCCGTAAATCCAGATGGCATTAGCACTACCGAGGCTCTTTATAAACACGAAGCTACCATCGGCGGCGCTATCGTGGCGTGCAGTGGTAACGACCAATTGAAGCTCATCAATCTTTATGGCACTAATGGTAAGGGCGGTACGTTCAATCTTGAAAGTGGCGTGCTGACGCAAGGACAGGGCTGTAAAGTTGCCAACTTGGTCTACGCCGAGAACGGTTCTACCGTCAATATGAGCGGTGGCTACGTTTGCGGTGCCTCTACGGGAACCTCGGGCACCGGCGCTGGCATTATGGTGTCTAATGAAAAGGGTGCTGCTTCGACCCTTAATCTAACCGGTGGCGTTATCGCAGGTAACTACGCTCCCAATGGCGGCGGCGTGTACGCTAAGGGCTCAATGGTCAACGTGGATGGCAGCATTATCTCCGGCAACGGTACGTTTGGTAGCCAGTCTGGCTACGGCGCAGGTATCTGTGCGTTCGAATCAACCGTTAACGTTACGAGCGGCTACATCACCAATAACAAGTATCAGTTCTACCAAGATACCGATTCGACTAATTGGGTGCACAAGGGCGGCGGTTGCCACGGTGGTGGTGGTATTGCTGCTTTTAATGGCGGTAGCCTGAAGATTAACGGTGGCTACATCACCGGTAACTATTCTGCCGAGGCCGGTGGCGGTATTTATGCTGGCGCTTGGAAGCAGGCTCTTTCCACGTTTACGTTCTCTGGTGGAACCATCGCCAGCAATGTGGCGCAAAACTCAGAGGGTGGCGGTATCCGCATTGCTGCGCCTACCGTTGGTGTGTTTGAAGTTGCGAATGGTTCACACGCTTATATCACCAACAATACGACCAATACCACTAATGACTGGGGCGGTGGCGGCGTGTTCGTCCAGGGCGGCAACAGTGATGAAAACGTTAATTCAGCGACTCTTAAGATTTACAACGCGCTGATTACTAACAATTCGGCCGAGGGCTATGGCGGTGGCTTCGCTGCCTGCCCGACCGGCAAAACGGCTATTACCGATACCAATGGTATTGCGATTTTCGGAAACTGCGATGAAAACGGCGCCCACCTATCGGGTGGTACTAATGGTAAGAATGAAGATCAGCCCACAACCGTTAAGGGTGGCGAAATCACTGATACCTTCAAGCAAAACGGCCATAAGGATCTATTCCTGATTCGCAAGTCAGATAATAGCGACTACATCGCTGCCGTAACTGGTCAGATGCTTGGTGGCGGCGCTGCCAACTGGAAGGGCACGATCGACGGTCAGCCGCCTACGACCATCGGCAAGTACGAGGGCGCCCAGGCTAAGTACATGATTGGCCTCGATGCAGATCCTTCCGATGGTGATCAAGGGCTTGCCCGTGATAATGCCACGCTCTTCATTACGGGCAACAAATCCAACGTCCACGGTGGCGGAATCATGACCAATGGTGACGTTGTCGCTGGTTCCACCATGCAGGTGAGCGTGTACCCCAAGATGAAGCTCAATGGCACTAAGGCGCTAATGGGTCGTGCGCTTAAAGACGGAGAGTTCAAGTTCCAGCTGCTCAAACAGGGTACAAACAAGCAGGACCCCTCGTTTGCCGATCACAAGCTGCGACTCAATGGCTGCACAAAAGTTGGCAATGGGGTCACGAATGATGGCGGCGGCAACTTTGCCTTTAATCTGGGCGAGGTCTATTCCGATGACTCGATCGTCTACTACCTCGTTGAAGACCCCGGTGACAATCCCGTTTCTGGCGTGACTTGCGACGAGACTATCTACAAGATAGATCCTAAGGTCGTAAAGGATGAAAAAAAGTCGCATAAGGTGCTTGATATCGAGTACACGTACTATACGGTCAGTAGTGTGGCAATCACCACAATCGCCGCTAATGGTACTACGTCTGTTGCTACGGTTTATCCAATACCCGAAGGTGACGTTGCAAACGTCGCGCTAACAAGCTCAAAGACTTTCACCAACACATACACGCCGTACGACTCCAAGGGTTCCTGGACTCCGGCGGCTACGAAGGTTGTCAAGGGTGGCGAGATGAAGAAGTTTACGCTTCAGCTCGCGACCGACAAGGAGTTCACGAGCATCGTCAACGATAAGTCGACCAAGGCTGACGGCTCCAAGTCCCAGACCTTGGACTTCGACGAGATTGAGTACAAACTCAATCAACTCGAAAAGCTCGAATCTGACCCTACCGGTCGTGGTGCAAGCAAGACCTTCACCTATTACGTCCGTGAACAGCGGCCGACGACGCCGTTCACGAACTACGAGTATGACCAGTCGGTCTATCAAATTACGGTCAAGGCGGCTGATAACTCTAAAGGCAAGATAGACATCTCTGCAACCTACAAGCAGATTCAAGATCGTAATGGTAATTCGGTGACCGACGACACTGAGCATACGTTCACCGACTCCATCCCCACCTTCACCAACACCTACTCAACCTCTTTGCCCCTTTCTGGTATGTCGGGCGTCACTCTGACGTACCTTGCCGGCGCGGCGGTGCTTTGCGCTGCTGCGGCCTGGATGCACATTCGTCGCAAGGCGAATGCGAAGGGAGGTAAGCGTCGTGAATAAGAAAGTTTGCTCCTTCCCGATCCTGTTTGCGCTGCTTGCCCTCCTGATCGGCACCTGCGCGGTTGTGTTCCCCGCTTCCGCGCAGGCCGCGCCGACCTCGACCGGTTCCATCACGGTGAGCGGCACCGTGGCGCGCAGCTACGACGCCTACCAGATCTTTAGCGCCAACGTCGTCGACGGCGACAGCGACGCCAAGATCGCCACCGACCTCGCCTGGGCAAGCGACGCCGCGTGCGACGCCGTCCTGCCCGTGCTACACAGCGCCGGCATGCCCAATTCCCAGACCACCGCGCAGGAAGCTGCCGAGTGGCTCAACACCGATTCCCACCTTACGAGCGCGCTGAGCGCACAGCTCGCTCGTTCCCTCCAGAGCTCTGGCGCCGTGCCCGTGGCCCTTAACGCGGGCACGACGGCCGAGCTGCCCTGCGGTTACTGGCTCATCGTCGCCGACGACGACGCCATCGCCCAGGGCGAGGCCAGCACCGTGCCGATCATGGCCCTGGTCGGCGGCAGCGCCGTCACCGTCAAGCCCAAGACCGCGACCCCCAAGGTCGCCAAGCACGTGCTGGAGGACAGCACCGCCGCCTGGCAGAAGGCCGCCGACGCCACGGTCGCCGACGACCTGTACTGGCGCCTCTCGGCCACGGTTCCGGCAGGGCTAACGGCCTACGACACCTATACGGTGCGGTTCGTCGACACCATGAGCGCGGGGCTCGACCCCTCCAAGGTGGCCGCGAGCATGCGCGTGTACGTGGCGGCGGGCGCGGACGGCGGCTTCGACGCCGTCTCGGCCGGCAAGGACGGCCGCGCCGGCACCGAGCCCGCGCAGGGCTGGACCGACATCACGGCCCAGTGCGCCACCAAGGTAGCGGCCGACGGCAAGACCTTCACCGTGCGCACCGGCGACCTCATCGCCGCGCTCGGCGGGACCGAAGCCTTTACCGCGGGCGCCCGCGTGGTCGCCGTGTACAACGCGCCGCTCAACAGCGCGTGCAACCATGGCATCGCGAAGGGCAACCCCAACGAGGTCTACCTGCGCTACCCGCGCTCTCCCTTTGCCGACCAGTCCGGCGACGCCGGCTTTACCCGCACGCCGAGCGACGATGCGTGCGCCTACACCTGGGATTTCGCGCTCACCAAGCGCGGCAGCGACGGCGACAAGCCGCTTGCCGGGGCGGTCCTGAGCATCGCCGACGACCGCGGTCGCACGCTGGCGGCCGACGGCACGTGGGATGCGGAGGGCAAGGCCACCGTCACCACGGGCGAGGACGGCCGCGTGACCGTCTCGGGCGTGGACTCGGGCAAGCTGGAGGTCCGCGAGCTCAAGGCGCCCAAGGGCTACACGGTCTTTGAGGGCACGCGCTCCGTGACGGTCAAGGCCGAGGGCCTGGACGTCGACCAGGTGGCCGCTGCCAAGCCCAAGCTCACCATCACGGCTGAGTCGCCCCTGCGCGCCGACAGCGCGGACGGGTCGACGGGCAGCCTGGAGGCGTCGCTCATCAACACGCCCACCGGCACACCCCCTAGCATTACCACCGGAGGCTTTATGCCCTCGACTGGCGATATGGCAATGTACGCCGCGGCCGCCGCAGCGGTCGCCGGAGCCGCGCTCATCGTGGTCGCGCTCCTGGTCAAGCGGGGAGGTGGCAGCCATAAAGTGTAGCTGGCAGTCCCACAGAGAGCGGGGCGAGACGTAGCGAAGTAGATGCTAAGACACGGACAGACAGATTTAGATCAAATGGAATTCAAGCAGAAAGCAGAGGAAAAGAAGATGAGCATGAGCAAGAACATCGCCCGCCTGGCAGTAACCGCCGGCCTCACAGCAGCGCTGAGCTTCGGCGGAGTTATGGCGCCCGTCACGATGGCGTTTGCTGAGGATGTGGCGGCTCCGAATAACAGCATCACCATCAATAAGGTTGCCGAGGATAACCAAGGCAATACGTTCAAGGCCTATCAGATCTTCAAGGCAAAAGTCGTTGACGAGAAAGACAATGGCAAGGTTGCTTCTGATATTGAATGGGCAAATGATGCTATCGGCTCCAAGGTGATTGTCGCCATTAAGGGATCTGCTGAGTATCAGGAACTCGTGAAGAAAGACCCCACCCAGAAGCTCGATAAGAATGCTTCAGCTTCTGTTGTGGCTGAGTGGCTTTCTCAAAATGTGAATGGCACTGCCAGCACTGCATCCAGCAGCGACGGTACGCGTGTTGCCCCCGGCGATGTGCTTTATGAAATTGCGGCTGCGGTTTCAGGCATGAAGCAAGGTGTTAAGGCGGAGACCGCTGCGGGAGATCCCCTTAACGCAGGTACTCCGTGGACGCGCCCGAACACTAATGAAGCTGGCCTTTACGGTGATGGCTATTATCTCTTCGTGTCTGATGGTCTTACGAATCAGGCCAAGCCGAACACTGGCACCTCTCCGATCTTCGCGATTGTTGGCGGTGATCCCGTGGTCGTTACCGAGAAGACCAGTATCCCCAGGGTCGACAAAAAGATTCTCGACGACACTGCAGGTAAGGATGCTGCCGATGCTGAAGAGAGCTACTGGAAGAACAGCGGCGATGCTTGGATCGGACAGGAAATTGACTACAGGCTGACCGGTAGCGTTGCAGATAATATTGCCTCGTACGGTACGTATTACTATGAATTCCAAGATACGCTGAGCAAGGGCCTCATCGTTATCAAGGGCGAGAACAACGCCCCCGAGGGCCTCCACGTCTACATCGTCGACGGCAAAACCAAGGCCAAGACCGAGGTCAAGTCCGGGTTCAGCGCGAACGTCGCTGCGGCGCAGGATACCGTCAAGAACAGCGAGCTCCTTACAGTCAAGTTCGATGACCTCAAGGCCGTCAAGGGCGAGAACGGCGCTGCAATCACTGTCGACAAAGACTCCACGGTCGTCGTGACCTACAAAGCTCAGCTCACCAGCGATGCCGAATACACGACCACCGGTAACACCAATGAGGTCAAGCTTGTCTATTCCAACAATCCCGTGACTAATGATAAGGGCACTTCTAAGTCGGACAAGGTCACTGACTACGTCTTTGGTCTCGATGTAACTAAGACTGACCCGAACAACGCTAACGCCAAACTCGTTGCGGGGTTTAAGGTCAAAATGATCACGGAAGGGTCCAATAAAAAAGTTGAAAAATGGTTGAAGCAAGACGGCAGCTTCAGCGACAACGTAAACGACGCCTATACGTTTGAAACCGAGGGGGCGGGCAACAAGGTCTCTATTCCCGGGCTTGTTGCGGGCACATACCTGATTTCCGAGAGCAAGACGCCTGCGGGCTACAACACCATCGCCGACTTCGAAATCACGGTGACGCCTGAATTCAATACAGACGGCACGCTTAAAAAGCTCAGCGTGACTCCTGGTTCCGATATGGTCACTGCCACGATTGAAGATAACGCGCCCACGACCATGATTCCCCTCACCATCAAGAACAAGAAGGGTTCTGGCCTCCCGCTGACCGGCCTCAACGGCGTGACCTTCACTTGGATCGCTGGTGGCGCGGTGCTGTGCATTGGCGTGGCGCACCTCATCCGCAGCCGTAAGCAGGCTGAGGAGTCCGAGCAGGAGTAACACTCACTCGCCCATCCCTTTGGCAGGTGGGATGTGATGGTCATGAGACTTGCGGACACTTTTCTCGTCCATCGACGTTCTTGCTTTGCCACTCTCTTTTCGGGGCAGACTCCGCGCTGGAGTTTGCCCCGTTCTTTTTGGACAACACAGGCAGCCTTTACCGTCCGGTGCGGACTCATCCGTCATCGCGTTTCTTGACTCGTATGAGGTTCGGTTTAAGGTCCGTAGGCGCTCGCGCGGTGCGGACGGTAGAAGGCATTTGCGCCGCAACAAGCGCAAATAAGAATGCCCGGGGTTAGAGGCCCGGGCATTTAACAAAACCAGAAAACTAGGCCGCCCGCGCTTTCGATCACTTACGCGGGATGCGTCGTTTCCTGCAGCTATTGTATCCCGAATCACTCTGTCGATTCGCGACTTTTTGAAAACTCAAATACGGGCCTATGCTTGATAGAAATCTTGTTATTTCCGAAAATTATGTATAATTCCAATATAAACTGGAACTAAGCGAAAAAGATGGAAATGAACGAAGCGCTTACCTACTTACAAGAAGCACTAGGCCTCTCCGCCAAGGCTAAAACTTGGCCTGGATCCGCACGCTTGCCGCTGCATCTGCGGTCGATTGAGATCCGCGCCGTTGACGCAAACGGTTTTTCTTTTTTGCTTGCAAGTTTGCCTACTGGCGTTGGGCTTCCCGAGGCTAAGAGAGTCTATAGCCAGCTAGCCTTGCGTGCGGAGGCTCCTGTCGTCGTTTCGTTTCCTGATGCCGATGCGCGCCAGCGCAAGGCATTGGTCGCACAAGGAATCCCCTTTGTTTGCCCTGGTAGACAGGCCTTTCTTCCATTTATGGGCGCGGCCTGCACGGAGAGGGGCGGCACTAGATTTCATAATCGCGCGACCAAGATGTCATCCAACGCGCAGGCTGCCGCAATCTGGGGAGCAGGGCAGGAGTCATATCATTCCGATGACCTTTGTCGTGCGCTTGGGATTTCGGCAAGCCGCGCGAGTGAGGCCGTAACCGAGCTTGTAGACAGGGGGCTCGCAAGGCGCGAGCGGCGCGAACGGCGTGTCATTGTGTTCCCCGTGGCCGTTGATCTTCTGCTCAGTGAGCACATGGCGGAGCTCTCTTCGCCTGTCTCGAAGGTCTTTTTTGCTAGGAAGACGCCGCGGGTTGACGGTCTTGCTGACGCTGGGGAGACGGCGCTCGCTGTGCGTTCGATGCTCGCTGCGCCGGGCATGGAGCAAAAGGCCGTCTTAAGAAGTACATGGCGTGAACTGAGCGACCTTGAAGTCGCAGACGGGGAGCTGCCGGATAACGAAACGGCGATGATCCAAGTGTGGCGCTATGCGCCCGTGTTTGCCGACTCCTCCCGTATCGACGACATCTCACTTGCGCTATCTTTGGCGGCAATCGACGATGAACGAATTCAGCTCGAACTCGATCACATGTTTGGAAAGGAATATCCATGGCAGGAAGCGCTGTAGAAGGTCTCCAGGTATTTCGGCAGCATATGCAGGAAGCTGAAGGGTCGTATGCCCTTATCGGCGGCACAGCATGCGACATTTTGCTCGCGGAGGCGGGACTTTCGTTTAGGGCGACCCACGATTTTGATGTGGTCATTGTCGCCGATGACCGGTTGCCTCAGACGGCCGAAGCCATATGGACCTTGGTGCGTGATGGCGGCTACCGCTGCGGCTGGGGTGAAAGCGAAGCCTCGTGTTTTTATCGGTTTACGGAACCAAAGAGGCCGGGTTATCCCCATATGATCGAGCTCTTCGCGAAGTGCCCCGACTTTCTAAAGGGTCGTGAGGGAGTTGATGTGACGCCAATTCACGTTGATGAAAACATAAGCAGTCTTTCGGCTATTTTGTTGGACGATGCCTACTACAGCTTGTTTCTTCAGGGAATTCGGACAGTAGACGGTGTTTCGGTCCTGGATACGGAATACATTGTCCCGTTCAAAGCGAAGGCGTATCTCGACCTAAAAGCTAGAAGGGAAGCCGGGGAGAACGTTGACTCGAGGAAGGTCAAAAAGTATAAACGCGATGCGCTGAGGCTTGCTCAGCTGCTTGGTGAGTCGGCGGGTGTCAACCTAGTCGAAGAGCTGAAGGACGATATGCTTGCGTTTGTTAAAGACTGTGAGGCGAGTGACATCAATCTGAAGCAGATCGGGGTTGCGGGCGTAACGACGACACAGCTAGTCGAGACGATGAAAGCAACATATGGCCTGATTGGTTGAGCGAGGTTAGGTAGTCCGGATAATGCAGTCTGGCTGCGTTGTCCGGGGTAGGGGCTCGCGAATCGGCTATTATTTGTTTAGACAACTTGAGCTGTAAAGGAGTGATCGGCGATGGCGCAGGGTGCCAAACACATGAAGAGCGATAACGCCGCGGCCAACGGTGGCTCAAGCCCTCAGCCCAAACCTCAACCAAAGCCCAAGCGCCGCCGCAAGCGGCTGCCGCGCTGGGCCGACCGGCTCATCACCATCGTCATCATCCTTATTGGCGTGGGCCTTATGACCTGGCCGTGGATCTTGGACCGGCTCGAGGCCTCGGGCGTGTTCAACCAGATCAGCACGGTGTCCAGCACCGTGGACGCGCTGTCTGCCGAGGAGCGCGAGCGCATCCTGCTCCAGGCGCGCTCCTTTAACGAGCAGCTGGCGGGCGAGGCCACCGAGCTCCCCGCCGACCAGATCGAGCCCTACGCCCAGCAGCTCATCTTTGACCGCGACCCCATGATGAGCTGGGTCGAGATCCCCTCCATCGACGTGAGCATGCCCATCTACCACGGCACGAGCGAAGAAGTCCTCATGGCGGGCGTCGGCCACCTGGAGGGCACGAGCCTGCCGGTGGGCGGCACCTCGACGCATTGCGTGCTCACCGCGCACTCGGGCATGCGCAACCTGAGCATGTTCGACGACATCCACTCGCTGGAGCCCGGCGACCTGGTGCTGCTTCACACCATGAACAAGACGCTCGCCTACAAGATGGTGGACTCCGAGGTGGTGCTGCCCGAGGAGATGGAGTCGCTGACCATCGAGCCCGGCGCCGACAAGGTGACGCTTGTCACCTGCACGCCCTACGGCGTAAACGACCATCGCCTGCTGGTGCACTGCGTGCGCACCAAGTACAACAAGAAGGACGTCGACAAGCAAAAGTCGCTGGCCGGTCGCCACTGGGGCAAGCGCGAGTTTGCCGTGCTCATCGTGGTCGTAGCCATTGTGCTGTTGCTGCTGGACATCGTGGTCCACGCGGTCCGCAAGCGCCGCAAGGCCAAGGCCTCGGCATAAGACATTCTCCAGAACCACCACAATGGGGACAGGCACCTTTGTGGTGGTCGGGGGTTCCAAACCATCACAACATTCGATGAAAATTTCGATTTTGGCGATAAGCGTCGAATGTTGTGATGGTTTGTGTTGTGAGCTATGCGGTTTTCGCTGCAGAGCTGCCGGACCGCGTTCGCCGTCCTCGTTACGTTTTCGCTGCATTTGGGTAAAGCACCTGCTCCAAGCGGCGTTGCCTTGTATACTAGAGCGGTTTATCTGTTATGCGGAAGGGAGCGCCTATGGCACTCAGCGAGAAAGACGTGCGCGGCATCGCCGAGTACGCAAAGATCGCACTGACCGATGACGAGCTCACCCAGATGACGTCCTACATGAACGACGCCGTCCAGATGCTCGAGCCCGTCTTGCAATATGACTTGCCCGACGTGGAGCCCACGTTCCATCCTATCGGAAGCCTGTCCAACGTGATGGGCGATGACCTGCGCGAGCCCGAGCGCGATCTGCCGCTCGACGTCGCGCTTGAAAACGCCGGCAGCGCGCGCGACCGCTACTTCCGCGTGCCGTCCATTTTGGGAGAGGGGGAGAGCGAGTAATGGCGCAGAGCTTCGATTCCCTTACCGCCGCCCAGATCGCCGCGGGCGTTGCCGCCGGCGACTTTACCGCTACCGAGGTGGCCCAGGCCTCCCTTGTCGCCATCGAGGCGTGCGAAGGCGGGGTCCAGGCATTCCTGCAGGTGGCGCCCGAGCTTGCGCTCGAGGCCGCTGCGCGCGTGGATGCCGACCGTGCCGCAGGCAAGCCGCTGCCTCCGCTCGCGGGCGTGCCGCTGGCCATCAAGGACAACATGAACCTTGTGGGCACGCGCACCACCTGCGCTTCCCGCATGCTCGAGAACTACCAGAGCGTCTACACCGCCACCTGCGTCCAGCGCATGCTCGATGCCGGCTGCCTGCCCATGGGCAAGGCCAACATGGACGAGTTTGCCTTTGGCAGCTCCACCGAGAGCTCGGCGTTCCACCGCACCAACAACCCCTGGGATACCGAGCGCGTGCCCGGCGGCTCCTCGGGCGGCTCCGCCGCCGCCGTCGCCGCGGGCGAGGTCGTGCTCTCGCTGGGCTCGGACACCGGCGGCTCCATTCGCCAGCCGGCGTCGCTGTGCGGCGTGGTGGGCTTTAAGCCCACGTACGGCGCCGTGAGCCGTTACGGCGTGGTTGCCTTTGGCTCGTCGCTCGACCAGGTGGGACCCTTTGGCCGCACGGTCGAGGATGTCGCGCTGGCCATGAACGCGCTTACCGGCGCGGGCCGCGATCCGTACGACTGCACCAGCCAGGATTGCGCCGTCGACTTTACTGAGCATCTCAACGACAGCATCGAGGGCAAGCGCGTGGGCATTATCCCTGCGTTTATGGAGGCCGAGGGCCTGACGCCCGAGGTCAAGACTGCTGTCCAGCGCGCCGCCCAGGAGCTGCAGAACCAGGGTGCCGAGCTGGTCGAGGTCGACCTGCCGCACCTAGACGCCGCTATCGCCGCCTACTACGTCATCGGTCCGGCCGAGGCGTTCTCCAACCTGGCGCGCTTCGACGGCATTCGCTACGGCTACCAGGAGGAGGGCTGCGCCAACCTGTCCGACCAGAGCTCGCTGTCGCGCGCCCACGGCTTTGGCGCCGAGGCCAAGCGCCGTCAGATGCTCGGCGCCTACCTGCTGAGCTCGGGCGTGTACGACAAGTACTACTACGCTGCGCAAAAGGCCCGCACGCTCATCACGCAGGACTACGACGCCGCGTATGCCAAGGTGGACACCATCCTCATGCCCGCCTCGCCGCGCACGGCCTTTAAGTTTGGCGAGATCAGCGACCCCACGCAGATGTACCTGTCCGACCTGTACACCATCTCGCTCAACATTTGCGGCAACGGTGGTATCTCGGTGCCGCTGGGTCTGGGCGAGGATACTCAGCTGCCCGTTTCTGCCCAGCTGGTGGGGCCTGCCTTTAAGGACCGTCAGCTGCTCACGTTTGCCCGCGCCCTGGAGCGCGGCTTTGCCGATGCCGCCACGGGCGCGCCCGCGCTTTCCGTCGCGCCCGATTTTGCCGGGAAGGGAGGCGAGCTGTAATGAAGGAGCTTTCCGAGGTCCTGCAGGATTGGGAGGCCGTGATCGGCCTGGAGATCCATACCGAGCTCACCGCACTCGACACCAAGATGTTCTGCAACTGTAAGCTCAGCCACGATGACGAGCCCAACGCCAACGTGTGTCCGGTGTGCCTGGGCTTGCCCGGCGCCCTGCCGGTGCCTAACAAGCGCGCCATCGAGAGCATCGTCAAGGCCGGCCTTGCCACCAACTGCGAGATCCAGCGCCACTCGATGTTCTACCGCAAGCACTACTTCTATCCCGATATGGCCAAGAACTTCCAGACCACGCAGGGTCCGGTCGCCTTTGCCATGTACGGTCACCTGGACCTGGACGTGACCGGTCGCGGTGCCGCCGAGCGCCCCGACTGCGCGTTTGGCGAGGCCGAGGCCCAGAGCCTGGCGAGCGCCTCGGCCAACGCCGAGGGCCTGTCCACGTCCATGACGTCGACCATGCGCGAAGGCAACCAGCGCGCCGGCCACCTGGCCAGCTATGACGCGTCCAACCTGCAGATGCCCGAGCGTCGCGAGGACGGTTCCTACACGGTGCCCATCCGCATCCTGCGCATCCACATGGAGGAGGACGCCGCCAAGATGGTGCACGTGGGCGGTGCCGAGGGCCGCATTACCGCCGCGGCCGAGTCGCTCGTCGACTACAACCGCTGCGGCACGCCGCTGATCGAGCTCGTCACCGAGCCCGACTTGCGCACGCCCGAGGAAGCGCGTCTGTTTATGGAGAAGCTCCGTCGCATCTTTGTGACGCTGGGCATTTCGGACTGCTCCATGGAGAAGGGTTCCATGCGCTGCGACGGCAACGTGTCGCTGCGCCGCCGCGGCGAGACCAAGTTGGGCACCAAGACCGAGCTCAAGAACCTCAACTCGTTTAAGAGCCTGCACGATGGCCTTGCCTACGAGATCTGCCGCCAGGCCGAGGTGCTCGAGGAGGGCGGCATCATCTATCAGGAGACCCGCCACTGGGAGCCCAGTCGCAAGCGCACCGTGGTCATGCGTGTGAAGGAAACGGCAGACGACTATCGTCTGTTCCCCGACCCCGATCTGGCGCCGTTCGATCTGGACGACGAGTTCATCGACCGCTGCCGTGGCGAGATCCCCGAGCTGCCCGATGCCAAGCGCGTCCGTTTTGAGGCCGACTTTGGCATTAAGGCGGCCGACGCCGAGCAGATTGCCGGCGACCCCGAGTTTGCCGAGTTTTTTGAGGCCGCCGCTGCCGGTATGGCTGGCAAGGAGGCCCAGACGGTTGCAAACTTGCTGGTGAACGAGATGATCGCCTATCTTAAGGGCGCGGGCGTGTCGCTGACCGAGTCCGGTATCGCGCCGGCTCAGGTTGCGGCGCTGGCTAAGCTGCTGGCGACCGATGCTATCAGCTCCAACCAGGCGCACGAGGTCTTTGAGGCCATGGCCCAGACCGGCGACGACCCCAACAAGATCGTCGACGAGCGTGGTATGCGTCAGGTGAGCGATGCCGGTGCGCTGCAGCCGATTGTGGACGAGGTGCTGGCAAACTGTGCCGAGCAGGCGCAGCAGTATCGTGACGGCAACCAGAAGGTCATCGGCTTTTTGGTGGGCCAGTGCATGAAGGCGAGCCGCGGCAAGGGCAACCCGAAGCTCTTCAACGAGTTGCTGAGAACGTCGCTCTCGTAAGCGGGAACCGAGGGGCCGGGCGCAGGGCCTTGCCTCTCAATTTCGGACAGTCCTGACTCACGACGGAGGCGCCACTGGCGCCTCCTGTTCGTGCGGAACTCATTGAGAGGCAAGGCCCTGCGCTCGGCCCCTCGGTTCCGTGACGACTCGGCCGTTCGGGTCAGGCGGGCTGATAGGAAAGATGGTGACGGAGGCGCAAAATGCGCCTCCGCCTTTTGAATGTGATGAAAGTGTGGCGAAATGAGCTTAAAACTTCCGTAAATGTGATAAATGTCACATTTTACCTAGGGTAAAATGTGGGAAATATCACGTTTACGGAAGATTCTTTGCGGGAGGTTCGGCCATGCAGCGAGATATCATTGCCAAGCTTAACGCTTGGAAAGCGTCAGAATATCGTAAGCCGCTTATCCTTAAGGGGGCGCGCCAGGTTGGAAAGACGTGGGCGCTTAAGGAGTTCGGTCGAACCTCGTACCGCAATTTTGTGTATCTGACGCTCGAGGAGCCGTCACCTGGGGTACAGAGCGAGTACGCTCAGTTTTTCGAAGGTACGCGCGATCCTCGACGGATCATCTCAAATCTTTCCCTGGCACTTGGACAGCCTATCGAGCCCGGCGAAACGCTGCTTATTATTGATGAGATCCAGGATTGTCCTTCTGCAGTCGGCGCCCTTAAATACTTCTGTGACGAGGCCCCCGAGTATCACGTCGCATGCGCAGGGTCTTTGTTGGGCGTTCGCTTGTCCCGTGAGACCAGCGCTTTTCCGGTGGGAAAGGTCGAGTTCATGGAGATGCGCCCCATGAGCTTTTCCGAGTTTCTGAAAGCCGAGGGCGCTGCAAACTACGACGAATACCTTGGCGGCCTGGATCAGATCGAGACAGTGCCCGATTTCTTCCATGTCCGTCTCGTCGAGCATCTTCGTCGTTATTTTGCATGCGGCGGCATGCCAGAGGCTCTTGGCCGGTGGGTGGAGACGGGCGATATCGTTCAGGTCGATAAGGTGTTGTCTGATCTCTTGGATTCCTACGAGCGCGATTTTGCCAAGCATGGTGGCCGTGCGCAGTTCGCCAAGCTTTCGCAAATATGGAACTCGATTCCAGCTCAGTTGGCGCGCGAGAACAAAAAGTTCGTTTGGGGTGCGGTGCGCGAGGGGGCTCGTGCTCGAGAATACGAGGATGCTCTGGAATGGCTTGCCGATGCTGGGCTCATCACGGCGGTTCGCCTTAATGCTGCCGGTGGTGTGCCGCTCTCTGCGTACGATGACCTCAAGGCATTTAAAGTCTACTGTCTTGATGTCGGCTTGCTGCGCCGCATGGCAAGGCTGGATGCGTCCGCTTTTGCCATCTCGGATGCGCTATTTTCGGAGTTCAAAGGTTCGTTCGCCGAGAACTATGTGCTTCAGGCATTACTTTCACAGTTAGATGCTGCTCCGCGTTATTGGACAAACGAGAAGCCGAAGCACGAAGTCGATTTTTTGATTCAGGTCGGAAACGAAATCGTTCCCGTCGAGGTCAAATCGGGAGAGGTCGTTCATTCCAAGAGCCTTAAGTACTATGCCGACAAGCATGCGGAGACGACTCCATTGAGGGTCCGCTACTCACTTAAGAACCTAAAGCTCGACGACGGGGTGCTCAACATTCCGTTGTATTTGGCTGATCGATCTGTCCCTCTTATCAAAAAGGCGCTTGATTGTGCGCATCTTGACGTTTAGATCCCGGGTGAGCTGACGGGCGGCGGCTAATTAATCGCTCCGTTACGGCCAGGGAGCTTGGGCCTTAGCGATGCTTGCTTCGCCAAGCCGTGGGTGTCATGCCGGTGTATTGCTTGAAGGCTTGGGCGAAGGCGGCCTGCTGAGGGTAGCCTAGACGCTCTGCCACCTGCGCTATCGTGAGCGCGCTATCTGCCAAAAGGTCCTGCGCTCGCTCCATACGGCGTCTGCGAATGTAGGCGCCCAGGGACTCGCCGGTTTGGGCCTTAAAGGTGGCGCATAGTTTGGAGCGGCTTGTGTAGAGCCTCTCGGCCACCTCGTTGATACCCACATGTCTGCCTTTGTCGAGCGTGCGCTCAATCATTGCCGTTGCTTCTTCGGCCATGGTTATGCTGACGCGTGTGTCTGCCGCCTGCCGCGCCTGCTTGTGGGCCGCGCGCGAACAGGCGAGCTCCGCGACCATGGTCTCCACGATGCCCTGCATATAGACGTGTCCGCCTACGGTTTGGGCACGGTCCTCGTTAATCCGGCGCAGCGTGTGATAGATGGCAGACGTCGCTTCCTCGTGCCATGGCTCGGCAAACGCCTCAAAGATTCCCGCGAACTCGGTGGGATAGCGGTGCTCCAGTTCGTCAAAATATCCAGGCAAAAAGAGCACCGAGCGCGAGTGATAAAGTTCCCCCGCAAACAGCGGGCTTAATTCCTCGCCACAGCTATCTTGGATAAAGCTGCAAACGGCATTGTTTGGCCACGGTCCATGCGATGGTTTGAGGTTCGCGGGCGTTATGCCAGTCTCGGGCATGCATGTAAGTGTGGGCGCGCTGACTTCGCTCACGCAGGCGTACGGCTCGGGTGTGTATTCGGCCAGGTACATATCGTGCGTCGGGGTGATGAAATGCTCCATGACAATGCAGGCAGGGGAGAGAGGCATGATCCATGCGCGTCCGTGCGCCCGATCGTTTGCCACCTCGCCGGTAAAGACAGCGCCCTTGCCGGAAAGCTCCAGGCCAAACTGCTCAAACTGTGGTACGTAGAGCTCAGTTATGTCGGTCGCAGCCCGATGCATTTTCAAAAGCGTCCCCTTCCTTTGCGAAAACGTCCACGCCTGGCTCGATTGTGTGCCTTGGCTAACATATCAATGATAAGTTGAGAACGGTTAACTCTCAAGCCGTTAGAAAGGAATCTCATGGCAAAGGGATCAAAAAGGGAAGGTGGAGGCATCGGCGAGTTGCTCGCGTATGCCGGTGACCGCAAATTCCTAACGTATTTGGGCATGGCGCTCTCGGCGCTCTCGCAGCTGCTGAGCTTTGGCCCGTACGTGTGCATTTGGCTTGTCGCGCGCGATCTGATCGCCGTGGCGCCTAACTGGAGCGAAGCCTGCGACATCGCGATGTATGGCTGGTGGGCCGTGGGTTTTGCCCTGGCAAGCATCGTAGCTTATTTCGTGGGGCTCATGTGCACGCATCTGTCCGCGTTTCGCTGTGCGTCCAATATCCGCAAGACTACGAGCGAGCACCTGCTTAAGCTGCCGCTTGGCTACTTTGACACGCACGCCACCGGTGAGCTGCGTCGTGTTGTAGACGGATGTGCCGCCTCCACCGAGACTTTGCTCGCACACATGCTGCCCGATATCGCAGGCGCCGCCGCCATGGTCGTGGGCCTGCTCGTATTGCTTTTCGCCCTCGATTGGCGCTTGGGCGCGGCATGCCTCATCTCGGTGGCCATTTCGTTTGGCGCCATGGCCACCATGATGAGCGGCAAAGGCGCCGAGTTCATGAAGGCCTACATGGGAGCGCTGGTCAAGATGAACAAGACCGGCACCGAATACGTACGCGGTATTCCCGTGGTCAAGGTGTTTCAGCAGACGGTCTACTCCTTTAAGGCTTTCCACGATGCGATCGCCGAATACGCCGACATGGCACAAAACTATGCGGGCACGTTCTGCCGAGGTCCGCAGGTACTCAACCTTACCGCGCTCAATGGTCTTGTGGCATTCCTGTTGCCCGTGGCGTTGCTGTTGGCGCCGGGCGAGACGGACTTCGCACATTTTATGGCCAACTTCACGTTTTACGCGATATTTTCGGCCGTGGTACCGACGGCCCTGACCAAGCTCATGTTTGTGGGCGAGGCCTCTCAGATGAGTGCCGATTCGCTGGCTCGTATTCGAAGTATCATGGATTCCAAGCAGCTCTCCGTGCCCGCCCAACTCAAGCACCCTGCCGGCGGCGACGTGCGATTTGAGGACGTAAGCTTTACGTACGAGGGTGCCGAAGCACCTGCCGTTAGCCATGTAAGTTTCAGTGTTCCCGCTGGTAGCACCCTCGCCCTAGTGGGTCCTTCGGGCGGCGGCAAGTCAACCTGCGCAAGCCTGATTCCTCGTTTTTGGGATGTCTCTTCGGGCCGAGTGCTTGTAGGCGGTGTGGACGTTTGCGATATGGATCCGCACGAGCTTATGGACCAGGTCGCTTTCGTGTTCCAGACTAACCAGCTGTTCCGGCAAACACTTGCCGATAATGTGCGCGCCTCCAAGCCTACGGCCACTGACGACGAAGTGCGTGCGGCCCTCTCCGCAGCTCAGTGCGACGACATTGTGGCCAAGCTCCCGCAGGGCATCAATACCATGCTCGGTGCCGGCGGAGCATATCTTTCGGGCGGCGAGGTCCAGCGCGTGGCGCTCGCCCGCGCGATCCTTAAAGACGCGCCTATCGTGGTGCTCGATGAGGCCACGGCGTTTGCCGACCCCGAGAACGAGGCGCTCATCCAGCGCGCCTTTAGCAAGCTGGCGGCGGGTCGCACGGTCATTATGATTGCTCATCGACTCTCGACTGTAGTGGGCGCAGATCAAATCGTGGTGCTCAACCAGGGCAGGGTGCAGGAGTCGGGTACTCATGCCGAGTTGCTGTCCCAAGAGGGTTTGTATGCCAAGATGTGGGCCGAATACGAACAGGCCGCGAGCTGGAAAATCACTGCAGCGACCGCGGATGCCGCCGTCACGAAGGGAGGCGAGGCCTAAATGTTCGCCTCATTCCAAAAGAAGTATTTCCTATCCGATAAAGGCGTCGCCGGCGTAAAGCGCGGCATTTTCTGGACCACGCTCACCAATCTTATTACCATGGCCGGCATGGGCTTTTTATTCCTGGTCATGGCCGGTTTTGTCGAACATCTCGCCACTGGCGCTGACCTGCCGGATGCCCTGCCGATCGTGGGCGGCCTCCTGGTCTTTTTCGTGTTGCTCTTTGCCTCTAACTGGCAACAGTATTACTACACCTACTGCATCTTTTACGAGGAGTGCGGCAAGCAGCGTATGGAGATCGCCGAACGCTTGCGCAAACTGCCGCTGTCGTTTTTCGGTCGTCGTGATCTGGCCGATTTAACCGAGACCATCATGGGCGATGTCCAGACCATGGAACATGCCTACAGCCACGTGTTGGGAGAGCTTTGGGGCGCCATTATCGCAAGCGCTATTGTGTTCGCAGCATCGCTGTTCTTTTGCTGGCAGTTGGCGATCACGGCGTTCTGGAGCGTTCCCGTGGCCTTTGCCGTGCTGTATTTGACGCGCGGCCCCATGGTCCCGGTGTTCGACCGTGTTCGCGCCGAGAAGGTCAAAGTCACCGAGGCGATCCAGGAGACGCTCGATTGTGTGCGCGAGATCCGCGCTACCAACCAGGAGGCCTATTATCTTGAGGGACTCGGTGCCGTGATCGATGACGAGGAGCGCGAGACCACTAAGGGAGAACTCGTTAACGGGCTTTTGGTCAACTCTGCCTTTGTCATTTTGCGTCTGGGGGTCGCTTCCACGCTGGTAACGGGTGCCGCGATGGTTGCCTCGGGGCGGGTCGACTTTTTGGTGATGTTTGCCTTCTTGCTTATGGTGAGCCGTATCTATGCGCCCTTTGACCAGGCGTTAATGTTAATGTCCGAGCTGTTTGCCGCCGAGTCGTCTGCCAAGCGCATGCGTTCCATCATGGAAGAGCCTGTGGCGCGGGGCAGCGAGAAATTTGAGCCCGCGGGTCACGATGTGGTGTTCGATCACGTGGCATTTGGCTATGGTGCGGGCGAGGACGGCCGCGCCGGCGAGAAAGTTCTTACCGATGTGAGCTTTACCGCCAAGGAAGGCGAAGTTACGGCGCTGGTCGGTCCTTCGGGTTCCGGTAAGTCTACGGTGAGCCGCCTGGCCGCGCGCTTTTGGGATGCCACTGCGGGCAAGGTTACCGTGGGCGGTGTGGATGTTGCGGGCGTCGATCCCGAGGTACTCCTGCGCGACTACGCTATCGTGTTCCAAGACGTGCTGCTCTTTGACGACACGGTGATGGGAAACATCCGCCTCGGGCGTCGTGATGCCACCGATGAGGAAGTGCTTGCGGCCGCGCGTGCCGCCAACTGCGACGAGTTTGTGTGCCGCATGCCGCAGGGCTACGACACCATGATCGGCGAGAACGGCTCCAAGCTGTCCGGTGGCGAGCGCCAGCGCATCTCCATCGCCCGCGCGCTGCTCAAAGACGCACCCATCGTGCTGTTGGACGAGGCGACGGCAAGCTTGGATGTGGAGAACGAGACCGTGGTACAGCAGGCACTCTCCCGTCTGCTTGCAGGTAAGACGGTTATCGTTATTGCCCACCGTATGCGTACGGTGGAAAATGCCGACAAAATCGTTGTGCTCAAGAATGGAGTGGTTGCCGAACAGGGCACCCCGGCGCAGCTCAAGGCGGCAGGTGGAGAATTCGCCCGCATGGTTGCGCTGCAAAAGGAGGCGGCGGACTGGCAGCTGTAGGAATATGACAAAGGGGCAGTCCCTTTGTCATATTGAGTTCACCCCCATAGTTTCCAAAAAGTTAACCATTGTTGAACTTAATAGTTAGATAAACTAAACTATTTTCCAAAAGTGTGCTCGAGCAAACTTGTTTACTCGGGTGCTGAGGCACCGTGCCGCGTCCAATGCGGCAAAAGGGAGAAACAACATGAAGAAGTCGACGTTCAATACCCTGCTTGTCGGTGGCGGTTTTCTGCTTGGCACGGCCGGCATCAAGCTGCTTACCAGCGCTCCGGTCAAGAATGCCTGCGTGCAGGGCATCGCGTGCGGTATGCGCGTCAAGAACTGCTACCAGGACATGGTCGAGCAGGCCAAGGCCAATGTCGATGACATGGTTGCCGAGGCTGCCTACATCACCCAGAGCGAGGCCGCTGCTGACGAGGCAGCCGAGTAACGCTCCCAGGCACAAGCTATGAGATTCTCGATTATTAGCGAGATCCCCGGCAGGACCCGCCTTCAGTTGGCGGGTCCTGTGCCAGAGAGTGATCTCGATGCGCTTCTTAAGCTCAGCGGCGACATCGACGGCGTGCACAAGGTGCGCGTTTACGGCCGTATTGGCCAGATGGCGCTCGAATATGATGAGCAGTGTCGTGCGGGCGTGCTCGACGCTTTGTGTGCGCTCGATGCCCAGGCCATTGCCGACGCAAAGACGGGTTATGTGATGCAGCTTGAGCCACGCAAGCACAAGCTCGTCATGGATCTTGCCACACTTATCGGCGCCCACTACGCGCGCCGCTGGTTCTTGCCGACGCCTCTGCGTGCGGTGTTTGTCGTGGCCGGTTACATGGCATTTTTGCGCGCTGCCCTTCATGAGCTGGCGCAGCCGCGCCTAACCGTTCCTGTGCTTGACGCTTCGGCCATCGGCATTTCGTTCGTCAAACGTGATGTCGACACCGCGGGCCAGACGATGTTCCTGCTCAACGTGGGTGAGCTGCTCGAGGACTACACCCGCGCCATGAGCGAAAACGAACTCATCAACTCGCTGCTCGATGTGCCCGACAAGGCGCAAAAGGTCGTCGGCGACACCGAGGTAAGCGTTGCCGCCACCGAGCTTGAACCCGGCGATTTGGTCGCCGTGCGCACCGGCATGTCTATCTGTATCGACGGCGTGGTCGAGCAGGGGAGCGCTATGGTCAACCAGGCGACCCTGACCGGCGAACCGCTGGCCGTCGAGCGCAGCGTGGGCGACGACGTGTTCGCCGGCACCGTTGTGGAAGATGGCAGCATCTTGGTGCGTGTGCGCGCCAACACGGCTCAGACCAAGCTCCGCTCGATCGTCTCGCTCGTGCAGACGGCCGACTCGCTCAAGTCCGAGGGTCAGTCGCACATGGAGGACCTCGCCAACAAGATCGTCCCATGGAACTTCCTGCTCGCGGGCCTGGTTGCGCTCACCACGCGCAGCCTCATCAAGACCTCAGCGGCGCTGATGGTCGACTACTCGTGCGCACTCAAACTCACGGGTTCCGTCGCCGTCATGACTGCCATGAGCGATGCTGCCAAGATGGGCGTCATGGTCAAGGGTGCGAAGTACTTTGAGTCGTTTGCCAAGGCCGACACCATTGTGTTTGATAAGACCGGCACGCTCACCGAGGCACAGCCGCGTCTTGCCTGCGTGCTCACCACCGATGGCTGGAGCGAGGATGAGGTCCTGCGCCTTTCCGCTTGCTTGGAGGAGCATTTCCCGCATCCGGTGGCGCGTGCCGTGGTCAACGCCGCCCGCGAGCGCGGGCTCGAGCACCGCGAGCGCCATGCTGCCGTCGAGTACATCGTGGCACACGGCATCGCTTCGTCCATCGAAGGACGTCGCGCGATTATCGGCTCGGCACACTTTGTGTTTGAGGATGAGGGCGCGCAGCTCGAGTCCGACATAAAGGAGCGCATCGAGTCCCAGATGCAGGGCCTGTCGCCGCTGTATCTGGCGGTCGACGGCACCGTTGTGGGCGTGCTCGGTATCGAGGACCCGCTTAAGCCCGGGGTCCGCGAGGCCATCGCCGACTTGCACGCGTTGGGCGTTAAGCACGTGGTCATGCTCACGGGCGACTCGGAGCGCACGGCCGAGCGCATTGCTCGCGAGGCAGGTGTCGACGAGTTTAAGGCCGAGCTGCTGCCCGAGGACAAGTACGCGTATGTGGAGCGCATTAAGGGCGAGGGGCGCCACGTTGCCATGGTGGGCGACGGCGTCAACGACTCACCGGCGCTGGGTCTGGCCGATGTGGGTCTGGCCATGGGCGGTGGAAGCGACATCGCCAAGGAGGTCGCCGATATCATCCTGACCGATACAGATCTGGCCGCAATCGTGCGCCTGCGCCGCATGAGTCAGGGGCTTATCGACCGTCTGTCGAGTTCGTATTCCAAGGTGATGCTCACCAACTCGGCGCTGTTGGCATTGGGTATTACCGGCATGATCACTCCGCAGACGTCGTCACTGCTGCACAACGGCTCAACGATCGCCTACAGCCTGGGCAACGCAAAGGCGTACCTGCGTTAGCGTTTTCGATTGAGTATATGGCCTGCATTCGGGCGGCACCGCAGCCGTCAGGGTGCAGGCCTTCTTTTGTTTGACGATATGTTAGCTCGGATATATGCTCGTGCTAGCAATGCTAGTAAATGCTGAAGGTGAGGTTGAGATGGCTACCGTTGGCAGCATGGCACAGGTGAATGTTCGCGTAGATCGCTCGGTTAAAGAGCGCGCCGAGGAAGCGCTGCGGCTTTCGGGCGTCTCGCTGCCCGAGCTCATCAAAAAGGTCGTGGCCAAGGTCGCGCAGGGTGGCGGGCAGTGCGAGGAAGTGCTTGCGGCCGTCGACGACCGGCAGCAGACCGTCGCGCCCGATACTCCGTTCGCCGCGTCGTGGGCAGCGGCAGACCGGCTTTATGCAGATTTGGGCATCGCTACGTCGCCCGTATCCGACGATCGCGGTTGGGACACAATCTATTCCGAAGCCATGGACGAGCGCTATCGCCAAAAGGGGATGATCCTGTGAGCGGGGCTCCCCTCAAAATAATGGTGGACGCCAACGTATGGGTTGATTCGTTTTGCGTCGACCATGCCGAGTCGCTTGCCGCGCGTGCGTTTATTGGGCAGGCGGCGGAGACGGGGGCATTGCTGTTCTTTCCGGTGCATATCGCCAAGGACGTGCTGTACGTTGTCCAACACGAGCTGAAGCGTAGCGTTCTTGCCAGCGGGGGAGCGCTCGACGAGGCATCTGCCCGTGCAATTGGCGATGCGGCGTTGGCGTTTGTTCGGAACATGACCGAAAACGCTACGGCCGTGGGTGCAGACGCATCCGATCTGTGGCTAGCCGACAAATATCTGACGCTCCATCGCGATTACGAGGACAACTTGGTGCTCGCCGCGTGCAAGCGCGCACAGGTCGATTACTTAGTGACCAACGATCACAAGCTGCTCGAACATGCCGATCTTGCAGCGAAGACCCCGCGCCAAATGATGTCGATTCTTGCTTTGGCCGAACGCGGCGGCGCGGCTATCGGTTGACGCGAACTGTTTGCGGGCCTCTTGGACGACGATGCGCCAAGGGACTCGCGTCTGCTATTTACAAAAGCTCGGCCTTAATGGTGGGACTTTCTGCGAGCTGCTCGGCTGCCTTTTCGTCTGAGCTGTCGAGTGCTGCCAGACTGCGGTAGACCCACTCGTTGACCTGGGTGTTCTTGACGCCTGCAGTCTGCATAAGGGTACCTACCTCGCGGATTGCTGCGAGCAGATCGGCCTTGGGACCTGCGAGCTCTACCTCGATGCCGTGGTAGGCGGCCACGCCGCGGTTCTCACTCACGTGGTCGATAAAGCCCTCGACGGTCTCAAGCTGCTGGGCGAGAGCTGCATCATCGTCGGCGTCCAGCGCGACGAGTGCGTTCGATACCGTGAGGGCGGGATGTCCGCAGGGGACAAAGCCTTCGATGACATCCATAGCTTCGGTAATGGTTGAGCCCAGGCCTGCGAGGGCATTGACGAGTTGCTGCTTGGTATCCATGGCGGTCCTTTCGACGGGTCAATTTTGCTTGGCGAAAATATACGTGACGCGATCGGTAGCAAAAGTGCGAAGTGCGGCGCACATTGGGGTCTTCACAGCTCGTGCATAGAACAGCTGTCCGCTTTCAGAACGTGGTAAGATAACACTCCACAAGCGGGGCTCGCCCCGCATGTTCCTTGAAAAGTCGACGGGTGTTGGGTGCTCGTGCCCAATGCCATCCAGACTTTCCCGACATTCGGGGGCGACTGGTTTCGACACGATAGCTCTGAGAGAGGAAGCAAGCCGAGGTCTCCTCGCCTCGTTAAACAGGGGTACCGTCAAATTGAATTGACAACAACTCTTCTTTTGAGCCTATGGCTCTCGCTGCTTAGTTTATAGCGGCGCGTCAACCCGGTGATTTCCCCGACACCGGCGCGACGTCATGTTAGGGGAATGCTCCTGCGCACGTAATCGGTATGGCGCAGGCTAAGACCGAACCGGTTAGGACGCCGCGAGCGTGTCGCTGCGCGCAAAGCGTCCGAGACTAAACCAGCGACTGAGCTTGGAGATGCCAATCAGGGGGCTTTCGTGGACCGGAGTTCGATTCTCCGCGCCTCCACCATAAGCAACAGACAGGTAGATATTCGTATCTGCCTGTCTTTTTATTTCTAGTCCGTACCGCGGAGAATCGAACTCTGTGCAGGGCGCGGGCGTAAAGAAAACGCGTAAGCGTTTTTAGCCCGCGGGCGAGGACGCCGGTAGGCGGCCGAAGCCGGTGCGTATTTGCGAAGTAAATACGCGGATTCTCCGCGCAATGCCTCAGCCCAAAACAGATGCGATGTCGATCGGATGACAGCCGACAATGCCCCCGCGCCAACGTCATCTCTACCCGCGGAGAATCGAACTCTATGCAGGGCGCGAGCGTAAAGAAAACGCCTTGGCAACGCAGACCGGGACGCGCTTTCCCAATGGCGGCCCAGGCGGAAAGCGTGTCCCGGAATCCGCGCTCAGACTGGGACGTAGTTTCCGGATGGCGCCTCAAGCGGAAACTGCGACCCGGAATCCCGCCGTAGAGTGGGACATGCTTTCCCAATGGCAGCTCAAGCGGAAAGCGCATCCCGGAATCTAAGCTCGGAATGGGATTCATTTTCCTGATGGTGGGCTCAGCGGAAAATGAGACCCGGAATTTGCTCTGAGAACGGGACACACTTTCCGCTTCACCTGCCGCCTCGAAAAACCTGCGCTCTCACCATCCCAAAACTGGGTAGAAGAAAGCCAAAACGCAATCGCAGGAGGTCAACATGACTGCAGAAGATAAGGCAAAGAACGCCGGCAAGGTCGCGCTCGTCCTGGAGGGCGGTAGCTTTCGCGGGCAATTTACCGCAGGCGTGCTCGACGTCCTCATGGAGGCTGGTGTCGAAATCCCGGCGGTGTACGGCGTCTCGGCCGGCGCCCTCAACGGCGTGAACTATAAGTCGCACCAGATCGGCCGTGCCAACCGCATCAACCTGGCTTTCTGCAACGACAGTCGCTTCATGGGCGCCGCATCGTTTGCGTCCACGGGCTCTATTGTGGGTTACGACTTTATCTTCAACGATGTCCAGGACCGCCTGGACCCCTTTGACAACGAGACGTTCGACGCGAGCCCCATCGAGATGTACGCCGTCGCGACGGACATGCTTTTTGGAACCGCCGCGTACCTGCCGGTCAAAAGCGCCGTGCTCGATCTCGACGCTGTGCGCGCATCGACGTCGCTGCCGCTGGTGACGCCGCCGGTCGAGATTGACGGGCACAAATACGTCGACGGCGGTGTGGCCGATTCGGTTCCTATCGAGCACGTGCTGGAGGAGGCGGGCTTCGATCGCGCGGTTGTCATTGTCACGCAGGACCGCTCGTACGAGAAAAAGCCCTACGAGTTTATGCCTGCCGCGCGCGCCCGCTATGCCGACTACCCCTATCTGCTCGAGGCTATCGAGACGCGCCACGACCGTTACAACATCCAGCGCATGCACCTGTGGAAGTATGAGCGCGAGGGCCGTGCGTTGGTCGTCGCTCCGCAAAAGCCGGTCGAGGTCGGCCATGTCGAGCACGATTCGGCAAAGCTTTTGGACCTGTATATCCAGGGCCGTCAGGAGGCAAAGCGTCTGCTCGCGGAAATCCAAGAGTTCGTTGAGCGCTAACGACGGCGAACCCTCAAAAAATGGCAACAGCTAAAGAGCTGGAAAATCACGGCTCGTGGATGACATGTGCAGAAACTCTGGTCGGAGCCAAAATACCTGTTGACTCGTACGGCGAGCGGGGTAATATGGACGGGTTACTTGCAGAGCCCCGTGAATCTCTGTAACAACACGTACTGTACATGGAGGAGTCTAAGTGATTTCGAAATCGACTCACTACGCCAAGCAGGGCGAGGTCCAGCGCAACTGGGTTCTCGTTGACGCCGATGGTGCTGTCCTGGGCCGTCTTGCCACCCAGATCGCAATGATCCTGCGCGGTAAGAACAAGCCCCAGTTCACGCCCAACAGCGACTGCGGCGACTTCGTTGTCGTCATCAACGCCGATAAGGTCCAGCTTACCGGTAACAAGGCCGATACGAAGACCTATTATCGCCACAGCGGCTACAACGGCGGCCTCAAGGCTGAGAGCTTCCGCCAGGCTATGGAGAAGCACCCGGAGAAGGTCATCGAGCGCGCCGTTCGCGGTATGCTGCCCAAGACCACCCTCGGCCGTGCCCAGATGACCAAGCTTAAGGTCTACGCTGGTGCCGAGCATCCGCATGCTGCCCAGAACCCCACGAAGATTGAGCTGGAGGCTTAAAGATGGCTGAGAACACCGTTGTCTACCAGGGTACCGGCCGTCGTAAGAACGCCGTCGCCCGCGTCCGTCTCGTCCCCGGCACCGGCAAGGTGACCATCAACAAGCGTGACGCCGAGCAGTATTTCGGCCGTCATCAGCTCGTTGAGAACGCCCTTGCTCCCTTCAAGGTGACCGACACCGCCGGTCAGTTCGACGTTATCGCTCTGTGCGATGGCGGCGGCATCTCCGGTCAGTCCGGCGCTCTGCGCCTGGGCATCGCTCGCGCTCTTCTGAACGCTGGCGACTACCGTGCTGACCTCAAGAAGGCCGGTTTCCTTACGCGCGATGCTCGCGTGGTCGAGCGCAAGAAGTACGGCCTCAAGAAGGCCCGCCGCGCTCCCCAGTTCTCCAAGCGCTAAGGTTTTATCTCCTTTCGAGATACAATGTACAAGCGGGGCCTGCCGATTCCTCGGCGGGTCCCGCTTTTCTTTTTCGACTAGGGTGGGCGGTTGCATATCGCCTACTAGGGAAGGAGCGATCCTATGCCCCAGAACATCTTCGGCACCGATGGCGTCCGTGGCGTCGCCAACGCCGATCTTTCGTGCGACCTCGCGTTTCGCCTGGGCCGCGCGGCGACCAAGTTTCTTGGTCCGGACGTCTGCATCGGCCGTGACACGCGCCTTTCGGGCACCATGCTCGAGAGTGCTCTGACCGCCGGCATTATGGCCGAGGGCGGCCGCCCGCACTGCTGCGGCGTTATCCCTACGCCGGCCGTGGCGCTGCTCACCGTCCAAAACGAGCTCGATGGCGGCATCGTCATTTCTGCTTCGCATAATCCGCCGGAGTTCAACGGCATCAAGTTCTTTAGCCGCAAGGGCATGAAGCTTCCCGACGCGGTTGAGGAAGAGATCAGCGCCTGGGTCATGTCCGAGGAGGCCATGGCTGCCGACACGCTGCCGACCGGCGCCGGTGTGGGTCACATCATCAAGATGAAGGACGCCCGCAAGGCATATGTCGATCATGCCATCAGCACGCTCGACGGCCTTAAGCTCGACGGCCTGGTTGTTGCCGTCGACTGCGGTCACGGTGCTTCCTGCCAGACCACGCCCGCCGCGCTGCAGCGCCTGGGCGCCACGGTCCATGCCATCAACACCGATTACTGCGGCACTGACATTAACGTTGAGTGTGGCTCCACGCACCTTGAGCCCCTGCGCGAGCTCGTGCTGCGCACCCATGCTGACATCGGTCTGGCCCACGACGGCGATGCCGACCGCGTGCTGTTCGTGGACAGCGAGGGCAATGAGATCGACGGTGACTACATCCTGGCTATCTGCGGATCTGACCTCGCCGCTCGCGGCAAGCTCGCCAACTCCGAGATCGTCTCGACCGTCATGTGCAACCTGGGCTTCTCCATCGCTATGAAGGAGCAGGGCTTCGAGATGGTCCAGACCGCCGTGGGCGACCGCTACGTTCTGGAGCGCATGCTCGCGGACGGCGCCGTCATCGGCGGCGAACAGTCCGGCCACATCATCTTCCTGGAGCACAACACCACCGGTGACGGCCTGGTGACGGCTCTGCAGCTGCTGGCCGTGCTCAAGCGCACCGGTCGTACCCTCACCGACCTTGCCGGCATCATGAAGAAGTACCCGCAGGTGCTCGTCAACGTGCATTCCGACAACAAGGCTGGTCTGGACGATTGCCAGCCCATCTGGGATGCCGTCGCTGCTGCCGAGAAGGAGCTTGACGGCCGCGGCCGCATTCTGGTGCGCCCGAGCGGTACCGAGCCGCTGGTCCGCGTGATGGCCGAGGCCGAGACGCACGAGCTGACCCAGCGTGTTGTCGACGACATCGTCGAGGTTGTCAAGCGCGAACTTCCCTAATGGTCAAAAACGGGTGCCAAGTGGTAAACTGTTAAAGCTATTTTGGTTGATTGGTATGTCCGAGGGGGATCATGTTCACTAAAGTCCTAAGGTCTTTTGGTATGCGTGGTCGAGTCCTTACGCTGGATGCTCCCATCTCGGGCGACGTCATTCCGTTGTCCGAGGTCAATGACCAGACATTTGCCACCGGCCTTTTGGGCCAGGGCGTGGCGATTCAGCCTACGGGTACGCGCGTGATTGCGCCGGCTGATGCCAAGGTCGAGGCCATTTTTCCCACGGGACACGCCGTTGCGCTTAACACGGTCGATGGCTTGGACGTGCTTATTCACGTTGGTTTGGACACTGTTCAGCTCGAGGGCAAGCACTTTACCGTACATGCGCAAGTGGGTGACATCGTCCATAAGGGCGATGTACTCATCGAGTTCGATCGCGAGGCAATTGCTGCCGAGGGCTACGATGTGACGGTTCCCATCTTGGTGTGCAACTCCGTTGAGTTCTCGAGCATTAAGGGCTCCGTTGGAGAGCACGTCGAGGAGATGGACCAACTCATCGTCGCTCGCGAGCGCTAGTGAGCGCGCTCGGCCTTTAGCCTACAATTCAAACACGTTTACGGAGGGCGCCCTTGAAAGAGGGCGCCCTCCGTGGCAAGATGGGAAACGTCCGAGGCTAAACAGCTTTGGGTCACCGTGGACGGGCAGGGGCCTCGACGCGGCTAGACACGAGACACATACATTACGCGACCTCGCCCTGGTGGCCGCACACGTTGGTTGCGGCCGACGCGGGCCGCGGGCAAGTGCTTGTAAGGGGAGCCTTGCCTCTTTTGTACGAGAAAGGACGCGTAATGAAGATCATTAAAGCTAAAGACTACGAGGATATGAGCCGTAAGGCCGCCAATATCATCTCGGCCCAGGTTATCCTCAAGCCCGATTGCGTACTGGGTCTTGCCACCGGCTCCACCCCGATTGGCGCCTACAAGCAGCTCGCCGCTTGGTACGAGAAGGGCGACGTCGACTTTGCCGAGGTCAGCACCTACAACCTGGACGAGTATCGCGGTCTTTCGCACGACGATCCCCAGAGCTATCACTACTTTATGCGCGAGAACTTCTTTGATCACATCAATATTGATCTGAACAACACGCACGTGCCCGATGGCTCCAACCCCGATGCCGCTGCTGCCTGCTCCGAGTACGACAAGATCGTCGCTGCCGCCGGTTACCCGGATCTGCAGCTGCTCGGCATTGGTAATAACGGTCATATTGGCTTCAACGAGCCCGATGACCACTTCTCCAAGGGTACGCACTGCGTCGATCTGACCGAGAGCACCATTCAGGCCAACAGCCGCCTGTTCGACAGCATCGATGATGTGCCCCGTCAGGCTTACACCATGGGCACCCAGACCATCATGTATGCCCGCATGATCCTGGTTGTCGCCAACGGTGAGGCCAAGGCTCAGGCTGTGCACGATATGTGCTATGGCCCGGTTACGCCCGAGTGCCCCGCTTCGATCCTGCAGCTCCACACCAATTGCGTCGTCGTTGCTGACGAGGCCGCTCTTTCGCTCTGCGAGTAACGCGACCAAGCGATCTTACATAGCTTTCCAAAAGGCCCTCGCTTTGCGGGGGCCTTTTTAGTGGATGCGGGCCGTAATGTGTGCATGACGGAAACCTTGCCACATGCTTGGCGAGTGGGCTCTAAATCATGAGATTCATTCCGTACCAGATTCTATGCACATTTGCCACTATAGAGTCGCAAGCGGTAGCGAGGAATAGGCGAGTTGCGCAACTCAAATAAAAACAGACGACTGCGCTACACTGCAAATTGGATGGGACATGCTGGCAAGCGCATTGACCTGCGCAAAGACCTATTGGTCGGGGGATAAATTACCATCGGGCCTCGCTGTACAAAAACTTGCCAAACACGTACCGGCAGACAACCAAAAACTCTAAGTCGCGCTATTCACGGGGTTGCTCATATGGTCCTGCAGCTACGGTGTCCATATGGTCGAGTTGAGGAGCAGGCATGGTAAACGATCTGGGCAATACGGACGACCTCGAGTTGATGCCGACGGGCGGCGGCTATATGGTGCGGCGCGATCGCTTGATGAACGAGCTCATCGTTAAAGGGCGCAAGGCAGGAATCGTTCTGCTTTACGCGCCCGACGGGTTTGGTAAGACGTCGGTATTGCTGCAATACGTGCAGGAAGTTAAATCGGATCCCACGCGAGGGCCGGTTCGGATAATCGAGGCCGACCGCGCGATTGGACGCGAGCTCTTTATGCAGCTCGAGGTTGTCGCCGATGAGCTTAAGGACAAACCGCATTCGCTCGTTGCGATCGACAACGTGCCCAATCTCGAGCAGCGCGAAACAGAGGACCTCATCGATCGAATCCGCAGCTTACGTGCTACGGGGACGGGGGTCTTTATTACTTGCCGCCCCTCCAACCGATTGCTTATCCACGGGTTGGGCGATTCTGTAAAAGTCAATGCGCAGATGCTCAAGGTGCACGCCTATGAGTATTCGTCATGGGCTACGGCGTTTTCGATCAGTACATCGCTCGATTTTTATCGGCTCACGCAGGGTGTGCCAGAGCTGGTATCTGCCCTGCAGACGGGAATGTATGGACAGGGCGATGTTGCCGGGTTGCTCGAGAACGAAATCGTCAACGTGTACGGTGCGGCGCTGGCAGATCTCGCATCGCTCGAGAACAACCTTTTGTTTACCGTTGCCTGCTTGATGGTGCTGATGGGCGAGGGTCGCATTGCGGAGCTAGAGGCGTGCGGTGTAAGGCTTTCGATGATCGACCAGTCCATCTTTGTGCGCGATTATCCGTTTTTTGGCGTGGATCCGTCTGATCGCACCTTTAGGTGTTTGGGCGCTAAGGACAACGCGCGCCTGAGGCTGCGAAAGCTCGTTGCCGAGATCCGTCCCGAACTTGTATCGCGGGCTGCTCGCATTTTGATTAAGGCGGGCCGATGCGATTTGGCTATGGACCTGGCCGATGCGTTCTTGGACCGCCATGTGGTGTTGGAACTTGCCGGGCAGTATGGGGCCGATCTTGCCCTGACCGGGCACGGAGGGGACATTTGCCGCGCGGCGACGGCGATGGTCAATGCGGAAAAGCAGGAGAAAGAGCCGGCACCCGCCGAGGCGCTCGGCGTGTATCTGGCGGCTGTCAGCGTGTGCAATACAAAGCTCGCAAGGTATATGGCGTCCGTTATCGAACGTGCGGGCGATCAGGCGGCGCGCGAGCTCGACCCCGCTACCTGGAAAATAGCACAGGCGCTCACTATCGCCTTTTACGGCGACAATGACCTGGGGCTTCCCGCCAACCCTGTTGTGCAAGAACAGACATCCTGCGAGGTGCTCGACATGCTGTCCGCGCATATCGAGGTCAAGCGCCACCTAACCGAGCGAGCGAAAGACGGCAATGTTCTCGCGAAGCTCAAGGCGCGCAAAGCCTATGATTGCGAGCTCGACATCGCGGGGATTCTCATACAGGCCGACCATATGCTGGTGGAGCTGTTCGACGGCTCGTTTGCTAAACCCGACGAGCGCGATGACAAGATGGCGCAGATACTCGAGGCGCTCGATATCCGCGGGCTTAAGGCGCCATCCATTTGGCTGCGTATGGTGCTGGCGGCGCGGCGCCTGCTCGCGGGCTTGCCCGTGACCGACGATGTGGCGTTTGGCGAGCTCGACCGCTTTGCGGTGCGTGTTCGCGACAATCAAATTCAGCTGTTTGGGCTATTGCTGGAGGGCTGGCAATCGCTGGCGGAGGGGCGGCCAGTCAACGCAAAGTTCCGTGCGGTCCAGGTGCTCAAGCTCGCCGACGAATCGATTACGTACATGCGCGAAAACGCTTTGCTGCTGGAGCGCGTGGCGTATCTGCGCAATACGTCGCTGGTATCGGTTCGCGAAGAGGCGGAGCTGCTCGATATTAGCAAGACGCAGGTCGGTGGCTCAGAAGCCTGGGTCGTGGCGCTGCATTTGGCCTGTGCGGGCCGAGACAGCGACCTTGCGGCCTGGATGTCCATGAATCGTGCGGGGATTCTAGAGCCATCGTATCGGCTCTTTGCGCGCCTTGCCATGCATTGTCTGGGCGAGCCGGCGGGCAGGATACGCAAGAAGCTTCCCGTGCGCGAGCTGTCGCGGTACTCGCTGCGCGACGATTTGGAAGGGGAGGGCGAGCGTCTGTTCCAGGCTGGCGAGGTTGAAGCCGTTGATACCATCGACCATATCGAGATTCGCATGTTTGGTGCGTTTCGCGCCGAGCGCGACGGGTTTCCCATCACGGACAAAATGTGGCGCCGCAAGAAGGCGGCGACACTTGCCGAGCGGCTTGCGCTGGGCATGGATGCGCTCGTCGATCGTGAGACGCTGGCCATGGAGCTGTGGCCCCATGCCGAGTTCAATAGCGCCCGCAACAACCTGTACTCGACGATATCGCGCTTGCGGTCGGCCTTGGGGCCGACGCCAGACGGCAAGTCGTGCGTGCTCATCCAAAATGAATGCATCGGACTCAACGGCGACTACGTCAAGACCGATGTACGGCTGTTTGACCAGATAAGCCGCGAGGTTTTGGGAAATCGCACGGGTGCGCGCGGGCCCCATTTAGTTGAACTGTGCCTTAAGATTGAGCAGCTTTATGCCGGACCGCTGTATGTTCCCAATGGCTGTAATCCCACCTACTTTTTGCGTATGCGACGCATTATGCAGTCAAAGTACATCGATTGCATGATTAAGGGGGCCAATGCCGCTCTAGAAGAAAACGATCTGCAGTCGGCGATTTGGCTGGCGGAGTCGGGGCTTCGGCAGGAAACGGCGCGCGAGGATATGGTGCGCTGCGCCATGCGCGTCTACAGTGCGGCGGGGCGGCGGCGCGATATCGTCGAGCTATACAGCGGGCATATGCACCATCTGAGGGAGCAGGTCAATGGCGTGCCCGAGCCCGAGACGCGGCGTCTATACGAGCGCTTGGTGGAGGGGCGGCTCAATCGCGTGCTGGTCGAGCGATAAAAAACGGGCGCCCAAAGTACTTGGGCACCCGTAAGCTTGCTATGTGTTGGCTCGCCGGATCATTGGCTCTTAGACGAGCTTGATCTTCTCGATGTCCTTGCGTGAGGACTCGCGATACAGCGAGAACTTGCGGCCGATGACCTGGACGACCTCGGCGTGGCAGCGCTCAGCGAGCTCTTCGGCGGCCTCGCGGGCAGAAAGGCTGGAGCCGTCCAGCACGGAGCACTTAACGAGCTCGTGCTTCTCCAGGTAGGCAACCGTCTGCTCGACGGTGCCCTCGTTGACATCGGACTTACCGATGATGATGGCGGGGTTGAGGTGATGGGCCATGCTGCGAAGCTGCTTGACCTGGGCTCCTGTCAGTGCCATGGGTTCTCGCTTTCTATGTATGGGGCGCCCCGCAATGGGGCCTTAATCTACGTGAGCTGTCCCACGATAGCGCAGGAACGGCGCGGTGTGGAGCGCGTTTGCCCAGTTCGCAAAGAATGCGGATGCCGGGCGGGAAGACGATGCAAGCTTTAGATGGGCTACGGGCGGGGTATGGAGACCGGCTCCCATGCAATAAACGCCCAACGGACCTTGCGGACGTGGTCGAGCATGTAACGCCCCTGCGGTACGCCCTTGGACCCTGGCTCGCCGGCATGGGGATTCTCAATCATATGCTGAGCGACGTAGTCGCGTAGACGGTCAATCTTATCCTCGTTACCGTGCTCGAGCATGCGGGAGAAGTCCGCCACTCCCGCCTCAAGGCTATCGAAGGTATCGCGACGAGGCGATTCAAAGTACGTAACCTGCGGCAGGGCGCCCATCTGAATGAGGATATTGAAGGCATACACAAAGCCATTACTGCGGGTAACCGAGGCACCGATAGCGTTCATCAGGTGCAGGTCATAGCGCGGGCTGGAGTTGGCGACCATCGTGACAGCACAACGCCGACGAGCCGTACGATCAAGCTTGGCAAGCGCGCCTTTTAGGTTGGTCGTGGTGACAGAGCGACTGGCAAAGGCAACATCTACCGCTTTCGCGACCGGTCCAACCAAATTCCAGTCATCATCCCAAGCAAGCTCAAGCGGCGTAATAAGATCCTCGAGCCCGTAATACTCAATGCCGGCATCAAGCGTGCCCAGCATGGCGGGGGAGAAATCAGCCGCAATCACAGGATGCCCGTCTTGCGCAAGCGGAATAGCAATCGACCCAGCCCCACACCCCATATCAAGCACCGATTCACCAGGCTCAAGAGCCAGCAATTTCATAAAATCCCGGGCATACGGAGCAGTCTCAAGAGGTCGAAAATGTCGAGCCCGCTTATCCCATTCAAAAGAATCATCAGCCCGATGCCGAGCGGCCTGCAGACGCATCCACTCCTGATTCCAATCAGCAGAAAGAAGCTCAGAGCGAGCATCCCCATCAACCACGGGCTAACCTCCTAGCAACAAAAAAGCGACTCCCCCCCAAAAGAAGAGCCGCAACCAGCATATATCAGAAAGAACCGATCCAACGCCAAACCGTCGCACCAGCCTAGTGGTGCAGGAGCGAAGCAACTGCAACCGGGATAGAGCCCAACCGAGGTCCCGTTGTGCGGGAGCCCCGGGGAGGGCAAATATATAAGGTCGATCGCGAGTTCCGCACGAGCCGGAGAGCACTTAATGTGCTCTCCGTGCGAGTCAGGACTGTCCGAGCAGGCGACCTTATATATTTGCCCTCCCCGGGGCTCCTCGCCAGTCCCCCTCAGCTAGTTCTTCAGCGAGTTCAGCGGTGCCGGGAAGCGTCCACCACGGTGGGCAAGCACGGTGCCGGCGTTGGGGTTCACCGGCATGATGGGCGCACGGCCAAACAGGCCGCCGTACTCGACGCAGTCGCCCACGCCCTTGCCGATGGCGGGAATCACGCGCACGGCCGTGGTCTTATTGTTGATGACGCCGATGGCCATCTCGTCGGCGATGATGCCGGCGATGGTCTCGACCGGGGTGTCGCCGGGGATGGCGATCATGTCCAGGCCGACGGAGCACACGCAGGTCATGGCCTCGAGCTTCTCGAGCGAAAGCGCGCCGGCCTCGACGGCGGCGATCATGCCGGCGTCTTCGGACACGGGGATAAAGGCGCCCGAGAGGCCACCGACGCTGGAACTGGCCATGACGCCGCCCTTCTTGACGGCGTCGTTGAGCATGGCGAGCGCGCAGGTCGTGCCCGGGCCACCGCAGGTGCCCACGCCGATAATCTCGAGGATGCGAGCAACGGAGTCGCCAATGGCGGGCGTAGGCGCCAGCGACAGGTCGACGATGCCCTTCTCGACACCCAGTCGATGGGCGGCCTCGCGGCTCATGAGCTCGCCGGCACGGGTGATCTTAAAGGCGGTCTGCTTAATCTTCTCGGCGACTTCCATCATCGAGGCGGAGTCGGGCAGCTTCTCCAGGGCTGCCGCCATAACGCCGGGGCCCGAGACGCCAACGTTGATGACGGCGTCGGCCTCGCCACCGCCGTGGACGGCGCCCGCCATGAACGGGGAGTCCTCGACCATGTTGGCAAAGCAGACAAACTTGGAGGCGCCAACGGAATCCTCATCTGCCGTAAGCTTGGCGGCATCGATGATGGTCTGGGCGGCCATGAGCACGGCGTCCATGTTGATGCCGGCACGCAGGCTGGCGACGTTGACGCTGGAGCAGACGCGGCTGGTGGTAGCGAGCGCCTGGGGGATGGACTGGATGACGCGGCGGTCGGCGTCGCCGATGCCCTTCTGAACGAGCGCGGAGAAGCCGCCCAGGTAATCGATGCCGAGCGTCTCGGCCGCGCGGTCGAGGGCATGCGCGATGGGGGTGAGGTCCTCATCCTTGCAGCATGCGGCGATCTGCGCCACCGGGGTGACGGAAACGCGCTTGTTGACGATGGGGATACCGTACTCGCGCTCGAGGTTCTCGGCGGTCTCGACCAAGTGCTCAGCCGTGTGCGTCACGTGGTCGTAGATCTTCGTGCACATGCGGTCGAGGCTCTCGTCGCCGCAACCCATGAGCGAAACACCCATGGTGATGGTCCTGATGTCGAGGTTCTGCTCCTCAACCATGCCGCGGGTTTCCGCGATTTCTGCGGGCGTGATCGCCATCCTTGCACTCCTATCTGCCAAAACGAGCATAGCCTTATCTATTCTAACGTGCCGCACGTGCCAAGTGGCGCGTGCGGCACGTTTTGGTGCTCGGTTGTTTCCGTTGTGTTACTGCCCAAAGACCTCTTCGGCGATGCGCGCGCTTTCGGCGGCATCCTTGGCGTAGTAGTCCGCGCCGATCTGCTTGGCGTATTCGGGGGTGAGCACGGCGCCACCTACGATGATCTTGACGCCCGGAACCTCGGCATGGAGCAACTTGATGGTCTCCTCCATAGCGACGACCGTGGTGGTCATAAGCGCCGAGAGGCCGACGAGCTTAATGTCGCGCTCCCGTACGGTCTTGAGTACCTCTTGCGGGTCGACGTCGCGGCCTAGGTCAAAGACGGTGTAGCCGTAGTTATCGAGCAGCATCTTGACGATGTTCTTACCGATGTCGTGGATATCGCCTTTAACGGTGGCCACGCAGATCTTGCCCTTGTCGGCAATCTCGCCGGCGGGCATCAGGCGCTTGATGGTGTCAAAGCCCACACGCGCGGCCTCGGCCGAGGCCATAAGCTGCGGCAAGAAGAACTTGCCCTGGTCAAAGAGGACGCCAACCTCGTCGAGGGCGGGGATAAAGTGATTGTTGATGAGGTCCATGGCGTCATGGTCTGCCAGCAGACGCTCGGTCTCGGCCGCGATTTCGCCCTTGCGGCCCGAGACGACCATGCGACGAATCGGGTCGTCGTTGCCGTCGGTGCCGGTGGTGCCAGCAGCGGGCGCGGCGTCGGTCGATACCGCCTGAGCCGCCGCCGGATTCGCGGCGATCTTGTACGGATCGGTCCAGCCGGCGTAGCGCTCGATGTATCCGGTCGAGCCCTCGTCCTCAACGCTCAGCACGCGATAGCTGTAGACGGTATCCATAAAGCGCTTGGAGCCCGGGTTTATGATGGGGGCGTCCAGGCCCGCGCCAAAAGCGGCAGCCAAAAAGACCGAGCCCAGCAGCGGGCGGGCAGGCAGACCAAAGCTGATGTTCGACACGCCGAGCGCGCATTTGACGCCCAGACGCTCCTTGCACAGGGACATGGCGCGCAGGATCTGTTCGGCCTGGCGTTGATTGGTCGAGGCGGTCATGACCAGACAGTCGATGAGGATGCGGTCCGGGCCGATACCGTAGCGGGCGGCCTCGGCCACGATGCGCTCGGCGATGGCGAAGCGAGCTTCGGCGGTATCGGGGATGCCGCCTTCATCGAGCGTGAGGCCGACGACGTTGGTGCCGTAATGGGCGACCAGCGGAAAGATCTCATCCATGATTTGCTGTTTGCCATTGACCGAGTTGATGATGGGCTTGCCGGCGTAGCGGCGCACGGCTGCCTCGACGGCTGCGGGGTCGGTGGAGTCGATCTGCAGCGGCAGCAGCGTGGAGCCCTGGAGCTGCTCGGTCGCCTGCTGGATGATCTTGACCTCGTCGATCTCGGGCAGGCCCACGTTGACGTCCAGGATGTCGGCGCCCTGTTCCTGCTGGCTGATGCCCTGGCTCACGACGTAGTCCAGGTCGCCGTCGCGCAGGGCCTGTTGCAGGCGCTTTTTGCCGGTGGGATTGATGCGCTCGCCGATGACGGCGATTTTGTGGCCGTCACAGGGAAGGTCCACGACCGTCTGGGCGCTCGTGGCCGACATGCTGGGCTTGCGGCGGCGCGGGCTGGGCGTGTGGTTGTCGATAAGCGTGCGCAAGGCCGCCATATGCGCCGGCGTGGTTCCGCAGCAGCCGCCCACGACGCTCACGCCGTCCTCGATCATGCCGGCGACGGCCTCGGCGTATTCGGGGGCCTGGATATCAAAGACGGTATTGCCGTCGTCGTCCACGCGGGGCAGTCCCGCGTTAGCCTGCACCATAACGGGCTTGTCGGTAACGGTGAGCATACGTGCGGCGAGCCCTCGGAGCTCGGCCGGGCCCTGGCTGCAGTTGATACCCAAAACGTCGGCGCCGATGGCGTCGAGCGTGATGGCGGCGACCTCGGGGCTCGTTCCCAAGAAGGTGCGACCGTCTTCCTCAAAGGTCATGGTGGCAAAGACGGGCAGGTCGGAGTTCTCGCGGCAGGCGAGGACGGCCGCCTTGATCTCGGCAAGGTCGGTCATGGTCTCGATAATAAAGAGGTCCACGCCCGCGTCGACGCCGGCGCGCACCTCCTCGGCAAAGAGGTCATAGGCCTCGTCGAAGCTCAGGGTGCCCAAGGGGCGAAGCAGCGCGCCGATGGGGCCGATATCGCCGGCGACGTAGCGGGCGCCGGCCTCGCGGGCGCAGGCGACAGCGGCGGCAAAGACATCTGCCACGGTGGCGGCGCCGTCGAGCTTGTGGGCGTTGGCGCCAAAGGTGTTGGCGGTGATCACGTCGCAGCCGGCCTCGACATACTGACGCTGGATATCGGTGATAACCTCGGGCTCCTCAAAGTTGAGCAGCTCGGGCAGGGCGCCGGCCTTCATGCCGGCAGCCTGCAGCATGGTGCCCATGCCGCCGTCAAACAGCAGGTGCCCCGTGCCCTCGATGGCGGCGCGCAGGCGATCGTCCTTAATGCGCAGGTCGTCGATCGTGCGTGGCTTGTACACAGCGCCGTTGCAGCGTGCGGCATTGACGGGCGCCGCCAGCGCGGCACCATCCGAATTATGAGTAATAAGCGGGGTGAACATCGGGGGCTCCTAGTGGCTGGAATAGCAGGTGGTGTGGGCGGCGCGGAAGCGGCAGTGCTCGCGCATGCGGCAGATATTGCAGGTGGGGCGACTCTGGGCGTCGTGGACTTTGCCGTCGAACAGACCGATCACCGCGGTCACGCTCTTGGTGGGCATGAGCAGGCTGGTGGGCGTGACGGTAAGGCCGATGAGCCGCGTGGCGTTGAGCGCATCGACGATCGAGCGCTGGGCCGAGAGCGGGCAGTCGCCGTAGCCGGGGCTAAAGCGCCAGTTGCCGGCGAGCCCGTGTGCGGCGGCCGCAGCCTTGGCCTGCTGGTCCATCTGCTCAACGGCGGCTTCTACATAGGCAGAGCACGCGGCGTCGAGCACGGCTCCCTCCAGGGGCTGCTGGGCTCCCGTGGTGCGCAGACGACGCTCGGCGTCCATGCCGAGGGTGCATGCCATGAGTGCGGCAAAGCGGGCGTCTTTGAGGTGGCGATAGATATCGCGACCGCGCAGCTCAACGTTGGTGCCGACCAAGCGAATGCAAGGCTCACTTTGTTCGTCCACGCCCGTGGCATCGACGGCAAACACGCGGCGCACGCCACGGGGCTCAATGTCCAGTTCCAGACGTTCAACGACAAGCTCAATACGTCGTGACAGTTCGGGCTCAATCTGCTGGCCGCCGTAACCCAGATACCGCAGCATCTCGGCACGGTCGACACGGGGATGGTGCGCGGCATCGACACGGTAAAGCGCCGGCGACGCAAGGTCGGCCGGCACTTCGACAGCGGTTGTATCGATGTGCGGTTTTTCCATTACCCCAGGCGCTCCATAATGGTCGCGGCGATCGCAGGACGGTTCATAGTGTACAGGTGCAGGCCGTCGGCGCCGTGCTCCTTGAGGTCGCAAAGTTGGCGGGCGGCATAATCTACACCGGCTGCCTGCAGGCTCTCGGGGTCGTTCTCGTACTTGGCGAGAATCTTGATGACGGGGGAGGGCAGCGACGCGCCGCACATAAAGACCATGCGGCTGATCTGGGACTTGCCCATAAACGGCATGATGCCCGCGGTAATGGGCACGGTGATGCCGACCTTGTCGGCAAGCTCGCGGAAGCGGTAGAAGCACTCGTTATCAAAGAAGAGCTGCGTCACAAAGAAGCTTGCGCCGGCGTCCTGTTTTTGCTTGAGGTGTTCGACCGAGAGGTTGAGATCCTCACAGGCAATGTGGCCCTCGGGGTAGGCTGCGGCGCCCACGCAAAAGCCGGCGTCGACGAGCTCGGGGATGAGGTCGCGGGCGTAGGCGTAGTCGGAGGCGGGCTTGTCGTCCTCGGTCGCGCCGGCAGGGAGATCGCCACGCAGGGCCAGAATGTTTTCAACGCCGGCGGTGCGATACTCGTCGATCTTGGCGGCGATGTCGGCGTGGGTGCGGCCCACGCAGGTGAGGTGTGCCACCGAGGGCGTGTCGAATTCGCTCGAAATCATATGCGCGATGGGGGCGGTGGTGGCACCGTTGCCCGAGCCGCCGGCCGAGCAGGTGACCGAGACAAAGCTCGGCGAAAGCTTGCACAGATTGCCTGCCACTTCGCGAGCCGTGTCGAGGGTGAGCTCGCCCTTGGGCGGGAACATCTCAAACGAAACGGGCGCGGTGCCCTGGGATGCTGCCTGCTTAAAAACCTCGTCGACGCGCATATCGTGCTCCTCTAGATACGTAATAGTGTGATGTGTTGTAAGGATTCTACAGCACCACTGTGTCACGGTGGAGTTTCACTCGTTATTCGGGGATACCAATCAAAGATGCCTTGCTATCGGCTTTCTCTATAACAGAGCGGCTAATCTAGGCACGGACTATAAAGACTGGTATCTGATGCAAAATACCAGTTAATAGAGCTCCATCCCAAATTGACTACCCTTAAACCATGGGGAGAGGTCTGCAATTTATGCAGTTGATTGGCTGTTGAGGGTGGCAACGCCGCCTCGATAGGGTAACCTCATTGATTGGTTTCGCGACAGCAACATAACGGTAATGTCGCGGAAACACGGCGAGTCTAAGCTATGACTCGTTCGTTAGTAATCAACACCGCTTCTCACGCGGTGCCGATACGAAGGGAGTTCCGTATGGCCGAACTTACTGACCGCTTCGGGACCATGGTGTTCTCTGAGGAAGTCATGAAGGACTACCTCCCCAAGGACATTTGGAAGCGCCTTGCTGCAACCCTCGAGGGCGGTGAGCCGCTCGACCTGGATGTGGCCAACGCCGTTGCCCATGCCATGAAGGTCTGGGCCATCTCCAAGGGCGCGACGCACTACGCGCACTGGTTCCAGCCGCTTTCGGGCATTACTTCCGAGAAGCACGACAGCTTCCTGGAGCCCAACCACGACGGCACCGCCATTACCAAGTTTACGGGCAAGAACCTCATCCAGGGCGAGCCCGATGCCTCCAGCTTCCCCAACGGCGGCCTGCGCGCCACCTTCGAGGCCCGTGGCTACACCGCTTGGGATCCCACTAGCCCCGCCTTTATCAAGGACGATGTCCTGTGCATCCCCACGGCTTTCTGCTCCTACACGGGCGAGGCCCTGGACAAGAAGACCCCGCTGCTGCGTTCCATGACCGCGCTCTCGCGTGAGTCTAAGCGCGTTTTGGCGCTGTTCGGTAAGACCCCCAAGAAGGTCGTTCCTTCCGTGGGCGACGAGCAGGAGTACTTCCTGATCAAGAAGGACGCCTACCGCAAGCGCAAGGACCTGGTCATTACCGGCCGCACCCTCTTTGGTGCTGCTCCATGCAAGGGTCAGGAGCTCGAGGAGCACTACTTTGGCGCTATCCGCCCCACCGTCTCGGCCTACATGAAGGACTTGGACGATGAGCTGTGGGCGCTCGGCATTCCCGCCAAGACCAAGCACAACGAGGTTGCTCCCTGCCAGCATGAGCTCGCCCCCGTCTATGGCGAAGTCAACGAGGCCATCGACCAGAACCTGGTCATGATGGAGAAAATGAAGCTCATCGCCTCCCGCCACGACTTGGTTTGCCTGCTGCACGAGAAACCCTTCGAGGGCATCAACGGTTCGGGCAAGCACAACAACTGGTCGCTTGGCACCGAGTCCGAGAATCTGCTCGATCCGGGCGACACCCCGCTCGACAACCTGCAGTTCATCGTCTTCCTCACCGCGGTGATCGAGGCCGTCGATAACTATCAGGAGCTCCTGCGTGCCTCCGTTGCCTCGGCCGGCAACGACCATCGTCTGGGCGCCAACGAGGCTCCTCCGGCGATTATGTCCATCTTCCTGGGCGACCAGCTTACCGAGGTTGTCGAGAAGATCATCGATGGCAAGGCTTCCGTCCATGCCACGCGCGGCGTGCTCGACCTGGGCGCCGATACCCTGCCCAAGCTGATGCAGGACAACACCGACCGCAACCGCACCTCCCCGTTCGCCTTTACCGGCAACAAGTTCGAGTTCCGTGCCTGCGGCTCCGAGCAGAACGTCTCCGACTCCAATCTGGTGCTCGATGCTGCCGTGGCCAAGTCGCTCAAGTCCTTCGCCGACGCACTCGAGGGTACGCCCGAGGATAAGTTCCAGGACGCCGCGCTCGAGTACTGCAAGAAGGTCCTGACTGACCACCAGCGCATCCTGTTCTCCGGCGACGGCTACTCCGACGAGTGGCCCGTTGAGGCCGAGAAGCGCGGCCTTGCCAACAACAAGACCACGGCCGATGCCCTGCCCGCCTTTGTTTCCGATAAGGCTATCGCGCTCTTTGAGGAGACGGGCGTCCTGACCAAGGCCGAGGCTCAGTGCCGCTACGACTGCAAGCTCGAGAAGTACAACAAGCTCATGAACATCGAGGCCACCACGATGGTTCGCGAGGCGCGTCGTACCTATCGCCCGGTCATTACCGCCTATGCCACCAAGGTCGCTAAGGGCCTTGAGACTATTCGTGCCGCCGGTGCCGAGGCCGCCATGCAGTGCGAGCAGAACACGCTCAACAAGCTCTGCAACGGTATCACCACCATCAACGACGCCATCAAGGCGCTCGACGCCGTGCATCAGAAGGCTGAGGCCCTCGATGGCCAGGAGCAGGCCAACGTGTACGCGCACGAGGTCGTTCCCGCTATGGATGCGCTGCGTGCCGCCGTGGACGCCATGGAGGAGATCGTGGCAGCCGACTACTGGCCGGTCCCGACCTACGACGACATCCTGTTCTACGTGTAACAGACGCGTTTGATTTTGCGTGCGAAGGGGTTTCGCCTGTGCGAGGCCCCTTCTTTTTTGTCGCCGGACCTTCTTTGAACATGCTGTCGAGTGAGCGTTTCGCGCGGGGCATCTTGAAAGTTGTAACCTATTTTGGGCATGCGGACGTTTCGGGCGTTTGTTCATAAAGGGGAGGATTATCCGATGAGGGTATTCGATATCGTGTTTAGTCCGACGGGTGGAACGGAAAAGGTATCTAACTACATTGCCAATGCGTTAGAAGGGGAAACCGTTGCCGTAGATCTGACAGATAGCGGGCTTGGTTTTCGTACGGTTGCGATGACAAAAGAGGATGTAGCCGTGATCGCGGTGCCCTCGTATGGTGGGCGAGTCCCGGCTGTGGTCGCGGAGCGTTTGGGTATGATGCGAGGAAATGGCGCACAGGCGGTTCTGGTTTGTGCTTATGGAAACCGCGCATATGAGGACACACTGGTCGAGCTTGAGGACGCGGCAAAGGGCGCAGGTTTTCGGGTGATCGCGGCGGTTTCTGCCATCGCCGAGCATTCTATTGTTCGCCAGATTGCCGCCGGCAGACCAGATGCGCAGGACGCGGCACAGCTCACTGGGTTTGCGAATCAGATTCAGCAAAAGATATCTGCAGGAGATGCTTCTGAGCCGGCTATTCCGGGCAATCGTCCCTATAAGAAGGCCGGGGGCACTGGTATGGTGCCTAAGGCCACAAAGGAGTGCACCGCCTGCGGGGCTTGCGCCACAGCGTGTCCCGTTGGCGCTATCGATAAAGACGATCCCAAAAGGGTGGACAAAAAGGCCTGCATTTCCTGCATGCGCTGCGTTGCCGTGTGTCCGCGGGGCGCGCGTGGGCTAAGTCCTGTCATGCTCTCTGCGGCTACCAAGATGTTGAGCAAAGCTTGTTCTGAGAGAAAAGAATGCGAGCTTTTTGTCTAGCACAGGGGCCTGGAGCCCTCTTCATCTAATGTCAAAATAGAACGAAACCGTGCGATGGTAACTCGCACGGGTTCGTACATTTTTGAGTTGGTGCCCCCAGCGGGATGTCCGCGTGCGGCTGGCGCCGCCCGCTTTCGCTGCGTCGCTTCGCTCCTTGCGTGCTGCGCTGGAAAACGCTTCGCGTTTCCTCAGCTCCGCACCCTGTCGGGTTCGAATCCCGGCGCATGGGTAGCAAAAAGCCCGCTACCGCGAGGGTAACGGGCTCTTCAATTCAAATGGTGCCCCCAGCGGGATTCGAACCCGCGATATCCACCTTGAAAGGGTGGCGTCCTTGGCCGCTAGACGATGGGGACAGCGGGAAAGAGTATAGCAGACTTTTTTAGCCGTTCACATATCGTTGGCAAACTGAAAAACCACCACAAAGGTGCCTGTCCCCTTTGTGGTGGTGAGGTGCTAGGGGAGGAGCTTCATGGCGGCGTCGTGGGCGGCGTGCTCGTAGGTGTCGTCGAGGGGCTTGAGCGGCAGCAGGGCGGCAGCCTGTGCATCGCCACGGCGCTCGAGGGCATGGGCGATCAACCAGTCGGCGAGCTCGGGGTTCTTGGGCAGCGCCGGGCCATGCAGGTACGTGCCGATGACGCCCTTGTAGATCAGGCCCTCAAAGCCATCGTCGCCGTTGTTGCCGGTGCCCGTGACGACGGACGTTCCGAGCGGCGTGGCATCGGCGTCCAAAAGCGTGCAGCCGCCATGGTTCTCGAATCCCACAAAGGGCTCAGGTGCCAGGTCGGTTTTGACGGCTACGTTGCCGATCAGGCGGTCGGAGCCGCGTACGGTTTCGGCGGCAATGACCCCCAGACCCTCAATGCGATCCTCGCCCATATAGTACGAACGGCCGAGCAGCTGATAGCTGCCACAGATGGCGAGCAGCGAGCCGCCATCCTCAACATAGGATGCGACCTTGTCTTTTTGGGCGAGCAGCTCGTGTGCCACGGCTAGCTGGTCGCGGTCGGAGCCTCCGCCCATCATGACGATATCGGCATCGGTGAGATCGAGTGACTCGCCCATACGGACCTCGTCCACGCGAACGGGGATGCCGCGCCAGGCGCAGCGACGCTCGAGGGCGATAACGTTGCCGCCGTCGCCGTAGAGGTTGAGGGCATCGGGGTACAGGTAGACGATGCGCAGCGGGCGCGAAAGCTCGACTGGCGCGATACCGACAGGAAGAGCGCTGCCGTCGGCACGGGCTACGGCGCGCCCAGCAACAGCGTCGGCGGTGGCGCCTTTCAGCCCGTCGAGCTCCTTGACCAGCGGCGGGAAGGCCGTGTAGTTGGCGACGGCGTAGAAGGTGTCATCGGCGGCCTCGTCTGCCACGGCGCCAATTGCCTGCGCGACGTCCGAGATAATCGCGGCATCGATGCCGGCGTACTTGAGGCGCACCTGCATGTCGTGCGCGCGCGTGCCTCCGGCAAAGGCGACAAGACCCGGCGTGTCGGCGATGCGCTCAAAGTCGACGTCGTAGATCCACGATACATCGTGGCCGTCGGCGTCGTTGTCGTTGAGGAAGAAAGCGCAGAGTCTGCCGCCTGCCGTCTTGATGGACTGGATTTGTCGATCGAAGCCTACGGGATTTTTGGCCAGGTTTGCCTCGACGGTACGGCCGGCGATCTCCCAGCGGCCCATGCGTCCGCCGGCGGGGACATAGGCATCGAGCGTGGGCTGCAGATGCGCCGCGTCTACGCCCAGCTCGCGCGCCGCAAAGAAGGCGGCGGCAACGTTGTAGACCATGTACAGGCCGTTGTAGCGCGTGGCGATGTGTACGGCAGCTGCGTCGGACGCAGATCCAAAGACCAGGTCAAAGCCGTAGCCGTCGCAGCCGAGCTCCACGCCCGTCACACGGCGGACCAGTGCGGGGCGTGCCCAACCGCACGAGGGGCAATGGTAGGCGCCGAGTTGACCATACTGCACATAGTCGTACTCCAACGGCGCGTTGCACTGCGAGCAAAAACGCGAGTCGCTAATGCGATCGGACTCGGTGCCCGTGGCGCCGTCGATGCCAAAGGCGATGCTCGTGTTAGGGACGCGCGCGGCAATCGAGGCGCACAGCGGGTCGTCGGCGTTGTAGATAAGCGTTGTTGTCGGCGAGAGCTCCAACGCATGGGCGATGACCTCCTGGGTGTGATCGATCTCGCCGTAGCGGTCTAGCTGGTCGCGGAACAGGTTGAGTAGCACAAAGTACGTCGGCTTGAGCTTGGGCAGAACGCGTACGGTGTAGAGCTCGTCACACTCAAAAACGCCCACGCGCTTGCCGCTGCTGGTGTGCCTAAGGCCGCCGCGGGCCTCGAGCAGAGCACCCACCACACCAGGTTCCATATTGTTGCCGGCACGGTTGCACACCACGGTAGCACCGCTGGCAGCAACGGCATCGGCGATGAGGTTGGAGGTGGTGGTCTTGCCATTAGTGCCGGTGATCACCACGCTGCGGTCGACCAGGCTCGCGAGGTCGCTTAGCAGCTCGGGGTCGATTTTCATGGCGATGCGGCCGGGAAGCACGCCACCCTGGCGTTTGAGGACAGAGCGCAGTCCCCAGCGAGCGATATCGCTCGAGGTGCAGGCAAGAGATGAGCGGAAGTTCATGAAGCCGTTCCTAACATAGATGACATGGTCGGGGCGATCGCGTCGCTAAAAGCCGTAGCGGCGCGCAAATTCCTGGGCAAGCTGCGATACGTCTTCGCAGGCATTGGCCCAGGGGGCAAAGTCGGGGGTATCCGAGATAATGCCGTCCGCTTCCCAAACGGCCTGGTGCGAAAGATCCCAGGGATCGCGTGGCTCGGGCCGGCAGGGAAGGTACGGCGTCTGGTACATGGGGTTCAGCAAGAAGAACGCGCCGCCCTCGCAGCGGTTAGCAAACTCGCGCAGCGCGCGTGTCGCCGGGCGCATCTTGTTCGTTTTGAACAGCAGAATCGTGCGGGCGAGCAGATACCAAGGAGAGTTCTCGAGTGCGTCTGCCCCGATCTCTTCCTCGAGCTGGTGGGCTAGGGCAAAAAAGCCGTCCTGATCTTCCAGACGAGCGAGGGCGAGCAACACGGTGCCTGCGGCTCGGGTGGGATAGCCTTCTGCCTTAAGGACGCGGCGGGCGTAGTTGGCGGCAGCGCGGTAGCGGGCGCTCGCCATGCACAGCTGCGAGATGGCCTCGAGCGTATGAAGCCACCCGATAAGAGCCGGCTCGCTCACGGTGAGATCGGCCGCCGTCACGCTGTCTGTCAGCACTTTGTTGGCCCAGTAGTGCGGGGCTTCCATGTCGAACCCGGGCACGCTTTGCTGCAGGTAATCGGCCGTGGTCGCCTCGAGCTTCATCAGGTCGCCCAGGCAGGCGTCAACGGGCATGTCGGCCAGGATGATGGCGAGCAGCTGGGCATCGAGGACATGCGCATCGACGCGGACGATCTTGAGCAGTTCATCACGCATATCGTCGAACAGGCGGTTGCGCGTCTGCTCAAACTCCTCGTCGCTGCCCATGTCCTCGATGCGATGGAGCTCGTCGAGCAGGTGGCGATGAACACCGGCATAGGACAGCAGCGCTTGGGCATGCTCGGACTGCGCATACTTTTGAGGATTCGCGCTAATGTCGTTATGGACAAGCTCGCGTGCTGCATCGGTGAGCTCGGGGTGCGACGCCAGATAGGTGCGCTCCAGGTAGGCGGGGATGTAGACGCTCGGATCCATTAGAGGTCCCCTCCCTTAAATGGAAGTCCCTGCTCGGCTGCGCGCAGGATGCGCTCGTCGATCTGGGAACGCACGATATCGTTGGTGGCGACCCAGGCGGCAAAGCTGGCGTTGTCGGGGGCGCCCAGGCCCTCCTGCAGCACCGGCGTCGCCTCGGACAGCGCGAGGACAAGCTCGTCGGTGGAGCCTACGCCTACGTTGACGCGGGCATAGACGCCATCGGGAAACTCGGTTTGGAAGTAGAGTGCCTCGGCTGCGTGCGGACACGAGCGCACAAGGATACGCAGGTAGTGCTCGGCGCCCTCGTAGTCCAGTTCGCGCCAAGCCGTGCTCATCAGCGCGATGAGCGTCCACGGGTCCAAGTCGCGCTCCGCATCTTTGGGGCGGCGGCGCAGTGGGGTATTCGCGAGGTACGGCACGGAGTGTGCGGAGCGAAAGCGCTTGAGCTCCTCGGCGGGGTATTCGAGCTTTGCCATGGCGAGCATCGCGGTGTGGCGGACACCAGCGGGGTCGTTGGGCGCAAAGTCCAAGCTGCGATTCGCGGCTTCGAGCGACATGCGATAGCGGCCGCTAATGAGGGCGCGCGATGCCAAGGCGGCAAGCCAGCGCAGATAGGGGCGGCGCGTAAGGTCGCCTGCGGCCTCGCGCTCGTAGGGGTCCTGGGCCGAGGCGATTTTGAGCGCTAGGTCGTGCTCGACCTCATCGCACTTGGACACCAGGTACTGTACGTATTCCTCGTTGGATTCGGCGGTGAGGGCGGTCAGCATGCGCTGAGCGTCCCAGTTGGCCGGATCGAGTGCGGCCGCCTCGCGGAGCATGTTCTCGGCAGCTGTCTCTTCTTGCTCTGCCTGGGTATCGTCAGGGATAAAGGGAATGCGGTAGTCGACAGCCTCGACCACCTTGGCAATGAGGTGCCCGGCGCGGTCGCGGTCGTGCACGATGAGCGGTGCGGGGTTGCGGGTGAATTGTTCCATCAGACGCTCTACGGCGGCAGCGTCGGTGAGCGGGATATTGTCGCGGCGCAAGGCCTCAAGAACGAGGCGATGGCAATCCTCTTGAATGGGATCGAATGCCATGGGGCCTCCTTTGCTGCGGTTAGGGTTCAAATGTTTCTATATAAGGTTCTAGTTTACCCGCATGTGGCACACCGGGGGTGCCGCACTTGGACTTGCACCTTTGCACCACGAAGACGGATGTCGCACAAATGTCGGCACCTTGGACGACCGAGTGGTATCACGGTGCCGCAAACGGTCGATTTTTGGCGGCGAACGGTGCATATTTTGGAGGGGCACCGTCCTGCCCAAGATATGTAGTCAACCTTGATAAAACGTTTGCCCAGCTTGGGAGTATGAATGCCGCACAAGGGTCTTCAGGGATAGAAAAAACGTTTCATCATTGGCGGCTTTAGGTGAATAACTGACCAACCAGAACGGTAAAATAGTGTTTGTCTGAGCGTTGAGACGTTTAGACATCGCGCATTGTCATCGCCGGCAACGCGCAAACCGGTCCTAACGGAGCCAATTGGGTGCTCCGTTATATACGCAAGTCTAAGAGGGGCTTGTTTAGGAGGCACAGTATGGGACGTTTTACCAATCCTCGCGATCTGTACTTTGGTGAGGGCGCTCGCCACGAGGTGAAGAACCTCAAGGGCAAGAAGGCCATCATCGTTTCTGGCGGCAGCTCTATGCGTCGCGGCGGGTTCCTGCAGGACGTCGAGGCCGACCTCAAAGAGGGCGGCTTCGAGGTCAAGCTGTTCGAGGGCGTCGAGTCCGATCCGTCCATCGAGACGGTCATGAAGGGCGCCGAGGCCATGCGCGAGTTCGAGCCCGACTGGATTATCGCCATCGGCGGCGGCTCGCCCATCGATGCCGCTAAGGCCATGTGGGTCTTCTACGAGTATCCCGAGGAGTCCTTCGATAACATCATCCAGCCGTTCAGCTTCCCCGAGCTGCGTCAGAAGGCTCACTTCTGCGCCATCTCCTCTACCTCCGGTACCGCTACCGAGGTCACTGCCTTCTCCGTCATCACCGACTACGCCAAGGGCATCAAGTACCCGCTGGCCGACTTCAACATCACCCCTGATGTCGCCATCGTCGACCCCGAGCTCACCTACACCATGCCCGCCAAGCTGTGCGCTCACACCGGCATGGACGCTCTGACCCACTGCATGGAGGCCTACGTTTCCACCTGCGCCTCTATGTTCACCGATGCCAACGCTCTGCACGGCATCCGCGAGATCGTCGAGTGGCTGCCCAAGTCCTATGCTGGCGACCATGAGGCCCGTCAGCACATGCACGAGGCTCAGTGCATCGCCGGTATCGCCTTCTCCTCGGGCCTGCTCGGCATCGTTCACTCCATGGCTCACAAGACCGGTGCTGCCTTCGAGAACGGCCACATCATCCACGGTGCTGCTAACGCCATGTACCTGGGCAAGGTCATCCAGTGGAACTCCAAGGATCCCCGTGCTGCCGAGCGTTACGCTTACGTGGCCAAGGAGATCCTGCACCTTCCCGGCGAGACCAACGAGGAGCTCATCGCTGCACTCGTCCAGAAGATTCGCGACCTCAACGACCAGCTCAACATTCCGCAGTCCATCAAGGATTACGCGAATGGTGGCGTGAAGGTCGACGCCGAGAACCCGCAGATGGTTTCCGAGGAGGAGTTCCTCGCCAAGCTGCCCGAGATCGCCGCGAACGCCGAGCAGGACGCTTGCACGCCCGAGAACCCGCGTGAGACCAAGGCTGCCGACTTCGAGAAGATCCTCAAGGCCTGCTACTACGACACCGACATCGATTTCTAATCGACTCTTGTTATCGTAACGAGGGGCTCCGCACGTATCTGTACGGAGCCCCTTTCTTTTTTCTTTTAGAGAATGGGATAGTTATGGCTGCAATTTTCAATAGCCCCAGCAAGTACATCCAGGGTCCGGACGAGCTCGCCAAGCTCGGCTCCTATGTCGAGCCGCTCGGCGCTAAGGCCCTCGTCATCGTGACGCCTTCGGGCAAGAAGCGCGTCGGTGCCAAGATCGAGGGCGGCTTTGCCGAGGCCAAGGCCGAGCTGCTGTTTGAGGACTTTAACGGCGAGTGCTCCAAGGGCGAGGTCGATCGCCTGGTTGCGCTCGCTCGCGACAACGGTTGCGACATCATCGTCGGCGTCGGTGGCGGCAAGATCCTCGACACCGCGAAGGCCGTCGCCTATTACCTGGAGTCCCCGGTTATCATTTGCCCCACCATTGCCTCGACCGATGCACCGTGCTCGGCGCTTTCGGTGCTTTACACCGATGACGGCCAGTTCGATAAGTACCTCTTCCTTAAGGCAAACCCCAATATCGTCCTGATGGATACGACGGTTATCGCGGCGAGCCCGGTGCGCCTGACGGTTTCCGGTATGGGCGATGCGCTCGCAACCTACTTCGAGGCCCAGGCGACGCACGATGCCGACGGCGGCACCTGCGCTGGCGGCAAGGGCAGCATGGCTGGTCTGGCGCTCGCCAAGCTCTGCTACGAGACGCTTATGGCCGATGGCGTCAAGGCCAAGGTTGCGCTGGAGAAGGGTGCGCTCACGCCTGCCGTCGAGCACATCATCGAGGCCAATACGCTGCTTTCGGGCATTGGCTTTGAGAGCTCGGGCCTTGCTGCCGCTCATGCCATCCACAATGGCCTGACGATGCTGCCCGAGTGCCACAGCATGTATCACGGCGAGAAGGTCGCCTTCGGCACTATCGTCCAGCTGGTACTCGAGGATGCCCCGACCGAGAAGCTCGAGGAAGTCTTGGGCTTCTGCATTGAGCTGGGCCTGCCGGTCACGATGAAGGAACTTGGCGTTGCCGAGCTTACGCGCGAGCAGGCCATGATTGTTGCCGAGGCCGCGTGCGCGCCCGAGGACACCATGTGCAATATGCCGTTTGAGGTGACGCCCGAGATGGTCGCAAACGCCATCCTGGGTGCCGACGCACTGGGCCACTACTATCTCATGGATGAGTAAATCAAGCTAAGGAAGGGGCAAAGCCAACAGATGGCTTTGCCCCTTTTTGCTATGGTGCAAAGGGGTCAGGGTACTTTGCACCCATCGTTGTTTGATGAAGGGTGGATTCTCGTATGGCGCTTCCTATGGTTTATGGCGGCCCCGGTCGGTATGTTCAGGGACCGGGGGAGCTTTCGCGCCAGGGCAGGTATTTGTCATGGTTGGGCTGCGCTGCCTATGTCTTGTTTGACCAGGGCACCGAGGATCGGCTGTGCAGGCAGATCGTCGATGGATTTCTGGATGAAGATCTAAGCGAGCCGTTCTTTAAGATTTACAACGGTCCGTGTACGGAAGATGCCGTTGTCGAAATGGCCAAGGAAGCCCGGGCCGAGTATTGCGACATGGTGGTGGGCATTGGCGGCGGCAAGATGCTCGATATCGCCAAGGCCGTTGCGTTTTATGCCGAGTTGCCGTTGTGTGTATGTCCCACGGCGGCGTCGATGGACGGTCCGTGCAGCGCGATTTCGGTGCTGTATCACGAGGATGGGTCGTTCGACCGCTACCTGATGCTCGAGAAGAATCCAGACTTGGTCGTGGTCGATACCAACGTGGTCGCGGCGGCCCCGCTGCGTATGACGGTCGCTGGTATGGGCGATGCGCTGGCAACGTATTTCGAGGCGCGTTCGTGCGCCGCGGCGCACGGCGCCAACGAGCACGGTGGCGCGCCGGGACACTTGGCCTTGGTTGCGGCTCGTGCCTGCTATGACACACTCATGGAGTGCGGCGTCGCTGCCAAGCGCGATCTCAAAAAGGGCCGTACATCGCCAGCGGTTGAGCGCCTGATCGAGTGCAATATTCTGCTCTCGGGTGTTGGCTTTGAGAGTGGTGGCTTAGCGCTTGCCCATGCCATAGCCAACGGCCTGACGATTCTGCCCGAGTGCAAGGCCATGCATGGTGAGGCCGTGGCATTTGGCCTGGTGGTGCAGCTGCGCCTGGAGCGTGCGCCCGAGCTTGATCAGGTGCTCGAGTTTTGCCAGCGCGTTGGTCTACCGACGACGCTCGCGGAGCTGGGACTTGGCGAGATTTCCGATACCGACCTGATGAGCGTTGCGGATGCGGTCTTTAGAAACGAGCGCAATATGGCCAACGAGCAGGCCAAGGTGACCAGACAAAAGCTCGTGCAGCTCATGTGCGAGGCATAGCTTGGCACTTGATTGACCTTGTGCAATCGAGGCGGCGATAGGCCATGGGCTATTTGCCGCAAAGATGCTCCGCGTGTAATTTGCCCGAGGCGTGGGCCGATAGCGTATCATTATCTCTTGCTTGTTTGCACTGCTCAGGGAGGGGCCGCGCATGGCGCAGGAACACGATCTGTTTGATGACATTATCGAGATCAGCAAGGGTTTCGACTTTCTTAAAAACCCGCTTGGCGGCGTGACCGATGCACTCGATCCATCGGCGCCGCAGTGGAATCCTGCCGACTACAAGGAGCGCCCGCGCGGCAACACCATTCCGTGCTTGACCTGCAAAAACGAAAAGAGCGGCTGCACCGCGTGCATGGACGTGTGCCCGGTCAACGCTATCGAGGTCGAGGAAGACTCCATCGAGATCCTCGACTCCTGTCGCAAGTGCGGCCTGTGCGCCGCTACTTGCCCGACGGAGGCGATCATCTCTCCGCGCCTTGCACCCAAAAACGTCTACGACGACATTGTCTCGGCGGCTACGAGCCACGAGACCGCCTACGTTACCTGCACGCGTGCCCTTAAGCGCATGCCGCGCGAAAACGAAGTCGTCGTTGCCTGCGTGGGCGATATTACGGCGGAGACCTGGTTCTCGGTACTGGCCGACTATCCCAACGTGAGTGTGTACCTGCCGTTGGGCGTGTGCGATAAATGCCGCAACACCGGCGGTGAGGACATTCTTGGCGAGGCGATTGCGAAGGCCGAAGAGTGGTCTGGCACGGGTATGGGCCTAGAGGTCGACCCCAAGAGCCTCAAGTGCCATAAGCGCCGCGAGTACGAGCGCAAGGAGTACATGGAAAAGATTGCCCGCACCACGGGCCTAACGGTGACCAAGCTCAATCCGGCGACGGCGGCGCTGGCCTCGGTGACGCAAAAGCTCAAGGCTCATCGCCATCAGATTACCCAGCTCGAGCGTACGCTCAACACCATGTGCGGCACCACGACGACCAAGCGTCGCCGTTCGCTCACGCACGGGCGGCAGCTGGTGCTCTCGACGCTGCAGAACCACCCCGAGCTTGCCCAGAATATGCAGGTGAGCACACCGGAATGCGATTTTGACAAGTGCACGTCATGCGGCGAGTGCGTCAACGTGTGCCCCACGTTTGCCTGCGATTTGGTGGGAAGCGGTCGCTTTGCACTGGAGTCCACGTATTGCCTAGGTTGCGGAGCCTGCGTCAAGGTGTGCCCCGAGCATGCGCTCAAGCTGGTCGAGCACGATGCGTCCAATCTGGTCGTTGTCGACCCCGAGGCCGAGGAAAAGGCCGCTCAGAAGGCCAAGGCCCACGAAGAGGCCCAGAAGGTCAAGGCCGAGGCAAAGGCCAAGCTGGACAAGATGCTCGACCAGGTGGAAAAGCTCGCGGACTAGCCAGCGACCCCAATCTCTGCTTCATTTGCGCCGCCGCGGTGTCCGGATTCGCCCGGATGCTGCGGCGGCGCTATACTTATACGGTTTGAAGTACCTGTACCAAAAGGAGCTGTCGTGTCCCTTTCCATCGGTATCGTGGGCCTGCCCAACGTGGGCAAGTCGACGCTGTTCACCGCGCTTACCAAAAAGACCGGCCTTGCCGCCAACTACCCGTTTGCCACGATCGACCCCAACGTGGGTATCGTCGACGTGCCCGATAGCCGCCTGCAAAAGCTTGCCGACATCGTTAACCCGGGTCGTATTGTGCCGGCGACGGTCGAGTTCGTCGACATCGCAGGTCTGGTGAAGGGCGCTAACGAGGGCGAGGGCCTGGGCAACCAGTTCCTGGCCAACATTCGCGAGACCGACGCCATCTGCGAGGTCGTGCGCTACTTTAAGGACCCCAACGTCATGCGTGAGGTGGGCCGCACGGGCGAGTTCGTCGATCCCGCCGGCGATGCCGACACCATCATGACCGAGCTCATCCTGGCCGACATGGGCACGCTCGAGAAGCAGCTGCCTAAGCTCGAGAAGGAGGCCAAGCGCGACAAGGAGCTCATGCCCAAGTTCGAGGTCGCCAAGCGCCTGCTTGCCTGGCTCAACGAGGGCAAGCGCGCCGCATCCATGGAGATGACCGACGAGGAGCGTGCCGCCGCCAAGGGGCTGTTCCTGCTCACCATGAAGCCCATCCTGTATGTGGCCAACGTGGACGAGGATATGCTCAACGACGACCTGGCGCCCATCGATGGCGTCAAGCCGTTGCCCATCTGCGCCAAGATTGAGGCCGAGCTTTCCGAGCTCGATCCCGAGGACGCCGCCGACTACCTGGAGAGCCTGGGCCTGGAACAGCCCGGTCTGGACGTGCTCGCGCAGGCGGCCTATAAGCTGCTCGGTCTGCAGTCGTTCTTTACGGCCGGCGAGATGGAGGTCAAGGCTTGGACGGTTCGTCAGGGCGCGACCGCCCCGCAGGCCGCCGGCGTCATCCACACCGATTTTGAGCGCGGCTTTATTAAGGCCGAGGTCATTGGCTATGACGACTACATCGAGCTCGGCGGTGAGCAGGGCGCCAAGGCCGCCGGCAAACTGCGTATTGAGGGCAAGGACTATGTTATGGCCGATGGCGACGTCGTGCACTTCCGCTTTAACGTGTAAGGACGACGCACATGTTTAAATATGGCAAAAAAGCTGGCTTCATGGGTATTGCGCTGCTCGTACTTGCGGTGATTCCGCTGGTGGTTGCAGCGTGTGTTATCCCCAACATTGGCCCCGAGGTGGCAACGAAGTTTAACGCAGCCGGCGAGGTGACGCGCTGGGGTAAGAGCTACGAGCTGCTGGCACTGCCGGTGCTCAACCTACTGCTGAGCGTGGCGACGTACTTTACGGCGGGACGCCAGGCTAAAAACAATGATGACTCCGCCGCCATGGCGCGCATCGTGTGCGAGCGCTACCTGCGCAACGGTTGTATCACGGGTGTGTTCCTCAATGTAATCAACGTCTACTTTATGTATTCGGCGATTACCGGAACGGGCTTTGGCTTTGGTTTCTAGCTTGTCCTTTTAGGCAACGAGCCTGCACGCATATTCAATGGCTGCTGCGAGGCCGCCGCTCGATCGTGGTTTAAAGACCATGTCGGCGGCGGCCTCGGTTTCGTATCCGGCGCCCCGAAGGGCAAGCGCGATACCGGTTTCTAAAAGGAGCGGCAGGCCACGTTGGCTGGTTACGATTACGACAGCCTGATTGAGCGAGCAGCTGTGCGATTGGCATTGGATGGCAAGTTCACCTCGCGCCGGGCAAGGGGCCAGAACGGCGGCGACGCGACTTGATAGCAATGCAAATGCTGTGCGCTCATCGGGCGAAAGACATTCTGCTTCAACGACGACGAGCTTGGGCGGTGCGCTGTTTGTGCGAAGCGTGGCTCGGTACGTGCGGACCGAAGAACCCGACATAGAAAACTCCTGTGTATTCGGCAAAACGTAAACTATAGTTTACGTTTATGTTCGGCTCCATTTCAAACTCGGCTGCATGGACGAACGTGCGAAACAGATTCTTGGCAGGCGGGTCGAAGAGACACGCAGGGACCTTGGTATCTCCAAGGTTGATTTTTGTGTGGCGACAGGAATCAGCCGACCCTACCTCGACCGAATCGAAGATGGGACGGCAAATTTCACGCTCAAGGTTCTATTTAAGATCGCACCCGCACTCGGCATGACGGTGTCAGAGCTTCTCGAAGGTATCGAATAGGGGATACCCGTCGACAACTGAATTACGCCATCGGGATACGGTCGTGGTTGACTTGGCTGTAGAACAGGCGCTGAATCTCTGCCGCATCACGTGACTGGCCGAGCGCCCACATGGTCTTGGCCACGAGCGTCTCGGTGGTCATGTCGTCGCCGCGCAGAATGCCCGGATGATCGGCGTAGGCACGGCCGACCTCATAAACACCCAGGTCAAGGCCCTCCTCGGGGACCTGCGTGGTCATAACGACGGTGCGACCCAAACCGACCCAGCGAAAAATCGCCTCCTGGAATGACTCGCCGGACTCACCAAACTCGGGAATACCGCCAATGCCAAAGGTCTCAAGAATTACAGCATCGTAGCTATCGGCAAGGGCGTCCAGGATACCCGGGTTCACGCCGGGCGTGAGCTTAAGGACAAACACGCGCGGGTCGATGCTGTCGTAGAAACGCACCGGGTTTTCGCCCTGATGCGTGCCGTGAAGCCCGTTGCGCACAATGCGGTCGTTGCGGATGTAGGCAATGGGCGGATAGTTGACACTAATGAACGCGTTAAAGCTCATGGTGCGCTGCTTGCGGGCGCGCGTGCCGGCAATGGCGACGCCGCCAAACACGATCGAGACGTCGTGTGAATGCTCGTCGAGCGCATAGAGCAGGCTCTGGTACAGGTTGAGCTTGGCATCGGTAAAGGGGTTACCCATGGGCTTTTGCGAGCCGGTGAGTACGATGGGCTTGGGACTGTCCTGAATCAGATAGGAAAGCGCTGCCGCGGTGTAGCTCATGGTGTCGGTGCCGTGCAGGACCACAAAGCCGTCGTGATCGGCATAGCCTTCGACGATGACATCGCGGATGCGCATCCAGTCGCTCGGGCGCATATTGGTGCTGTCGATGTTCATGGGCTGCACGACGTCGAGCTCGCAGAGGCCCGAGATCTCGGGGACGCTCTGGGCGAGTTCCTCACCGGTCAGGGCGGGGGAGAGGCCGTTACCGTCCTCGGTCGATGCGATGGTGCCGCCCGTGGCGATGAGAAGGATGCGCTTCATGCTGGTATTCCTATCGTATTTGCCGCCACAGAGGCGGAGTCGTTCGGCAGTATTGTGGCACAGGGCGTCCAATGTTCAAACGTATTACATCATCTGTAACGTTTGGTAACACTTCAATTGCCGTCAAATAGGGGCCCTGGTCGTGCGTTTGCCGTGCACTGATGGCTGCGAGGGACGAGAAACCCCATATAACGTGTACACTATGAAAGCAATTTTCGTTTATTCGCGCGGGTGGGCACCGGCTCCCCGCCAACAAGAGGGGGAAACCATGGATCAAAAGGCTTCCGCAAAGGTCCTCGTACTCGACTTTGGTGCGCAGTACGGTCAGCTCATTGCCCGTCGCGTCCGCGACCTCAACGTGTATTCCGAGATTGTTCCCTGCGACATCTCGGCCGATGAGATTCGCGAGATGAACGCCTCTGCGCTCATCCTTTCCGGCGGCCCGGCTTCTGTGTATGCCGAGGACGCTCCGTCCATCGATCCTGCCATCTTTGACTTGGGCCTTCCTGTCCTGGGCTTTTGCTACGGCCATCAGATCACGGCCGTGACGCTCGGCGGCAAGGTCGGCCATTCCGAGGTGGGCGAGTACGGCCGCGCTACCATTACGCGCACGGCAGGCGCCAAGCTCTTTAACTCCACGCCCATGGAGCAGACCGTGTGGATGAGCCATCGCGACGCCGTGTCCGAGGTGCCCGAGGGCTTTACCGTTACCGCCAGCACCGACGTGTGCCCGGTTGCCGCCATGGAGTGCGTCGAGCGCAAGATCTTCACCACGCAGTTCCACCCCGAGGTCAAGCATTCCGAGTACGGTCAGCAGCTGCTGAGCAACTTCCTGTTTGAGATCTGTGGCCTGGAGCCCAACTGGAGCATGGACAACCTGGTCGAGACCATGACGGCCGAGTTCCGCGAGAAGGTCGGCGACGACCGCGTGATTCTGGCCTTGTCCGGTGGCGTCGACTCCTCCGTCGTGGCAGCTCTTGGCGCCCGCGCCGTGGGCAAGCAGATGACCTGCGTGTTCATCAACCACGGCCTGCTGCGCAAGGGCGAGCCCGAGCAGGTGGAGGAGGTCTTCACTAAGCAGTTTGACGTCGACTTTATTCACGTCCACGCCGAGGACCGTTATGCCGAGCTTCTGGCCGGCGTGACCGAGCCCGAGGAGAAGCGCCGCATCATCGGTACGCAGTTCTGGAAAGAGTTCTTCGCCGTGGCGCAGCAGCTCGAGACCGATGGCAAGCCGGTCAAGTATCTAGCTCAGGGCACCATCTACCCCGACATCATCGAGTCCGGCGCTCGCAAGACGGGCGGCAAGACGGCCACCATCAAGAGCCATCACAACCTGATCCCGTTCCCCGAGGGCGTGCACTTCGACCTTATTGAGCCGCTCGACCACTTCTTTAAGGACGAGGTCCGCGCGCTTGGTCTGGCGCTCGGACTGCCGGGTCACATCGTGTTCCGCCAGCCTTTCCCGGGCCCGGGTCTTGCCATCCGCATCATCGGCGCGGTCGACAAGGAGAAGCTCGAGATCCTCAAGAACGCTGACGCTATCGTGCGCGAGGAGCTCGACGCCTACAACCAGCGTCTGTTTGAGCAGACTGGCGAGCGCAACTCCGAGCACAGCTGCTGGCAGTATTTCGCGGTCCTGCCCGACATCAAGTCCGTCGGTGTTATGGGCGACGAGCGCACCTATCAGCGCCCGATCATCCTGCGTGCCGTCGAGTCCAGCGATGCCATGACCGCCGACTGGGCCAAGCTGCCCTACGACGTGCTGGCCCGCATTTCCGGCCGCATCGTGGCCGAGGTTCCCGGCGCCAACCGCGTGTGCTACGACATCACGTCCAAGCCGCCCGCGACCATCGAGTGGGAATGACGCTCGAAACGGCGAAAACCCGCATGAATACAGGCTTTTTTGCCCGTCCATACTGCTCTTGATACTGGATTGATACTATTTGTGTCCGCCCGGTATTCTCAAGAGAAAAATCCCAAAAGGACAAGCAAAACCGCCCTGCTGAACGACAAATTCAGCAGGGCGGTTTTTTTGCTTGTCTTATTTATTTTTCCGCCAAGGGATATAATATTCGCTTTCCAGGCCATCGTCGCAGGTATGGGGCCAGTTGAGTTTCCATTCAAAATACTCTTCCCTGGTGATCTCCCCGGCGTGTAACTCCTGCTGACGAAAAAGCCATTCCCGCATGAACTCGTCCACAAGGCCATACTGGAAGTACATACCCACGGGAGGGTGTGCGGGCCAGTCATCGCTATCATTGTACCGTACAGCGGTATCATCAGCGGCCCCTGCTCTGCCCGGATTGCGGACAAGTTGGAACAGGCGGATAGCGCCAGGGCTGTCCTCGTCCAGCCAGAAGAATGTCCGCATGAAGTCCTCGGCAGAGCCGGGGGCGATGGTGTAGAAGTTCTGGCGGTCTACCCGCAGCGCCTCGGCCATCTTGTCCAGCAGTTCCCGTTTCGGAACACGGTAATTCGTCTCATACTGGGCGATCCGGTTGTCCGCTCCCTTTTCCTCAAAGCCGATAGCAAGCCCCAATTCCTTTTGTGTCATGCCTCGAAAGGTGCGGATTTTCTTTATCTTGTCTCCGACTGTCATAATATCCCACCGCCTTTGCCAATAGTATAGCGCAAAAAAGCGAAAGATGCAAGATAATCTTTAACAAAAATGCGAAATAAAATCTTGACATTAACACTTATGTTAATGTATAATGAAGATGGTGACATTAACATATTTGCGAAACTAAAATAAGGAGGTGCTGACCATGGAAAAGGAGCTGTTTGTGAGAGCAGAGGAGGTCGCCAGGGAGCTGGGCATTTCCAAGCCCTACGCCTACAAGCTGGTGCGGGAGATGAACGAGGAGCTGAAGAAAAAAGGCTTTCTCACCATTCCCGGACGGGTAAGCAGGCGCTACTTCGAGGAAAAATTCTATGGGCTGCGGGACAGACAATAAGGAGGGAACCACAATGCCGGCATACAAAGACAAGGCAAAGGGCACATGGTATGCGTCCTTTTACTACGAGGACTGGACGGGCAAGAAAGTAAAGAAAATGAAACGGGGCTTTCCCACCAAGCGGGAGGCTCTGGAGTGGGAGCGGACATTCCTGCAACAACAGACCGCCGACCTGGAAATGACCTTTGAAAACTTCGTGGCTGTCTATGTGGCGGACATGAAAGGCCGTATCAAGGAAAACACCTGGGGGACGAAAGAGCATATCCTCTACAAGAAGTTGGTGCCGTACTTCGGCAAGCGGAAGATGTGCGACATTCACTCCAAGGAGGTCATCGCCTGGCAGAATGAAATGCTGGGTTACCGGGACAAGAACGGCAAGCCCTACTCTCCGGTGTACTTAAAAACGCTGCACAATCAGTTGAGCGCCGTGTTCAACCATGCGGTACGGCACTACAATCTAAAGGTCAATCCCGCTGCCCAGGCGGGCAATATGGGAAAGCCAAAGGGACGGGAAATGCTGTTCTGGACAAAGGCGGAGTATCTGAAATTCGCCGAGGCCATGATGGACAAGCCCCTTTCCTATTACGCCTTTGAAATGCTCTACTGGTGCGGCGTCCGGGAGGGGGAGCTGCTGGCCCTCACTCCTGGCGACTTCGACTTTGAGAAACAGACCGTCACCATCTCCAAGTCCTACCAGCGGATTAAGGGCAAGGATGTGATTACCGACCCCAAGACCCCTAAGAGCAACCGGGTCATTCAAATGCCCGCTTTCCTCTGTGAAGAAATGCGAGACTATATCAAGACCCTGTATGGGGTGAAGCCCACCGACCGCATTTTCACGGTGACAAAATCCTACCTCCACCGGGAGATGGACAGGGGTGCGAAAGAGGCCGGGGTAAAGCGGATCAGAATACACGACCTGAGGCACTCCCACATTTCGCTGCTCATTGACATGGGCTTTACGGCCCTGGCAATCGCTGACCGGGTGGGACATGAAAGCATTGATATTACCTACCGCTACGCCCACCTGTTCCCCACCCGGCAGGCGGAGATGGCGGACAAACTGGACATGGAGCGAAAGGGGGCCTAAATCATGTCAGTGAAAAATCTTGACCGACACAACCGCTGGAGAAACAAAACTGTGGCTTTCCGGGTGTCCCCGGATGAGGACAGGGAAATTGAAACCGCTGTGCGGCTCTCCGGCCTTACCAAACAGGACTACATCACCCGACGGCTGCTGTGCCGGGATGTGGTGGTACAGGGCAACCCCAGGGTGTATAAGGCCCTGCGGAACGAGCTGGCCGCCGTTCTGGAAGAACTGGAGCGTATCGAGGCCGGGAATGGCGTGGATGGGGAGTTGCTGGACACCATCCGGCTGATCGCCGCCATCATGGACGGCATGAGGGAGGATTGATAGATGGATAGATTGCAAGAGAAAACGACTGCCCCATATCCGCCTGTTGGCGCAGACGGGGGACAGTCGCTCTCACAAAAACCTAACCAAAGTATAGCAGAGGGCGTGACAGAACACAAGCCCCCGGAAAGAGATTTGGAGGAAATCCTGCGGCAGATAAGCCGGGTCAATGACCCGGCCTATCTGCCTACCGTGTCTATGAATGACCTCTACGAACAGGTGTACCCCGGCAGACCTCCTGTGGTAGACGGTCTGCTCTATGCGGGGACATATCTCTTTGTGGGCGCTCCCAAGGTGGGCAAGTCCTTTCTCATGGCCCAGCTTGCCTATCATGTGAGTATGGGCCTTTCCCTGTGGGGGTATGAGGTGCGCCAGGGGACAGTCCTCTATCTGGCCCTGGAGGACAACCACCGTCGCTTACAGGAGCGGTTGTACCGGATGTTTGGAGTAGAGAGTACCGGAAACCTGTTCTTTGCCATCGGAGCTAAGCAGCTCGGCGGTGGCCTGGAGGAGCAGCTAAAGGGCTTTGTCCGGGAACACACGGACACCCGGCTTATTATCATCGACACCCTGCAAAAAATCCGGGAGGCCGGGGCAGAGAAGTACAGCTATGCCAACGACTATGAGGTAATCACCAAACTGAAACGGTTTGCCGATATAAGCGGGGTTTGCCTCCTGGTTGTACATCACACCCGCAAGCAGCAGGCCGATGATAAGTTTGATATGATCTCCGGCACCAACGGCTTATTGGGTGCGGCAGACGGGGCCTTTCTGCTCCAAAAGGAGCGGCGGGCAGACAACGCCGCCACCCTGGACATTTCTGGGCGGGATCAGCAAGACCAGCGCCTCTACCTCAAGCGGGACGAGGAACGGCTTGTGTGGGAGCTGGAGCGGCGGGAAACGGAGCTGCGGCAGGAGCCGCCTGACCCGGTGTTGGAGGCTGTTGCCGCCCTGGTAACGGCGGAACGGCCAGAGTGGAGAGGGACGGCCACGGAACTTGTCGCCGCCCTGGGGCTGGATATGAAACCCAATGCCCTGGCTATGCGGCTGAATGTCCGGGCGTGGCGGCTGTCCTATGAGTACCACATCCACTATGAAAGCGCCCGAACCCATGCCGGGCGGAGTATCAAGCTCACGTTGGAGGAACCCCAGGCGTGACGACCGTGACAGCTGTGACAGCTTTTCGGAGTGCGGAGGCGGTGTGTAAAACATCGTCACGGTCGTCACGGCTGTCACGGGGAGCGGGGGCGAAAGTCAAGGGGGGCATACCTGCGGGTGGAGATTGCCGCAAGTCAATACAACCCGTACCCCTTGACTTTCGGCCCACGGAAAACACTTGCCGGGCGGTGGAAAGGCCCCTGGCCTTTCCACCCTGCCCAACGGCGAGTGACAAAGTTTAGGCGGGGTGCAGGGTGCCCTTTTCAAAGGGCGGCCCTGCTGGGGGAGGCAACCGCAGTTGCCGGGGGCAAAGCCCCCACACCACCCCGTAGGGCGCAAATGCGCTTTTGATGGCCGTCAGGCTGTCAAAAGCGCTTTTGCGTTACTTTCGCAGAAAGTAACAAAGGCTCGCCGCTTGCGCGGCGGAAAAGGGAGGAGGGATTGATTTGAAAAGGACAATCAGCGCCATGGTGGGCCAAGGATCGGTGAACCATAACAGTAGAAAATTCCACGCCAAGAACACTGACCCGGAACGCTCCCACTTGAATATAACCTACTGCCAGGAGAATATCAAGGCGGTGTACCATGAACTCTTTGACGAGGCTCTGGAACGGTACAACGCTAAACAAACCAGGGCCGACAGAAGGATAGAGGATTACTATGAGAAGATCCGCTCCGGCAAGCAGGAAAAGCCGTTCCATGAAATCATCCTGCAAGTGGGCAATCGAGATGATATGAGCGCCGACAGCGAGGAGGGACAGCTTGCGGCAGCGGTTTTGGACGAGTACATGAAGGGCTTTCAAGAGCGCAACCCCCAACTCCGGGTGTTCTCTGCCCACCTCCACATGGACGAGGCTACGCCCCATCTGCACATTGACTTTGTACCATTCACCACCGGGAGCAAGCGAGGGCTGGACACGAGGGTATCTTTGAAACAGGCGTTAGCGGCCCAGGGTTTCCAGGGCGGCACCAGAGGGGACACAGAGTGGAGCCAGTGGGTGCGCTCGGAAAAGGAGCAGCTTTCCCTGGTCATGGAGCGCCACGGGATTGAGTGGGAGGACAAAGGCACCCACGACAAGCACTTGTCTGTGCTGGACTACAAGAAAGAGCAGCGGGCAAAGGAGATCGCCGTTCTGGAGACGGTCAAGGCGGAGAAAGAAAACCAGGTGGAGAGCCAGGAACGGCGGCTCAAAGAACTTGCCCCGGCGGTGAAAAATATGGAGCGGTTGGCAGCGGATTTCTCCGCCAATCCGGAGGAGATTTTGCCGGAGCCGGGAACGCTGGAAACAGGCCGGGCCTACCGAGAGAAAAAGGCAAAGCCCCTGCTGGCCCAAATCGTCAAGGTGCTGCGCTCCCTGTATCTGGCCTATGTGGAGCTGCGGGGGAAATTTGAGCGTCTGCAAGGGGACTATGGCCGGGTGAGGGAGAGCAACATCCGCCTGTCTGATCGATTGCAGGAGGTCAAGTTGGAAAACAAGGCCATGCGGCAAGTCTCCGCTGACTATGAGCGGGTCAAAAGGGCCTTTGGCCCAGAACAAGTGGACAGAATATTAGAGGCAGCTTACCAGCAGGAACATGCCGAAAAGGAACGGAAACGGGCCGCAAAGTCAAAAATTCGGATAGACGCACGATAATCACCAAAACCGGAGGGTATTCCAGTGAATACCCTCCGATTTTATTGGTTGATTTCCGATCTCAGCCGAACACATTGAGCAAATAGGCCATTCCCGCAGTTAGCCGAACGCCCCCGCGGCCCCTCCTGGGGTCCGGGGGCGCCGTTTTCCCAGTTGAAGGAACGGTGGAGATGTGTTTCGATGGGTCCGG